>JBBTET010000046.1:0-41692 GCA_038042195.1 Planctomycetota bacterium | reverse complement strand
GTTTGGATGACGAACCTCCATATTAAAGGAGGATCGGCGATGATGCGGCAGGCGAGGAGGTCGTCGGGGGATGCGTTGGATAGGGTGCCGCTGACGGCCTGGGCCGGGTCGATGAGCATGTAGGGGGCGGTGAAGGGGTTGATGGGCATGAAGGTCGCGGCGAGTTTGGCGTCGCTCTCACTGACGGCGATGGCGCAACCGGCCGTCGCGGCGTAAACGCCGATGACGATGCCCATGCTGGTGAAGACGGCGGTGAGAGTCTTCTTGCTTTTGATGGAGGATTGCAAACCCAACATACAGGCGAAGGCGGTGAAGGCGATCATGAGGATGGGCAGGGCGAGGATGGATTCCCAGTAGATGACGGGTTGCACGGCGCCTTTGCCGAAGAGGCGACCGGTGACGAGGTCGATTCCCAGGAAGAACAACATGCTCAGGAGGGGGATCATGAGCAGGGGGCCGGTCGCCGCGACGAGGCCGACGATTTTTCCTTTGATGATCATGTGACTGGTGAGCGGCGTGGAGAGGAGCAGCTCCATCGTGTTGGATTCTTTTTCGCGGGTCATGGAGGTGGCGGCCGTGGCGGTGGCGATGAAGAGTGCGATGAGCAGCTCGATGACGACCAGGAGGTAGAGCCAATTGCGGGCGTCGGAGAGGGTGATGCGGCCGGTCCAATACGAGATCATTAGAACAAGACCGAGGACCACGCCGAGGCCGAGCATGGAGTAGCGCACGACGCCACCGCCGCCGGCGGCTGCGCTGGTGACGGCCTCTCGCCAAGCGACAGGGTTGTGCCAGACGCGGCGGGGCTTTCGGTCGTTGGTATCGCCAATCGCAGCCGGCGACCATCGGCCGAACGTTCGGCTCCAGAGGGTTGCTTCGCCTTCCATCGCGCCGCGTCGGACGAAGAAGAGGCTGAGGACGATCAGCACGAAGGATGCGCCGAGGGTCATGAGGATGTAGGCGTATTGCGGGTATGCGATGAAAAATCCGCGCGGGAAACCGTAGTGCGCGACGGAGCCGTAGAGCGGGGCGGGGGTGATGCCGAGGACGACGGAGAGGGCGAGGAAGGGATGAAAGGGGGCGAGCCAACTCATCATGCGCTCTTGGCCGGGGGCGGGGGCGGCTTCCGGCGGGATGGCCCAGGGTTGTGAACCGATGAGGTAGACGGTGATGAGGTAGATGGCGATGGCGAGGTAGAAGGTGAAGATGGTGCGGCCGGTGCCGATTTTGATGACACTGATGGCGATGGCAATGGAGCCGGTGAATGCGGCGGTGCAGGCGGAGATGAGGAGGGAGAGGGCGATCTTGTCGCCGGTGACGCCGCCGTAGACCATCATGATGCAAAAGAGGGGAATGCTGGCGATGAGAAGCATGACGACGAAGAACAGGCGGGAGAGGAGCGAGCCGAGGACGATCTGGGCGTCGGAGAGCGGCGTGGAGAGGAGGATGTTAAAGGTCTGCGAATCTTTCTCCTGCGTAATGGCGGCGGCGGTGAAGAGTGGGGCGAGGATGCAGACCATGGCGAGTTGGACGATGGAGACGACTTGAAAAACCTGTGTCGCGTTTTTGGCGAGGTCGGTCAGGGAGGCTTGTCCGCTTTGTTTGGCGAGGACGCCGATGACGACGACGGCGGCGAGGATGGCGAGGTAGGCGGTTCGGAGCCAAAGGTGGCGCAGGCGTCGGCCGCCGGCGTAGACGACGCGGACGAGGATGGGGTTGGCGGGGACAAGTCGCCAGAGCCAGGAGCCGAGGTCGTGGATGATGGCATTCACGCGGACGCTCCGAGTCAGAAGGGGAGTTGTTTGACGCCTTTGGGGGCGAGGGCTTTTTGGACGGCTTCACGGGCGGCGGCACGTTGTGCGGAATCGGCGAGGTCGTCGATGCGTCGTTTGAATTCGGAGTCGAGGTCGTTCATCGGCTTAATGAGTTTTTCGTTGGCCTCCTCGAGCGATCTCATCCACGGCCCCGCGGAGTAGTCACCGGCCCGGCGCGAGAGCGTCTGGATGATTCGGTTTTGTTTGATGGCGTCGCGCCACTCTTTGGTCTTGATGGTCTTCGCCCGCTCCTTGCAATCCTTTAGGACGGCGTCGGCTGATGATTTCTGCTTTTCGTTGAAGCCGTAGTACTTGGTGGCTTGCTCGATGTAATCGGCCCAGCGGTCGTCTTTGTCGATGGACCAGGTGATCCATGTTTCGACTTGTTTGCGGGCCTCGCGATGGTCCTTGTGTTCGTTGGGGTCAACTGGTTCGGGTTCGGCCTTGGCGGGGTCTTTGTCGGCGGGGTCGAAGAAGGGGTTGGCAAAGTCGCCGATCTTGCCCTCTTCCCAGCGCTTCATGCGGCTCTCAAAGACTACGAGACCGGCACCGGCGATGCCGACGTCGGCGGTGAATTGGAGGCGCTGTTTCATGCTCATCTTCTTGCCGATCTCGGCGGAGCTTTCGGTGAACAATTCGCGGAGTTTGGGGATGAACTCCTTGGCCATGCCGGCGAATTGCTGGGCCTCTTCCTTGGGGAAGCGGCCGTCGTTTTCGATCATGGTGGAGAACATCAACTCGACCATGTCACGACCCAGTGCCTCGTTCTTGCGGGCGAACTTCATGAGCTGGCGTTGCATGACGTCGTTGATTTCCCCGGTTTGCTGTTCGTCGAGGTCGTACTTGGGTTTCATCTGTTCGACGAACTTTTTGCTCATGGCGGCGGCCATCTTCGGGGTGAAGCGGATACCGAGGTTGGTGGGTTTTAGAATGTCGTCGTCTTCGTCGGGAGTGATTTCGGCGGCGGCATCGGAGGGTTTGCGTGGTTCGGCGTCTTGGGCGCGAAGGGGAGAATTGAAGGCGGTTGCGAGATAGATGATGGCCATGCAAACAGGGGCGATGACTCGCGCTCGGCGAAGCCTTTCGCCACGGCGGATGTTCCACGCGGCTAAACGATTTAGTTGACTCATTGGACGATCCCCTTGGTGAAGCGCATGAACGCGGTTTCGAGGTTGACCGGCTCTTCCTTGATTTCGTTGATCGGGAGGCGCGCTTCCAGCAGCGCCTTGGCGAGGAAGGAGAAATCCTTGGTCTCTTTTTTCAGGCTGACGAGGAGGCGGCCATCGTCGACTTCGACCTGTTCGACCAGCGGGAGGGCGGCGAGGACTTGGTTGGCTTTTTCCTGATGCGCTACGACGCGGATTTCGATGCGGCTGGTGGTCTTGGTCTTCTTCACGATCTCGTCGATGGTGCCTTTGAAGAGGAGTTCGCCGCGTTCGATGATGCCGACGGTGGTGCAGAGTTCGGCGAGTTCGTGAAGGATGTGGGAGCTGATGATGATGGTCTTGCCCATGCGGCGAAGCTCCTTGAGCAGCTCGCGCATTTCGATTCGGGCGCGGGGGTCGAGGCCGCTGGCGGGTTCGTCGAGGAAGAGGACTTTGGGGTCGTGGAGCAATACGCGTGCGACGGAGAGGCGTTGCTTCATGCCGCGCGAGAGTGAATCGACGAGTGCGTCGCGTTTGTAGGTGAGGTCGGTCAACTCCAGCACGTCGCCGACGACGCGGACGCGGTCGTCGCCGTGGATGTTGTAGGCGGCGGCGAAGAACTCGAGATACTCCTGCACGACCATGTCTTCATAGGCGCCGAAGAAGTCGGGGACGTAGCCGATCATGGGACGGATGAGGCGGGATTCGTAGCCGACGGTGTGGCCGCAGACCTTGGCCTCGCCCCAAGTGGGTTGCAGCAGGGTGGAGAGGATGCGAATGGTGGTGGTCTTGCCCGCGCCGTTGGGGCCGATGTAACCGAAGCACTCGGCTTCCTCGATGTTGAGGTGAAGGCCGTTGAGAGCGACGAGCTTGCCGTAGCGTTTGGTGAGATTGATGGTTTGGATGATCACTTTCGCTCCACGGGGATGATGAAACGATACAGGGTTCGAGCGCGTTCGGGGCGGAGAGCGGTGAGGTTTTTTTCCAGCACGACGGGCGAGGGTTCGTCGCTCCAACCGATAAGGATGGCGGTGCGTTTGGTGAGTTGGTGGGTGCAGTCAAGGGCGCGGCCATAGGTGCGCATGAAGCGGAGGCCTTCGCTGCCGCTGCTGCGGATGAGATTGAACGTCGAGAGGATGAGTAAGGGGGCGTTCTCTTGTTGAGGAGTTGTGGTGGGTCTTCGTTGCGGGGCGGCGGGGTCGTCGGTGCCGCCGAGCCAGGTCATGCTTTTTTCCCAGTCGTTCATCACGTCGGATATCAGTTGCAGTTTCTTGACGCGCTCCGGGGCCTTGCCGGCATCGGTGGTCGGCTCGGTGTAGAGCCGACGGCGCAGTTCGTCGGTGGACAATTGCGAGGCGTCGCCGGACTTGGCGATGTCGCCCAGCCAGTAGTAATGATAGGTGACGAGGTCGCGCTCGCCGGCGACTTCTTCGGTGGATTCCTGCAGAGGGGGCATGGCGATGAGGAGGCAATCGCGAAGGGCAACGCCGAGGTTGTTGTTGAGGTAGCTGCCGTCCGCGAATTCGTAACGGATGCGGTCGGTGTCGGCACCGAGATTTCGCTTGGCAACGAGAGCAGCATCAAGCTTGCCGGGGAGCGAGCCGTGCCAGGTGCCGAGGAACTCCTTGAGGGTGGCGCGGAGAGGGACGTTCTCCATGGCGGTGCCGGCGAGGGAGGACTCGTAGCGTTCCGATGCGACGAAGCGCGAGTCCGGCAGGTCCATGCTCTCCGACTTTGACACTGGGCGGAGCGGTCCCTGATCCACTGTGGCGGACGATTGCACTCCGACGGGAAGGCGAAGATTGAGGCGCGTGTGGTCGGGCGTCTTGATGCCGAAGAGTGCGGTGGCGCGGGCCTCATCGGAATTGGCGTGGGCATCAATGATCGTGGTCTGCCAGAGGCGCGTGGAGAATCCGCGCAGGAGCCAGACCATTCCGGTGCCGACCGTCGTGCCGGCGATGGCGACGGCGGCGAAGGCTGACCAGGCGTGGTGCTGCCAGCCACGGCGTTTCATGTACCAGAAGCTGCCAGTGGTGGCGACAAGGGTGTAGGCGATGGCGAAGAGAATGGCGAAGAGCAGGAAGGCGGTGCCGACGCCTTCAAAGCCGATGGAGCGGCGGACCTCTTCAAACAAGTCGCGCTTGCCGATGAAGCCGGCGCGGCGCCAGGCTACTTGCTGGGCCTGATCCTCGATGACCTTTGGCAATGCCAGGAGTCGACGGGCGATGACTTTTTCGCAGGCGATGGAGGTGAACTCGTCTTCCTTGGCGGCGTCTTTTCCGTCGCTTTCGTCGGAGGATTCGAGTTTCAAAACGCGCTTGGTCGGCGGCAGGAGTTGCATGAGCGAGCCGCCGACGAAGGTGATGGTGCCACGGCCTACCAAGCCACGGTAGGCAATTGCAGGATGATCGCTGTCTGCGGGGATCGGAATCGCGCCTTCGTTTGGGCGTAATTTGCACCGGCGGATTGGATCGTTGTCGTATTGTCGGGTGAGCTTTTCAATGAAGGACTCGGACTCGGAGAGCGATTCGATGAGGGCGAGGAACTCGGGGGATTCGGTGGTCTCGCTTAGGCCGGTGATGGTGACGGGCAGCACTGTTGCGAGCGAAGAGTTTGACAGGCTCTGCCAGTTTTTTCCGCTGGTGATGAGCAAGCGACCGCCGGCGCGGGTCCATTCGATGAGCGCGCCGGTTTGCTGCTCGGTCAGGCCGGTGGGATCGGCGTCGTCCCAGACGATGGCATCGACGGCTTCCAGCCCTTGCGCCCGCGACGGGAGATCGCGCGGCAGCATGGTGCGGGCCTTTCGACCGTTGACATAGTTGGTTTTGCCGATGCGGTCGGAGTCAAGCAGGGCGATGTGCGGGAGACGCTTGGGGCTGGTGAGATCGACGATGAGGAAATCGTCGGAGCGCATTTCGGAGATGTTCTTCGCAGTCTCCAGGGCCTGAACTTCCACGCCGGATTCGTTTTGCAGGGCGACTTGTCGACCGTCGGCGTCGAAGAGCTTTACCTTGAGGGCGTTGGCGTCATTTTGGTCGTAGGGGACGAAGTAGACCTGATAGGGTCGCCATTCGGCCTGAGGGGCGAGGGCGACGGGGACGACGGAGGTCATCACGTCGCCATCTCGGTCGAGTTGGTCGATGCGGAGTTGGCCGTCGAAGTGTTTTTCGGATTTGGTGCGAAGGGCGACTTCGACGAAGGACCAGACGCCGGGTCGGATGATGGGCATGGAGCCGCCGAAGAGTCCGACGCGGGTGACTCGGGCTTCGAGGTCGGCGGCGGGGGCGGGTAAAGGGAAGAGGCACAGAAGCAGGAAGGCACATAGGCACGGAGGCACGGAGGCACGGAGGCATACAGTCGTTGTGCCGCGTGAATGGGGCCGACGTGGGTGTGACTCAGGCACGATTCGGTCCGCCTCCTCAGGGCTTTTCGTTGCAGGTGCAGACCATTTTTCCGCAGCCGGGGCAACCATTTGTGTATTTTTCCATGGCGCGGGTCAGGTCGATTCCCTGGACATTCGCGAGCGTCACGAGCCAGGCCATCACGTCGGCGAATTCTTTTTCCTGAAGGTCTTTGGGTTCTTCGCGGATGGAGGCGGCGAGTTCGCCGACTTCTTCCATCAGCCAGAGGAACGTGGCTTCGGGACCACGTTTGCGGTCTTTGGCGGAGTACATCTCCTCGATCAAGTGTTGCAAGTCGCGCAGTGTCATTGATTTGTTCGCCTCCGTTGCCCCCCACGTGCAGTGCTAATCTGATTGCTCGCCAGGGAGCGTGTTGTCGGGTCGCTGTTTGGCCTTTTTCGCGCGGGCGGAATAATCGGCGGCCTTTTCCGACTGCCCGAGGGCCTGATAGACCCGTGAGAGGCCATCGTACCCGATGGATTCGTTGGGTTGGAGTTTGCAGATCAATTGGAATTGCTTTTCGGCGGCAGCGTGGCTGCCGGCCTTTAGGAGCACTTCGGCGAGGCCGATGTGGGTCTCGGTGTCGTAGGGGTCGATCTCGATGGCCTTGCGATACCAGCGCGCGGAGGTGGCCGGTTCGTTTTTGTCGTCGTAGAGATTGGCGATCTGTCGTACTACGGGGACTTCTTCCTCGCAGAGATTGCTGAGTCGTTCGAGTTGGGCGAGGGCCAGGTCGATCTTGTCTTCTTGTAGATAGATACCCGCGAGGCGGCGAAAGGTGTCAGGGTCGTCGGGGAACCGCTTTTGGTATTTCGTGTACCAGGTGACGGCGTCGTCGATTTTGCCGCGGGATTGCTGGATGGAGCCGAGGACGCGCATCGCGGTGGGGTTTTCGGGTTGGAGGTCGATGAGTGATTTCGCGTGGTCGTAGGCGTCGGCGATCATTTGCAGCTTCTTGGCATCGTCTTCTTCCGAGCCCGAGAGGGAGTAGAGGGAGTTGCACATGATCTGGAGGGCGAGCGGTTGGTTTTTGTCGAGCTTTAGCGCCTTGCCGGCGAAGTGGTGAGCGCGATCGAGGACGCCACCTACCATGAAGGACTCGGCGAGACGGGCGGTGAGTACGGCGTCATTCTCGTTTTCCTCGACTTGTTCAAGAAGTTCGGTCGGATCGAGGACTGTGCTGGTGGGCAAGCCCCACTTGGCGACTTGCTCGGCGGCCCAGGTGTTGAAGTCTCTGGTGAAGGATGGCGGGTCGATCTTTAGCACTTCAGTAAAGGCCGTCGGCTGAGTCTTTCGTTCTCGGAAGGCGCGGAGGAGATCGGTGATGGCCTTGCTTCCCCAGCGCATCGTGATGTATTCGACCATCCACTCGCTCTGCGCGTAGGCGAGTTGGCGGTCGTTGGGCTTACGCGGGCGCATGAAACCCCAGTCGATGGACTCGAGGTTGAAGAGTTGGCCGGTGCGGAGGGCGGTGCAAAGCATGAGCTGCACATCCCATCGGCGGGGGTGTGGCTCTTCATGCACGGCGAGGCCTTCGGTCATCCAGTGGGGGATGCGGTTCTCCGTGACGCCGAGCGTGATGGTGTGGGTGAACTCGTGGCGCAGGACACTCGCCCAGTTGAAGCGACCGAAGGGTGGGCGGCCGCGCGGGGCGGTGAAGGCGATGACGCGACCGGTGCATGCGCCGACGGTGGCGATGAAGGGGCGTCCGGTGATGCGGACGGAGAAGCCCATGTGATCGGGGAACATCTCGATGATGGTTTTTTTGGCGGGGTGAAAGTCGAAGTGGCCGCAGACGACGGGGTAGGTCGCCTCGAGGGATTCGGCGAGAAAGGGGACGACCACCGCATCCTCTTTGGCGTTGTACTTGATGATGAAGTGCTCGGTCTCGAGGCGTGTGAACTTATCGAGGCTGTCGAGGAGTTCGAGGACGTTGTGGGTGTGGCGATTGAAACTGTCGAGGGCGAAGGCGCTTTCGAGGGATCGACGGGCGAGGGCTTCTTCGCCGGTATCCATGTAGAGCTGGCCGAGGCTGGTGGGCGGCTCGGACCAGGTGGGGGCGAACTCGACGGCTTTCTTGAAGTGTGCTTCGGCGTCGGGGTATTGGCGACCGGCGGCGAGCCAGACGCCGAGTTCCTGGTGGAGCAGCGCGGGCGTTGGGTTGATCTTGCGAACGCGGTCTTCGGCGGCCTTTGATGCGGCGGTGTCACCGATGCGCAGCGTTGCGGCGGCGAGGACGGAGAGGGCCTCGATGGAATTGGGATTTGTTTTGAGGGCGTCGGTCGCGGCGGTCGCGGCGTCGGCATATTTTCTCTCGGTCATACGCATTCGGGCGAGAAGGACACGAGCCGCGACGCTTGAAGGATTTACTTTCAGCGCGGCATCGATCTGTCGCTGGACGTCGTCGAATTCCCAATTCTCCAGAGCGATGGTGCCGAGGCCGACCATTGCGTCGGCGGCGCGCGGGTTTTGTTTGAGGACGGCGTCGAAATCTTCCTTGGCCTCCGAGGCTTGGTGCTTTTCCAGGAGCAACTCGGCTGCGGCGAGACGGGCGGGCCAGTAGAGGCTGTCGACGAAATCGAAGGATTCCTGGAAGACTCCAGTGAGGACGTGGCGGGTTCGTTGGACGATGTCGGCGTGGCGTGTGAGGGTGGAATAGCGGTAGAAGCCGCGACCGAGGGCGGTGAGGTCTTCGGCGCGATCTGGGAGGCTGGTGCCGGTCATGGCATCTTCGAAGGCTTGATAAGTGTCTCGCGCCGTGCTGGTGCGACCGAGCAATTCTTGCAATTCGCCGAGGCGGAGGCGCGCTGGGTGCCAGGATTCGTCGAGGCGGAGGGCTGATTGGAGATGGTCGATTGCTTTGTCATATTGACCGGTTTCGACGAGGAGGGCCGCGAGGGCCGTGTGCCAGGCGGGGACACGGTCGCCTTTTACTTTCTGGAGGCGTTCGATGCCGGTGGTGTAGTCGCCGGTTTGGAGGTCCACGTCGGCGCGACCGCAGGCGGCCGAGACGGCGTCGGCATCCTTCTTGCCCATTTCGTCGTAAAGGGCGGCGGCTCGTTCGTAGTTGCCGCGCAGGAGGCATTCGCGGGCGGTGCGGCATTCGATGGCGGGTTTGGATGTGGGTTCGTCGGCGCGCGAGAGCGGAGCGAAGGAGATGCAAATGTCGAGCAAGATAATTGCGTGGAAGCGAGGTCGCATGGTGTGTGTGGCCGTGGGTGGCGGGCGAGCTAGCACATGCCAATCTTAGTCCGCGCGTTTGCAGCGGGTCAAACGCGATGACGGATTATCCGTCGGGGAAGGCGCGGGCGAAGATGTCGCGGTAGCGAATGAGCAGCGTGTATTGATAAATGAAGAGCGAGCCGTTGATGCCGATGGCGGCGAAGGCGGCGACGAGGTGAGCTTCGGGCGGGACAAATACGCCGATGGCGGCCCCCATTGCGACAGTGACAAGGATCGACGCGAACCCGCCAACGCAGGCGCGGAGGGCGCGGGATTTGATGGCTTCGGTTTCGTTTGCGAGGGATGCGTCGAGACCGTTGTGGAGGTGGGCCTGCTTCATGATCTTGTCCTGCACGACGAAGTACATGAAGAGGATGATGTGGACGAAGCAGGTGAACATGCCGGAGAGGACGCCGAGGAGGAAATGGCGGGTGAAGCCGTCGGTGCCGGAGACGAGAAGGCCGAGGATGGCGGTGAGGCCGAGGAGGGCGAGGTCGGCGGCGGCGAGGAGGAGGAAGCTGGGGGGCATGGTGGGGATTCTAATGCGAGGCGTTGCGCGCGTACGAGCGCTCGGCGAAGCCTTCCGCCACGTCGGATGTTCCACGCGGCTAAACGACATTGGAACCGATCCGGCTCGACATGCGTCCAATGGGTGGAGTCTGTACCATTCACTTTGTAAGGAGTTTGACATGGTCGCTCGTATTCTCTTCATTTGTCTTGCAGTTTGTGGTGTTGCATTTGCGGAATCGCCGCCAGTTTTGCCAGTGGGGGAAGAAGGGCCCGCGCTGACCGTTTATTCGACGGCCGATCCGGCGGGGTTTGATCCGCAGCAGTTCATTGCGCAGCAAAAGGTAGGGGGGAATCCGAACTATGCGTGGGCGGTGCCGGGGTTTGGGGTGGTGAAGGAGTCGCGCAAGGTGAAGCTGACGGAGGGGATGAACGAGTTGCGATTTACCGATGTGGCACAGTTCATCGATCCGACGACGGTGAGCTTCACTGATCTCTCTCATCATGGCGGAAGCACGGTGCTGGAGCAGAACTTTCAGTTCGATCTGGTCAGCCCGGAGAAGCTGTTTGAGAAGTTTCTGGATCGGGAGATTTCCGTGATCCTCACGCATGGGGAAAAGTCGGAGACTGTTACGGGCAAGTTGCTTTCTTTAGTGCAGGGGCAGCTTGTGGTGCAGACGGCGGACGGCGTGCGCGTGATTAGCAGTCAGGGGCAGCAGGTGCAGCTTGGAGAGTTGCCGGGCGGACTGATTACGCGGCCGACATTGGTGTGGAAGGTGAATGCAGCGCAGGCCGGCGATCACACGATTCAGACGACGTATCAGACGAATGGGTTGACGTGGCGGAGTGATTACAACCTGGTGATCGATGAACGCGAGACGAAGGCGGACCTCGGGGCGTGGGTGACGCTGATGAATCTCTGCGGGGCGGGGTTTAAGAACACGCGGTTGAAGCTGATCGCGGGGGATGTGCAGCGGATTCAGCCGCAGTCACCTGGCGGCGGGCGATTTGCGAAGCGCGGCATGGCCGAGATGGCGATGGCGGCCGACACGGGATTCGAGGAGAAGGCGTTCTTTGAGTATCACCTGTACACGCTGCCGCGACGAACGGATGTGTTGGCGAATACGACGCAGCAGATCACGTTGTTTCCGACGGCGCGGGACGTGGATGTGGAGAAGCTGCTGGTGTATTACGGATTGCCGGAGGCAGCGCATTGGGGCGTGTATGGGCAGCCGATGCAGGATCGGAGTATGGGGACGCAGTCGAATCCGAAGGTGGATGTGTATCTGCGATTCAAGAATGACAAGGCGAGCCATCTGGGGATGCCGCTGCCGAAGGGGAAGGTGCGGGTCTACAAGCGCGATCAGGCAGACGGGACGCTGGAGTTTGTCGGGGAGGACTTGATCGATCACACGGCGAAGGATGAGAAGGTGCTGGTGAAGCTGGGGCAGTCGTTCGACGTGGTGGGGGAGCGGGTGCAGACGAACTTCACGATGGACACCAATCGCAAGACGATAACGGACAGCTACAAGATCACGGTGCGCAACCACAAGAAGGAGGCGCAGAAGGTACTCATCAAGGAGAATCTGTTCCGGTGGACGACGTGGAGCATTACGGAGTCGAGCGACAAGTATGAGAAGGTGGATGCGCGGACGATCCACTTCGAGGTGACTGTGCCGCCGGATGGGGAGAAGACGGTGACGTACACGGTCCGGTATGAATGGTGATGGTTGGAGGCACAGGCGGCGCGGCCCCGATAATGCGGATGTCGGTCGCGCGATGTCGAATAGAAACGGGGTTCTTACCTCATAAGCGAAGCCCGTGTGTCGATAATGAAGCGGACCGGCCCGAGTGGGTCGGGTGAGACCAATCCAATCGTACACTTAGAGTTGCAATGGCCCGAACGAGCACACCCAACGCCAATAACGTCGCCACGGACAACGTGATGATGATCTGTCCGAACCTGAAGTGCCGGAAGGTGCTACGGGTGCCGGGGCAGTTTCGCGGCCAACACGTGCGCTGTCATTATTGTCAGACGACGTTTGAAGTGCCTGCGATGAAGCGCGATGAATCACCCATCGCGGCGCAACCGCCCAAGGGCAAGCCGGCGAAGTAGTGCGTTGCGAGCGTTCGACGCGGTCCTTTCGGGCCTGCGGCGAAACAAACACGAATCCTCTAATAATACGAATCACTTGCGTATCAAACGCTCGGCGAACCTTCCGCCACGGCGGATGTGCCACGCGGCTAAACGGGCGATGCGCCGACCGTTCGTGGCTTTGTATTTGACCTTCCAATCAGTCCGACGACATCGCGGCCGCATCGGCCGCAGGTAGGTCACATGCATCGCCTCGACCGTCTCCATCAGAATCCGCTTGATCGGGATTCGGGCGTGTCGGGCAGTTGTCGGCCGTATCGAGCACGCTGTCGCAGTCTTGATCGTTGACGAGTTGAAAGATGTATGCGGCGCCGGCGTCCTGGGCGCCCGGCAGGTCGGCGTAGGTCGCGCCGATGAGTACGGTATCGTCCGACAGCGCAACCGACGTGCCGAATTGATCCTGATTCGCGGAGTCCGTTGCCGTGAATTTGTTTCGGACTTGCCAGGCATCGCCGCTGCGCGAATACGAATAAACCGATCCGATTCCAGCAGGGCCGGTAGGGTCGTAAAGAGTTCCGACCAACAGTGTATTTCCGGAGAGGGCCATCGACTCTCCGAAATAATAAGTGGGCACGTCGTTTGGCGCGCGGAACTTGGATCGTTCCGACCATGTCGTGCCCTGCCGTGAGAACATATAGACTTGACCGGCGTAAGTGCCGATCGGCGTCGCTTGCTGTGGCGCACCGACGACCAGAGTGTCGCCTTCGAGCGCGAGGTTCCATCCAAGTTGGGAATTCGATTGAGCGTCCGACGCTGTCAGCTTCGCTTGCTGCGTCCATGTTGTTCCTGAACGCACAAAAATGCAGACAGACCCGGCGTCTGTGAGGCCTGAAAAGTCGTCGCGATAGGCGCCGACTGCAATGGTTTCGCCAGAAATTTCAACCGCGCGACCAAACCAGTCGCCGGATGCGGCGTCCGCCGCTCTCAACTTTGCCTGTTGAGTCCAGGTGTTTCCGGTACGTACAAAGACATATGCCGAACCCGATCTCGGGTTTGGGAATTGAGTGCCATCGTTAGCGGCTCCTATGACGACAGTGTCGCCGTTAATGGCAACCGCAAGCCCCAACCACGCTTCAGGCACCGCGTCTGATGCGACGAGCTTTGTCTGTAGTGCCCAAATGCCCTCTGTACGGACGAATACATAAGCAGCACCGGCACGGGTAACACCGGGCGCATTTGCCAAGTACGCGCCTACGACCATTACGTCACCTTCAATTGCAACAGAGCGTCCAAAATAGTGCCCCGGCACCGGCTCTGGCTCCGTCAGTTTTGCTTGAAGCATCCAAATGCCATCGATCTTGGCGAAGACATAGGCAGAGCCGGACGAGCAATCAGGAATCACTGAACAGGAATCGTCGAATTGTGCGCCGATTACTGCCGTATCCCCCGACAGGGCAACGCGATACCCGAACCAAGCCCCTGCAACCGCGTCCGGTGCGATGAATTTGGAAAGTTCATGGTATTGGCATTGAGCAGCGGCTTGCGGCGTGATTGGGTATGACAGGATAGCGACTGATAGGATAGCAACACTCAGGCAGTGGCAGCGGATTCGTGCGGAAAGCGATTTCATAGGATGTCTCCATCGTGTTAGTTGCAATCTCCCTGATTACGCAAACAGGCCCTCGGGCGCGCGGAATGACGGTCTCATGCCGGCGATGGAAGAGGCGGGGGCGGGACAAGTTGCCTGCTCACGGCATCGCGGGGCGGGTATATCGATGGGGCGGATTTATGCCCCTACTTGATGAGACATTGCAAATTGCGTGCCGTTAGAGAATGAGTATTTCTCGAATGAGAAAAGCACCCTTGAATGGTTTTCAAGGTTGTCGGAAGGGAGGTCTGTGGTTGATTCCACATCATCAGCGAAGGAATCCGCACTCCGCCAAGCCATTGATGGCCTAGATGGGTTGAGAATTAGGGCTTCATTGCACTCGGGACGATCCTGCGTCTTTAGGAAATAGCCAGCACTCCTCTCGCCGTCTTTCGCAGGCGCGGACGGTGTTGGCGGAGCAGGGTGTCGAGGCGTTGGTGCAGGCCGGGGTGGCGTCCGTCGAACTTCATTTTCGCGGGACTTTCGGCGAGGGCCACGAACCATGTCACGAGATTTAAGAAGTCACGGGTGTCGATAAACTCCGGGGCGATCTTTTTCTTTTCCGCGTTCATGTTGTGGTAATTCCCCAGCGGCAGGCAGATGCCGGTGGCGTCGTAGCCATAGTGGCAGTAAGCGGTGGATTCACAGGTGCCGCCGTCCATGAGCTTGCGCTGGAAGCGGAACGACTTTTCTTTTGCGGCTAAATCTTCGGCGACGACCTGGCAATAGGCGGTGGCGGCGGGGGTGAAGACGGAGGCCTTGTCGCCGACGCGCAGGATGGGGCCGTCACCCAGGGCGACGCCGGTGATGGCCTTGCTGCATTCGACGGCGACGATGACGGCGTTGCTTGGGACCGTCTTGGCTGCAACGGCTGCGAGGGCACCAGCGAAGCCGACTTCTTCGGCGCGGGTGAAGAAGGCGAAGCAAGGGGAGGCGATTCGCCTGCGGCAGATTTCATCCAACATGCAGAGGATGCCGGCCAGACCCGCGAGGTCGTCGCAGGCGCGAGTGTGGAGTTGCGTTCCGCGAATGACGGCGTCGGGGATGTTCCACATGCCGGGGCTGCCTGGTGCAACCGGGGCGGCACAACGGGCGATGACGCCTTGTGGGGGGCTTTGATCCCGGAAGGAGCTTGCGCTGGCGGCGGCTTTCTTGTCACGCGGGGTGGCGGGCTTTGCGGCGATGACTTTTTCGATGGTTGCGGGGATCCAGCGGCCGCCTGAGAAGAATTGAATCCGCTCGCCGGGGAAGTAGGAAGCGGAGACCCAGCCGCGGAAGTCGGCTTCGACTCGCTTCGCGTCGAGCATGCGCGTGGCGGTGAAGCCGGGGTGGTCCATGTGGGCGGCGAAGAGGATGGGGCGGCCGAGACGGGCGGACTTTCGCGGCGGGGTGTAGCGGACGAGGAGGTTGCCGAAGGGGTCGGTGGTGAGGCGAAGTGGTTTGCGACGGGCGACGAAGTCACGGATGTAGGCGATGACTCGTGACTCGACGAAGGGGGCCGTGGGGAGGTTGACGACTTCGCGGAGGGTTTTTAGGCGGTTGGCGGGCATGGTGGATGGTTCCTTAGCTGCAAAGGTGCATTATGGTTGAAGTTTACACGCGGAAGCGGGGAAGAGGCATCCGGCAAGTTTTGCCGATACTCATCATAGATGGCCACTATGCCGCATGCGCTGACGAGTTTGGTTGAGACGACGAATCGGGTCGCGGTATTTTCGTGTGTTTGTTGCGGGCATGAATCCGCCATCGGGGCACCCGTGGTGCGGGCGGCGGGCGAGGCGCGGCCCTTTGAACTGCACCGGTGCATGGAGTGCGGAGTCGTTCAACAGTTTCCACGGTGGACCGCGCCGCGGATCACGGCCCTTTACGATCAAGACTATTACGTCTTTGCCGAGCGTGAAGAGCATCGCTGGGCGCGGGCGATTCAACAGTATGTCATTCATCTCGCGGCGTTTGAATCACAGGCGGCGTTCCTCGATGTTCGGCGCGCGACCACGGCATCGAATCAGGGGACGGGGCCGCGATTTCTGGATGTCGGCTGCGCGCGGGGTCATCTCGCAGCGTTGGCGCGGCGACGCGGATGGCGCGTGACGGGCCTTGATCTTTCGGCGGACGCGGTGAGTGAGGCGGCGGTGCGGTTTGGGTTGGATGTTCGCGCGGGGAGTTTATCAAGCCATGTCGGGACGTTGATGCCTTTTGATGTGATACTGCTGGGAGACGTAATCGAGCATGTACCGGACCCGGTGCGATTCTTGCAGGACATTCGCAAGGTGCTCGCGCCGGAGGGGATACTTTGCATCGACACGCCGAACTGGGGCGGCTTCTGGCGGCGCTGGGGCGGGGCGGGTTGGCTGGGGCTTAATCGGTATCACATCAATCTGTTTGACGCGGAGAGTCTTCCGGGGCTACTTGGTCGCTGCGGATTTCGCGATGTGTCGGTCGATGCGTACACGCATTATCGCTATCAGGGGTGGATCACGCGGCCCGAGGTGCGTCGGTGGATTTCGTGGATGCCGGGATTCGTTGGATGGCGGATCGGGCGATTTCTTGAGCGGCGCGGAGGAGGGAAGACGTGGTCGAATCTGATTACGAACCCGCCGGTTGATCTGGAAGGGGCGTTAGGGCGGCTTGGGGAGATGGTGAAAGCGGGGCCAATTGCATCGCAGCCGACTGCCAAGGGGGACAATTTGATTGCACGCGCGCGGAGATGAGCGTTTCGCGTTGGTCCCCCCCGGTCATTGACCGGGGGCTAATTGCGTTTGAAGAGCGGGCCGGATTCCTGCTCGGTTCGTTCGACGACGATGGTGTTTTCGCCGTATTCGCTTCCAAGAACCTCGTCGCCTTTCTTTCCACCTTTTTTGACCTTGCCAGCCATGTCGAGTTCTTCATCGGCCCGGGCCGTGACGCGTGTGGCGATGGTGAGCAGGTCGCTGGTCAGGTTTTCCTTATTGATGCGTTTGATGGAGGAGCAGGCGTTGACCAGTTCGCCGATGTAGCGCGTGAAAATGCTTCGGCGGTCGGTCTCGTACTTCTGCTTCTTGCGCCGGTTGAGATACAACTGTAACTTTCGACAGGCATCCTGCACGGCGAGGCGAATCTCTTTGCGAATCTCGTCGTAGTCGGCGATGGCTTCCTTGCCTTCGCTGGTGAAGGGCACCCAGACGCTGGCCATGTGGACGAGTACGGCGAGGGGGCCGACCGGGAGGTTGCCGCCGGGCTGGGAGAGGCCGTAGCGACGCCAGTCGATTTCGATGACGGCCTTGTAGATGCAGCAGGCGGAGGTTTGGTAGAGCAGCGGCACCCGATTTGCGAAGCGCATCAGTTTGGACTGGGAGGGTTGTCGGGACTCTTGAACCACCTTGCCGCGCTTGACCACGGCTTCACCAGTCGGCGCGGCATCTTCTTCGACGGCACTGGGGTCGGGGCCGAGTTCCCCGCCATATGCGAGGCCGACTTCAATCTGGAACGGGTTGCCGCGATAGACGGATGGGCTGCGGGTGGTGGCGGTGAAGAATTCTGCTTTCACGCCCTTTAGCAGGCCCGCAAGGATTTGCTGCGGGCCGATGGGCGAGAGGCAGTCCGTCGAGGGGGGGCGAATCGAGGTCTCCTGCATGGCTTTGTAGAGCGTCTCGGCTTCATGCGTGCCGATGCGCGAAGGGTTGGCGCGCGAGGAGAGCTTGGCCTTTTCGCAGATGGTGGAGCCGGTGCCGGAACTGACGCGGCTGAACTCGGAGTGGAGGAATTGCACGAGCGTTTTGGCGCGCGTGTCCTTGAGCATCTTGATGAGGACACCGAGTTCGATGCCATAAGGGTGCGGCTTGATCTCGACGGTCGGCTCGGGGGCGGTGTGGGTGCCGCGCGGAAACTCGACGAACACGCCTTCGGGGTCGGTGAGCGAGATGGTGGCGTGGGGATTGGCGATGGCGGTGAGCTCGAGATACTCATCCACCGATGCGCGGCCCTTTTGGTAGCCGGCGACGAGTTCGATTTGCACTTCGGTGCCGTACTCCCAGTCGACGGGGACTTTTTTGTCCACAACGATCTGCGGTTTGTTGGCCTTGGTGTCGATCTGGAGTTCGTAGTAGTGCGCTTCGGTGCGCTTTCCGGTGCGCGAGGTGATCTTCACGCTCTTGCCGGTGGTGAGCAGGCCGTACATGCCGGCGGCGGAGATGCCGATGCCTTGTTGGCCGCGGCTCATCTTGAGGCGGTGGAACTTGGAGCCGTAGAGCAGCTTGCCGAAGATGTTGGGGATTTGTTCCTTGACGATGCCGGGGCCGTTGTCGCGGACCGTGACGATGAATCGTTCGGTGTCGACCTGGGTGAGTTTGACATGGACGTCGGGGAGGATGCCGGCTTCTTCGCAGGCGTCGAGGCTGTTGTCGACGGCTTCCTTGACGGTGGTGAGCAGGGCCTTGCGTTTGTTGTCGAAGCCGAGGAGGTGTCGGTTCTTGGCGAAGAACTCGGAGACGGAGATTTCGCGCTGCGACTTGGACATGGTCTCGGCGGTGGCGTACTTGGCGGGCGGTCGCTTGCGCGGGGGCGAATCCGCTTTTTCCGATTTGGGCGTTTTTCCCGGTTTCGACGAGGGCTTTTTGGGCATGGTGGATTCCGGCAAGGGCTTCAACGATTCCGCGGATGCGCCGAAGGTGAAGGCCATCTGATCGGGAGATTTCTTTGGTAATTGACGAGGCTTGAGTGTCGTTGCTGCCATCCGTGGCTCCTATGGGACGAATCGGCAGATCATGCTACTCGGATCGCGTCTTCGCTGAAACTGGCACCACAGTCATGCCCGGATAACAAAGGTAATCCGGTCGCTAACGCAGGACGATAGGAGATAGAGAGGCGGAGCGGCCTTGGGCCTTCTCGGACCTCTGGAGTTCGCCATGTACCAACGGTCACATTCCACAACCGCCAACCGCAGCCCCGCCGCTGCGTATCAGGCCGGGTTGGCTGCGTTTGAAACGGGTCGGTATGACGAGGCCATCGGTCTTCTTGAACCCATCGCAAGTGAGCGAGGACTTGCTTCCACACTGGCCCGATTTTATCTCGGACAGGCTCATTTGAAACTGGGTGTGGACCAGTTGAATGGCACCGAGTACGGGGCAGCGGCCAAAAGTTTTCTTGCGGCGCGAGAGATTAATCCCGACTCGACCGATCTTTCGCGGTATCTGGCGCGGTGCCATGCGGCGTTGCGTCAGTTTGATCTTGTGGCCAATGAGTTGGAGCGCGATCAGGCCGCGGGGCGAGCGGACGATGCGTTGCCGATTCGCCTTGCTCACGCATTCGCACGCGACCATCAGATACATCGGGCGCTTGAGACGCTTGAAACGGCGATCCGTTCGCAGCCGGCTCGCGCTGATCTGCATTATCACCTTGGCGTGTTGCACGCCTCTACGGACGACTTCGCATCGGGGTTGCCTTGTCTGGTGACGGCGGCACAGCTTGATCCGAGCAATGTCTCGATCGTTCGCAATCTGGCGCTGGCCTATGGCGCGCTGGGTCGAATGCCGGAGGCGGCGATGACGCTGGCCACGGCACAACAGCTTGCACCGCACGATGCAAATGTGGCGTGGCTTTTCGCACGCGCTGTTGAGGCGGTTCGTGCGGTGGATGCCAGTATTGATTTGACGCCCGCACCTGCGCGGGCCGCGCCGGTGAATGATCAGGCGCTCGCACAACTTGGTGAGATCATCATCGCCGAGCCGGATTTCGTGGAGGCGTTTCTGAGTCTTCCGGCGTCGGAGGTGGATCACGAGCTTTTCGCCATGCTCGCGGCAACGCTGCGACGGGCACTTGAGAATCATCCGGACTACGCCGATCTGCACTTTCACTGCGCCCGTGTTTATGAGCGGCTCGGTCGGCCGGAGGCTGCCATCGAGGAGGCCCGCGACGCCATCCGCATCAATCCGAGCTATGTGCAGGCCCTCATCGTCTTGGGGCGGTTGTATGGGGCCAAGCATCAGAGCAGCGAGGCGATCAACCGGCTCGAGGCGGCGATCGAGGCGGGCGGGGATTATCCGGATGTTCACTGCATGCTCGGTGAGCTTTATCGTAATCAGGGGAAGCGGATCGAGGCCGGCGCGGCGTATCGTCGGGCGCTGGAATTGAACGCGGACTATTCGGCGGCACAGCGCGGGCTAGAGGCCGTGGCGGTTGCGTGACGGGGGACATTTGATGTCGTATCTCTTGGAATTACTTGGTCGCGGCCTGATTGCGCATCTGTTTGGTGCGTTCGCGGGGTTGCTCGGCTTGAAGGGTGAGGAGGGCTTGGAAGAGCTTCAGGCCCTGGTGGAACAGAATCCGGATGACCTGGGCGCTGCGGTGCGCCTCGGCGGCCGGTATTTGAAGTCCGACGATCCATCGGCGGCGCGGTCGCTCTTTGAATTCGTATTGCAGCGTGATCCAAATCATCTTGGGGCACGGATCGGCATGGCTTGCGCGCTGGATGTGTGTAATCAGCTCGACGCCGCCGTTGAACATATGCGCGTGGCGCAGAAGCTCGACCCGATCAGCCCGGCCGTGCTCTTCTGCCTGGGGTATTGTCACGAACGGCTTGGTCGGGAGGATCAGGCCGTCGAGTATTACAAGAACGCGGTCACCATTTGCCCGACGCTACGCAATGCACAGGAGCGGCTGGCGGCGATCGCAGTGAAGAACAATCGCATTGACGAGGCCGTGACGCTGTACACGCGGCTGTGTGAACTTGACCCACATCACGCTGACCTGCATTTGACCCTGGCGAATCTGCTGCTCAAGGCTGGCGACACGGTGCAGGCAATACAACGATTCGAGCAGGCCCTGGCACTGGAGCCGGACAATTGGTCGGCCCACAATGTTGCCGCGGCGGCGTATGAGCAGGCAGGACTGGTGCGTGAGGCGATTGAGCATCTACATAAAACGCTTGAGACGCAGCCCGACGTAGCGGATGCTCGACTGCGACTCGGCGACCTCTATGCCCGCGTCGGCAATGACGCTGCCGCGACGTCGCAATATGAGCGGGCCGTTCATATCTGCCCGGAGTACCTCGAAGCCAATGTAAAGCTCGGCACGCAGCATCTTCGCGGCGGCCGATTTGAGAGTGCGTCGCGGTGCTTCTCCAGTGCGTTGGAGTTGAATGATCGATTGCTCTCCGCGTATGTGGGAATCGGCGTCGCGCATGAGGCGGCCGGTCGACGGCAGGATGCGATTGCGTCGTTTGACATGGCACGCAACATCGAGCCGAACAGCACGCTGCTGTTTAGCGAGGTGGCCCGATTGCAACTTCGTACGGCGGCGGCGATCGAGGCCGATCACCAGCTCGCACCGAAGAAGGCGGACGCGGACGATTCTTCGTTGAGCGATCTCATCTCGCAGCAGATCGGGCGGCTGAAGGATGCGATCAAAACGAAGCCGAACCATGCCGATCTGCACTACCGGCTCGGGTTGCTCTATCGCAATCGGGGGCAGGTGGAGGATGCGATCCGGGAGTTCCGCGAGGCGACCACGATCAATCCGTCGTACATGAAGGCCCTCATTAAGCTGGGCTTGTCCCTGGGCGAGCTGAATCAGACCGAGGAGGCCATTCAGACATTTCGCAATGCGATGGACCTGCGGCCCGATTACATCGACCTGCACTATCAGCTCGGCATACTTTTCGCCCGTCGTCATGAGTTTGAAATGGCCGTGGAGCACTTCGAGCGGGCCGTCGAGGGCAACCCGCAGAACGTGAGCTTCCAGTCGAATCTGGCGCTGGCGTTGCAGAACATGGGGCTGATTGACCGGGCGAACGCAACGTGGCAGATTGTTCAGGAGCTTGCACCCGAGTCCGGAGTCACGCAATCAATGCGCACGGAAATGGCTCCGAATAAGGCTGAGTAGCGCGTACCTCGCTTTTTACCTGTCGCGGGTCGGCGGTGTCCGCTCTCCGACGGTCGCGCGGCTCTGATCGGGTCTGTGTTGCACAGTTGGCGAATGTGGTCCTCTCGACTACATTCCGTTATCCAATGTGAGCACGGTCGCCCTTATCATGTTGCCCACCTTTCTCGCACAATTTGCCGCCGGCTGTTATCTGGCCGTGGCGGGTTCGGCCATTCAACAGTCTGGCTGGAAGTACCTCCGGCTGATGGCTGTGGTATGCCTTTGTCTGACGCTCATTGCGTTGGTGACGATGTTGCGTGATCCAGTGGCGGGGCAGGATGCTCAACGCGAAGTCGTCAAGTATGGATTGTCGCTGGGATTGTTGTTCGGGGGCGTGTGGCTTTTTGCGAATGCCGGGCAGGGCGAGGCGGTGCGCAACACGCAGCGACTTTGGCCATTGTTGGCGGGGCTGTGCTGCCTTGTCGCTGCGGTGGCCTTGGTCCTTCGGCCGGACACGCTGATTCGATACCCGGGCGCGGACCGCATCACCGCACCGTTGATCTCCTCAGCAGTGACGACCATCCTTGGCGCGGGCATGTTGGGCACGGTCACGGCGGCGATGCTGCTGGGCCATCGGTATCTGACGGACACAGACATGCCGATCGCCCCGCTTCGTCGGCTGGCGAAGATCTATCTCATTGTGGTCGGCCTGCGGTTTGTCTGGCTTGGGTTTGCCTCCATTCCTGTTTTTTCCGCGGGGTTCCATCCACGGGGCGACTACACTTGGTTCTGGTTGATGGTCTGCATTCGCGGGGGCGTGGGCGTATTCGGGACCGGCGTGTTTGCATGGATGGTGTGGGACTGTGTCAAACGGCGTGCGACGCAGTCGGCGACGGCCCTGTTCTACCTTTCGATGATTTTCGTTTTTCTTGGTGAACTGGCCGGGCAGTATTTGACGCGGACGGAATCGCTGGCGATGTAACGCCGATCATGATCCAAAACGTTGCGAAGAATGTCTGGCAGATTTGCGGGTTTCCACCGAACGCGGTGAATGCGTATCTGGTCGGCGATGTGCTGATTGATGCGGGCATTCGGTGGGATCGGCGGATGTTTCTCCGGGCGCTGGACGGCGTCGCATTGAAGCTGGTCGCGCTCACGCATGTGCATCCCGATCATCAAGGCGCGGCGAAGGCGGTGTGTGAGCGGTTTGGTTGTCCGCTGGCGTGTCACGAAGCGGATCGGGCTGCGATGGAAGGACGCGAGCCGATGGGGCCGCCCACGCAACCGATTAAGTTTTCGAGCAATCTGCTTGCCGGGCCGGCACATCCGGTAGGCCGTACATTGAAGGAAGGCGACGAGGTTGGCGAGTTTCGCGTGATCGAAGCGCCGGGACACACGATGGGACATGTCGTTTTTTTTCGCGAGGTGGATCGGCTGGTCATCGCCGGCGATTTGGCAACTAGTATGAACTTCATCTCGCTTCGCGCCGGACTGCACGAGCCGCCGGGGTTTTTCAGCGTGGATCGCGCATTGAATCGCGACTCGATTCGCAAGATCGCGGAATTGAATCCCAGAACGATGCTCTTTGGGCATGGTCCGCCGCTGCGCGATGGGGATGCGTGGCAGCGATTTGCGGCGTCAAGGCAATAGCCACCCACGTAAGAACCCACCAACATCCCGACCATCGGTGAAGCCGTCGCAGTTCATGTCACTGCGTGTCGTATGGGCCGAGTAGGGGGAAACACCGAGCAAGACTGCTACGAACGCATCCACGTCGTCGGGGTCTTCATCACCGTCGTCGTCGATGTCCGCGCCAATGTTGGTCGGAGTGCTCGCGGCGTTGGCGGGGTTGCTGCACTGGTCGATCTCGTCGCGGTCGAGGAAGGCATCGCCGTCGCGGTTGATTCCGATGCGCGTCTCCGATCCCTTTGGTACGATCATGTAAGTGAGTTCGCTGTCCGAGGTTGCGAACCCCTGCAAGGTCGCCGGTGCGAAGGTCTCGGCGGCGCGATCTGATTGAAACACATTGTTTGGGGCGAAGGTCGAGCTGTTGTAACGATAGCCGCGAATGATGCCGCCTTGTCGGCCCTTGACCACCAGACCGACGCGGTTCGTATTGGCGAGGGTGATCATATTGGAGATGAGTGTGAGTTGCCCTGGATCAGGCAATGTGGAATCGCGCAGGGTCGTCTGCCAACCGACGGCCGCGTGCGTATCCAGACCTGCGACACCTGGCGGCTCCAGCAATGTCCGAGGCGGATAGTCCGAACCGGAGAAGGCCAGCATCAGTGCGACGAGGTCGGCGGTCTGCTGATTAGACGTGACGGCGAAGACCGGCTCATTGACGAAGCGGGCCAGGGAGTCGACGCTGCCGTCGTGCAACACGCCGAAGCCGGAGAGGTTGCGAAGCTGGGTCAATTCCATTCCGACTTTCTTGTATTCATTTCGCAGTTGGGGAATCTTGATGCTGATATTGGTCGAGCCGTCATTGGACACCATTGCCAGATGATGCTCACCGTCCGGCCCGGGTGGAATTGGCACGAAGATTCCGCCCGACAGGGTTGAATCCGTCCCCGCGCCCGTCGGCAGGGTGTGACAGGTGACGCAATTCACGCCATCGAGTTGGGACGTGCGATAGGCGGTCAGTCCGTTTACCGCGTTCCCATTCGGTAGCGGCAGACCAGCGGGACCGAAACGCCCGGTGGTGAAGTGGCCGGGCAATGGCAGGTTGGTCGGGAGAGAGTTGTCGAACGCGCCGCTGGTGGGCCAGCGACCCGCGCCGCGATTCGGGTTTGGTGGGAAGGCGATGGTAGCAAGAAAGTTCTCAAACTCCTGCATCTCGTCGTTGGGCGGCACGGTGGGTAGAGGGTTGTCGCCACCGAGCAGACCGTGAAATGCCCCTGAAAACTCTTCGATGCCGGTGCGGTCGCCGCGCCAGTGATGCGGCTCCTTACCGATGATGTCTTGCAGGGTCTGCGTCGTCATCGGTCCCTTCATCGGGTGCCAGTCCTGACAACCGCCGGCGGGACAATTCTGATTGAACGGCTTCATCGCGCCTGACGGATCGCCCAAGTCCCAGGCGAGGCGATCGAGTTTGCCGTCAACGTGACAGCTTGCGCATGAGATATGGCCGAGGCCGGAGTTCTTGTGCGTATCGTAAAGATGTTTGCGACCTGTCTTGATGGCGGCTGTGGTCGGATCGTGGAAGGGAATGCGGGCCAATTCCGTCTCTAAGGCCGTGTCGATGACCGAGACGGAGGCGGCGAACTTGTTGAGGACGTAGAGGCGTCCGGTTGTTTCATTCAACGCCACGCCCGTCGGGCCTTCGCCGACTTCGATGGTGGGCTGCACACCAATGCGATTGCCGTTGGCGTTGATAACGATGACGTTGTTCGAGCCCATGCCGGTGATGTAGCCGTGGTCGCCGGCGGTGTTCCAGATTATTCCGCGTGGGTCGCCGAGTGATTTATCGCGTTCGGCCTGGGGAAGCGGGACGAAGGGGACCGTGCGCCCATAGGACGCGGTGATGTGGGTGTTCAGATCCGAAATGGCAGTCACGCTTGGGCCGACTGGATCGACGCGCGCGAGATTGACCCGGAGGAATCGCCCGGTGAGGACCGGCTCAAATCGCACGTCATTCGTCGCATCGGTGCCGATGACGGTGACGTGGCCTGTGCCGGGATTCACCGCGAGGGCCATGCAGATGTTCATCAGGCCGTCGGCGTATCCGACGGACAGCGACGCTGCGTTGATGATGGCCACGTCGTGATCCCACACGTCCCAACCGACCGGGCGACCGGACTTCGCGGCGTCAGCGCCGGAGACCATGCCTGTCCAGTCGTGGGTGTTGTCATCAAGCCACTGGCCTGAGGTATTTTTCTTTACGATCAATCCCACGCGCGGAGGCGTCGGCAGCGACGTGCCGATTGGAGGGCTGAAAGCTGTCACGTCGTTGGGTGGAGGATTGACACCGAGGTAGGGACCGGTCGGGTCGGTGACGACGTTTGGCGGAAAGCCCGCACCCATGGTGCTGCCGCCGCCGAGGATGGTGGAGTGATTGCCGGACTCGAAGACGGCGACGTAGACTTCATTTCGTATCGGGTTGTAAGCAAGTGCGCGCGGCTCCTCCCCGTCGAGGGTCAGGCGCGTGGGGGCGTTGTTGAGATTCGTCAGGTCATAGATGAGGACGGTGTTGGTTTGCGAGCAGGACACAAATGCACGATTGACGGAGGGGGCGAAGATGACGTCTGCGGGCTCGTCGTCGGTGCGGAGCGTGCGGACGACATTCATTGTGGTGAGATCGATGATGGAGACGCTGTCGGAAATTTGGTTGACGACCCAGGCCTCGGTGGAAGTTCGGGCGCGAACGGAGACAGGGTCGAGGCCGACGGGAATGGCCCCGAGCTTCACCGCAAGGCCGGTGCTGATATCGAAGATTTCCAAGCGGTTGTCGGCCGTGTTCACGGCGAGAAGCCTCGTTCCGTCGGTGGTGATGTCGAGTGGGTGGACGTGCGGGGATTCCCAGTTCACGAAGGACTGGGCGGAGGCTGAATTAAAGGACGCAAACAGTAGTCCGAGGCAGAGTGCAAGACCATTTACACGACGCATTCGATTTCCCTCCCTTATGGACGTGGCATTTCATGCGACGTGGGGTTCCCGGTTGCGCCCCATCATATCAGGGCGAATCCTCCGAATTCAACAAAACCGGACCAGCAAGTTGAAATGGAGGCCTTGCGTCTTGTTGTCCACGAGTACCCCCGATTGGCTATCGAGAAGCCCCTTCCGGTGTCCGATATTGAGCATGGGAGGTCCGCGCTCCCGCCTGGCGATGGATCACGCGGGAGCGGCTGTGGCCGACGTATAATAGATAACCCACGGCCCAGAGCCGTGTTGCACTATGAGCTATCTGAAGATCGACAAAGACCATCAACGCTTCCGCCAGATCGTCAAGGGCAAGATCCGCGACGACCTGCGGAAATTTCTCACGCGCGGAGAGCTGCTCGGCAAGGAAGGCAAGAACATCATCAGCATCCCGGTGCGCGGGATCGAGACGCCGCACTTCCGCTATGGCGACAACAACGACGGCGGCGTGGGCGCTGGCGACGGGCAGGTCGGCGACAGCGTGGAGGCCGGTGACGGTGACAAAGGCCCCGGCGGCAACAACCCCGGCAACCACCTGATGGAAGTCGAGGTCTCGCTGGATGAATTGGCCGACATCCTCGGCGAAGAACTGCGCCTTCCGAAGATCAAGCCCAAGGGCCACCATCAGATTACGTCGGAGAAGGATCGCTACTCCGGCATTCGCACATCCGGCCCTGAATCACTCCGCCACTTCAAACGCACCTTCCGCGCATCCCTGCGCCGACAGCTCATGGCAGGCGTTTACGATCCCGACAATCCGATCATCATTCCGATGCGGCAGGATCGCCGGTATCGAAGTTGGAAGACGATACTCAAACCGCAATCCAACGCGGTGATTGTGTACATGATGGACGTCTCCGGTTCGATGGGCGACGAGCAGAAGGAGCTCGTTCGTCTGGAGGCGTTTTGGATTGATGCCTGGCTGCGGCGAAATTACGACGGCATTGAGAGTCGGTACATTGTTCACGACGTACGCGCGGCCGAAGTGAATCGGCAGACGTTCTTCCACATTCGAGAGGACGGCGGGACGAAGATTTCCAGCGCGTTCAAGCTGTGTCGGTCGATGCTGGAGACGCACTACTCGCCGGACGAGTGGAATGCGTACATCTTTCACTTTTCCGATGGCGACAACTCCAGCGAGAGCGACTCGCGGGAGTGTTGCCGGATGTTGAAGGAGAATCTCCTGCCGCGCGTGAACTTTTTCGGATACTGCCAGGTGGCCAGCGCCTATGGCAGCGGCAATTTCATCAACGTCATTCATGAACAGTTGGACGGGCTGGACAGCGTCATCACCAGCCGTGTCAATTCCAAGGACGACATCTACGATTCACTGAAGACCTTTTTCACGGCGGGGAAATAAGTGCCCGACATGTCTCTCTACCGACAACGACCGGAACTATCGCGCTACGCAGAGGAGATCGCCGAGATCGCCCGCAAGGCCGGCCTCGACTTTTTCGAGACGCGATATGAGCTGGTCGACTTCGACACGATGCAGCAGATCGCGGCCTACGGGGGCTTTCCGCAGCGCTATCCGCATTGGCGATTCGGGATGGAGTACGAGAAGCTTCGCAAGCAGCATGTCTACGGCCTCGGCAAGATTTACGAGATGGTCATCAACAACGACCCCTGCTATGCCTATCTCGTGGCGGACAATTCAGTTGTCGACCAGAAGCTGGTCATGGCTCATGTCTATGCCCATTGCGACTTTTTCAAGAACAATTACTGGTTTAGCACGACCAATCGCAAGATGATGGACGAGATGGCGAATCATGCCACGCGCGTCCGCAAGCACATCGACCACATGGGCCACGACCCGGTCGAGCGATGGATTGATGTCTGCACGTCCATCGACAACCTGATCGATCCGCACTCCGTCTTCATGCAGCGCGACGCCAAGCCGGCCGAGCGGAGTCAGATGTCGAACGAACGGCACGTCGAGCAGGACATCGTTCGCTACAAGTCGAAGCCGTACATGGATCAGTGGATCAACCCACCGGAGCGCACGCGTCAACAGCGGGAGTCGCTCGTCAGCCAGCGACAGAAGAAGCGAAACGTCATTCCGCGCCAGCCGCTTCGTGACGTGCTTTCATTCCTGCTTGACCATGCTCCGCTGGAGGATTGGGAGGCGGACATTCTCTCGCTGGTGCGCGAGGAAGCGTATTACTACGCCCCGCAGGGGCAGACCAAGATCATGAACGAGGGCTGGGCGACCTTCTGGCACAGTCGGCTCATGACCAGAAGCATCCTTCGCGATGAGGACGTTATCACCTACGCCGACCACCACAGCGGCACGGTGGCCATGCCGCCGGGGCAGTTGAATCCTTACAAGATCGGCGTCGAGCTGTTCCGTGACATTGAGGATCGTTGGAACAAGGGTCGCTTCGGAAAGGAGTACGACGAGTGCCGCTCGATGGAGATCGCGCGGACCTGGGACAAGAAGCTCGGCCTGGGCCGTGACAAGATATTTGAGGTGCGACGCATCTACAACGACGTGACGTTTATCGACGAGTTTCTCACTCCGGAGTTCGTCGAGCGATTCAAGATGTATCACTACCGCTACGACCCGTCGACGAGGCGAATGGTCGTGGTCAATCGTGACTATGAGAAGATCAAGGCGCAATTGCTCTTCATGCTCACGAATCATGGCCAGCCGTACATCTATGTCGTGGACGGCAACTATGCGAATCGCGGGGAGCTGTATCTGGCCCACAAGCACAACGGCGTGGACCTCGACATCAAGTTCGCCGTGGAGACGCTGAAAAACGTGCAGCGCGTCTGGCGACGGCCGATCCACTTGCAGGCCAACATCAATGATGAGATGGTCCTCTTCTCCTACGACGGCGAACAGAGCCAGCAGCAGAAGATACACGCCGACATGCCGGCCCCGGCGCACAGCGTCTGACCACCCCCGTTCGGTTACGATTCCTCAATGCTCTCATCACCCCCGCGCGCCATCAATGCCATTCGTGCAGAGCGCGTGGTCGAAATCACCTGGGCCGACGAACACGTGGCGCGGTATCCGATGCGGCTGTTGCGAACCAGTTGTCGTTGCGCGGGCTGCGTGAATGAATTGACGGGGGAGCCGATCCTTGATCCGGCGAGCGTGCCGGAGGACGTGGGGATCACGGCGTTGCAGGCCGTGGGAAACTATGCTGTGAAGTTTACTTTCACTGACGGGCACGACACCGGCATCTCCACGTGGTCGCACTTGAAGGAAATCTGTCCTTGCCCGGCGTGCAAACCTGTGACTTGAGGCGCTAACGCTTGGCGCGACTGGCGAGCCAGAGCGATCCGGCGGCGAGCAACGCCTGGATCATCAAGCCCTGCGGCACCGGGGCTTCCAGCAGTGTGCAACTGGCGATCCAGGCTCCGACCGGCGACGACGTGAACAACATCGATCTCCCGGACTCCGTCATGGCCGCTGGATTGGTCAGTGCATCCAGCGAGAAGTCCGCGAACATGGGAATGCACCACGCAAAAACGAGATACAGCACGATGACCCAACCGACCTTGCCCGATGCTGAATAGACGTATCTCAGCAAGCCTCCAATGGTCAACAGGGACAGCGCAAATGCCACCGCACAGTACACCATTTGCTCATGCGGCATCATGTCTTTCCGGTGTTCGATCATTGCGAGGCTGCTCTTGCCAAGAACCAGTAGAAGAATCCCCAGTGCGAGGATCACGCTAATGGCAACGGCCTCCACAAAGGACCGCGGGCGGCGGCCTTTGAACATGGCGTCCTTTACTTTGCGACGACCCCATTCGGCGGAGGCCCGTGCCGCGTTGGCCACCGGCAGAATGGCGATCAGTGCCAGTGCTATCAATGTGGCGATCGAGTGAACACTGTTACTATAGAAAATGGGAGGGGCGAATGGAATCTGCGGCGTCGGTACGCGCGCCATTCCGACGGCGGCGATGAGGGCGCACAGGGCCACAAGGCAATATCCCAAGGCTCCCGAAAACGCGGCCACGTCGTCGCGCCGGTACTTCCTCGCGGCCGCGAGGAAGAAGGTGAATGACAGGGCCAACTGTGCCGCCATCGACGTGATGACCGGCAGGTCGTTGGGAGTGATGCCGCTGGAAGATCGTCGCAGGGTGCTGACGAGATAGGTTGGAACCACCAGGGCCAAACCGGGCAATGTCCAAAGGACATCGAGATTACTCAGCACGCCCAATACCACGAAGGCGCCGACGACGGAGATTCGGCCGCGCGTGTTGAGGGCCATCAACACCTGAAGGCTCCAGCAGAAGGCCGCCAGGAATCCCATGATGACAAATAGCATGGTCGGCCCGAGCAGGTCGGTGATGCTTCCGGGGGTTCCGGCGATGCCCGCCAGAATGGTGCAGATCAGCCAATTCACAAACGTCAGTGCGATGCACTGCGAGGTCGGTCCGGTGAGATAGCCGAGGGCGGCAGTGTAGCCGCTCATCGCGGTAAGTCGGTGCGACGAGATCATGTCCGTGGTGAAGTCGCGGAGGATGGCGCGTTTGACGGCGTTGGTGCCGACGAAGACGAGGATGGCGGACTGAATGAGCAAGAAGAAGGTCAACGATCCCCGTGCGAAGTTGGCGAGCGTAGTTTCGGCGCGCATGGCGCGATAGAGCAAGATCATGATGAGCAAAGACCCGCCCGCGTAGGCACCGGCGATTCCCAGCGTGCGCCTCCACCCGCCCAGGAGGCGAAACTGTCCCCAGCCGATGGGGTTAAGAATGATTGGTTCCGCAGCCATCAAGTTCCTCAGTGCATCCGTTTCAACGTTGTACTAATCCACTTGTTTGATTCCGGTTCGCAGATACGCCTGTTCCAAATCGTGATCGACCGGTGCGAAGCGAGCGATGGGCAGGCCGGCGGCGAGCAGCTTTGAGAGGATCGCGGCAGCGGCTTCGTCATCGTGCTCATATTCAAATGAGATTTGCCGTCCTTGAATGTCCAGCTTGGTCAGGCCGACCATGTCGCCGAATGCGGTTTGCACATCGGGCACCATTCTGGCCAGGGTGATCTCGTACAGGCAGCGGTTCTCGGCCTGTGAGTGAACGACCTGGGCGACGGTGCCGAGCTGTCGCAGCTTGCCGCCTTCCATGATGCCGATGTGGGTGCAGTATTCGTGTAGGTCGGCGAGGATGTGCGAGCTGACGATGAGAGCCTTGCCGGAGTCGCGCAGTGAGCCGAGCATTTTTCGGAATTGGACTCGGCCCGCCGGGTCGAGACCGGCGGCGGGTTCATCAAGCAACACGAGCGCGGGATCGGGAAGGAGGGTGCGGGCCACGGTGAGTCGCTGCTTCATTCCGCGCGAGAGGGCCTTTACTTTTGACGTTCGCCGATCAGAGAGCCACAACTGTTCCAGCCAGTAGTCAATCCGTTCCTCGGTCATCTCTCGTCCGACGCGGTAGGCTCGGCCGATGAAGCGGAGGAAGTCCTCCACGGTCATTTCGTCGTACATCGGAGGCGTGTCCGGGGCGAAGCCGATGCGAGAGAGTGCCGACGTGTTGCCCGGCTCAACCGTTTCGCCGAGCACGCGCACGCGGCCGGCGGTCATGGGGAGCAGTCCTGCGATGGCCTTGAGGCTGGTGGTTTTCCCTGCACCGTTCGGCCCAATGAGGCCGAGCAGATTGCCTGCGGATAGGCTCAGTTGAAAATCAGGGAGGGCGACAAAGGAGCCGTATTCGACGCGGACATGTTCGGCTTCGAGGACTATGCTCAAGAGTGTGGCCTTGTGGGCAGTGGGACGTTGTTATCGGTGTACGGAAATGTTATGCCGAACGTTCACAATATTCGAGGAGAGGGACAATTGTGCATGGGGATGGCCTGGATGGGTCCGGCGATTTCGTTTATTTGACAAGATCAAATGCGAGCACCTAAAATCCGCTTGGATAGGAACATGACGACCCTTCGCGGGACACGCCCGCGCCGACGGCCCCGATTCACGACAAGCGATCATGACTGAGCTAAGCCCCTGGCATTACGCATTGCTGGTTACTCATTTCACAGTGTGCATCGCGCTGGCCATGTATGGCGTGCATCGGTACCAACTCGTTTACCTGTACTACAAGTATCGCCGGAACATGGCCCAGAAGCAGGCGTGCTTTCTTGTGCGTCCCCGGGTGACGGTGCAGCTACCGATGTTCAACGAGCAGTTCGTGGCCCGCCGGGTGATAGAGAATGCCTGCAAGATTAAGTACCCGCGTGATCTTATTGAAATACAGGTGCTGGACGATTCCACGGATGAGACCGTGGACATTGCCCGTCAGGCCAGCGACGACATGCGTGCGAAGGGTCATAACGTCGTCTTCATCCATCGGGACAACCGCGAAGGCTACAAGGCCGGCGCGTTGGAGCACGGCCTCAAGACGGCCACGGGCGACTTGGTGCTGATCTTCGACGCCGACTTCATTCCGCCGACGGACATTCTAGATCATCTGGTGGATCATTTCGTTGATCCGAAGGTTGGCATGGTGCAGGCGCGGTGGGAGCACATCAACCGCGATCAGTCGCTGTTGACAAAAACGCAGGCCATCCTGCTCGACGGCCACTTCGTCATCGAACACGCAGCCCGCAACTGGTCGGGGCGCTTCATGAGCTTCAACGGCACGGCAGGCATGTGGCGGAAGACGTGCATCGCCGACGCGGGTGGCTGGCAGCATGACACACTGACGGAGGATTTGGATCTTTCCTATCGGGCGCAGCTCAAGGGTTGGAAGTTCGTGTATTTGCAGGAAGTGACCAGCCCGGCCGAGTTGCCGCCGGAGATGAACGCATTCAAGAGCCAGCAGCATCGTTGGGCCAAGGGCGGCGCGCAGACGTGTCGGAAGCTGTTGCCGATGATCCTTCGCAGCCGATTGCCGTGGCGAATCAAGACGGAGGCGTTTTTCCATCTGACGGGTTGCGTGAGTTACTTCTTGATTATGCTGCTGACGATCATGTTGATGCCGATGCTGGTACTGAAGACGCACCTCCTGGGCAACAACGTGCCGATGCGCGTGCTGTTCGATGGGTCGTTGATTCTGATCGCGACGTTTTCGGCGAGTAGTTTCTATGTTTGCGGGCAGCGCGAGATTTTTCGTACATGGTCGGATAGTTTGAAGTATCTGCCGTTTTTGATGGCGCTCGGGGCGGGCGTGTCCATCAATAATGCGAGGGCCGCCTTCGAGGGCTTCTTCGGGAAGAACTCGGAGTTTGTCCGAACGCCGAAGTTCGGCTCGGGGGGGATGGACAACCAGAGTTGGAAGGGCAATGCCCACAAGAACCGTCTTGATCCGAAGCGCGTGCAGGCGTGGTGCGAACTCTTCATGGCCTTCTATATGGTCGGCTGCGTGGCCTACACGGTTCAAGAGAAGATGTGGCTGGGGCTATTCTTCATGTGCCTGTTCACGGTCGGCTATTTCTATGTGGCCATGCTGACCTTCTATGGGCGGTATCAGGCGTCCCGCGCGGCCGGCGCGGAATTGGTACGGCCCGCAGTTGAGACTATTCGGTGACACACTCGTGGCGGTGTTGATTCCTGTGATCAATATCAGCCTCTATGCATCTCCTGTGTTCCGCAATCTCCAATGGATGCGCGTCGATTGGGGATTGCTGAATTCAGGAGAATCCCATGGCCCGCACAATGATCGCTATATTATGCGTATTGCTGGGGGCGTTGGTATGGTCCCCCATTTCTTATAGCGATGAACCGACAACGCGACCTGCGCAGAAGCGCGGCGAAGTTTCGCGGAGGCCCGGAATGTTGATGTCCTTTAATGAGGTACTGGCACTCAAGGTGGCAACGCCGACGGCGCGGATTGCGTATGGCGAGGGGCCACAGCAGTTTGGGGAACTGCGCGTGCCGGAGGGCAAGGGACCGTATCCGGTCGTTGTGTTGATTCATGGCGGGTGCTGGTTGGCCGAGGTGGCGGACCTGACGTACTTCTCACCGATGGCGGAGGCGCTCACGAAGAAGGGCGTGGCGACGTGGAACATCGAGTATCGGCGGATTGGTGATGCGGGCGGGGGATGGCCGAGAACGTTTCTCGATGTGGGGCGGGCGACGGATCATCTTCGAACGATAGCGAAACAGTATTCGCTGGATTTGGATCGCGTCGTCGTTGCCGGTCACTCGGCGGGCGGGCATCTGGCACTGTGGGTGGCGGCGCGACATCGGTTGGGGAAGGACAGCGCGATTCGCGTTGACAATCCGCTGCGCGTGGCGGGGGCCGTGAACCTGTCGGGGCCGGGTGATCTTGTGACGTTCGGCGCGGACCCGAAGCACGCGTGCGGAGAGGATACGATTCGGCGGCTGCTGGGTGGCGCACCGAAGGAGGTGCCGGATCGGTATCGCGATGCATCGCCGACGAAGTTGCTTCCAATTGGCGTGCCGCAGGTGTGCATCAGTGGGGCACGGGATCAGGCCGTACCGTTTGGGCATGGCAAGGCTCATGCGGAAGCGGCGAGCAAATCGGGGGACTCGGCTCGATATGTTGAACTGCCGGACGCGGGACACTTTGAGGTCGTCGCGCCGACGTCAGCGGCGTGGGCGAGGGTGGAAAAAGAAATCCTCGCGATAGGCCGCGATGAGAATCGCGTCACCGGCAAGTAGGCCATCTCGAACCGACGGGGGTGCTTTTTATCGTCCGCCGCGCCATTGCTGTCCTGCACGATGATCAGATTCCTCGCGACCGCCATCGGCGTAGCCCTCGACGTGGAGAGACGCGAACCAAAGGAATCCGGCCACTGCACCGACAAGGATCGCAAAAGTGATTCCGCCGTAGAGGCTGTTCCATCGCGATCCGCGCCCGATGCTCGATGCGGATGGTCTCCGCAACATCGCTCGAAGGACGCCGCAGATCCACGCCCAATGTAACGTTATGTGAAGCAGCAACAAGCCTGCCATCCCAGTGATGAAATAAAAGTGGAAGTCACCCCAGTCATGTCGCGTCCACTCCCAAAGGCGCAGCCCCGCGCCACCGCGACTGCCCGGCGGCAGCACGTATCGCAAAATGAGTCCTGTCGCCGCGACAGCCAGCATGATCAGCAGGGTCACCGCATCGACTACAAGATTGAGGGTACTTCGTCGCATCGCATGCCCTCGCTCGTTAACATCCGACCAAGATTACGGTTTCACACCTCGCAGGCGCAGGGCCGCGAGGATCACATCGACCGCCTGTTCGGCCGTGAAGCGTTCCATGTTGAGGATAAGGTCGTGGCGCGTCGGTTCGGAGGCCTCTACGCCGAAGTGGTTGAGGAAGAACTTGGCGCGTTCGCGTTCCAGTTCCTCGACCGCCTGTTCGGCGGCGCTAGGTGACACACCGGCTCGCGCTGCGTATTGCCTTACGCAGAAGTCGTGCGACGCGGACAGACGGATGCGCATTCCGACGTTGCCCGGAAGGATCAGGTCTGCGGCGCGGCCCACGAAGATCGCGTGACTCTGTCGTGCCAATGCCAGGACCGTTTCACGCAGGCGATGGAAGTAATCATTTCTCGCCGAGTATCGGTCCACGCCAATGGCTCGCAGGCACTCCTCCAGCCAGGACAAGTCGCGTTCGTCCATGGTGGCGTAGAGCCGCTTTCGATAGACGTCGTCGCCGCTCATGGCTTGCAGGATTTCCTTGTCGAAGACGGGCCAACCCACCCGCTCATGCAGCGCAGTGGCGATGTCGTCGGCGGGCAGCCCGGCGGCGCGCGAGATGGCGATGAACTCCTCCACCGGCCTCTCGACACTCGTGGTGGGTTCTGTTTTCTGCTGCCGGGCAAGCTCCCAGTTGCGAATCTGTCGTTCGATTTGGGCATCGATTTCCCGAGAATGGGTGTGGGTTGCATGGGCCATGTGGCACCTCCGTCGTTTTAGGTAGCAAGATGCGTGCCTGGCGATTGACAGTTTATGTAACCAGTGACTAGGCAGAGAGTTGTGGACGTGTTGAGTAGAGAGAACTTATGGACAATTTAAGATGCGTTGCGTCGTTAATAACCGAAGTGAGGGATCCCAAGTCATTCGTAAAACAGGTCTTTGAACTTCGATCTATGATATGCAAGTGAATCGGATTACGTCTGACAACCGACCTCGCTCGATTCGTATGCTCCGCTCCGCGTGGATGCTTGCGGCGATGTTGGTCACGATGATCATAGTGCTTGCCATCGGGCTGTTCGCCTACGCCTACACCGACGAGGTCAGCGGGCCGCGCGTGGTTTGTCTGATGTATCACCGGTTCGTCACACCGGCCGAGTATGAAACGCTGCGCGGGGAGGATCGATTCTATGCCATCCCGACCGACCGTTTCGAGGAGCACCTGCGCTGGCTGCGCGATGGGGGGTATCGCACGCTGTCGTTGGATGAGTGCATGGCCTATTTGCAAGGCAAGGCACCGTTGACCGACAAGGCCGTCCTGCTCACCATCGACGACGGCTATCTCAGCACGCTCACGCGGGCGCAGCCGTTGTTGCAGGAGTACGGCATGAAGGCCGCGCTCTTTGTCACCGGCGATGAGAATGCGCACGTCTTTTCGCAGGGCCATCCACGGCAGCGACGGCTGACCAACGAGGAGATTCAGGCACTCGACCCGGCGGCGTTTGACGTGCAGGCGCATGGCATGTCGCATCGGTCGATGCGCGAGATGTCGGATGACGATTTGCTTGTTGAGCTGACGGCGTCGCGCATGGTGCTGGCCAAAGTCACGGGGCGCGCGGTGCGCAGCATGGCCGTTCCGGGGAATCACCACGACGCTCGCGTCCTGCGCAAGGCGAAGGAGGCGGGCTATGAGGCGGTGTTCACATCGGACCCCGGTTCGCTCGACGTGGGTGATGATCCGTTCGGCCTACCGCGCGTGAATGTCGCGGGGTATTTCGATGCGGCGGGCGTGGCGTCGATCCTCGACCCGCTCGGCATGGCGCGGCGGCGGTTCATCCGCACGGTGTCCGAGGGGCCGAGGGAGTTGTTCGGCGCGGCGATCGGTGAGCCGGTGGGCCGGGCGATCAGCGGCGTGTTCGCGGCGAATCCGCCGTCGGTGCGGCATTTGTATGCGGTGGGGTTGGTGCTGGTCTTGGCGTGGACCGTACCGGTGGTCGTCGGTAGGCAGCGTCGAGCAGCAAATTCAGCGCAAGCGGAGTGACTTGCGTCGCCCATCATCGTGCGGCGGCTGCCTGGTCGGACTCGTTGCCTTCATCAACACTGCGTACAACACGAATGACACCGCGAAGCTGATGAACCAGGCGTAGTGGTAAAGGTCCATCCAGAGCGGTGCGACCTTCATCGTTGTGACCGTGCCGATGAAGCCGGGGATGCAGGGGGCGATGCCGGCGGCGAGGGCGACCATGGCGATGGGGTTCCAACCTGCGAGGTAGCGATAGGGGCCGTTGGCGCGATACAGGCCGGCGAGGTCGAGCTTCGTCTTGCGAATGAGGAAGTAATCGGCGATGAGCACGCCACCGACCGCGCCAAGCAGCGCGGAATAAGCGACGAGCCACTTAAAGATGTAGCCTGATGGATCGGCGACGAGCTTCCACGGCTGCATGAGGATGCCGATGAGGCCGGTGATGAGGCCGCCGGTGCGGAAATTGATGCGCTTGGGGGATAGATGCGCGAAGTCGTTTGCGGGGCTGACGACATTGGCGGCGATGTTCGTGGCGAGAGTGGCGAGGCAGAGCGAGAAGAGCGCGATGGCCAGCACGAATGGATTGCGGAACTTGCCGACGAGTACGACGGGATCCCAGATGGGAGATCCGTAGATCACGGTGGTCGCGGACGTGACCGCGACGCCGATGAAGGAGTAGAGGGCCATCGTGGTCGGAAGGCCGATTGCCTGACCCCAGACCTGGTCGCGTTGCGAATATGCGTAGCGAGAGAAGTCGGGGATGTTGAGCGAGAGCGTGGCCCAGAAGCCGACGTTGGCGGTGAGGGCGGGAAAGAAGAACGCCCAGAACATGCCTGCCTTTGGTTGGCCCGGCTCGAATTGCGACGGTTGGGTGAGCATGGGGCCGAAGCCGCCGGCTTGTTTGTAGGCCCAGCCGAGCAGGAGCAAGCCCATCGCAATCAGCAACGGCGCTTTGATGTTGAGTAGGAGGCGGATGGATTCGATGCCGCGATAGATCACGAGAATGTTGATGGACCAGAAAAAGAGGAAGCACACCAGTTGCATCGGGTTGATGTCGATGTAGGCGATTTTGGGCAACTGCTCCCACGATGGAAAGGGGATCGTGAGGATGTGATAGATGGCCATGCCGCCGATCCATGCTTGAATCCCGAACCAGCCGCAGGCGACGAGGGCGCGGAGCAGTGCTGGGACGTTGGCACCAATGAGTCCGAAGGCGGGGCGGCAGTAGACCGGGAAGTGGATGCCATATTTCGTGCCGGCATGAGCGTTCATGACCATCGGGATGAGGACGACGAGATTGCCGAGGAAGATCGTCAGCACGGCCTGCCACCAGTTCATGCCGCCATCGATGAGCGACGAGGCCAGCATGTAGGTCGGCACGCAGGCCGACATGCTGATCCACAGGGCGGCGATGTCCTTCATGGCCCATTTGCGCTGGGCGCGGGTGGTGGGGGCCATATCGGCGCTGTAATGGGCTGAGTGCGAGAGGTCTTCGTTGAGTTCCAGGATGCCGCCATGTGCGATGGACTGAAAGAGGGATTGGTCGCGGTTCATGCGAAGGGCCTTTCGACGGACGGAAGATATATCACGAATTGGCCGTCGATGCACCATTCTCAAGTGGTACACCTCGCCTGGTCGGGCGGTACACCTCGCCTGGGCGGGGCGCATCCCGATCCGGTGGGTATCATTCGCCGCGATGAACCTGTTCCTCGCCGATGTTCCGGGTCAGCGTTTCGACTGCCGTGGTTGCACGAACTGTTGTCGCGACCTCGTCGTGCATTTGACCCGGCTGGACCGCGAGAAGATTGATCGGCAGAACTGGGCGAGGCGGATCGAGGGGCCTGCGTATGTGACGCTGGGGCGGGAGACGGTGTTGAACCACCGGGCCGACGGGGGGTGCGTGTTTCTGACGGCCGACGGCAAGTGCCGGATTCATGCGGAGCATGGGGCGGAAGCCAAGCCGCTGGCGTGTCAGCTTTATCCGTTTACGTTGGAGCCGGGCGGGGGCGGGGTGCGCGTGGGGATTCGATTTGATTGTCCGACGGTGGCGCGAAGTGAAGGGACGCCGTTGTCTTCGCATCGGCCTGCGCTCAACGCGTTGGCGCGCTCGATGGGTGAGCAGATGCCGGGGCAGTTCGCTACGTCGAGTTCGACGGTTGCGCTCACGGCATCGCGACCGCTGAGTGAGCAAGAGCTTGACGCCTTGGTGAAACGGCTGGATCGCGTTGTTGTGGCGGAGCAGGTCCCGCTCGACGCTCGGCTTGCCTCGATGTGCAACCTCGTCGAGACGCTGCGTCAGGCCCGGCTCGACGACGTTCGTGATCAGCGATTCACGGAGTTGCTCGATCTGCTGATGGAAGAGTCATCGTCCATGGTGACGGACCTGCCGCCCGCCGATGCACGGCAACGCAAGCTGCTGCGGCAGAATGTCTTCGCACACATGGAGCACATCACACTGACGCAGGCGCGGGCGTCGTTCATCTCGTCGCTTCGATATCGATGGGGGCAGTTTCAACGGTCGCGGCTCATTGCGAATGCGACCGATGTTGCCGCAGCGCGCGTGGATGACGTGAAGCCGCCGCTGGGCGACGAAGCGGCTGAGTCTCAACGACTGCTCACGAGGTACCTTCGCGCGAGGATTGCTTGTCGCTCGGCGTTCGGTTCAGCGTACTACGGTCGGCCCGTTCTCGATGGATTGTGCGCGTTACTTCTTGCCGTCGCGACCATCGGGTGGCTGGCTCGGTATCACGCGGCAAAGGACGGGCGCGATAAGTTTTGCTTCGATGATCTGATGCGAGCCGTGGGTGTCGTCGACCGCACGGCAGGACGGGCGCGAGAACTTGGCGCGAAGTCAGCCCAGTTGCGTGTCACCTATCTGCGAAATGAGGACGGTCTCTTGCGGTTGCTTCGGGCCTATCCGATCATGGCGAGTGAACGCCCATGACCTCTCGCCACACCGATTCCTCTCGACCGCTCTTTGCCAACACGAACTTCCTATTGCTGCTCGTCGCCTACGGCATCTCGGCGTTTGGCGATCATCTGTCCGAGTTCGCGTTGCTGAAGATGCAGAACGCATTGGACCCCTCCGTCACCGATGTGACCCGGCGGCAGGCGATCATGCTGTTCGTGTTCATGGCCCCGTTCTTCGCCTTCGGGCCGGTGTGCGGGTGGATCGCGGATCGGCTGCCTCGCCGTGCGATCATGATCGTGGCGGACTTGATCCGTGCGGTGGTGATGTTTGAGATGCTGGCGATCCTCACCGGCATTCATCACTGGTCCACGCCGGGAGCGACGGACGGCACCATCTCAATCTGGGTGGCGACGATACCACTGGTGATCTGTGGACTCTTTGCGGCGTTGTTTTCGCCGGCCCGGCTCTCACTATTACCAACGGTCATCGATCCAGACCAGCTCATTCGCGCGAATGCATCCACTGCCGGGCTGGGCATGATCGCGAGTATTGCGTCGGCAGTGGTTGGCGGGTGGATGGTGACGAACATCGGCGTGCGGGCGAATTTTCAGATAGATGCGATGACATTTGTGCTGAGCGCGATGTGTCTTTTTTTCGTGAGGCCGCCTGCGCGGTGCGTGAAGGGATTCACGCACCAGCAAGGGCGGTCAAGTGAGGGCGGGCTGGCGCAACTGGCCGGGGCATTTCGTTATGTGCGGCAACATCATCGCGTCGCCGAGGTCATCGTGATTTCGATGCTCCTCTGGACGGCGGCCTCCGTGGTTCGCAGCATCATTCCCGCGCTGGTCAAGGACGTGTTCGGCGGCAGCTACGGTGACATCGGCATTTACCAGGGGATTCTCGGATTGGGCTTACTGCTCGGATCATTGGCGTTGACTGTGATGGGGGCGGCACTCAAGAGCGAGGTGGCCATGTCGTGGTCGCTCAAGTTTTCCGGCCTGTCCGGGCTGCTGTTGTCGCTTGCCGTCGCGCTTCGTTGGAATCAATGGATCGCAGCCGTCGGGATCGGCCTGATCGGTTTTTTTGGTGCGGGCATTCAGGTGAGCGTGAACTCGTTTCTCCAGCGTATCGTGCCGGACTACATTCGCGGGCGCGTCTTCGGCATCAATGATGTTGCCAGCATTGCCGGGTTGCTGCTGGCGACAGGGTTACTTGGCATTCCGTCGTGGCCGAACATCGACCGGCACATCACCTGGATCATGGGCATCACGGCAATCGTGCTTTTTTTGGGCGGGCTTTGGACGACTCGTCTGCGCCTGCGGCGCGGACGTTTCGGTCCGTCGTTGACGTTTTGGCGGAATGCCAACGAGTTCTACTGTCGTCTCGTCGCTCGCCGGCGAGGTCGTCTCGA
>JBBTET010000045.1:45433-49937 GCA_038042195.1 Planctomycetota bacterium | reverse complement strand
CGAAGTAAATGCAACGCCCTGAAGTTTCAGTGTTTCGTCGGCCCCCACGGAGGGGGGCCGCTACAACCGGTTGGAATCCGCTGTAGCCGGTCCTCACTGGGTTCACACGCAACCATCCCGCAGCTATTTCCTGGCATCCTTGCTCTTCGTGGCAGCGCCCGCCTTCTGTCGCTGGTCGGCCGTCGGCAGGGACTCCACACGCTGCTTCAATTCTTCAAACAGGGCATCGATCGGGCGATTCAGGATCTTCATCTCGGCGTCGCGGGTCTTGGCATCAACCATGAGCTGCGCCCGGGCAATCGCATCGGATCGACTCATACGGTACTGATTCGCCCGGCGCTTCAGATCGCGGAGGATGGACTGGGCGTTGGTCATCTGGGCGTCGTCAAATTGGTACTTCGTAGCCTGGCCGAGCACGTGTTTGTCCCAATCGTCGAGCGGCGGGGCGGGCGGGGGCGTTGCGGCATCAGGCTTTGCCTCCGCTGATCGAGGTGTTTCGGGAACGGCGGCGGACTTCGCGTCGGGCTTTCCCGCCGTTGGAGTCACCTTCGCTGCCGTGGCGCTCTTTGCGATTTGCGCTTCGGTCTCCGCTTTGCTGGCCTCCAGCTTCGCCGCAGCCTGCTGCTTGGCGGTCTTGGGGGCCAGATCGGGATTCGCATTGGCCAGATGCGGCGGGACGACGGTCCCCTGCTCAATGCGTTTCTTCTCCTGAGCCGGTGCCAGTCGCATCCCTTTGTCACCACTGGGCAACGGCTCACCGGTCACTGGAACGGGAGTGGCCTCATAGTCGGTTCGAGCCGACGCCAGGTCGGACTTGAAGCCGCTCACCTCGGCGGCATTGACGTCAACCTCTTCCGACTTGGCGGCATGCCGAAAACGCAACTCTTCCCAACGCTGCCGTCCCTCGACCACGTCCGCGACTCCGAGACTCTTTTCGACCCAGCCGGCCACATCTTCCTCAGCGAAAGGTTGATTCTCAGCAATGAATTTCATTTTCGCCAAGGCAGCCTGGACTTGTGGGCCGTCCTCACTATCTCCGTCATCGACTGCCAGATCAGCAAGTCGTTTTAACTCAGCCATTTCCTTATCTTCGAACGCCTTTTGCTTTAAGAGCCTGATTTCCATTTCTTGCTGTAGGGCCGCGAGCTGCTGCGGAGCAAGACTGTAGGCAGCAGAAAGCAACTCAACCTGTCGAGTTGCTTCATACCGATTCGACTCCAGCCAAACTGGATCAATGTCACCCGTGTTGAGGGCATCCTGAGCCGATGCCACACCGACACATGCCACAAATCCTACGAGCGAGTAGATGAGAGTATGTATGAATCGTCTTCGCATGTGATCGCCCAGTCCTTTGCTTTAACTGATCGAGTCGTCAACAACCGCAGGCAAGCATCAATGGCCGAACGCCGCTGCTTCCTGTCATAGCGTTTGCCTGAAACGCAGGGCCAGTCTGGTTCAATGCCAGAGACACGTCGGAGCACCCTTGTATACTAGAGCGAGTAACAGCCGGAGGCAAAAAAAACGGTCGCCCCATAAAGAGGCGACCGTTCTTATTTCAAACATAGTCTACCTTAGACGCCCAAGCGTATCGGGCAACCAAGATATCTCAATCCACTCTTAGCGGCGGCGAATCAGCGCGAGAGCGCCAAGGCCGAGCAGAGCAATCGAGGAAGGCTCCGGGAAGTTCCGGATGTTGATGACGTCACCGAGGTCGGAACCTGCAGCGCCGCCCTCAAATACGCCATTGATGTTCGGATACGTTCCGAAATTGCTAGCCCACTCGACAAAGCCAGTCGTCATGTAGATGACGTCAAGCCCTTGGGTACCCGTGCCAGGCTGCTTCGTCTTGCGGAGCGTAAAGCTGGCAAGAGCGCCGCCAGCCGAACCACCGCCCGACAAATCTAGACCGTTCGCATTTCGCAGCAAACCGGTACCTGGACCCGGAGTCCCCGAATGCGTCGTGAAATTGTTGACGGCATACACAAAGCTGCCTGGAACAATGTCGATCTTGCCTGGGACGATCGGTCCGCGGATGTCGAGATCAGCGGCCCAACCAGCCATAAGCTCGTCGCCCGCATCGTTGGCGAAAGCCAACGTGATCGTCCACGTGCAGACCGTCGGAAGCGTGGCATCGCAGCTCAGCGACAACTTCGAGCCTGGACCACCCGGATTGTCGATCCCAGCACCACCTTGGGGGTTGCTGGCACTAAACCAAGCCAACGTATCGGCATTCGCAGCCGACGCCATCGCCAACACAGCAGCGACAGCCAAAACTCTGATTGCAACTTTCATTTCACTCTCCTTCAAAAATTCCCGGAAAGACACGATTACGTTCTTTCCCCTTTGCCTAACTGTTCCAAGCCCTCACTACAAGATTCACCGCACACGCGCTGGTCCGGTGAGGGCTGTCGATTCCATACTCACTTTACGGACACGTAGCAGACGCGGTAACGGCAGCAGTGTAGCCTGCAATGTCAGCCGCAGTTACTGTTCTGTTGTTATTGAAGTCACCCAAGAACACCTGACTGACCCTCAGGTTAACCGCCCCGGTGGCAGCTACAGCCGCGTTGAATCCAGCAATGTCCGCTGCTGAAACGTTTCCGTCACCAGAGAAGTCGCCGTGGAGGCGTACCTGAATGGCGGCATCAGGAGCAGCCGAGGTGCCAATCACGCTACCGCTGACGCCCGCATCGAGCGTGCCGAACGTGCCGTTGGCAACGAATGGGTCGTAGCCCATATTGACGTTCTCAACTGCATCGCCGCCGCTCGAGAAGACGCGGGTGATGAGCAAGTTGTTGACCGACAGCTTGAGCGAATAGGTCGAGCTGTCCACGTGGAGGTTCGCACTGCGCTGGGTGCAGTTTCGAGCACCAGCGGTCACGCGAAGCTGACCGACGCGATAGAGGCTGGCCGGAACCGGCTGAATACCCAGCGACGCGGCATAGACCGGGCCGGTGGTGACCGGGACGCGGACGGCCTTCGAACCAATGATGCTTGGCGGGACGGCCAGATTGCTGGCACCATTGACCACGCCATTCCAGGGCACTGCGGGCGAGCCGCCGGCCTGAGCCGCTACGGTCGCGTCATTGAACATCGTGAAGCTGACGGAACCAATCGCATTTCGAGCGGCCAATCCGAAGTTCGGACCATTGGTGAGGTTGCTGTCGACACCGAGCGAGCTGATGACGTCGCCGGTACCGCCAGTGCCATCATCCTGAACGTTCATGTAGAGCCACAGGTTGCCGGTCGAACCGTTGGTGTCGGTGTCGTAGTTCGGCCAAGCGTTATTCAGGTGCGAATTCGTCGAGGCAACCGGGGCCAGGCGAAGGACGCCGGCCGCACCGCGACCACCAGCGTTGACCGCAGCCGTTCCGAAGCGGTCGGCTGAGTTACCAAGACCACCGACCGGGTTCTGACCATTTATGTAAGGCGTAACTGGGGTGCCGATCAACTGACCACCAATGCCGGTTCCGGCCGAGGTGACGTTGTCGCGGGTATCCCAAAACAAGGCCGATTCCTGAGCCATCGCGCTCGCGGCCAAGCCGGCCACGATGCTGAATGCCAAAAATGTTGAAGTTCGTTTCATCTGAGCTGTACTCCCTGCTCTATCACGAGCAACTTAATGCCTTCGAGTTTTCTTAACTCTTTTGGACCCTAGCCTACCGGTGGATCAGGTCGCTCGTTCCTATTTCGCTTTTTTCTCTTCGCCAGTCAGGAACATCCCGACTCGCGAAGCCAAACTCAACTCCGAACTGCCATTCGTCGTCGAACTTGGATGGAGGTATTCAACCGGAGGAAACCGCGAATCTGCCAACTCGCGGACACCGCTGATCGCCCTCCAACACTTCCTTCCGTCCTGCCATGTTACCAAAATACGCCGATCAGGTCAATGTTTACACGGGCAAACCGCAAATATATTACGGCCTTCACATCCCGGTGAGCGGCGTCCCAACCTCTTGCAAAGGCGTTTCGCCACCCAATCGACCCTGATCCGTTGATAACCGGCATCAGTTTTTCTATTCAAACCTAGCGACATCCGTGCCCTTCACAGGCGGACAGACTCGCCGGAGATGCGGCCGCTTTACTGGCCACATACCTTACAGATCATAATACCCGGTTTGGCGGCACAATTTCAAGGTAGACAACGGACAATTCCATATTTTTTTCAGCCTGCCTTAAGTTACCTTCCAAACACGACTTACAAGCTTGTCTTGGGCCGGGGCCGCCCCGAATTCCCTACATAATGGAAGACGGACTCCCCCCTACAACCGGCTACTCCCCTGCAAACGGCTGCCAAAAATAATGGAAGACGGCCCACCCGAGCCATGCTTGCCAATGCACAGTTATGGGAGGGTGAACCCTAACGCTCGCAGGATTGAGCGGGTCTGATCAGACCCGCTGGAATCAGATGGCAGCGAATACGCCCCGAACTCCCGCCGAGACAAGGCCTCACGGCGTAGCCCGTCGAATCCCGCCGCCGCCCCCCCACCCTTCGACCAATTCC
>JBBTET010000045.1:37896-45423 GCA_038042195.1 Planctomycetota bacterium | reverse complement strand
CCAATTCCGCATGGCACGGTCCATCGCGTTGACATCGCACGACGACCGGACCGCGAAGCGAACAACGTCCATCATGCTACCAGTTGGAATATCAATGCGCCGCGAGCCATCGTGATCCACATTCGTTTCTGACTCCTGCGCGGTCGCACCACTGAATAGTGCCAATGCATCACGAATCATCATCGCCCCGCGCTGTGTCGCATCCATCGAATACCCAGCCACGTGCGGCGTCGCAATCGCACACGCCTCCACCAACTCTCGGCAAACGTTCGGCTCTCCCTGCCATACATCGAGAGCAGCATTCACACGTCTCCCCTGCACCACCGTAAGCAGCGCCTCCTCATCCATCACATCCCCGCGCGACGTATTGATCAGCATCGCACCGGTCTTCATTCCATTGAGCCACCCTGCATCAATCATGCGCCACGTCGCATCCGTTCCCGCACGGCTGAGCGGCACATGCACCGAGACAATGTCGGCCTCATGGCACAGGCATTCAGACGAAACAAACCCCCCGCCGCCCTCCGCACGTTGCCTCGGCGGATCACATCGAACCACGCGCAAGCCCAGCAACTCGCCCCACCGCGCCACCAGCGACCCAATCCGCCCGACCCCGAGAACACCCAATGTTTTCAATGGTAAATCGAACCCCTGCGTCGCGGCCAACTCCAACAACACCGCGACCACATACTCAGCAACGGTCCGGGCATTGAAGCCGGCCGCCGACGCAAACGTGATGCCCTCGCGCGAGAGATAGGCCCTGTCGATGTGATCGTCGCCCGTACTGACCGTACCGACGAAGCGAACGCGGCTGCCTTGAAGTAGCGCGGCGTCCACCCGCGTCACCGAGCGAACGATCAGCGCATCAGCATCGCCAAGATCGTCCCTGGTCAGCGCCCGCCCCGTATAGGTGCGTACCTTGCCGAGCGGAGTGAACAGCGTCGGCACGCCCCAGATGGCCTCGTCAATCAGGATGTGCATTAACGCATCATATCGCGCCGATCGGCGGCCCTTCGTGCGAACCATCATTCACCGCAGTACGATCCCTGCACCATGAACACCGGCACATTCCCCCGCGCCTTCAACGACTACGCCGCTCGCAAGCTGTCGGATCACCACGCCCAGATCGAGCGCTGCGTCGGCCTGCTCAGCGATGATCAACTCTGGCACCGCCCGAATGAGCACAGCAACAGCATCGCCAACTTGCTCCTTCACCTGCGCGGGAACATCACGCAGTGGATACTCACCGGGTTGGCGGGGCAGCCCTTCGACCGCAACCGGCAGGCCGAGTTCGACCAGCGCGAGCACATCCCTCGCGAGCAGTTGATTCGCCCCCTCGCCACTACGGTGAAGGACGTATGCAATGTGATTTCGAGCCTGTCCGAGGCTGATTTGCTAAAGGTGCGATCCATCCAGGAATACGACGTCACCGGCATAGCGACGGTGATGCACATCGTCGAGCATTTCGCCTTTCACACAGGCCAGATCGTGACCACGACCAAGTGGCTGCTCAACGTGGACCTCAGTTTATATGACGAGAATGGTCACCGCAGGGATGGTCGAAAGGACGACGTCCCGTAGGGAATTGAGTCGGACCTGAAACTACATCTGAAAGATGCTGCCGAGGTTGATCGCGCTGAAAAAGCCGCTCAACACGGTCTGAAAGCTGATCGCCACGATATTGAAGAAAAGCTGAATCAACGAAACGAGAATCTCCGCCAGACCGCCCTGAAGGACTTGGCCGCCGGTCATGGTCGTAGTATCCATAAGGTCCACTCCTGGGCATCACGGCTCTTTGGCCACAATGCACCCAATTGTACATCCGCCCCCACCGCCGATTGCGGCATGGGCAAGTCCATCTTTCAAATTCGGCGAAACTTGCGATCAAGAGCGAGTCGAATGCCCCGGACCCGCTTGAATCCGTATAATCCCGCCGACATGCAGCCCAACACGATGCCAACGATCACCTGCTCGCCCTCCACCGCAACCTGGCGGCTCGGCGTTGTCTCATTCCTAAACGCCCTCCCGCTTCGCCACGCATTACAGGACCGTGCCGATCTGGCCCTCTCGCCCGGTGTCCCTTCGGCGCTCATTCGTCAATTGCTCAATCGAGAGACCGACGTCGCCCTGCTGCCCATCGTCGACTATTGGCGGCACCGCGACCTCCTCGCCCCGGTCAGTGACGCCTGCATCGCCAGCGACGGCGAGACCCTGACCGTCCGAGTGTTCTCCAAAATCCCTGCCGAGCAGGTGACACACCTTCATGTAGACGCCGACTCGCACACGTCCATTGCCCTAGCCCACGTCCTCTGGCAGGAGATGTACGGCTGCCGGCTGGAACTCATCCCGTGGGAGGAGACCGGGGCGGACTCGGACTGGCACGACGTGCAATCCATCCTGCTCATCGGCGACAAGGTCGTTCGCCGCGCCCCGCGCGGGATCGGCTTCGGCTTCGAGGTCGACCTCGGTGCCGCATGGAAACACCTGACCGGCCTGCCCTTCGTCTTCGCGGCGTGGTTTGGCCGGCGCGATGCGGACCTGGGGTCGCTCGCGATGGAGCTTGAGCGCGCTCGTGACATCGGCATGGCCCATGCAAGAGAATTAGCCATTCAAACCGCCCCGCGCCACGGCTGGCCCACGGACACCGCCATCGAATACCTGACCCGCATCATGAAATACCGCATCACCCCCGAAATGCGAGCCGGGATGGAACGATTCTTCCAGTTGCTCGACCAACACGGGGTCGTTCCATGACCACGATGACCGTCCCATCGACGACCACAGCGCGACTTGCCAAGTCGGACCTGCGCGAGATGTACCTCGACCTCTCGATCCACGAACTGGGTCGGCGTGCCTTTGATATGACCCAGCGGTTACACCCCGAGGACTACCGCACCTATGTGGTCGACCGAAACATCAACTACGCCAACTGGTGTACCGCCAAGTGCATCTTCTGCAACTTCAAGGCCGACGTGCCGGGCATCAACACCGGTCGGCCCGACCTGCCCACCGGCTACACGCTCACGTACGAGCAGATCGGCAAGAAAATCGAGGAACTCGTCGCCATCGGCGGTACGCAGATTCTCATGCAGGGCGGACTCGTCCCATCGAGTGGCGAAGCGGGTCTGCCGTTCGAGTGGTATCTCGGTCTGATGCGCTTCATCAAGTCGCACTACCCCACAATCCACATCCACGCCTTCAGCCCGCCGGAGATCTTCGCCTTTCACCAAATCTTCGGGATGAGCATCCACGACGTGCTGGCCCGATTGCAAGAGGCCGGCCTCGACACCGTCCCCGGCGGCGGCGGCGAAATCCTGTCGGACCGCGTGCGAAAAAAGATCGGCGTCGGCAAGACGCTGACCCACGAATGGCTCGAGGTCATGCGCCAGTGCCACATCCTTGGCATGAGCACGAGCTGCACGATGATGTTCGGCCACATCGAGACGCTGGACGAACGCTTCGAGCATCTGCGACTGCTGCGCGACTTGCAGGACGAATCGCTCGCCCGCACCAACGGCGGCGGCTTCGGCGCCTACATCTGCTGGACCTTCCAACCCGAGAACACACCGCTGGGGCGCATGAAGCGGCTTCCACAATTAGCCCCCGGTGAGTCACCGGGGGCTAAATGGAATCGCCCGCTCAACGACGGCAAACACCTCCTACTCGCCGACGCCCACGAATATCTCACCATGCTCGCCCTCTCACGCCTCTACCTCGACAACATCCCCAACATCCAATCAAGCTGGGTCACCATGGGCCCGAAGATCGGCCAACTCGCCCTCTTCTACGGCGCGAATGACATGGGCAGCGTGATGATGGAGGAAAACGTCGTCAGCGCCGCCGGTGCCACCTATCGCCTCAACGAACCCGAAATCCGCCGCCTCATCACCGACGCTGGCTGGCGGCCATGCAAGCGCAATTACTATTACCGGCCAATCGCCTAGGCGACGAATCGCGGCCCGACATGCTTGCCCTTCGTTCTATTGCCGGTTGTTACAGCCAGGGAGCAACGAGAGAAGACGCCTTGGTGAACATCCAGGGAGCGATCGTGCTCGATGATCTTGAGGTGCTTGGCCTCGTGGGACTTCATCCCGCCGTACTGATTCCTCCAGCGATGAAACGTCTGTTCGCTGGCCTCCAGTCGCTGGCACACCTGACCGATACTCGCACCCGTCCCCAGCATCGCATCCGCTTCACGCAGCTTGGAAATGATCTGGTCCAGGCAATGTCTCTTGCCCTTCATCAAGAATCTCCTTGCCCATCCGGGCAGTAAAGACTCTCCTAAGATCTGGATCAAGTTTCGGGGAGCAGGTCGCATCGGAAAATGGCGAAGTACGGAACCAGAAAATCGTCGCCTCATCGCTGTCGTCGGCTTCAGCAGGTGGCGGGAACACGACCGGAACGCATCCCAGCCCCGGGCTGGCATGGCATTTCGTTACGGTTATCATGAAGGGGTCCAGTCGCCGTATTAACTCCCAGTGCCGCCATTCCCGGTGCGACTCGATCGCGCGACGTGGCGGCCGCGAAGGAACCCAGACATGAAGATGCCCAATTTTCGTTTGTCGGAGACTCAGGCGACGGCCTCCATGGTTGTCGGCGTCGTCGGGCTTGCCAGCCTGGCGGTGTTGTCCGTGGTCGTGTTGAGAAACTTCAACACCCAGACCTGGACCATTCTCTACAATGAAATGAGCCAGTTCGGGAAGTTCAGAAAGATCCTCGTCATGCTCTTCACGGCGACCACGGTCCTGCTCGGATGCGTTGCACTGGCTATGGGTTTTTCAAGCCTTGGCCAAAAGAAGAACACCAAGCAAGGGCGGTCATTTATGGGCATGGCAATCGGCGGCCTTGCCATAGCCATCGCACCGGTCCTGTTGGTGATGTGGATCCAGCGGGCGGAGTCGGTGATCAACAAGATCGCTGAATAGAACGCCGATCCAGGCTATTGACACTGAATCGTTGCGATCGCGCTGTCGAAGGCATCGCGTCCGAGATTCAGGCAGGACATGGATCACATCCGTGAACCCATGAGGCACGCACCGATTCACCTAATGGCACGATGCTTCAATTCCTCAACATTCTCATCCCCGGTGCCGGGCTTATCGTTCGATGCCGAGAATGGCTGGGCTTTTCCCTGTCGCTGATCTTCGCCATGTGCGGCAATGTCGCCATTGCAGGATGGCTCATCGCCCCCAACGCGTTGCCGTCCTGGCTCACATGGCTTGCCGCCGCACTAACGATTCTTGCATGGCTGCTCGCACAGGTACTCTTCTGGAAACAGGGGCAGGCCCTATCGCGGTTGCAACTCCTTAATCAGCCGCAGTCGACCCTTCACAAATCCATGCCGACACCCGTTCACCCCGCAAAGGCCTAGCGTGCCATTCTTTCGCAATGCCTCTGATTTCATCCGCGATTCTCGGAATGCCCCCTTTCGGTGGGTGAGATAACCACTCGGCTCCCAGTCATGTTCCGGCTTCATGGCAGCGCGTGCTTTGCCGATAGGTGACGTTAGGGCACCTGTCCCAACCCCCGATGGCTGCGTGCGTTGCGGCGTTATCGGGGGGTGACTAAGATGGGGGTTTGAAGCTTCGCGTACGATCCATATATGGATCCATGTGCCCGAGTGGCGCATGACGGTTGGCTTGCGGCGAAAGTCGCGTCTTCTCGGATCATCGAGCGGCGCTACAATCAGGCAGGCCGATCACTATGATCGGCGGTCACCTCCCGCGTTCACGCCATGAACCGGAGAGCGACACCGGGGCACCGCTGATCGACGAAAGGACAACCATGTTCGAACGATTCACCGACCGTGCTCGCAAAGTCATGGCGCTGGCCAATCAAGAGGCCCAGCGATTCAACCATGAGTACATCGGTACGGAACACATCCTGCTCGGCTTGGTCAAAGAGGGCAGCGGCGTGGGCGCCAACGTCCTGAAGAACCTGGACGTCGATCTGCGCAAGGTCCGCATGGAAGTCGAGAAGCTCGTCAAGAGCGGCCCCGACATGGTCACCATGGGAAAGCTGCCGCAGACACCCCGCGCCAAGAAAGTTATCGAATACGCCATCGAAGAGGCCCGCAACCTCAATCACAATTACGTCGGGACTGAGCATCTCCTGCTCGGCCTGCTCCGTGAACAGGACGGCGTCGCCGCGCAAGTGCTCATGAACCTCGGCATCAAGCTGGAGGAAGTCCGCGAGGAAGTGCTCAACCTCCTCGGCGCGGGTGGCGAAAATGAAGAAGCCGCGGCGGCGGGCGGCGGTGGTGGCGGTGCTCCTGAAGGCGGTCGAAAAGGCTCGCGCTCCAAGACGCCGGCCCTCGACTCCTTCGGCCGCGACCTGACCGAGATGGCCAAGCAAGGCAAACTCGACCCGGTCATTGGTCGCGATAGCGAAATCGAGCGACTGCTCGTGGTGCTCTGCCGGCGTTACAAGAATAATCCCGTGCTGCTTGGTGAGGCCGGCGTCGGCAAGACGGCCATCGTTGAAGGCCTGGCCCAGCGCATCATCGCCAACGACGTACCCGAGTTGCTTGCTGACAAACGAATCGTCGTGCTCGATCTCGCCATGATGGTCGCCGGTACGAAGTATCGCGGCCAGTTTGAAGAGCGCATCAAGGCGGTGATGAACGAAGTCCGCCGGGCGCGAAATGTCATCCTCTTCATTGACGAATTACACACGCTCGTCGGGGCCGGTGGGGCCGAAGGCGCGATTGATGCATCGAACGTGCTCAAGCCCGCCCTGTCGCGCGGCGAGATTCAGTGCGTCGGTGCGACCACGCTCGACGAATACCGCAAGTACATCGAGAAGGACGGCGCACTCGAGCGCCGCTTCCAGCAGATCATCGTCGAGCCGCCCAATCGCGATGAGACCGTGCAAATCCTCAAGGGCCTGCGCGATCGCTACGAGGCCCACCACCGCGTGCAGATCACCGATGATGCCCTCGTCGCCGCCGTGGATTTGGCCATGCGTTACATCCCGTCGCGCGTCCTGCCCGACAAGGCGATTGACGTGATTGACGAGGCCGGTGCCCGCGTCCGGCTCAAGGCCATGACCAAGCCCATCGAACTCGCCCAGCTTGAGGAAGAGATCAAGCGTCTCAACGGTGAGAAGGATGAGTCCGTCAAGAACGCCGACTACGAACGGGCCGCGCACCTTCGCGACAAGGCCCTCAAGCTTGGCGAGGACAAGGACAAGCGCGACAAAGAATGGCACGAGCGTCGCAATGAGATCGACGGCGTGGTTGACGAAGAGGTCATCGCCGAGGTCGTCAGCAAGATGACCGGTGTGCCGCTCACTCGTCTGGAGAAGGAAGAGGCCGACCGTCTGCTCGAACTCGAAACCGGTCTTCAGAAGAAGGTCATCAGTCAGGCCGAGGCCATCAGCGCCGTCGCACGCAGTGTTCGACGCTCGCGCAGCGGCTTGAAGGATCCGAACCGACCGATGGGCAGCTTCATCTTCATCGGCCCCTCCGGCGTCGGAAAGACGTTGCTGGCCAAGAGCCTGGCCGAGTTCATGTTCGGTTCCGAGGAA
>JBBTET010000045.1:0-37886 GCA_038042195.1 Planctomycetota bacterium | reverse complement strand
CTCCTCACGATCGACATGTCGGAGTATATGGAGAAGCACAACGTCAGCCGGCTCATCGGCGCGCCGCCGGGCTACGTCGGTTATGAGGAAGGCGGCCAACTCACCGAGCGCATCCGCCGTCGGCCCTATGCCGTCGTGCTGCTGGATGAAATCGAAAAGGCCCACCCCGACTGCTTCAACATGCTGTTGCAGATCATGGAAGAGGGCCGGTTGACCGACTCGTTCGGCCGCCACGTCGATTTCCGCAATGTCGTGCTGATCATGACGAGCAACATCGGTGCCGACAAGATCACGCACCAGTCGACCTTTGGCTTCGAGAAACGCGACGAAAGCGTCTCGTACGAAAAAATGCGAAGCGTCCTCAAGGTCGAACTGGAGAACTATTTCCGACCGGAATTCCTCAACCGCGTGGACGAGGTCGTGGTCTTCCACAAGCTCAACCACCTGGACCTGACGCGTATCGTCGAACTCGAAATCAACAAGCTTGGCAAGCGCCTCAAGGAAAAGGGCCTGACGCTTGAACTGACCACCGAGGCCAAGGACTTCCTGCTCGAGCGCGGCACTGACGAGAAGTTCGGCGCCCGCCCGCTCCGCCGGGCCATCGAGCAATTGCTCGAGGATCCTCTCAGCGAGAGCATGCTTCGCGGAATGTTTCGCGGCAAGAGCAGACTGTTCTGCACCGTGAAGGAAATCGAAGGCGAGAAGAAACTCGATTTTGAGGCTCTCGCCGCCACGCCACCACCCGAACCCGCTCTGGCCGGGGCCGGCAGTCAGTCCACCTGAATGGTGGGCATAGAATAACGATTGAAAGGCCCGGGCATTGCAATGTCCGGGCCTTTTTCTTTGCCCGTTTACCTTTCTTGACGCATTGGGCTTTGCCATGCTCTCTGTCGTGAGCAAGTCCCTGCCAGGCCGTTATAATCTCCACGGGAAGAGAGTGGAGTCACCGTCTTGTTTCATCGACGCGCATTTACGTTGCTCGAATTGCTGATCGTCATCGTGATCATTGCGGGGCTGCTCGCGATCCTCATGCCGGCGATGGCCAACGCCCGATCCAAGGGTCGACTTACTGCTTGCGCCACCAACCTCCGCCAAATCGGCATGGGCTTCCGTTCCTACTTGGGGGATAGCAACGACATCTTTCCATATGCCTCGTTCATGCCTTCGGTCAGCCCCGCGCCGCTCCCGCTCAGCGCCGAGCCGGTTTTCATTTCCGTTGTATTGGCTCCGCACCTCAGCGAATCGGACAAGGTATTTTGGTGCCCCCTGGATATTTCGGGTGCCGGTCGCGATCCCGATCCGGCCGGAGGCGCTCCCAAGCCCTACTTTGAATCCGAAAAATCGAGTTATCAATTTCGCACCGGAGATACACTTCCCGACGACATTGAGGGCCGTGGCCGACCGGGCCTCTGTGGCAGATCGATGGCCGCTCTGGTCAAGCTCATCTTCGAGCGGCGCGAGCGCACTCTGAACGAAAATCAGATTTGGATTATGAGCGACTACAACAACTTCCATGCTCCGGCGGGAAAGCCGGGAGCGCGACGATATTTGTATCTCGACGGTCGCGTCGAAGATTACGAGTTTTAAGGAGTCATCAAAATGAGTGCCGCGACTCTTCGATCACCAAAGTTCATGGCTCTGGCAGGTGTCTGTCTTCTTGGCGCGGGTGCTGGCGTGTGGGGCCTCACCAAAATGAAGAGCGCGGAAGCGACACAAGGTGTTCAAGTTCCGAAGGAGTTCACCGTCGACGCCCTCAAAAATACTCCCCCCGAACAGGCCTTTGATACCTTTCGAAAGGCCATGGACCGCGACGATCTCACCGACGAGCAGCGCGAAAAAATTAGAGAGAACGGCCGCGAAGTAATGGAACAGCGCATCGATGCCGAAATCAACGAGTATTTCGCCTGCAAGGACAAGGAGGCTCGCAATAAGCTGCTTGACAAGCAAATCGACGAAATGCAAAAGCGGTTCGAGAAGATGCGCCAGGAACGCGAATCCCGCGATGAAAAGATGTCAGAAGAGGAAAGGGAAAAGGAACGACAGAAATGGCGAGATCGCATGCAAGGTCGTGATTCCATGACCCAAGCCGAGCGCAAAACTAGGTCCGAAAGCCGCAGTGCCGACAAATCCGCTCGAAACATGACCTACCGCCAGGCCGTTAAAGACCGCATGAAGGAACGTGGGATAAAGCCCCCGGAACGCGGCCCCGGCGGCGGCGGCCCCGGAGGTCGAGGGCGCGGACCCGGCGGTTGAGCCACGAACACACTGACAACGTCAACTCCATGCCCGCGGACCCTTGTTCTCGGGCTTTTTTCTGCGCCGAGTCCATCGCGTAGGATCATTCATTGGCATCCGCCCAGCAGCAGGCGTTCGACGAAGGGCGTAATGTCATTGAGGTCGATCACCTGGTCGCCGTTCATGTCGGCGCATCCACACGTCGGTGCCGTCACTGGGAATCGTAGAACGCAATTCAAGAACGAGCCGATATCCGACCCGTCGGCCGACGAATCCCCGTTGAGATCGCCTGCACAGGTGTCGCACGTCGGCAGCGGCGTGATCCGCATGTAATACACATCCTGTTCGCCGTTGAACGTGGCCGCGTAAGCCAGGTGGGCCGCGTCGTTGTACGAGATCATGTGATAGTAATCACCGATCTTGTTCTGCTGCGGCCAGCCGATCCGCGAGTCCCACTGCGGTGTGAGCGGTCGGTTTGCCGCCCAGGTCACGCCCTCATCCACTGAAAATGAGTAATAGAGTATGGCAAGTTTGTTGAGCGGATCGTCGCGCGTGTCGTTCCAGACCACGTCGATGCGACCGTTCGGGGCCACCGACATCGTGCCGAACCATTGCCACGCCACGCTATTGGTCGGATCATCGTTGACACGGACCGGTACACCCCACGTTTGCCCACCATCCAGACTCCGGGCGAACTTGACATCCATCGTATCTGCGCCGGGTGCATGGACTGAGCACAGCAGATAGACATTCGATGCATTCAGAGGACTGGCGGCTATCCAGACTTGTCCCAGAAGCCCGGCTGGATTGGGTATGCCTCCCAAGACAGGCGCTCCGCCCAGAAAATCACCCGTCACGGAGAAATCAAACGTCGGCAAAACGCCAGAAAATTGGGCGTTCGTGGACTTGGCAACCACGAAGCTGGATGACGCGCCAGTGATGCCGGTCACGTACACGGCACCATCCGGCCCTACCGCAGTGACGCCGAAGCGCGGATTGTTGGGAATCGCAACCGGCGTCAGCCACGAGTCGCCGCGATCGGTGGAGCGGGTAAACGAGGCACCGATGGGGCCGCTCGGGCAGGAGGCCGCAGTCTGCCACGCCATGTAGAGAATACTTTCACCTTTGCCGCCCGTGCGATCCACGTCCATCCACGCCTTGTCGCCGCCAAACGCGGGGACACTGATCGGCCACGTCATGCCGGCGTTCGCGGATTGGAATACGTCGACGCAGAGTGTGTCTCGGAAACTGTTGTAAAAGAATCTGCCCGTATTATCAGCGCAGAGCACCGGATCGCTGCGAAAAAGGCCGGGGGTAAGCACACCGGGAAACGTCCACATTGCTCCCGCGTCGGTCGAATAGGCATTTCCAGCCTGACGAAAACTCGATGCGATCGTGTCAAACTGCCGCCAACCGATGGCCATGCGATTCGGATTGGTGGGGTCGATTGCGATGGATGGTTCATTCGCGGCATCACCAACGATGTTCAGCCCGTTGGCATCCACGTTCACCTGCACGCTGCCGACCGGGGCACGACTCACATCGCGCAACCCGCCGCGCATCTGACCAGCGCCGGGAAGATACGGCTGATCCATCCGCTCCGGTTCATAGGTACCAACGAACGGTCCCGAGACCGCCGGCCCGGCCAGAGCACCTTGACCCGTCTGCCCCATTGAAATGGCAATCAGCGAAACAGCGATGACACTGCGATTCATAACACTCCCCGCAAAGTGTAGAACTGCGGCATGTGTCCACCAAGATGACACCACCGGACACTCGAAATGCGGACGTTGGCTGTGACTCCTGGACTTCGACTTTACGGACAGCCGCCCAGCAACAGCTTATTGACGAAATCGCCGACATCCGCCGAGTTGATCTGATGACTGGCATTCATGTCCGCGCAACCGCAACTGCCGGGAACCGTGGGGAACACGAGATAGCAACCGATGAAAGCGGTGATGTCGCGCCCATCGACGCTCGTGTCGCCATTCATGTCTCCGGCGCACGTCCCGCACGCCGGGAACGGTTCGCAAATGTCGGGGATGCCATTGCCATTTGCGTCACCGCCGGCAGCGATCTCGCACACATCCGGCACGCCGTCGTTGTTGCAATCGCCCACTCCGGTTGGCCCGGTCAGCGTGAGTGCGAAGAAGCCCACGTCACCGGCTGTCCCGTTGTCGAACCCGGCAATGCGAATCAGATAGGTCTGGCCGGCCGTGACCGCAATGTTATTGATGATCGAAGGCCCTCCGCCCACGCCGCAGCCGTCATCATCACAGGCGCTCCCGATCTGATTGATGGTCGTCGCCGGGCAGCCGGTGTGTACGGACATCACCGTGTCAAAAAACGTTCCGGCGCAAAGGCTCAAATTGAGCGTTCCGCTGACCACGGGACGGTACTTGTAATAAACGTCACGCCCGCTTGCCCCACAGCTCGCGCCGCTACCGACATCCGTCGTTGCCGACGCATTCGTGCCGGCCACCGGTACCCCCGATGTGACGAAGGGCGCGTTGGCGCAGGCGTCCGCGGCTGCCACGGCGTTGGGTAGCTCGCATTCGTCTGGAATACTATTTCCGTTGCAGTCCACAGACGTGGCGTTCGCAATGTCGCACAGGTCCCAGTGGCCGTTGCCGTTGCAATCCACGAACCCCTCGCAGAGATCGAAGATGCTGTTGTTATTGCAATCTTCATGGCCCGGTTCGCAATCGTCGGGTACGCCGTTGCTGTTGCAGTCGTTCCCCACGAGTTGGCACACGTCGGCGATGCCATCTTCATTGCAGTCATTCTCACACTCGTCCGGCAATCCGTTGCTATTGCAATCGCTGCTGGTGAGATTGGCGATGTCCAAGGTGTCCGAGATGCCGTTGCGATTGCAGTCATTGGGCGTCAACGTGGTGTAGTACACGTCCTGCTCGCCATTAAACGTCGCGGAATAAATTAGATGCGCAGCGGCGTTGTCGGACTCCATGTCGTAGTAGTCGCCGATTTTGTTCTGACTGGGAAAGCCGACGAGCGAATTCCACGCCGGCGTGAAGGCGTAGCTGGGCACCCAGGTCACGCCCTCGTCTGTCGAGTAACTGTACCGCGTCTTCGACATGACATTTGTTGGGTCATCTCGCGTGTCATTCCACACCACATCGATTCGGCCGTTCGGAGCGACCGCCATCGTCCCAAACCACTGGTAGGCGGTTGTGCCCGCGTCATCATTGACCTTCACAGAGGCCGACCACGTTTGCCCGCCGTCGATACTTCGAGCAAACCTCACATCCAGTGGGTCGCTCCCCGCCGGATCGACCGAGCCAAGCAGAAAAACATGCGCCGCGTTGAGTGGATTCGCCGCGATCCAGACCTGTCCGAGAAGCCCCGCCGGGTTGGGGCCGCCGCCGACAGTCTGTGATCCGCCAAGGAAGCTCCCGGTTACAGAAAATGCCCACGTCGGAGTGACTCCGCCGTTTTGTGCGTTGGTCGATTTGGCAACCACAAACGTGGAGAGCGATGACGTCGTTCCGGTGACATAGACTGCTCCGTCCGGTCCGACCGCAGTGACGCCGAATCGCGGACTGTTGGTGATCGCAATGGGCGTAAGCCAGGTAGCGCCGTGGTCGATGGATCGCGTGAAGAGTCGGCCGCTAGGGACGTTTGCACATCGGGCCGCATTCTGCCAGGCCATGTGGAGAAATCCGGAGCCGATGCCCGCAGTGCGATCCACGTCCATCCAGGCTTTATCACCGCCGAAGGCGGCGACGCTGGTGGGCCATGTCATGCCCGCGTTGGCGGATTGAAAAACGTCGATGCAGAAGGTGGTTTGAAGGCTGTTGTAGAAGAATCTGCCGACGTTGTCCGCGACGAGGACCGGGTCACTGCGAAAGACACCTGGGGTGAGGACCCCGGGAAACGTCCACGTTGCGCCGCCATCCGTGCTGTATGCGTTGCCGGCCTGACGAAAGTTTGAGGCGATGTTATCAAACTGACGCCAGCCCACAGCCATGCGATTGGGGTTTGTGGGATCGATGGCGATGGATGGCTCGTTGGCGGCATCACCGACGATGTTCAGCCCGTTGGCATCCACGTTCACCTGCACGCTGCCGGCCGGCGACAGGGAGACGCCGCGGAGTCCGCTACGAAGTTGCCCTGCGCCGGGGAGGTACGGCTGATCCTCGCGTTCCGGTTGGTAGGCGTCCGGCTCGACTGCCACCGTCGCCGTACAAACCCACATTGCGAGGATCACAAACAAGAAGCGTGACGAACGCATGTTGTACCCCTCCAGAAAGCAGTCCGGCGCAATCATCCCCCCACAAAGAGCGAAGGTCGATTTCGACTACATTAATGATACCAGAGTCACCGTGTGGATACTTGGCCCGAAAAGGATCCTTTTATTAAGGATCAAACCGCCGCACCGCCGCATCCGTGACCAGCATCTGCATCTTCTTATCCAACGGTCCGGCCGGGATGGAGCCGACGAGTTGCTCTTCGAAGGCCAGCGCGCATGCCACGCCTCGAAACTCGGCTTTCGACAGGAATCGGTCGTAAAACCCTCGCCCGCGCCCGAGCCGATTCCCGAATGGATCAAACCCCAGCCCCGGCACGATCACCAGATCGATCAACTGAATCGGAATGGGCATTCCGTGGATCGGCTCGCGAATGCCAAGCTGGTTGTTCTCGCCCACGTCGTCATCGAGGTTGCGAATCTCGATTGGGATCATCTGCCGGCTCTCCCAGCTCACCTGTGGGGCGACGACCTTTTTGCGATCCTGCCACGCCTGCAACACGATGGGCGTCGTGTCCACCTCCTGCTGGTGAGTCAGGTAGATCATCATGATCTCGGCGCGCTGGTACTCGGGCTGCTCGAACAGCCGCTCTGCCGCCGACTGGCTCTTGGCGAACATCGTCTCAGCCGGTAGCCCGGCAAGGATGCCCCGTATTTTCGTGCGGAGTTCTTTTTTCAAATAACCCTCACTCCCGTTGAACCGTAACGATATAGACGACGCCCGCATCCATCAATAGCATGGCGATTGCGTGATGAACCAGACCACACTTCCCCTTGCAGCCGCACTCATCGGAGCCGTGATCAGCCTCCTCGGCACATGGGTGACGTGTCGAGTCTCGCGGCGCATCGGTTTCGTCGACCATCCCGGCGGCCACAAGGGCCACACCGGCCCCATTGCCCTCGGTGGAGGCGTGGCCATCGCGGCCGCCGTCGCACTCCCGATGCTCACGGCCGTCATCCTCGCACGCTTCGGCGGGGCGGACTTGCTGCCAGTCGCCATCCGCATCCACCTCGGCGGCATCATCACCAAGACGCCGCTCGCCCTCGGCATCATCGCCGCGATCGTCGTCATGTGCGGCATGGGCCTCTGGGATGATCGACGCCCACTTCGCCCGCTGCCGAAGCTCATCGTGCAGATCATTGTCGCAGCCGGCCTGGTATTGGTCTTCGACCTTCGCCTGCTATCGCACCTCGGTTGGGTCGCGTCGAGCACCCTCTCGATTCTGTGGATTCTCACGCTGATGAACTCGCTGAACTTCCTCGACAACATGGACGGCCTCGCCGCCGGTGTCGCGATGATCGCATCAAGCGTGTTCGCGTTCGCCGCGTTGGGTGATGGACAGGTCTTCGTTCCAGCGTGTTGCATGTTGCTTGCCGGGGCGCTGGCCGGGTTTCTGCCGTTCAACTTTTTCCCCGCGAAAATCTTCATGGGCGACGCGGGCAGCCAGGTCATCGGCATGTTACTCGGCGTGTTCACCATTCTCACGACCTTCGCCGACCCCGTTCGCGGCCAGAAGCCCATCGGAGCACTCGCCCCGCTCGTGGTCATGGCCGTGCCGCTGTATGACACGGTCAGTGTGGTGTTCCTGCGAATGCGTATGCACGTTTCCATCTGGACGGGCGATCGGCGGCACTTTTCGCACCGACTGATTAATCGAGGCATGAGTGTGCCCAAGGCCGTGCTGCTCATTTGGCTCGCCACGCTCGTCACCGCGCTGCCCGCACTCCTGTTGGCCACGGCCTCGTGGACGCTGGCGTGGTGCATTGCGGCAGAGACCATCTTCGTCGTTGGTGTCGTCGCATTCCTTGAATGGACCGGCTCGAAGCAGCAACGAGTGGAGCGTTGACGTGGCCACGAGACGATCGACAACAACTCTTAGCCTTCGTCCGTGGGTGGAACACACCGCGTTGCTCGTCCTCCTTGCGCTCATCCCGCTGCGCGCCGTCGTCGGTGAGACGCACACGTTTGAAGTCGCACGCAGCCTGCGCACGCTCGACGCCCCCGCCGGCGCATCGCCCGCCACCACTTTCGCCATCAATGCGTTGATCTTTGCCGTGGCGGGATTGGTGCTTACTCTCAAGCTATGGTTTGGCGAAGGTTATCGCCGCACCGGTGCCGAGTGGGGCGCGGCCATCCTCGCGGTCGCGATGGGAATATCAACATATCGCGCTGGGCAAAAACACCTCGCCATCATCGGCAGCATCGATTTCCTCGGTCTTCTCGTCTACTTCATCACCCTCTCGCAACTGCTTCGCCGACCGTGGCAAGTCCGCCTCGCACTCACCGTCATCCTCACCACCGGCGCGGTGATGATCACCAAATGCGCGTACCAGCGATACATCGAGTGGCCCGATACGGTGCAGTACTACAACGATCACAAGGCCGAGCTGATCTCCGCGAACGACTCCAACCCCGGCTTCATCTACGACTACGAACAACGCCTCAAGGGCGGCTCGGTCACGGGCTTTTTCTCGCACCCCAACGTGCTGGCGAGCTACCTGATCCTCGTCATCCTCACGGCCTTCGGCGTCGCGCGATCGCGTTGGGGTCGTGGGCGGATGTGGACCGTGCTGATTCCCGGCATCATCGGCGTCGCCGGAGTCGCTACGTTGACCGGCGCACAAAGCAAAGGCGCGGCGGCGGCACTTGGGATCGCGCTCGTCGCGTGGATGATCGGCGAATGGAAGCACAAGTTCTTTAGAGGCCGCCCGCTCCGAAGTGTCCACACCATCTGGGCTTGCCTCTTCGCGTTGGCCCTTATGCTTACGCTCATCCTCCATTTCAAACCCGATGCCCTCGGCCTCTCCATGCTCTATCGCTCGTACTATTGGCGGGCCTCGGTCGCCATGATCCGCGACCAGGGTCCGTGGGGCGTCGGCGCGGAAAACTTCGGTCGCCACTTCACGCGCTACAAAGATGTCGAATGCCCCGAAGACGTGGAAGACCCACACAGTTGGGTCGTTCGCGCTGCGGCGGAATGGGGCGTGCTCGGACTCATTGGGCTTGTCGCCGTGTTAGTGGGAATCTCACGAAGGATTGCGAATAACGCCAAAGCGGAAGGTGTGGCACAGGCTAATAGCCTGTGCGAATCAAACTCGCAATCCAGCGCAACCTGGCTCGAACTCCCCGAGGGCGCAATCCACGCCTCGTCAATCATCCTCTCCAGCGCCTTCATTGGCATCCTGCTCTTCGCCGGCTGGCTCGTAACGCTTGTCGATGCCCCACCGCCCTACATCGTGCTCACACTCTTCATCCCGGCAGTCACCTGGTTCCTCGCCTTCTTCCTCACCGCCTACGAACCAGCCTCGGGCAAATCCATCTCCGACGCCCCACTCGGACCCATGCTCGCCGCCCTCTCCGCCGGCCTCCTCGGCTTCGTGATCCACTCAGGCATCGACCTCGCCCTCTTCAATGGTGGCGCGGTGACGACCTTCTTCGCATTGATCACTGTCGGGCTTGCAAGTAGGGTCCGCTGTGCGGACCAAGAACGCGCGATGACCCCACTCCCTCGCGCAAACCTCCGATACGCCGTTCCAGCCGCCTGCATCGTACTAGTGCTTTGCCTTTTCATGCTCTACGTCAAGGCAAGCCTAGCCAGCCAAGGGATTGCCTCAGCCCGCCGGGCACCGGCAAATCAACCCCTCGATAAGTACGGCTGGCCGCAAAGTACACACAACTATTACAAGGCGGTTGCCGCCTATCACTCCGACTCGACAGCGCTCGAAGAATTCATCGACGTATGTATCCCATTCGTCGCAACAACCTATCTGGCCGACGAACTTCTTAACAACGTCGACGACTTCGCCGAGCGCGACCCCCACAACGCCCTCGTTCACCACTACCGCGCAATAGTCAATTCACGCCGATTCGATCTGGAGCATCCGGGATGGCCTTCGACGCAGGCGTTAGAACATGGGACTCCTCTTCCTCCATATGTTGCTTGTTTGGATTGGAATCTGCCGGCCCTTGATTCTGCGCGGCTTGCCCTCGCTGCGCATCCCACCAGTCCGCAGAGGCACATATTCCTCGCCGACCTCACGGAGCGCTACGCTGCCTTGCCTTCTCAGAGTGAGGACCGCAAAAGGGCGTTGATAGACGCCGCGAGCGAACTCCAAACCGCCCTCGATCTCGATGCCAAACGCATCTATGTCTCGCCGCTGCACCGCATGACGAAGGAAATGCGCGTAGCGATTGAACAACGAATCGCCCGGCTGAAGCCCCCGCCCACTAGGTGACGCTTTCCCCCGCCATCATTTCCTCATACCCCTCCCGCCGCCGGATCACCCGAAACGCCCCGCCCTCCACCAGCACCTCCGGCGGGTTCGGGCGGCTGTTGTAATGGCTGGCCATCGCCATGCCATACGCCCCCGCCGTGAACACTGCGACCAAGTCTCCGCGCTGCATCGGCGGCAGCATCCGATCCTTCGCCAGAAAGTCCCCGCTCTCGCAGACCGGCCCGACCACGTCCATCGGCAGGCAGCCCGGCATCGTCGTCGTCGATTCGCCGCGCTCGGCCGGCACGAAGCCCGTCGCCGGGCGCACGGGCCAGACGAAGTGATACGCCTCATAAAGTGCGGGGCGAATCAGGTCGTTCATTCCCGCATCGACGATCAGGAAATCCCGCTCGCCGGATTTCTTCAGATACAGCGTCCGCGCCACGAGGATGCCCGCGTTGGCCGCGATGGACCGCCCCGGCTCCATGATGATCGAGAGCGGATTCGCCCCGCCGACGCGATCCGTCAGCAACGGCACAATCGCCTCAGCATACGCAACCGCCGGTGGTGCCTCGCTCGACTTGTAATGCGCGCCGAATCCGCCGCCGATATCCAGCGTGTCGATGGCGAACCCATCCGACCGAAGCTCGTCGATCAGCGTCAGCGTCTTGCGAATCGCCGAGACGTAGGGCTCGACCGTGTTCACCGGCGAACCGATGTGCAGGTGAATGCCGCACAGCCGCACCGACCCATGCCGACCGTATTCCTGAAACACGCGCCGCGCCCGCTCCAGATCGACGCCGAACTTCGACTCCTTCTTGCCCGTGCTGGTGTAGCGATGCGTCTTCGGGTCCACGTCGGGGTTCACACGAAGCGCTGCCCGCGCGACGACCCCGCGCCGCCCGGCGATCTCGATGAGGTTCGCCAACTCCGCCTCCGACTCGATGTTGAACCAGCCGATCTTCGAGTCGAGGGCGAGGTTGATTTCGTCGTCGGTCTTGCCCACGCCGGCGAAAACGATCTTCGCAGGATCGCCACTTGCTCGCAGGGCGCGCAACAGTTCCCCGCCCGAGACCACGTCAAACCCTGCCCCGCGATCCTTGAGTAACCGACAGATGTGTAGATTCGGGCAGCTTTTGATGGAATAGCAAATGATCGGTCGTAATGCTGCGAACGCCGTCGCCACGGCGTCGTAATGATGCAGCAACGTCGCGGAAGAATAGATGTACGCCGGAGTGCCGACTGACTCGACAATCCGCGCGACCGGCACATCCTCGCAATACAATTCACCGCTTCGGTAGGCAAAGTGGTCCATAACAGGCGACTAGCATACCGCAAAGTGCGCTAAGCTTTCGCATCGTCACGGTGCCTTCAATCCCATCGTGAAGAAGTTACCGGCCGCAATGGCGACAAATCCCGAGTTCGGCGGGGGCACATCATGCTGGCCGAACTGATTGTCTCCCCAAACGACAACCGAGCCGTCGGACTTCAACCCGGCGCTGTGCGTTGATCCCGCGGCCACGGCGATGAAGCCGCTATTCGGTGTCGGGACATCCAGTTGTCCAAATGAATTGATCCCGCCCCATGCGGCGATTGAGCCGTCGGAGCGTAACGCGAGAATATGAGACGATTCGGTCGAGATCGCCGTGAAGCCGCTGTTCGGTGCGGGGATCATGTCACGCCCATCGGCCGTATCGCCCCAGACCACGATGGAGCCATCGGATTTAAGTCCGACGCTATACCTCAGCGCACAGGCAACGGCGACGAATCCGCTGTTCGGCGCGGGCACGTCCAACTGTCCGCTGGTATTAAATCCCCAGCCCACGATAGAGCCGTCGCTCTTCAGGCCCAGGTTATGTGAGAAACACGCAGCGATGGCTGTGAAGTTCTCATTCGGAATCGGCGGAGCCGTCAACGTAGGCGAATTATCCCCCCACGCAAAGACCGTTCCGTCGGATCTCAATCCAATGCTGTGATCGTGACTTCCTGCCACCGCGATAAAATTGCTGTTGTCCGCGGGCAATGGCTCGGTCTGACTGGATTGATTAAAGCCCCAGCCCTTCACCTTCCCGCTCTCCCGGATGCCCATGCCGTGAAACTCGCCGCAGCCGATGGCCTTGTATCCGGGGTTGGGAGATTCAACCGACAACTGGCCGACAGTGCTCTGCCCCCAGGCAATGATCTTCCCACCCACAGTGTCGTCCTGGTTGTTCGGCGTGCCCTGCATTCCGCCGGGTACACCGGTGTTGGCACAGTCCGACTGCGCCCCGGTTAGGACGATCAATGTGAAACCAAGGAGAACGGTTTTCAACAAAATGGCTCGCATTTGCATTCTCCGAAGGGCCGGGCATGGTTTTCGCAATCAAGAAATACTCCCGACGGCTGATCCCAGGGGCCTCGACCACAATCCATAGGCCGGACTGGATCGAGTTTGACAAGAAATCTGTCGTTTATATTGCAAACGCTGGCTTGGCCGTGTTTCTGCTATAAGACCCCCATGCTGACCCTCGCCGCATTTTCAAGCCGCTTCACCCCCCTCATGTTCGCGGCCCTGCTCTGTTGGATCCTCTGCGTCACCGTTCACGAGTTTGCCCACGCCCTTGTCGGCTACTGGGGCGGCGACGACACCGTCAAGCATCGCGGTCTCCTCACCCTCGACCCAACGCGATTCATCGATCCGATCAACACGCTGCTCATCCCCGCCGTCGTACTCCTCCTCGGCGGCTTTCCGCTCCCCGGTGCGTCGGTCATGATCGACCGCAGTCGACTCAAGAGCGAAAAATGGGGGTCGTATGTCTCAGCTGCAGGGCCGGCAAGCAATTTCATCATTTTTCTGTTGATGTGCATCCCGCTGCATCCAAAGGTCGGCCTCGTGAATCCATTTGCCGACGTTCAGCCAACATGGGTCCATTTCCTCGGCGCGATGGCCACGCTCAACATGTACGGCGTTTTGTTCAACCTCATCCCCGTCCCGCCGCTCGACGGCTTCGGCATCATTGAACACAAACTGGACCACGAGACCAGGTGGAAGCTCCGTCAGCCGCAGGTCGGCTTCGGCTGCCTGATGGTGTTAATGCTGATTCTGTGGAATGTGCCACAAGCCATGATTCCGTTTCTATACATGCTTGCGTGGGTCACCGACATCCTCGGCATCCCGTTGCATCTATTGATGGACGGGTACTACTTCGTGATCTTCGACATGGCCCCCAGGGCGTAACCACAAAGTCAATGTGATGCACTGCTTTCAAGCCCGCCGCCGCGCTCACCTCGCCTGCTCCGCATCCATGCGCTGCCGCCACTCCGGCATCTGGTCCGGCGTGATGCCCTTCCACAATCCCACGCCGGTCTTCGCCGCGCGCTTCTCGCGTTGCTCGAACGAAAACTTCATCACATGCTCGAATCGCTGATCGGCGTAGGCCAGCCCGCGATCCAGAAGGGTCTCGTTCAGCATCTCGGCGCTCTCCACGAGATAGACATACGCCAACAATCGCCCGTACTTATCGCGCGATGGTCGATACGGTTCTAGGACGAGTCGCACGCGCTGGCCCACCACCTGCGAACGAATGTACTCCGCTGCATTGCGCACGAACCACGCATCGGCTTCGCTGGTGCCGTGCGCGATCTCCGGGCATTCGACACCCCACTGCCGGATGCGTGTCACCTCCCTGGTTCCGTCGGGAATGTCCACATCAAACGTGCCGCCATCGGCTGCGTGAGTCACGACCGCCTCGACGTCGGTGTAGCGATCTCGATCCACGCCGCGATGGCCGAACGCACCGGCATGATCGAGAACGGATAGGCCTGATAAGAACAAGACAAATATAGCCGTGAGAATACGGCGAGGTTTACTCGACATGAAAGATGACCCGGTCTGCGAGCATCACTCAACACTCCCTGACGGTTCCGCCACGGCGGATCTTCGACACGGCTCTAATTCAAGCCGCGCCGGCGGGGGAGATGTCCAACTCAAACGCCGTATGCACCGCGCGCAGGGCCTTGTCCCCGTCATCGGCGCTGACCACGCAACTGATTACGATCTCGCTCGTGCTGATGTTTTCGATGTTCACATTGGCCCGGTGCAGGGCCTCGAACATTCGCCCAGCGACGCCGGTGTGCGTGCGCATGCCCACGCCGACCACCGACACCTTGGCCAGATTGTCGCGGACCTCCATGTTCATCCCCGCCATATCACGAGCAAACTCGGCATGCAAGGCCCGGATCGCATCCACGTCAGCCTTATCAACGGTGAACGAGATGTCGGCCGTCGTCGCGCCCTTGTGGATCACCTGAATAATGTCATCGACGATCACGCCATGCTCGGCCACGCGACGAAAAATCTCACTGGCGATGCCGGGCCGGTTCGGCGCGCCGACCAACTCGACCCGCGCCAGGCCCTTTTTCAAGGCGGCCCCGCGCACGATGACTTGCTGAAGATCGGAGGATTCCTTCACGATGTCCGTCCCTTTCCGCTCGGAGAAGCTGCTGCGGACGTGCATGGTCACGCCGTAATTCTTGCCCAGCTCGATGCTCCGCGAGTGCATGACCTGCGCCCCGAGCGACGCCAGTTCGAGCATCTCATCATAGAAGATGTATTGAAGCTGCCGCGCCTCAGGCACGACGCGCGGATCGGCGGAATAAATGCCGTCCACGTCGGTGTAGATTTCGCACACATCGGCCCCGAGCGACGCCGCCAACGCCACGGCCGTAGTATCCGATCCGCCGCGCCCTAGCGTCGTGATGTTCAACGCCTCATCGACGCCCTGAAAACCGGCAACGATAACAATCGCGCCTTTGTTCAGGTGATCCAGGATGCGCTGCCGTTCGGTGATGTCCCGAATCCTCGCCCGGCCGAACGACTTGTCAGTGCGAAGGCCGACTTGTCCACCGGTGAGGCTTATCGCATCGTGGCCGGCGTGGTGAATCGCCATGGCCATGAGGGCGATGGAGACCTGTTCGCCGGTGGAGAGGAGCTGATCCATCTCTCGACGGCTGGGTCGGTCGGTGATTTGATAGGCGAGGTCCACCAACTCGTCGGTGTGCTGGCCCATGGCCGAGACGACGACGACGACGTTGTTGCCTTCCAGCTTGGCGCGGATGCAGCGGCTCGCCGCGCGGTGAAACAGTTCCGCATTGGCCAGGCTGGTGCCGCCGAACTTTTGTACGATCAACCCCATGATTATTTCCACGCTAACTACCGACGGACTCCTTCAACGCCAGACCAGATTCCCACTCCCACGACGAATCGTCCCGATTCTATACACCGTCTCGCCCTGTTTTTCCAGAAAGTCGGTGACGCTCTCCGCAAAGGTCCGCCGCACGACCAGCACATATCCGATGCCCATGTTGAAGACCCGATACATCTCGGCACTGGCAACCCCCGCGCTTTGGATGAGTCGAAAGATCGGAGGGACGGGCCACGACTTTCGGACCACATGCACGTCGCAGTTTTTCGGAACCACACGCGGCACGTTGCCCTCCAGACCGCCGCCGGTGATGTGAGCCATGGCACGCACAATTCGCTTCTGACGATATCGCTTAAGTAAGGCCTGAATGCTCTTCGCATAAATCCGCGTCGGACGTAGTACGGCATCGACCAACGGCTCGCCCAGATCAACCCGCGGTTTCTTCGGCAGGCTAGCCAGTGCCTTGCGGGCCAGCGCGTAGCCGTTCGAGTGAATCCCGCTTGACGCGAGGCCCAGCACCTCGTCGCCCGGCTCAATATCGCGGCCGTCGATGATCTTCCGCCGCTCCACCACACCGACGCAAAACCCGGCGAGATCGAAGTGGCCCTTCTCATACAAGTCTGGCATCTCCGCCGTCTCACCGCCGAGCAACGCGCAGCCCGCGAGATTGCAACCGCGCGAGATACCTTCGACCATCTCAGCAATCCGATTCGGTTCGAGCTTGTGGCAGGCAATGTAATCCAGAAAAAAAAGCGGCTCGGCCCCGCATGTCAAGATGTCATTTACATTCATGGCCACGAGGTCGATGCCCAGATCGTTGACCCGATCATACTCGATGCCCAGCAGCAATTTGCTCCCAACCCCATCGGCCCCCGCAACCAACACCGGGTCTCTGTAATTCCGGCGCAGCAACGGCTCGGCAAAATCCAGCCGCATCAAACCCGCGAAGGCATTGTGCCGTGAGAGCACGCGCGGGTCGTAGGTGCGCTTCAGCGCGTGGCCAATCTTGTCCACCATGCGGTCGTTGGCCGTGATGTCCACGCCAGCCTGGCGATAGGAAAGTGTCTTCATTGGTGAAGCGGCACGCGGCATGGGATTCCTTCGGCGCGACGAATGCCGCGACCGACGGCAGATATAACAGACCAATCCCCGCGTGTCGACGGATCACAAACGACAGCAACTCTTGCGGCGGATTCCACTCGCTTGGACCGTGCCACCCCTCGCACTAGAATGCGCTAATGAGCGACACACCCGGCGTTACATCGCACGAGACGAGCCAACCGCTCCGCAATCGCGAGGCAGACATTGCCGTGCTCGTCGCGCTGATGCTGGCCGTCGCCATCGCCGTCGCATGGACCCACTGGCCCGCGCTCTCGGCAAAAGCCCTCTGCTTCGATGATTCGCAATACGTCATTTCCAACCCACTCGTACGCAACCCGAGTTGGGACTCACTCTCGCGCTTCTTTGGCGAAGTCCTGACCCCGACGGCGGTACTAGGCTACTACCAGCCACTGAGCCTGACATCGCTCATGCTCGACGTCGCCTTATCGAGCAATCCCAACGACCTTGCCACCTTCCACCGAACCAGTCTCGTCCTGCATGTTGCCAACACGCTGCTCATCATCTTCATTCTTTACCAACTCTTCGCGCAACCGGTGCCCGCCGTCCTCGTCGGTCTTCTCTTCGGCGTCCACCCGCTCACGGTCGAATGCATCCCCTGGAGTGGCGAACGCAAGACGCTGCTGGCGACATTTTTCGCCCTCTGGTCGCTGGTCTTCTACCTCCGCAACGTCCAGACGCGCGATGGGCGGTGGCTCCTCGGCGTCGGAGTGGCCTATGTGTTGGCGATGCTTTCCAAGCCGACGACCGTGCCGCTGCCGTTGCTCATGCTCGTGCTCGATTACTGGCCCCTCAGACGATTCACTCGTGACAGCGTCATCCAGAAAATGCCGCTCTTCGCCCTCGCCGCCATCTTCGCGACGATCACGCTGATCTCTCAATCCCGCACGGCCGGCGCGGGGTTTCAAGGCGATCATGTCGTCATCACTGGTGTGCTAACCATGTGCCACAACATCGTCTTCTATCTTCGCAAGATCGTCTGGCCAACCAGCCTCACACCGCACTATCCCTATCCACAGCCCTTCGACTTCTCGAACACCGACATCCTCTACGGCGTCATCGGCACTGCGATTCTCATTCCAACGCTCATCGTCTCGCTAAAGTGGACACGGGCGCTGGCCGCCGGCTGGCTCTTCTTCTTCCTCGCCCTCTTGCCGGTCATGCAGATCATCGGCTTCACGATGGTCATCTGTTCCGACAAGTATGCTTATCTCCCGATGCTGGGAATGTTACTGATCGCCTGTGCAGGGGCGGCGTCCTTGTGGAGTCGATCTCGCGGCTCGACGAAGTACGCGACTCGCACCGCGCTCGTGGCGGCCGCACTACTCCTCGCATATCAGGCCTCGGTTCATTCACGCGAGTATTACCCCGCGTGGAAAGATAGTGAAACCCTCCACAGACACATGCTCGCTCACGCCCCAAAATCTGGAATGCTCCACGACCTGCTCGCCGGCGTCCTGCGAAATCAAGACAAACTCGACGAAGCCATGGAGCTTCAACAAAAGGCCGTCGAACTGGATCCGAATCTACCCATCGCACGACACAATCTCGGCACCTCGCTCATGACCAAGGGGCGTCTCGACGACGCGCGCGTCCAATTTGAAGAAGCGATCCGCCTCGATCCCGGCTATTGCCTGCCGTATGGCAACCTGGGAAACATCTATGCGATGCAGAAGAATCCCGACAAGGCCGTGGAATTGATGATGAAGGCCGTGGAACTGGAGCCGGCCCTGCCCGACATTCATTACAACCTCGCGACGATCCTCGCTCAGCAACAGAAGGCCAAGGAATCTGCCGAGCACTTCGCTCAAGCGATTTACTACAAACCGAACAATCCCGAAGCCCACAACAACCTCGGCATTCTCCTCGCCAACACCAACAACATGGACAAGGCGATTGAGAACTTCCAGCAGGCCGTGCGACTGCGACCGACCTACGTCCAGGCACGGGCCAACCTCGCCCGCGCCCTGGAACGTCAGGGACGCCGCAACGAAGCCTTCAAAGAGTACATGGAAATCACCAAGCTCGATCCCAATGACGCAACAGCCCGCCGCGCGGTGGACGCCCTGTCACGACGACTTAGTGGCGTATCACCTCAAAATCCTCCAGCGACACAGCCCATCGCCGCCCCGTGACATCGGATCATTTCGCTCGCTTCGGATAAGCCGGCACCGGTGGAATCTTCTTCGGCTCCTTCGCCAGCAAATCCATAAGGTGCCCAATCGTCGTCTCCAGTTGTGCATCTCGACCCTTAATCACATCACCCGGCAAGTTCTGAACCTCGATGTCCGGATCGACGCCGTGGCCCTCAATCAACCATTGCCCGCTCCGCACGCCATACGGTGCGAACTGCGGCGGCGAGATCATCCCTTCATCCACCAACGGCTGATGCGGCTCCATGCCCACGGCTCCGCCCCAGGTCCTCATGCCGATCAACTTCGCCAGTCCCTTGATCTTGATCGCCTCGGCAAAGTACTCGCCGTTAGACCCGGTGTCTTCATTCATCATTACGGCGAGATGCCCGAAGAATACCCCCTCGGGGTTTCGCACAATCTTGCCCTCGCGGGCCTGCGTCACCGACCAAAGCTGTCGCTCAAGCCGATCAATCATCATGTCGCCGACAAACCCGCCACCGTTGTAACGCTCGTCGATGATGATCGCTTCCTTGGTGTGCTGCGGGTAATACCAACGGCCAAACTCAATCAACCCCGGCTCGCCCATGTCCGGCAGGTGCAGATAGCCAATCCGCCCACCCGACGCCTTCGTCACGGCCTCTCGATTTCGCTCGACCCACTCGCAATATCGAATCGTGCCCTCGCTGGAAATCGTCTTCGCAAGATAGGTCTTCGCTCCGTCCTTGCTCGCGCGAGAGTTGTAGGAAATGCGAACCGCCTTCTCTGACTTATTCTCAAGGAACTTGTACGGGTTGTCCGTCGCACGCACCTCTTCGCCGTCTATCGCAATCAGATAATCGCCATCCTTGATCGGACAGTCCGGCTCGGCCAGCGGCGAACGATGTGCCTCGTCCCAATCCACGCGCGGCACGATGTGCCCGATGCGATGGTGCGATGCACCGGCCGGCGTGTCGAAATCGACACCAAGCAACCCCACAGCCATCTTTCTCGGCGCGGCCTGATCGTCGCCGCCGGAAACATAGGTGTGTCCCGCATTCAACTCGCCGATCATTTCGCCGATGAGATAGGTCAGGTCGCTTCGATTGCCGCAGAACGGCACGAACTTGCGATACATCTCGCCGACGGAATTCCAATCCACGCCGTGCATCCCCGAATCGTAGAACCAGTCGCGCTGCACGCGCCAGGCTTCGTTAAACATCTGCGTGTATTCGGCCTGGCGGTCCACTTTGAACTTCACCTTTGATAGATCGATCTTGCCATCGCCGACCTTGCCCTCTTTCCCGACGCTAAGCACGCCGTGCGCACTGTCTGAGCGATACGCGAGCTTCTTGCCATCGGCCGAGATGTGATAATTGTTGATGCCCGCCACGAGCTTCTTCGCCTCGCGGTCCTTGGGTTTGGCCTCGATCTCATAGTGGTACAGATCGATCTTCGCCGAGGTCAGGTCCGTCACCACCTGGTACTTATTGAACTCCAACTCGTCCTTTTTCAAAAAGCAGAAGCCGTCTTCGGTTGCTTCGATGCGGAAGTAGTTGCCCGCAGCCACGCCCTCGACGGGAATGATGCGCCGCTCGATGCCATCCAGGTCCACTTGCGTCTTCACCGGCTCCGTGGACTCTTTCTTGTCATCCTTCTTTTCGTCTTTCTTCTCGTCCTTCTTATCCGTACTCTCCTTCTCAAGAGTCTCCTTCGGTGCAAAAGGTGACGCCGCGTCCGCCTTCAATGTCACGACGTACGGTCGGCACATATTCAGATAGATATGATTCTGTTCCACCGCCCCCATCGTCGGGTTGAACGTCCGATTCGACAGGAAGTACAAATACCGCCCCTTCGGATCGAACGACGGACTCCACGAGGTGTGCCACTCCGTCGTCACCACCCGGCTCTTCTTCGACTCCATCGAATAGAGGTGGATCGTCTCATTCATGTTCTCCGTCATCTTCGTGTACGCGATCCATCGGCTGTCGGGCGACCAGACGTAGTCCTGAATCCCCCACCGCTCCCAGCCGTCGTCGTAATCCGCCGCGTCAATCGTCGCGATCTGCCCGCTTGACGCATCGACCATGTTCAGCTTCATGAACTTGTCAGAGAACAGAATCCACTTGCTGTCCGGCGACCACGCGAGTTGATTCCGAAAGCCCTTGTTCCCCTTGGTGAGTTGCTTCCAGTCGCCCTCACCCGTCTGATTGACGATGTAAATCTCCTCCTCCCCCGTCTTGTCGGAGATAAACGCAATCCACTTACCATCCGGCGACCACGCGGCATTCTTCTCCCGGCTTTCCGACGTCCCCGTAAGGTTCACCGGCTCGCCCTGTTCCGCTGCGACGTTGAGAATCTCCCCTCGCGCTTCAAGCAACAACCGTGCCCCACTCGGCGATAGGCCGAACGTCCCTTGATCCTTCGTCGCATCCACATACCACGGCCGCATCTTCACCAGGTCCGTCGGGATGTTGACCTCAATCTTGCGCGACTTGCCCGTCGACAGATCGAACACATACAGCGACTCGCCATACTGATACACAATCGCCCCCGGCCCCATCGACGGATACTTCACATCGTAGTCCTTGTAATGCGTCAATACAGTCGTCTGCTTCGAGCCGGTGTCATACTTACAAATGTTCAGCGTGCCGCCCTCGCGGTCCGACGTGAAATAAATCCCATCCGCCGCCCACATCGGCCAACTGTTCGTGCCGACCCAGTCGGTGATCTTCTGAAAATCGCCCGACTCCAGACTCCCCATCCAGATGCACGGGGCCATGCCGCCTTGATACCGCTTCCACGTGCGAAACTCGGTGCTGATCCGGTTGTAGGCAATGGACTTGCCATCCGGCGAAATCGCAGTCAGCCCGGCCCGATCCACCGGCAGCCGCTCCTCCATGCCGCCGTCGACGGAGATTTTGTAAATCTGATCGGCTCGGTCGGGATAAGTCCGCTTCGACCGAAACAGAATGGACCGCCCATCGGGAAACCACTCGAGCATGTTGTCGACCGCGGGGTGATACGTCAGTCGCCGAGGCGATCCGCCGCGCGCCTCCATGACGTAGATATCCGTGCCGCCGTCGTAGTTGCCGGTGAAGGCGATCTGCGACCCATCAGGGCTGAACTTGGCGTACTTCTCCTCGCCGGAGTCGTTGGTCAGCCGCGTCGCATCACCGCCATTGGCCGACACAAGCCAGAGATCGCCTTCGTAGGTGAAGACGATCTTGTCGTTATGAATGTCCGCGAACCGCATGAGATGGCTCTCTGCGGCGGCGATGGAACATACTGAGAGTACGACCGATGTCGATGCGAGAATTCGACGAAACATGTGAACACTCCTGATTGTGTACTGAGGCCCCCAAACGGTCTCAGGGCGTGCGGGGAGGGGGCTGCCCTTCAAAGCGCACCGGCCAAGGGGGAGTGTAAGTCAATTGGATTACGAGCCAAAGTACGCGCCGGAGGCATCACGCCCCACCAGTCCGTGTATCACATTCGTTCGAAATTGGCTGAATTTGCAACTCCGACGTGAACATCGGGTAACAAAATGCAATGCAACTCCGAGAAATTAACGCCGGACCGGAGTAGGATTCACCACAAGGTCCACGAGTGCTTCTGACATGACAGAGCAACGCGAAATTCAGCCTCACGCTTCATCGCACACCAAAGCCATGGCCTCGAGCCATTTCATGCAAACTGCACAAACCATCGCTTGCGCCGTTCTATCTGGGAGCCTCATGGCAATGTCATTCCCTCCCGTTGAATGGCATGCCCTTGCATGGATCGCATTCGTTCCCTGGTTTTTACGAATCCCGCGATTATCGCCACGAGAAACCTGGGTCATGGGTGCAATCCTCGGCGTGGTCTTCTATCGAATCGCTCTCTCGTGGATGTTTGGGATTTCCGCACCTTTGGCAATGATCCTCATAGTCATATACGCAATTATCATGGGATTGAGCTTCCGTGTTGCCAAACTGCTTTCATTGACTCTTGGTAGTTCCGCCCTTTGGTACGCATTGCCATTTTGCTTCCTTGGGCAGGAGATTCTACGAAGCGAGGGACTGAGCCAGTTGCGCTTATCCTATGCTGCGTTGGGGTACAGCCAAGCTCCCAACAATTGGATGGCCCAAGCGGCATCTTTGGGCGGAGTCTACCTACTCTCGTTCTTTGTGTTGATCGTGAATTCTGCCTTGGCTTTTTTCCTGCAACATCGATCATATCGATCTTTCCTCCCACTTTTTGCGACTGTCGTTGCCATTCTCTCTTGCGGTTTCGTTTCACAGTCTTCATCGCAACCAGCGAATGCTCACATCCGAGTTGCGTGCATTCAGTCCGAGTGCCCAAATGATCGAGAATATATCGACCTCGTAAGGCAGGCGCTGGGGACGGCGGATCGACCACGAATTCTGGTGCTTCCAGAACACACAATAGAAGGAGATGCGGACCGTCCTCACCCATTTGTAGACCAGCTTGCTAGGATCGCCCGCGAATTTAAGGCTTATATAGTCGTTGGTGCGCATGTACGAGCACCCAACGACCTCCAATGCGACTATGACAATGTGGCACTCCTAATTGGTCCAAATGGAGAGATCATTGGCCATCAGGCAAAATCGGTTCCTGTTCCTTTTTTTCATGATGGAAACCCGGCACGAAGTCAACGCACTTTTCCCACAGACGTGGGTGAACTCGGACTTTGTGTTTGCTTTGATACTGACTTCAGCGACATCACCCGACGCCTAGTAGATCTCGGTGCAGAGCTACTCCTGGTTCCAGTGATGAATCCTGAATCATGGCCTATTCAGCAGCGCATCCAACAAGCTGCCATGGCGCAAATCCGTTCCATCGAGTTGCGCCGATACTCTGTGCGAGCCGCCAGTTCAGGTATTTCGCAGATCGTTGAGCCGACGGGCCGTGTCCAATGCTCACGAAACTTGGTAGAGGGACCGGGCATCTTGCCTGGATACGTCTCACTCACCAACAAACGCACGTTTTTTGTGGCAGGAGGACATTACTTCGCCCAAATCGTCGGTTGGGCATTCTTGCTCGCGGTGATCCTGCTCACCCTGCGGCGAAAAACCAATGCGACCACGTCGCCCAGCATAAATAGCAGCCACTTCACAACCAATACAGGTTAGAGTGAATCGTCGCTCATCTTCATGTATTACACCGGCCCCACCAATGCCATCACCGCGCCGGCCGGATCCTGAATGCACGCGAACATCTGCCCGCCCATGTCTCGCGGGCCATCGAGTACTTTGCCTCCAAGCGACTTACACGCCTCAATACTCGCCGTAAGATCCGCCACCGGCACATACACCAGCCACTGCGGTGGAATCTTGCCGTTCATACCGCGCGCGTGGCATATGCCAGCAGCCGGCTCCTTTCCGCCCGGCGGCACCATCGAGTAGTCGCTGTAGCCGCCCATGCCGACCTCTTCAACGGTCCAGCCAATGACCTGCGCATAAAAATCGCGCACGGTCTCCGCATCCTTCACCGTCAAATCCACCCAGCCCACCTTTCCGATATCCATTGCCATACAAATGCTCCCGAAACATCTCAAACAAGGCTATTGCGGCGCACCCGCCACCTTTTGTTTATCCATTCTACATTCTTCATTTGCCGCCACTCGGCGTTTACGTCAATAGGCGCGCCAGCATCCCATCCCACTCCCCCTGCACCCGCCGACACACCTCCTCCGCCACGCCATACGTGTTCATCCACATCCACACCTCCGGCGCGCCGCCGCACGCTTCGGCTTGAATGAGTAAATAGGCATTGTTCAGCCCCGCCACCGTCGCGGAGAACTGTTTCGGCGGGTTGAACAGGTCGAGCTTTCCTTCGTAGTGCGTTCCCTCGGGCGATGTGAACGCGTAGGCCGCGCCCGATTTCGCTCCCTGAATTGCCGCCAACGCCCCAAGCCCCTTTGATCCCAACACCACCTGCCACGTCGCCTCGACGCTCGTCTTCACCGGCCTGCGCGACCAGATCACGCGCCGTGGTGTGCCGAGGTGATTCTCCAGATAGTGCCGCATCCCGCGCAGCTCGAAGTCCCACCCTTGACGCACCGAGTCATACTGCGTGTCCCAATCCGCCCCATGACCGAAACCCGAATGCACCAGCCGCAGCGTCGTCGTGCCTCCCTTCGCTTCGAGCAGATAGTCGACCGTCAGCACGACGCCGCCCATCGTCCCATGCCCCTCGGCGAAGGGCCATGTCGTTTTCAGCCGCCGATTCGGTTCCCAAATCTGAATCTCGCTCTCGCCCTCAATCGGTGCCCCCCACGACACCCAAATCTTCCCGCCCACGCCCGGCGTTGCCTTGGCCTGGAGCGGAAACCATCGCGTCAATTCGTCCGCCTCGGTCAGCGCCTTCCACACAGCCTCCACCGGGGCCTTGATCTCCATGACCTTTTCAACCGACCGAGGCGCGGCTTCGGTTCCAGGCGACTGAGCATTCGTAGCATTCATGATGGTCCTCTCAATCTCTCTGCATCTCACAAATTGTCTTTGTCATCCGACGCCTCGCGGCGCGCGGCTTCTTCAGTCTTGGTAATCGCGGGGTATCCACCCACATAGAACTCAAAGCGTCGCCCGTCCGGCGCGGTCTCGTCATGGTACTTGGCCGCCAATTCAGCAACGGCGTTCGTCAGATCACGCGCGAAGGCCTGCTGCTGCTCCGCCCCGGCGAATCGAACTCCGACTTGCAGCGTGAGCGTCGGCAGTTTCTTGCGAGCCGCCTGTGCCCGCTTCTCCAACTCGGCAATATCGCGAATCGCCTTCGCCGCGACGGCCACCTGATAGGTCGATGAGAATCGATCCTCAATCCGATCGGGGTCAGTCGCCAGCGATCCGAGCGCATCGGGGCTGATCAAATAACTGGTGGCAGTCGCGCGGAGAATCCGCTCCGTGCAATTCCCCTTACGGCGCTCCTCCACAAACTCAACCAGCCGATGTCGCTCCAATTCGCGCAGGTGATAATTCAATCGTTGACGCGGAAGCCGCATGGCCCTCGCCAAACCCGTCGCGGAGTTGGGCGTTTGCAGGCGTTCCAACAGCTTGAGCCGAAGCGGGTCAAGCATGGCTACGGCCTGTTCAATGCCGGAAATCGTCTCTAATTTTCTCGCGGCCTTCGTCGCCATGAGCCTGACATTCCCCTGTTGGTTGGCATCTACCGTCGTTTTCTCGTCATAGACACATATCCTATAACCGACAGATATAACTGTCAAGACAATTATGTTTATCGAAAAGGCAGCTCCAACCCCAGCCAGACCAACCACTTAATTCTTCTGGCCATGCCCACCCATCCCGGATATCATCCCCCCATTCCCTCGTAGCCGTACCGCGCGGTCCTCGGAAACGAGGGAAAGCCTGACCCCGGAGTTTCTCTTGGAACTACCTCGCCGAAAAACGAACGATATCTATCTGCCGGATGGTGCCTTCCGCGGCATCATCGAATCCCTTCGCTCCTACAAAGACGCCCACGATCTCAATATCGCCATCGTTTATGCCTTCGACTTCCGAACGCGGATGCTGCCCTATTGGTATGCCGACAAGCGAATGGCCCCCTGCTCAGTTCGCACGCTCGGCGATTGCCTCAACGATGCTGGCTTCAAAAACGTCCGCCTCGTCCTCCAACAGTGGACCCCCAACTTCAAGCCCAGCAAGGCCCAACTCGGCGGCAAACCGATCGACGTCCTACTCGTCTCCGCGATGCAGATCCACGCGGAACACGCCTACGAACTCGTCCGCGACACCCACACCCTGGGTGCCAAGCGCCCCTTGATCCTCGCCGGCGGCCCCAAGGCCATTTACGAACCCACCGACTACTTCGACCTCGGCCCGGGCACTGGCATCGGCGCTGACTGCGTCTCCACCGGCGAGGCCTACGTCTTCCTCGACTTGTTCAAACGCATCCTCGACAACCGTGCCCCCGGCGACACCATGCTCTCGGCCTATGAAAAGTGCCGACGTTCCGGCACCCTCGAAGATATTCCCGGCCTGGTCTACCTCGCGCCGCAGTCGCCCCCCGGCAAGCCCTACGCCATCAACACCGGCGTGCAGCGCCTCCTCCGCGACCTCGACGAAATGCCCATGCCCGATGCCGGTTATCGAATGCTCGAGCCGCCCCACCGCAAGGAAACGCTCGCGGCCCAGCCCTATCCGCCGAAAAAGGTCGGCAAGCTGTCCATCGTCTGCTCCATCATCAGCACACAGGGCTGCAAATTCGCCTGCACCTATTGCCCGATCCCGGCCGTCAACCAGCGGACGTGGCGACACAAGAGTCCCAAACGCCTCGCCGCTGAGATCAAGCATGTGTATGAGAACTTCGGCATCCACCAGTTCTTCAGCACCGACGACAACTTCTTTAACACGCGCGAGACCGTCATCGATCTCATGACCGAGATCGGTAACACCACCACGCGCGGCAAGCCGCTCGGCGAGGTCATTCAATTCTTCACTGAGGCAACCGCCTTCGACGTGTACAAGAATCGCGACATTCTGCCGCTCTGTCGCAAGGGCGGACTCCGGGCGATTTGGTTCGGCATCGAGGACATCACCGCCGAACTCATCAACAAGGGACAGACCGCCGGCAAGGCCAAGGAAATCTATTCCCTCATGCGCGATCTCCAGATCGAGCCGATGTCCATGCTGATCCACAACGACGACCAGCCGTTGCGTACCCCCGAAGGCGACCTGTCCGGCCTCGTCAATCAGGCCAAGTACATGTTCGAGATCGGAGCCGTCTCCTATCAATGCACCTATCTCGGCCCCGCCGTCGGCACGCTGGACTTCGAGCCGGCTGCCAGAGCGAAACGTATCTTCGAGACCGTCGGCGGCGACCCGATTCCGCAGGCCTTCCAAGATGGGACGCACGTCGCCGCATCCAGCCATCCGCGCCCGTGGGAGCGCCAGATGAACGTCGTCCGCGGCTACGCTACGTTCTACAACCCGATGAATACCCTTCGCGTCATCAAGAATTGGCGTCACGACCCTGTCGCCCCGCGTCGGCTCCTGTTCCAGATCATTGGCCAGATCGGCCTCGTGCTCACCGTCCCGCGACTCTGGAGCTGGGCGAGAAAGCTCAAGAAAGGCCCAATTAAGATGTGGGACGGCATTCAGCCGGCGCGCATTCCGATGATCGACCCGGTACTGGATGTCGAAATCCAGTGGGCGCTTGAGCACGTCCCTTCGCTGGACGTCGGCATCGTCCATCGAGCGCCATTGGTGCAACAAGGCGCTCGCGAACTAATTCCAGCATAATTGGTGCCTGCTGAGTCATGCCCTTCGAACTCGGCTACAACACCAACGGATTCGCCCATCATCGGCTGACCGATGCCCTGCGCATTCTCGCTGACATCGGCTACCAGACCGTGGCGATCACCCTCGATCATCACGCGCTGAATCCATATGACGACCAACTGCTCGCCGACATTCGCCATGTGCGAGAGACGCTCCGCGCAACTGGCCTCTGCTGCATAATAGAAACGGGGGCTAGATTTCTCCTCGACCCGGTACGCAAGCATCATCCCTCGCTGCTCGACCCCGACGAATCCGCCCGTCGCAAGCGACTCGACTATCTTCATCGCGCCATCGAGATCGCCGTGGAAGTCGAGGCCGAAGCCGTCAGCTTTTGGGCAGGGCACTCCGACCCGGCATCGTCCGAGTCCGACAACTGGTCGCTCCTCGTCGACGCCTGCGACGAACTCCTCACGCGTGCCGTGAAGTACGACATCCGACTCGCCTTCGAGCCAGAGCCGGGCATGTTCGTCGAGCGCATGGCCCAGTTCGGCAATCTGATCGACCAGCTTCACCACCCCCGCTTCGGCCTGACCCTCGATGTCGGACACGTCCACTGCCTCAGCGACGGCACGCCGGCTGAGTGGATCCGAGCCTATTCACACTGCCTGTTCAACATTCATATTGAAGACATGCAAGCCGGTCGCCACGACCACCTGATGTTCGGCGAAGGCGACATCGACTTCCCGCCCATCTTCACCTCCCTCCGCGAGGTCGGCTACACTGGCAGCCTGAACGTCGAACTGTCGCGCCACAGCCACGACGCCGTAAACGCTGCGAAACAGGCCTACGACTTTCTCAGCACCCACAACACGTGATACTATGCCAGATTCCTACTTGATCTTCGTCTCCATGCCCGCCCTGCGTACGCGGGATATGCAACACATGCCGCGCCTCTCGGCCCTCGCTGCCAAAGGAACCGCACGCGAACTTGTGCCATTATTTCCCTGCGTGACCTCCTCCGTGCAGGCCGCAATGCTCACGGGACAGGCCCCATCAACACACGGCATCATCGGCAACGGCTTTTACCACCGTGATCGCAACGAGGTCGAACTGTGGATCGGACGAAACAACCTCGTTCAGAGTGAACAAATCTGGGATCGCCTGAAATCCAATGGCATCTCCAGTGCCGCGTGGATGACGCAAAACATCAAGGACGCCGCCGCCGATTACATCGTCACCCCAGAGCCGATCCACCACCCCGACGGCCGCATGGACCTCTGGTGCTACTCCAAACCCGACGGCCTTTATCAGAAGCTCTTCAACGACCTCGGCCACTTCCCCCTGATGAACTACTGGGGACCGATGGCCAACATCAAATCAACGCAGTGGATCGTCAACGCCGCCCTATGGCTGCTGCAACGCGAACGCCCCCGATTCAACTTCATCTACATCCCGCACCTCGACTACGCCGCCCAGAAGTTCGGCCCCAACAGCCCGCAGGCCGCCGACGCCTGCCGCGAGGCTGATGAGCAACTCGGTCGCCTCATCGACGGTGTCCACGCACTCAGCCTGCCAAAAGTCGAGTTCCTCGTCATCAGCGAATACGCGATCACCGATGTATCCCGCGTCGTCTACCCGAACCGAATGCTCCGCGACGCAGGCTTAGTCGCCACCGAGACTCGCGACGGATTGGAACACCTTGATTTCGCGCGCAGCCCCGCCGTCGCCGTCGTTGATCACCAATTCGCCCATGTGTATGTGAAGGACAAGTCCGACATTGACGCCGTCTCCGGCATCTTCGAAGGCCTCGACGGCATCGCCCACGTCCTCGTCGGCGACGCAAAAAAAGAATTCGGCATCGACCACCCGCGCTCCGGCGAAGTGGTTCTCATCTGCGAACCCGACACCTGGCTCGCCTACTACTGGTGGAAGGACGACGCCAAAGCCCCGCCCTTCGCCCGTACCGTCGACATCCACGCCAAGCCCGGCTACGACCCCGTCGAACTTTTCTTCGATCCGGCCACCAAGTCCATCCCGCTCAGCGCGTCGCTCGTGAAAGGCAGCCACGGCGCACCAGCCGAACGACCCGACCAACGTGGCGCAATCGTGGCAAGCGGCCCCACCATGCTCCCTGATCAAGATTCAATCCGCGATTACGACGTGTTTGAGATTATCGAAAAAGCGATGCGTTGAATCGTAGACTCTGCCCAAAAAACGCCCGCGGATTCTCATACACGACCTTCGTAATCACCGACTCGCTCATCCCCCGCAACCGCATCTCCTGAATCAACCGCGGCACCGCCATCGGGTCGCTCGGCCCCCAATCACCCGCCGAGTTCACCAAGACGCGATCACTACCGAACATCTCCACCATGTCGGCCGCCCGCTGCGGCGTGCATTTCGTGATCGGGTACAGCGTCATCCCGCACCAATACCCCGCATCGAGCACATGCTTGATCGTGTGCTCCTCAACATGATCGACACACACGCGCTCAGGCCGAATGCGCGACTCATTCCGCAGCATGTCGAGAATCATCCGCGTGCCCTGATACTTATCCGCCAAATGCGGCGTATGAATCAACACCAGCTCATCGTGCGACGCGGCCAGGTCCAGATGCTCGCAAAAGATCGTGCTCTCGTTCGGCGTATTCTTGTTCAGACCGATCTCACCGATCCCCAGCACGTTCGGCAAATCGAGAAACTCCGGGATGAGCTTGATGACCTCCCGCGACAGGGCAACATTCTCCGCCTCCTTCGCGTTAATGCACAGCCAGCAGTAATGGGCGATGCCAAACTGCGCCGCCCGCTTCGGCTCAACCGTCGTGAGTTGTCGGAAATAATCGTGAAACGCCGCCGCGCTGCCCCGGTCGAACCCCGCCCAAAAGGCCGGCTCGCTCACCGCCACGCAGCCGGCCATCGCCAGCCGCTGATAGTCGTCGGTGATGCGCGACACCATGTGAATGTGCGGATCGATGTACTTCATCTCGGCCGTTTCCAATTCGCGTCATATGGCAATGAGAAAACCTGTTGACACTTCTCGGCCCGCCCCGACCCCGGCGCGAGAAGTACACTAATCGCGTCCCGAATCTGCCGCACACGCGGATCGTTCACCGCAAACGCCGCCCCCTCGCCGCGATCCATGCGATCCAGATTCGCTGCGACTTCGATAATCTTGCACCGCGTCTCAAGAAAATACCGGTCGAGTGCCGCCGATGCCGTCAACGTTGCGCCCATGGCAATCCCTCCGATTCTCCCGAAATCATACCGTAAGTCAGGGTGGCCAACGCCTCACTCGAATAACTCCCCCTGCTCGCCATCCACCACCCGACTCGCAATCACGCCAGAAGCCGTCTCCGTTTCCAATCGGTCGCCCTCCTTCACCTCCCCTGGCCCGCGAACGATCTTCCGCCCCCTCACGCGCCACGTAATCGTGAACCCGCGCTTTAACGCCGCCTCATGACTCCCCGCTTGCAATCGTTTCTCCAGCGTCTCCAGTGAAAGTTCCACATCAGAATGCACACGGTTCACGCTTCGGGCCAGCCTGGCCTCTAGTTGCGCAATCAGCAGTCGTTCGCGCTCCACGAATCCCAGAGGCGACGACACTGCCAGCCGAGAGCGCACCGCAGCCAGTCGCCCTTCCACTTTCCGCAGATTCCGAACGCTCGCCAACGCCAGTCGTTGTTCCATGCGACTCAACACCTCGCGCCGTCGCGCCAATTGTGCTTCGGGGCGCACGCGACCAAGTCGCACATCCAACTGGTGAATCGCATTCCGCTTTGCCGCAAACAGCCGCGACTCCGCCAATCGAAGCCGCCCCGTCACCTCATCCACCTGCTGCTGTCGATGCCGAACACGCCCCATCGGATCACGAAACCACTCCGCCTTCATCACCACCGCCAGCCGCCCGCGACATTGCTCCACCACGCGTCCCACGGCCCGCCGCATCTGCCGCCCAATCTCGTCGATGCCGTCCAACAAGTCCGACAACACCGGCACGACCAACTCCGCTGCGGCCGTCGGCGTCGCGGCGCGCACATCCGCGACGAAATCCGCAATCGTAAAATCCACCTCGTGCCCCACCGCACTGACAATCGGTATCGCACTCGCATGAATGGCCCGCGCGACGACCTCCTCGTTAAACGCCCACAAGTCCTCCAACGACCCGCCGCCGCGCCCGACAATCATGACATCAATCCCGCCCAGTTTCTCGCGCGCCGCATTTATCCTCCGAATCGCATCAGCTACCTCCGCCCCAGCCCCATCCCCTTGCACGCGCACGCCAAAGACCAGCACCTCTACAACCGGATATCGCCTACGAATCGTCTGCAAGATGTCGCGCACTGCCGCCCCCGTCGTGCTCGTCACCACGGCGATGTGTCGCGGAAACGTTGGCAACGCCCTCTTCCGCCCCAGATCGAATAGCCCCTCCTTACCGAGCTTCTCCTTTAGTTGCTGAAATGCCAACTCCAACGCACCAATTCCGCGAGGCTCCAATCGGCGCACATAGAATTGATACTGCCCGCGCGGCTCATACACATCCACCGACCCCGTCGCCACCGCCTCCATACCATCGGTCGGTGTAAACTTCATCCCGCTCGCGGCCGACTTCCACATCACGCATCGCAGTTCGCTCGCCGCGTCCTTCATCGTGAAATAAATATGCCCCCCCGCCGGCTGAGACAGATTGGAGAGTTCACCAACCACACTCAGCGTCCCCGGTAACCCCGACGCGAGCACGCCCTTCACCATCCGCGTAACCTGCGACACGGTCAGAATCGCATTCGCACCACCCACCGAAGTCGACGCACCGCCGGCCTCCGTCGCCGACGCCTTCACCCGACCCGGATCAAACGGCAACCGCTCCCCAGTATCTCCCACTCGCTTCATAACGGCTCCTTCCAAAAACCGTGCTCCTTGCTGTGATCGGGATCATCACACATCCGCCAACCTTCCTGCACGAATCCGTTGCACACATAAAGTCCGTGTGCTTCCTTCAACACGAAATCGCTCCACGCGATCATCCGCCGGCACCCCTTGGCTCGCGCATACGCCACCGTCTCATTCAACAATCGATACCCCCAACCCTTCCCCCGTGCTGTCTTAATCAAATACAGCCGATGCAGCTCCGCCGTCTTCAAATCACGATCCCGCTCCAACGGCCCCGCCCCCTGTGGATCATGCACCGGCCGTTCCCGATCATGCACCGTCACCCCCGCGCACCCCACGACGCGATCTCCATCAACCAACGCCCAATACATCCCCCCTTGTTCGAGATACGCCCCCTCACTGTCATACAAATCACGATGATACCCATGCGCCTCCCACGTCCACCCATACTCGCGATAGACCTCTTGCACCACGGCGATGATGCCGTCGCACTGCGAAACGTGATAGGGCACAATGGAACACATCGAATCGAATTGTATCTGAGCCGACTGGAGTTGCCGATCCGACGACCTACTCCCCCTCATCATTCTCGGCCGACTCCGCCGTTCCCAACACGCACACCCGCTCGATGTGCGTCGCCCTGCCCGTCTCCGCCTCCACGCGAACCAGTATCCCACACATCCGAGGATCACCCACGGCCACGTCAAACGGCGCAGGCATCCCCGTCGTCAGCGCCTTCAGCACCCGATCCTTCCGACGCCCCAACACACCGTCATACGGCCCGCTCATCCCCAGGTCGGTGATATACGCCGTGCCCCCCTCCAACACCCGCTCGTCCGCAGTCTGCACGTGCGTGTGTGTCCCAAACAGCACGCTCACTCTCCCCTCCAAATGCCACCCCATCGCCACCTTCTCGCTCGTCGCCTCTCCGTGCATATCAACGACGATCACCTTCACATCCGACGGCAGCGTCTCCAACACTCGATCCATCGCATGAAACGGGCAGTCCGCCGGCGGCTGCATGAACAAGCGCCCCATCACCGACATCACGGCGATCTTCACCCCACTCGCCGTCGTATGAATCGCAAACAACCGCCCCGCCGCCTCCGCCGGATAGTTCACCGGCCGAACAATCTGCTCCGACTGCTCCAACACCGGCAGAATGTCCGCCTTGCGATAGATGTGATCCCCCATCGTCATCACGTTGACGCCATACCGCAGGAACTTCGCGTAGAGCTGTTGCGTCAACCCCGAGCCAGCCGCCGCGTTCTCCACGTTTGCAATGACGCAGTCAACCTGCCGCTCCCTTACCAGTTTCGGCACGGCCTGCGACACCACGGCCCGCCCCGGTCGCCCCACGACATCGCCAATGCACAGTAGTGTAACTTCCACGTCCACGCCTCAATTCGCCCCACCCAAACGACGAGTATAGCCGGATCACTTGGTTGCTACAGCCATGATTCGACAACCACCCCCACCTCCCTATAGATTAGGAATCAAAGTCAGACCAAGGAACATTCATGAACCGATTCGTAGCATCACTCGTCGCCGGTCCGCTGCTGCTTTCTCTCGCCTGCCAATCCCCCGGCTACCAACTCGCCGTCGATGCCACGCCCCAATCTAACTGGGCTGAAGCCGAGTCGCGCATTCTCACCAACGTCCACCAAATCACCAACGAAGACATGGGCATCGGCGCATCCGGTGAAGCCTACTTCGCCCCCGACATGAAACGCATCATCTTCCAGTCCTACCCCAAGGGGCAACACGAGTATCAGATGTACACCATCGAGCTTGACGCAGGCCTCACCGCCAAAACAGGCTCCTTCAAACAAATCAGTCCCGGCGGCGGCGCATGCACCTGCGGCTTCTTCCGCCCCGACAACAGCGGCCTCATCTTCGCATCGAGCTACCTGCACCCCGACTGGCCGAACCCGAACCAGTACCACCGCGCGGGTAGCAACTACAAATGGAACATGCCCGGCGGAATGGACGTCATCGCCACCAACCTCGACGGCTCCAACCCGCGCCAACTCACCACCGAACGAGGCTACGACGCCGAATGCTCGTACAGTCCCGACGGAAAAGAAATCGTCTTCGCCTCCGACCGCGCCGGCAATCCCGATCTCTACATCATGAACGCCGACGGCTCCAACCTCCGCCGACTCACCAACAAGCCCGGCTACGACGGCGGCCCCTTCTTTTCTCCCGACGGCACCAAAATCATCTTCCGCGCCGACCGCCGACAAAACGACCACTTGCAGATCTTCGTTATCAACACCGATGGCTCCGGCGAACGCCAACTCACCAACGACAGCGACGTCGTCAACTGGGCACCCTACTTCCTCCCCGACGGTCGCTCCGTCGTCTTCACCACCAGCCTCCACGGCCACTACAACTATGAGGTCTATCTCCTCAATATCGAGACCGGCAAGCAGCAGCGCGTCACCCACTCTCCGCGCTTCGACGGCCTCCCCGTCATCAGCAAGGACGGCACCAAAATGATGTGGACCAGCCAGCGCACCACCACCGGCAACAGCCAGGTCTTCATTGCCGATTTCAAAAAGCCCGACGGTTACTAATCCACCGAGCATTTAGACACATAGAGTCAACGCATTAGCTGCGGGTAGGTAGCGAGAACCGGCGGCGCCCACCGTGACGCATGGCGAGTATGCCAAGTGGTATGGCAAGAAGAGGTACGAAACCGCCGAATCCGCAGAAGGGAAACAGGATGGCGAGGATCGATGGAGTGCTGACGGTTTCCGAAACGGTCAAATCGACCGTATTCCCATTTCCATACCCACGAAGAGACAACTTTCCATCCGCTCCAACGTCAAGGAAATGAAACTGGGCCTGTTCCTCGCCATCGTCCGGGTCGTTGATCCAAAGTCCGCATTGGTCCCCAGCAGTGATTGCACCAATGACGGTGACCCAATGGCCGCCGCCGCCGGACCACAAAACCGAAAGCTCAACATCGGCGCCTTCCGCAAGGGCTTTCTTAATATTTTCGACGCTGGGAAGAGAACCCGGACCCCCGCCAATCGGCGCGGTATTGATGGGCAGTCCAAGCTCATTAACGAGGGCCTGCTTTCCCGCCAGGAAGTTTGAATCGGAGGTCCCCGTAGCGGGACTCGTCATCATGTGGTCGGCGTCCTTTAACACGTCGCGCAACTCCTCCGTGGTCATCCCGGTTGTCACTGATGTGTGCTCGTTGTCAAGCCAGGCAAGGCTGTTGGCCACCGACGTCGGGCCGCACTCGTTCGGGCCTTGCGCGAGATCGGGAACGTCTTTGTGATACGTCTCGTCGAAGGGCGGCAGAGGAGGAGGAGGAGGAGGCAAGAATTGGAGTGGATACTCTGGAGCGTCGCCTGGGCTTGCAAAAGCTCCATTCCCGGCTTTGCATGATCCTCCGTTGGTCAGGTAGTTAACGGCCTGTCCAAGGTTGTGAACCACGGCCTGTGTCGCGTCAAAGGCAGGGGCCTCGGTCGCGTAGTCGACTTGAAAAGTCGTGTGATAAGAGGCGCCGCTTTGAAACACCGAAGAGGGGACTACAGTCGCGATCTTCGAAAGACCGGATTGGTAACCGACCGGCAGATTTTGAACCACCCACGTCCCATCGTCGCGAACAACATTCAAGAAGTAGTGGTCGCTCTGCTCGCCGGAACTTTGAAACACGGCGGAGTATTCGACGAGATCAGATGCAATCAGGGCCGACGTCCAAACCACGGGCCGAAAGCTCTCGTTGGACTGGGCAACTACAGTTGCCGGGAAAACAATGACCGTCGCGACAATCGCCAACCAAGCCGAGTGACTTCGAGCCTTGTCGTGTGCCATGAGGGGTCTCCTGAAATACGAGGCAATCTATGGAATATACCTCCTCCCACAGTGTCGAGGCAAGCCGCTGCCTGAAGCACACTGGTAAGCTGCTCAAACTCGCATTCCGGCCCAAACCAAACAAGATGTGATCCACCGGCTTACGGCGTATCGGACTCCATACCCGCCGCCGCGCGCCCTCGTGTGGATTCGCCCAATGGCTCATCGTCGAACCGCCAAGTGCTCACACTCGTCACCAGCGGCGCGAGATACTGCTTCACGAAGGGGCGATGCGTCCAATCCATGTGTCCGCCGAAGTGCATCGCGTGTCGCATCTCCGGCGACCATTGCACTTGGTGCAGCTTGCGGTCGTACACTCGGGCATCATCCCCCGTCAGCTTCGCCGGCCGAGTGAAGCCCACCGCGCCGGCTGATTGAGCGTGCTCTCGGTCAATCGTCCCGGCGACGGTCGTGCCGGCCCGAAGCAGGACATCCAGCGGGGAGTAGTAGTTGAAGACGCCGTACTGCGAACGGTCCAGCGCGTTTCGTAGATCGTGCGTCGGACTGATCGCCGCTGCCAACAGAATGACACTCGACACCGGCTCCTCGACCGGCAGCATCTCCGCCGTCAGCACCGCAATCCCCCCACCGCCCGAATGGCCGATCAAATGCACTGGCCGTCGCGGATGCGCTCGTCGATACGATACAATCCGATCCCTCAACTCGGTCGCCACGCGCCGGTTACGCTCGTAATCCGTGAGATTGATGAGCATCCCCCCCGGCACCACCGTCCCCCAGTCATTCACATCAATGCCGAATC
>JBBTET010000044.1:47454-54671 GCA_038042195.1 Planctomycetota bacterium | reverse complement strand
CAATCGCCACCGGCGAGTGGTCCGACAGCGATGCCAGCCGCGCGACATCCACCGTCATGCCGAGTCCGTGTCCGCTCATCGGTGTCCATCGCCCGGCCCAGCCGAACCGCAAGCCACGTCGGACCACGTCGTCCTTGAGCAGGAAACTCCCGAAACTCCCCTCCACGAACGTCACCCCAGGCACCAATTGGAGGAACCACCGACCCGCCGCCGACAGGAGGCTCGTCTCGCCAACCATGCAACCCAACTGGCACTGAATATGGTGTTTCCGGGCCATCATGGCCAGCTTGATCGCCGGGATCAAACCGCCGTTCTTGCTGATTCGAATGTTGAATCCACTCGCCGCCCGTCGCGCGATCAGCGTCTCGGCGTCCTCCGGCGTCACCAGCGACTCATCCGCCATCAGCGGCAGGTTCGTGCGCGTGGCCAGCGTGGCCCAGTCGTCCATCGCGTGCTTCCCCAACGGCTGCTCCACCGACGAGATGGGGTACGCCTCCCACGCCTCCAGCTTCGCGCTGGCTTCCTCCAGGGTCCACGCCTCGTTCGCATCCAGACGGAGTGTCACCTTGCCCTTTTGCAAACCGCGACCGAGCACCCGGACCGCCGCCGCGATTCGTGCGTCATCGTCTGCATCACCCACTTTCAGTTTGAAATGCGGCAACCGCAGCAGCCGCATCTTGCGTATGCTCCGCGCCACGCGCTCGGGACTCTCCCCCGACACCACGCCGCTAAATCGTGCCGTCGACACACTCCCCGGCGGCCCCAGCCACGACTCCCCCAGCCACCCTGCAATCGTCTCCAGCGATCTCTCAAACGAACGGCTGTATGCATCCAACACGGCCAACTCCACCGCCGCCCGCGCTGCGGTGATGACTTTGCCCGTCGAATCCACCAATGGCAGTCCCCCCGCCGCCTCGATGGCCTCGCCGAAGTTCGCCGGCCGCATCTCCACGAGCAACGGCACGAACACCTCGCGCACGCTGCGAATCGCATCCTCCATCGACTCGCCGGTGACATAGGTACGCGGATGCGTCTCGCCATAGCCCACCGTGCCGTCCGACAATTCGACGGCGACAATGAGCGGCTCACTCACAGACCGCTCGGCCGTGGCGTGGCGAAACGACTGCTTCATCGGAATGGCAAGTTGCCAGATGGTGAGGCGGGCAATCGGGATCGGCCGAGACATGGGCGAGATTGTACGGCCCATCGCAATCCGCGCGCTGTGAATTGCCCACCCGCGCCATCGCAGATACAGTCCCACGCTTCAAGGAACCCCCATGCAGACCGCCTCGCAAGCGACCGACAGCGCCCCCATCGTCCACCCGCCGGGCTATCGCGCTCGTCGTGGACAGAACTGGTTCTTCCTGGGACTCACTTACGCTTCCTACTACCTCTGCCGCTACAACCTCAGCCCCGTCGCGCCGGAGTTGATGAGCGAACTGTCCTTCTCAAAATCTCAGTATGGAATGATCAATTCAGGCCGCGACGGAGCCTACGCTATTGGCCAGATGATCAACGGCCTCTTCACCGATCGCTTCGGCGGCAAGCAGGCCATGACCATCGGCGCGATCTCCACGATCATTCTCAACCTTGCGTTCGGTTTCACGTCGTGGTCCGGCATGTCCACCATGCTCTTGTTGACCAGCCTCGTTTGCATACGCTCGTTCGACGGTTACATGCAGGCCTTCGGCGCACCGGGATTCATCAAGATCAACACCGCGTGGTTTCGACGAAAAGAGCGCGGAGCCTTCGCCGGTGTCTTCGGATTCATGATTAACCTGGGTGCCATCGGCGCGGGCCAACTCGGCAAGACGTTGATCACGGGCATGAGCATCCCGCTCCTGTTCTTCACACTGTCCACGCCCACGCTCAATTGGCGATACATGTTCATCCTGCCCCCCATCGCCGTGGGCGTCATCGTGATTCTGATGAATCTATTTGTGAAGAACACACCCGAAGAAGCCGGGTGGAAGGTCGAACACGACGACGATGGAGGAGCCGAATCGACCGAGAAGATTCGGCTGATCGATGTGTTCCGAAAGATCGCGTCAAACCGCGTCGTTTGGATTGTCGCCGCCGCCTATTTTTGCACCGGCTTCGTGCGCCGCGGCGTGGAATCCTGGTGGGCCGTCTATCTCCACGACGTTTGGGGGGCGGACAAGATGTCGGGACTCTACACCGCGTTCATCTGGGGCCTGCCCGTCACCGCCTCCGTCGGGTCGCTCACGTCCGGCTACATCTCCGACAAACTCTTTCACGGCAAGCGCGCCCCGGTCGCGGCGATTCTCTACATTGCTCAAGTCGCGTTCACCATCGTCGCCATCATGGTCCCGCAAAGCGGCGGCGCAGCGAGTTCGGCCATCGCGGTCGCCCTCATCATCGGCATCAGCATGATGTGCAACTCCACGCATTCCATCCTCGGAACGGCAGCCGCCATGGACCTGGGCGGCAGACGAATGGCCGGCTGTTCATCGGGGATTATCGATTCATTCCAATACTACGGGGCGCTGATCTCCGGCTACGGCCTCGGAGCATTGTTCGATTCGTTTGCCAAGCCTTCGGTGGGTGCGGGTGTCGCGTCCAAGTTGAATCCCAACATCTGGTTCGGCTCCATGCTGCCGTTCGGTTTGCTCGGCGCGGGGCTGATGACCTATCTTTGGATCAAGCATCGCAATTCAACCACCATCGGCACGTAGCCTCATAGTCAGTTCTTGTTGAATTTCGACTCTGTAGTCATTGCACCGTTCGCAATCTTCACCACCACACACCCATCATCCGCCGTGCTGAAATAGCTCCGCTCGCCAACGCACCGTTCAATCCCGTTGCGCGTCATCTTTCGCCGCTGCCCGCTGGATCGCACGCACACCGTCGGATCGACGGCATCGATGAACGCCTTTGTATTCGCCACGACGCTGCCATGATGTGGAAGCGCGAGGGCGTCCGCCTTCAGATCCCCCTGCTGCAACAAGCCCGCCATGCCGCGCAACGCGATGTCGCCTGTGAGCAGCACTCGCTTCCCTTGATGCGTCAATCGCAGCACCATCGAACGGTCGTTGTCCGTGGCGATGCCGCCTTTCTCCAGGGGCGGCGGCCAGATCGACTCGACGCGCACATCCCCCATTCCCTCAAACACCTTCGGCCCGCTCACCACCTCCACCGGCACGCCCGCGTCGCCCATCGCCTTCAGAAAATACCACGGCGCGCTTTTCTCCTTCACATACGGCTGAAAGTGATCGTTGAGGACGAGTCGCTCGATCTCCAACTCCTTCGCGATGGCCGAAATCCCACTGTAATGATCGAAGTCGGCATGGGATAGAAAGGCCGTGTCGATGCGTCGAATCCCGCGCTCCCGGAGAAACGCGACCCCTACATTCCCCGCCGAGAACTTCGACATCGTTCCGAAATCGACCATCAACACCTTGCCGTTCGGCAGCTCCACGACCGTCCCCGTGCCATCGCCGACCGCGAGCATCCACACCTTGAGCGCGCCCGCTTCGTGCGTCACCCATCTCGGAGGAATCGCCCACCACAGCACGATCACGAGTGCCGCCAGCTTGAAACGATACGGAAAGATCAGCCACTTCGTCCCGTACACGCGCCATGCAATCACGGCGTACGCGGCGAAGACCCACGCCAGCGACGGTCGCCGACCATCGATCAGCGTCCCCGGCAAATGCGACAACACGTCCACCAAGCCGACCATGAGCCGCGTGGCCCATGCCATCATCGGTCCAAGCAACAGCGCCGACGACGGAAAGAGCAGGCCCATCCCAAGCTTTGCAAATCCGATGATCGTCGCCACGAACGCCGGTCCCCACAGCACGAGCGTTCCCAGAATCCCCCACGGTGCAATCTGACCAAACGTGTAGCAGCACAACGGCGCGGTCACCAGCCAACACGCCAGCGACACACTCACGCTCAACGCGATGCCCTTCACAATCCATACGGCAATCTCGCCGCGCAGAGAATCATCCACGATGTCCGGGTCGGCCTCGCGCGGCATGAAACCATACGCCACCAGGTAGGGCCGCAACCCGATGCGATCCGCGGCGCGAATCATGGACGGTCCCATCGTCGCCCGCACCACGCTCGCCACATGCGACGCTCCCAACGCTCCGAGAAAGCTGAGTTGAAACCCCGCTCGAAAGAGGTCCGCCGGGTCGATCATCAACACCACCACGGCCGAACACGCCAGCCAGTTCAACACGCTCGCCCGCCCGCGCTGAAACAGCGTCATACATCCGACCAGCCCCATGATTCCCGCGCGTTGGATGGACGGCTCCGGCTCCGCCACGAAGACGTAGGCCAGGATCAGCAATGCCATCGCGACGGCACGCGTTCGATAGTATGCCCCCGTTAGCGACATCACCGCCCAACCGACGAGGGCCACCCACGCGACGTTCATCCCGCTGGCCGCGAGAAAGTGCGCGTTCCCCGTTCGCACGAAGGCCTCGTTCATCGCCCGCGACACCGCGTCCCGATGACCGAGCACCACCGCCTCAATCACTCCCGCCTCCGGTTCGTCCTCCGCCAGGCTCTCATGCAGGAGCATACGACCCAGTCGCAGCCGCAACTTTCCGAGACTCCCGCGCCAATCCGCCCCGACCCGATCCACGACGCGCACCGACTCCGCGTGATCGCACGAGAATCCGGCAAGCAACCCCGCCCGCCGATTCGCCAGCCGTCGGTCGTATTCACCCGGATTCACCGGCCCGCGCGGTCGATACAACCAGCCCGTCATCTCGATCACGTCCCCCATTCGCAAGAGTAGCAGCGGTGCCTTCACCGACACCATCAGCCGCCCCGATGCCGGAACCATCGTCTCGCCCGACTTGACCTGCTCCATCTCCAGGATGAAGCGCGTGCGCGGCCCCGTCTCAAAGGCGCGCGGGACACTCGGACTCGGCTCCACGATGTCGGGCGCAGTCAGCACGCGCCCACGAAGCCGACACAGCATCGGATCCGCCCCCGTGCGATGCACGATGTGATCACTCGCGATTCGACGAAAGTGGATGTCATAGCGAATGGCCCCCAAGCCCGCCGACGCGATCATCAACATCGCCACACTCAAGTAGCGATGCCTCTTTTTGCGGAGCAAAGACGCCGCGCACACGATCATGACGATGCCATACACCCACTGGCCCAGCGGCAGACGATCATCCAGTAGCACTCCTGCCATCAATCCCACCGCCATCGGCAACAGTGGTGCCGGCGCGGGAGGCATCGACGGCGAAGGGGTCGGCTCGCCGGTCTGAAGATCGATGTTCTGAACTACTTTGGGGGACATGGAGGCAGTCGAAAGTGTACGTCATCAACGCCGTGGTGCCATGTTCGTAGCCTACCCGTGTATCAACGGCCAAAACGCTCGATACATGGCCAGAAATGCGAGCTGGGCCAGTTGTCCGACCGCGTACAACGATTGCCGCGTCTGTCCGCCGCCGCGCCGCGCCATGATGACGCTCGGCACATAGGCCGTGATGAAGACTGAGATGCCCACGATGATGCCCGTAAGATAGTTGCCGTCACGGCTGAGATAGACCGACGTGATCGCCATCGGAAAGAGGGTGTGGACCAAGAGTCGTCCCGGCGTCAGCGATCGGCACAGCGCCACGGTCTGCGTGTCCGCGTACTTCGCCGTTCGACCGACCGTCCCCGCCAACAGGATCGCCCATCGCCCCCAGATCGGAGCCAACACCAGCGAGCGATAGATCGGCGCAGGATACACATGGCGAAACGGATATCGCCAGTCGTCCGGCGGTGGCCACCAGCCTGAAAATGGCGGGATGCTCGCAATCAATACCCACGATGACAATACAGTCAGCGCGAGGGCCAGCGTCCCCACCGGCGAGAGCGGTTCCGACGTTTCCTCCGGCGGTCGCCACGGACGAACGCTCGTCAGGAGATTCACCGTGCGGGCAAGTCCCAACGCCAGAAACGGCCCCGTGAAACAGCACTCGACCACCACGATCACTAGCGGCGGAATGACCCGGAGATTGGCGATTTCTCCGTACAGACGCCAGGTTCCCTTGAAAAGTCCTGCCCACACCAGTCCGACGACCAATCCGACCGGGACAAACCACATGTCTGCCCGGGCAAACGTGACCGCCCCCGACACCGTATCGCGCCGGCCCAATGGGCTAAGGAATCGCAAGGCGGCCCCCAAGCCTTGCAACAAGGATACTCTTGCTCCAGTTTCGAGTGACACATTCGACAACCCGATTGATTCGTTGTCGTTACTCACGCCATGATCCCTATGAAAGCCGTCACGTTTCGGAACGTTCTCATTGTATGCGAGTCCACGCCCTCCTAGGATAAGCTCGTTGTACGCTGATATCGCCTATTTTCAATGTCAGAGTCGCCGGATCACCGTCGTCGCAGTCGCCATTGGCCTATTCCTGTTGACTGCCTTCGCCGTGACGGCCGACCCACCCACGCATCCGGTTCGCACCGAGCGCGACGGCCTCATCCCGCCCAGCGACCGCGATGCTGAAAGCTGGCTGAAACGAGCAAAGGATGCCGCCGCTCAACAAGACTGGAAGCTCGCGGCTGATACGCTCATGCGCGTGGTCGATCAATACGGCGAGAAGACCGTGTCGCCCGACAATGGTCAGCACTTCCTCTCCGCGCTGCACTGCGCGCAAGATCAAATCGCCGGCTGGCCGTCCGATGGCTTACAAACGTATCGTCTGCTATACGACGCCGACGTGCGCGCTCGGCTCGATGCCGCGCGTGCCGCCAACGACCTCGACGCCCTCCGTCAACTCGCGACCAAGTTCCCACACACCACGCCCGGACCGGAGGCCATCAATCTCCTCGCTGCAAAGCTCATTGATTCCCGCGAAGCCGGCGAGGCTGTGGACCTGTTAAACCAACTTCTCAATCTGCCGCACACCACCATCCCTGCATGGCAGACGCTTCAGAAACTCTGCGTCGCCGCAGCCCTCACCGGCGACCTTACCTCCGCGTTGCAAGACCTCGACCGCCTGAAGAGCGTCGCGCCACAAGAACAAGCCGCGCGCGTCGCGACTCTCGAAGCATTTCTCAAATCATCGATCCACGAGTCCCAGTCAGCCACTGACGCGGACATGCGACTCACCACCGTCGACCCTGCGCTCGCCCCCGATTCCGCGATGCGGGAGGATCTCGCCGGCACCGCTCGCATCGACACTCGGAACATCGAACGAGTCAGCAAGAAGACCGGCCGCCCGGTGGTATGG
>JBBTET010000044.1:0-47444 GCA_038042195.1 Planctomycetota bacterium | reverse complement strand
GGATGGTCGCGCCCTTTTCCTCACAGGCCCCGAGGGTCTTGTCTCCCGCGAGCTTGACTCATTCGATCTGTTGTGGCGGGCCATCCCGAAGCGCCCCGTCCGCGACCCGCGCATCGAGGCCCAGCGTCAAATGATGGGGACGATCAACGTAGACAATTCGGATCGCCTCGACGAACTCACGACGCGCACGCTGTTCCATGAATACCGCGGCACAGTGTCCACCTCGCTGGGCCTTGTCTTTCTGATTGAACAAATGGGTACGCCCAATGAACAGTTTCCATCGAAGGAAGGCGTGCCCCCACCCAATAACATCTTCGTCGGTGACGATGTGGCGGAGCCAAACTCTCTCCGCGCTTACGAAGCTGAGTCGGGTAAGGCCGTGTGGACCAAAGGCCGCGGCGGTCCCGTGGAGGACGGTCTTCGTTATGCCCACTTCCTGTCCACGCCCGTGGTCGTCGGAGAGTCACTGGTCGCATCGGTCCAAATCGGCTCGGACCTGCAACTCGCCATCCTCGGGCGCGACGGCGCTCTTAAAAAGCTCGTCCTGCTCGGCACCGGCCAGCCCGGAATGTTTCCGATGAACGGCATCCTCCCGCCGGCCGTTCATCAAGGGTCGATTTTCATTCCAACGGGCGCGGGAATGCTCATTGGGCTGTCGACGCACAATTTTTCGCTTTGCTGGCAGTCCGCCTACAAACGTACACAACTCACCATCTCACAACGTGCCGCGCCGCGACAATGGGGGCCGTTCGGTCCGGCCACGGGCGGCCTGGCCCAACCCGATGAATGGCTCGCTTCTCCGCCTCTCCCATGCGGCGGACTCGTCATTCATGCACCAACCGACGCGGAATCGCTCATCGCCATCAATCGCCAAACCGGTGAGCAGGTGTGGTCGTTCCCGCGTGGTGCGCATCGCTTTCTGATTGGGTCCGATGGTCGTCGAATCTTCATTGGCGGCAAGTCGCTCCTGGCGCTGGACGCCGCCAACGGGCAGAGTCTTTGGTCTTACGGGGCGAGTCCACTGACGGGGCGACCCATTCTCAACGCCGAGACCATCTTCGCACCGACGGAGTCCGGTCTCGTCCGACTTCGCGCAGCAGATGGCGTGCCCGTTGGGGATGTCGTCGCCGCTGACGAACCACTTGGAAATCTCCTCGCCTGCGATGGTGCCCTCTACAGCCTCACCGCTAAGTCCATCACCAAGTTCCCCGACATTGAACGCTCTCGCCGAATCGCCGAACTCGCGTTGGAAAAGAACGCCGGTGATCGCAAGGCCCTCCTTCGCCTTGCGGGTCTCGCGTCGGCGAAAAAGGACTGGGCGACCGCGCTTTCGCTCCTAGAACGCGCCGAGTCTGAGACAACCACCGACAAACCCACCGATGCCGATGCCATCGAACTCTCCGAACGCATCCGTCATCAACGCGTCGCGTCGCTGCTGAATCTCGCAGCGTCCACGGACGTTGCAAATCGTACGCCGCTCCTCGACCGCGCATCGGCCGCCGCCCGCCGAATCGAGGATCAAGTGCAGGTCGGGCTGGCCCAGTTCGACCTGCTCCGTGAGCAAAAGGAATGGCTCCGCGCCTATCAACACGGCCTTCACATGCTGGCCCAGGTCGGCGACCAACCCATCACCATCGAACAAGAACTCGATGCCACCGTGGGGGTCAAACTCGCGCAGCAACTTGACGCTCTTACGACCCACATGGACCTTGTCCAACGAACAAGTCTCCTCGATCTCGTCCAGAAAGCGACCGCCCTTGAGAGGCGTGATGGCGCTCCAACATCCGTTGAGTCGCTCGCACGCTTTACGCGCATGGCCGATGGGCTGGGGGCGACCCAACAAGGTGCATGGCTCGACGAACGACTGGCCCGTATGTCGTCCACCACCGGCGATCATGAGTCCGTGGTCTATTTCCTTACGCGCGCCATCGCTCGACTCGAAGCCGCGAAGGACAATGCGACAACCCTGCGAGTTCTCAAACTCAAACTCGCCATCGCTCTTTCGTGTCCCGGCCCGAGACTGCCCGTGACCGACCCGACCCTGGCCCGACGACTGATCGACGAACTACGCAATCATGCAGCCACGATGAAGCTGCCGGAGAGTCTCCCCGAGTTGCCGAAGAGTGCGGCGCATTCCACCGTCACCGAGCTGCTCGCCTCGCTTGCTCGCCTGCTACCAGCCTCACGCCCGCCCGCGATCCTATCCAACACCACGACCCTCGACGTCGTTGCCATTGAGGGCACCGCCAACACGTTTCGCGCCGACGTCACCAGTTTTTGGGATCCACGTCACCCGCTCGGTCCTCATTCCGGCGTCGTTCCACTACAAATCCTCAAGCAAGTCAAAGGGGTCATGGCCGATGCATCGCCGGAATCGCGTACCGCCTGGTCAAACGTGATCAACCTGCAACTCGATGAGGAGCCGAATCCTGAGGGTGACGCCATCCGACTCACCGCCCGCGCCGCCGCGATGGCCGGCTCCGTTGCGGTGCTCGATATAGGCACTCAGGCCTGCGCCGTGGGCCTCACGACCGGCCGCATGTTGTGGCCGCCCATCCCGCTTGATCGTTCCGCCGGTGTATTGCCTGATCCTCCCATCATCGCGATGGATGCGACGGTCATCATGGCCACAGACCCCTCCACTCTGATTGCCGTGCCCGCGCGACAAGGCGCGATTCCCATGTGGCGTCGCCGCTTCACCGGGAAGCGCCTCGTCGCGCTGGGAGAGGCCGCGGGGAATCTCGTGGTCATCGAAGCAGAACCGCCCACCGTCTGCATGCTCGACCCACGATCCGGTCGCGTTCGCATTCAGTTCAGCCTGGATGCCAGACAACGCAAGGGCCAACCTCCGGCGAATGCCGATGCGGATGCGACCGACCTTGCGCCCAGCGTGATCCCCTTTGCCATCAACGGGCGCGTCATTACCTATGGCGGCGCGGACGGACTCGTGGGACGTGATCTGCTGACCGGGCGAAATCTCTGGACACAACCCGCCCCGGCAGGCGTGCTCGACATTCGTCGCCTGGACGACGAACACGTCGCCATCACATACCCATCGAATGAAATGGAGATTATTCGTGCCGAGAATGGGGAGTCGCTCCGCCGGCTCACACTCAATGGACTGTCGCTGCCGCCGGTCGAAATGACGCTCGATCGCGTCCCCGTGTCGCCCGGCAGCACCACACTCGCCCTTCGGCTTCTCCTCTTTGCAAAGACATTTGGCGATAGGCCGACCTTCGCCCTCCACTCCATCCCGTTGGCAGCGGAAAAATCACCCTGGCAGCGTGAACTCGGCCCTTACGCATCGATCAACAGACAGATGATCTCCGCATCGCCGGATTGGGTGACGGTAGTGCAATACGGCGTGCAAACGGAAGAGCCGAGGAACAATCGCACCGACCGGCCCCCCATCGGCCCAGCTCGCATTCTCTTCCTCGACAAGAGCACGGGCCGCCAATTGATTGAAAACTCTCCGGAACTCGACGACCGCTCAGGCAGTCGCGACCCAGCCAGGGCACATTTGATCAAGGACGTGATCGTGCTCGATCAGCGGATCATTGCGGTGACTCCAGAGGCATACTATGTTCTGGCCAAAGGCGCCCCGACCAAGCCCACCAGGCCGGAGTCGGGGCGATTGATCGAGCCGGAGGAGCGGGAAGAGCCGTGACCAGAGTATCGACCATTGCACAGTCCGCACGCAGCATCCACTTTGCGCGATGCGCTTCCATTCTTGGCGTCGTCGTGTGCGCTCAAGTACTCCTCTGTTCGCTGCCGTCGCTTGCCACCCCGCCGCCCAAGCTCCCGCCGTTGGTGACGCCTCAGATTGACACCGCCATCCAAAAGGCACTCAAGTACCTCGCCACTCGTCAAGGCTCCGATGGCGCGCTCCGTGAAACCGGCCACATGGGGTCCTATCCCGTTTCCATGACCGCCCTCTCAGGCATGGCCTTCGCCTCGTCCGGCAGCACGCCGACGCAAGGACCATATGCCCCCAACATTCGTCGCGCGATGACGTACATCCTGCGGTCGACGCAAAAGAACGGTCTCATCTGCCGCACTGGCGATGAGGAAACGCGCTCCATGTACGGCCACGGTTTTTCCATGCTCTTTCTCGCCGAGATGATGGGCATGGAAGAGGACATCGACCGACTTTCGGAAGTTAAATACGCCCTCCAACGCGGCGTCGACCTCATCGCCCGATCCCAAAGCAACCTCGGCGGCTGGCTCTACACGCCCGACATGAACGGCGACGAAGGTTCCGTGACCATCACGCAGGTGCAGGCCCTTCGCGCTTCGCGCAACGCCGGCATCGCCGTCCCCAAGACGGTCGTCGACCGGGCCATGAAATACCTGGAGAACTCCATCCAACCTGACGGCGGCATCGCCTATCGCGTCGGCATGTCCGGATCACGCCCGCCCATCACCGCCGCCGCCGTGGCCTGTTGGTTCAACGCCGGACAGTATGACAACCCACTGGCACTCAACGCCCTTCGCTATTGCAAACAGAACATCGGCATCGGCGACCGCCGCGGCGGCACCTGGGGCCACTGGTTCTACGCTCATCTGTATCTCTCGCAGGTGATGTACCTCGCGGGGGAGAACGACTGGAAAGACTACTACCCGAAAGTGAGCGCCCACCTCCTGGCAACCCAAGAGGACGACGGTGCGTGGGAAGGCGACGGCGTTGGGAAAATCTATGGCACCGCTGTGGCCCTCATCATCCTGCAATTGCCATATAACACGCTGCCAATCATGCAGCGGTAAAGGCATGAATGCGCCGCCAACCGTGGGGGACCAACAACAGACTGTGAGCACGACATGACGGATTCGACCAAAGCCGCTTCAGACAACGCCGACCTTGCCGCTGCGCAGAAACTCCGCGAGGCCTATCAACGCCTCCGCACAGAGCTTCGTCGCACCATCGTCGGGCAGGACGAGGTCATCGAGCAGTTGCTCATCGCCCTCTTTGCCGGAGGACACTGCCTGCTCGAAGGCGTCCCCGGACTGGCCAAGACGCTGATGATCTCCAGCCTGGCCCGCTGCATGAATCTCGCCTTCAACCGCATCCAGTTCACCCCCGACCTCATGCCCAGCGACATCACCGGCACCGAGGTCATCGCCGAGGATCGCGCCACCGGCCAGCGCGCCTTCAAGTTTCTCCCCGGCCCCGTCTTTGCCAACATCATCCTCGCCGACGAGATCAACCGCACGCCGCCCAAGACACAGGCCGCCATGCTCGAAGCCATGCAGGAGCGCCAAGTCACCGTCGGCGGAGTCCGCCACGCCCTTGCCGCGCCGTTCTTCGTCCTCGCCACGCAAAACCCCATCGAACAGGAAGGCACCTATCCCCTGCCCGAGGCCCAGCAGGATCGCTTCATGTTCAAGATATATATTGGATACCCGTCCTACGAGGAAGAGTTGGAGATCGCCACCACGACCACGACCGAGTTCACCCATACCGTCGAGCGCGTCATTAGCGCCGAGGAGATTCTTGAATTGCAGCGGGTGGTCCGCCGGGTCCCCGCCGCGCCGCCCATCGTCAAGCACGCCCTTGATCTGGTTCGTCGCACGCGCCCGTCCGAACCCGGCGCGCCGGATTTCGTGAAGAAGAACGTCGCCTGGGGTGCCGGTCCGCGTGCCGTGCAATTCCTCATCCTCGGCGCGAAGTCTCGCGCAATCCTACGAGGCAATTACCACGTCTCCACGGAAGACATTCGCGCCCTTGCCGCCCCGGTGCTTCGCCACCGCGTCATCACGAACTTCGCCGCCCAGGCCGAGGGCTATACCCCCGACAAACTCGTACAGGACTTGCTGGCCCACAACCCACCCCACAACGAAGGACTGCTGAAGGACGAGCGCGTCGCGAAAGTCGTGAACGCATAAGTGACGTTGACGCTCCGATCCGCTCATCCGCGATGTGACACATGGCCTCACCTCCAAACTATCTTCGGCCCGACGTCCTCGCTCGCATCAGCGACCTTGAGCTGCGCGCCCGCTATGCCGTCGAAGGGTTTATCAGCGGCATGCACCGCAGTCCGTATAGTGGCTATTCCGTCGAGTTCGCCCAGCACCGCGAGTATGTCCCCGGTGACGACCTCCGCCGACTCGATTGGCGCGTCTATGGCAAGACTGACCGCTTCTACATCAAACAATACGAGGAAGAGACCAACCTACAGGCGCACGTCATCGTCGATTGTTCCGCCTCCATGCGCTACCCGGCACACACCGACCGCTCCGACCGGCTCACCAAGTTTGAGTACGCCGCGACGCTGGCCGCATCGATGACCTATCTGCTGACCCACCAACAAGACGCCGTCGGCCTCATGCTTTTCGACGATCGCATCCGGGCCAGCATCGCGCCGCAATCGCATCATGCACACCTACTCTCGATCATTCGCCAGTTGGAACAAGCCCGGCTTGAGCATCCCACCGGCGGCAAGGCCCTCTTCGCTGAGCTGGCGCGAAACCTCCGCCGCCGAAGCATCGTCGTCATCATCTCCGATCTGCTTGCCGACTTGGACGAACTCGTGGCCGGCCTGCAATCCATGCGCCACGGCAACCATGAAGTCGTCGTGATGCACCTGCTCGATGCCGACGAGCGCACGTTTCCATTCCAGGATCACACGCTCTTTGAAGGGCTGGAGGCCGTCGACCAAAATCTCCTGATCGACCCGCAATCGCTACGACAGGGTTACATTGCCGCACTCGATGCATTCACCACCCGACTTCGCGGCGCATGCGCCGGTGCAAAGATTGACTTCGTCGAACTATCAACGACCGATCCGTTGGACATCGCTCTGCGCCGCTATCTCACGGCACGATCCCACTGGGTAAAGGCTCGCGCGTGATAATATTTCGCTCACCATTTAGCCGGCCGACTTGCTCGACGCTTCGCGCAGGGAGAGTGCCGTGCTAGGCTGGCTCTCCACCTTTCTGATGAACCCCGCGCTCGCCGCCGGCACTGCTGCCGTGGCCGGTCCGATTCTCATCCACATCCTCTCCAAGCGCCGCTTTCGCCGCGTCCAGTGGGCCGCGATGGACTTCCTCCTCGAAGCTCACCGCCATAATCGCCGTCGCGTCCGAATGGAACAGCTCATCCTGCTCGTCCTGCGCTGCCTCGCCATGCTGCTCCTGGCGCTCATGATCGCCCGACCCTTCCTGCGCGCCGGTACGGTCGGCTCGCTGCTCGGTTCCGTCGGCCGCACGGAGCGCATCGTCCTCCTCGATGATTCATTCTCGATGGGATATCGGCTCTCCGATGGTCAATCCGTCTTCCAACGCGCCACCGCCGCCGTGAAGCAAATCGCCCAGTCCGCCGCCGCCGAATCCCCAGCCGACACATTCACACTCATCCTCACCAGTCGCCCGCGCCAACCGCTCTGCGCACTGCCCAGCCTCTCCGAAGAAAACGCGCGCAAACTCGACGACGCCATCGAAGGCGTTGTGCCATCGCAACTCGCCGCCCGATTCCCCGACGCGACTCAGTCCGTCGCACAACTCATTCGCTCGACTGCCTCGCAGGCCAATACGGCAATCTACGTCATCTCCGACTTCCAGCGCACTGACTGGGCCAGGACCGCCAACGAACCGACCTCTCCGGCGCTCACCCCGCTTGCCGACCTCATCACTCAATCCAAATCCTGCCGCCTCACCCTCGTCGATGTCTCCATTGATTCGCCGAAGAATCTTGCCCTCACCGACCTCGTCGCGCTCCAACCGCAAATCGCCGCCGGCGTCCCGGCTCGTTTTGAACTCGCCGTCGCCAATCACTCACCCGCCGCTGTCGAACAACTCGAACTCACCGCCGCCATTGCCGACCAGACGCTACCACCCATCATCATCCCGCGCATCGCCCCCGGCCAAACCGTCCGCGAGCCGATTGAGATCACCTTCCCCACCGATGGCGCGAACCAGCTTCGCATTCAACTCAGCGGTGCGGCCGCCTCCTCCGACGCTCTCGCCCTCGACAATGCTCGCTCCATCGGCGCACAGGTCGTGCCTGCGATTCACGCCCTCATCATCAACGGCGAACCCGGTGCCGACCCGCTCCGTGACGAAACGTATTTGCTCCGCACGGCCCTTCGTCCCGCCGGCCGCGCCGCCAGTGGCTTCGATCTCACCATTACCACGGAGCAGGAACTCGACGGCCTCGACTGGAGCCGCTTCCAAGTGGCCATCCTTGCAAATGTCGCTCGACTCGGCGTCGGCCCGCGTCAATCCACCGAGTCCTTTGCCCGCAATGGCGGCGGCCTCATTATTTTTGCAGGCGATCAGGTCGATGCCGACTACTACAATCGCGAGCTGTTCGCCGAGGGCCAAGGCATTCTGCCCGTGACGCTTGGTGCATCCGCGTCGCCCGCCGCCGGTCAGGAGCCGTTTCACCTGGCCGACTGGGATGCGAATCACCCCATCCTCCGTGCATTCTCCGGCCCGCTCGCAACGGTCCTTCGCCAGGTGCGCATCCTCGAATTCACCAGCGTACGACTCCCAGCAATAACCACCACGCAATCCACCTCCGCACCGGCCGGACCGCAAATCCTCGCCCGTTATGACGATCCAGATCACTCACCGGCCATCGTCCTCAGCTCCTTCGGACGCGGCGCTGTCCTTTTCATCACGACATCGGCCGATCAAGAGTGGAACGACTGGGCCTCCAATTTCAGTTACGTCCCACTCATGCTCGAAGCAGCCGCGTTCGCATCCCGATCTCCTGATGCACCGTCGCGCATCACCGCCGGCAGCCCACTTGTCTTCCCATTCGACCCCGCCGAATACAAACCGACAGCCCGCCTTCGCACACCGACGTATCCGGTCGACCCCGAGATTTCGCTGGTACGAGAATCCCTTCTCGTACCATCCTCTCCGACGACTCCATCGCTTCAATATGACGACACCACACGTTGCGGCCTCTGGTCCGTTGAGTTGACAACAACATCCGGCGACCCACGTCGCTCCTTCGTCGCCGTGAACCCAGACCCGCGCGAATCCGACCTTGCGCCAGTGGGCCGCGCGGGACTCGAAACCGCAATGGGTGATCTCACGTATGACTACGTCCGAGACGTCGCGGCTTTCAATGCAGACGCCCTCGCGGCTCGACAAGAGTTCTGGTGGCCCTTGTTGCTCGCGGCCGTCGTCGTGCTCATGACCGAGCAGGCCCTCGCCTGGCACTTTGGAAGGAGGGTCGTCACATGACGCGCGCCCTCCTTCTCGCCCAATCCCTTCGCACCGAGCGCATCGAGCAACACGTCGAACTCGCCCGCTGGTCCACCGGCAACTCGCTCCTCGTCGGCGGCATCATCACCGCCGTCATCCTTTACGCGGTTTTCTGGCTCTACCGGCGCGAAGCGCGTGGCTCAGTCTCGCGCGGCCTTCGTTGGGCCATGATCGTCTGTCGCGCCCTCGTTCTGGTTCTGCTCGGCGTCATCGGACTCGAACCGGTCCTCGTGAACTACGTCCACCGTCGCCAGGAGGCCTGCACGCTCGTCCTGGCCGACTCCTCCGCGAGCATGTCGCTCGTCGATTCCTACCGCGTCCCCGACGATGCTCGGCGCGTCGAGACATTCATTCGTACCGGTGGTTCAGATGCCCCTCAACATTCGCGCGACCAACTTCTAAAGCGCCTCCTTGCAGAAGACAATGCCGCGTTTCTAAAAAACCTCTCCTCGAAAAACACCACACGACTCTCCACCTTCAGCGATTCAGCGTCTCTCGTCGGCCAATACCCCGGCAGTCCTACCACCACTGCACCCGGCGGCAATACACCGGCGTTGACGCTCGAACCCGCCGGTCCCGCCACCAATCTCGCCGCAGCCGTTCGCGGCGCGATCGACTCCATTGGCACCGCGCCCATCGCCGGCGTCGTCATCCTCTCCGACGGCGGATTCAATCAAGGCGAGCCGCCCGCCGCCATCTCCACGCTGCTCAAGCAAAAAGGCATCCCCGCTTACGTCGTCGGCATCGGTGATCCAGCAGACCCCGTGAACGCTGCCATTACCGACATCACCGCCCCGCGCGCCGCGTTCAAGAATGACCCCTTTAGCATCACCGTCCGCGTATCAACCAAGAACACCGGCGACGCACCAATCAAAGTTGAACTACTGGAGAAGCTTTCAGACGCTGCCTCCGCCCAAGTCGTCGACACCAAAACCATCCACCCCGAACCTGACGGCCGACTCGCAACCGCCGTCTTTGAGCGAAAGCTCGCCAAGCCCGGCCAGGCCGCCTACACCGCTCGCATTCCAAAACTCCCCAACGAGTCCGTCGCTTCCGACAATCAGCGCGAGCTACTCCCCGCTGTTCGGATTCTTGACGACAAGATGCGCGTCCTGCTCGTCGCCGGTGCGCCGAGCTACGACTACCGCTTCCTCGCCCGCATGTTGGAGCGCGACAAATCCGTCGATGTCTCCTGCTGGCTACAGTCCGCCGATGAAAAGGCCGTCCGCGACGGCACCACCATCATCACCGAGCTGCCCACCAAGCAGGAAGACCTTTTCAAATACGACGCCATCATCCTTATGGACGTCGACCCCGCCGAACTCTCTCCCACTTGGGGCGCACTCGTCACCTCCTTCGTCGCCGATCACGGCGGCGGCCTGCTCTATGCCGCCGGTAACAAGTTCACCGGCAAGTTCCTCCGCTCACAGAACACAACGGCCCTCGTCCAGCTTCTGCCCATCGCCCCCGACCCCGATGCCGAAATCACCCTCAACGACCTCGGCCACTACCAGACGCGCTCGTGGCCGCTCGAAGTGCCCGACGCCGCGCTGGGCGACCCCATTGTGCGCCTGACCGATGGCACGACGGACAACCGTGCCGTCTGGTCGGCACTGGACGGAGCCTATTGGCATTACCCGGTCCGCAGGGAAAAGCCGGTCGCCCAGGTTCTTCTGCGGCACAGCGACCCGCGCATGGTCAGCGCCTTTGGCCCTCACGTCCTTCTCGCGGACCAGTTCGTTGGCGTCGGTCGCGCCGCGTTTCTCGGCATCAACTCCACCTGGCGATGGCGACGCGGCGATGATTCGTACTTCAACCGCTTCTGGACCCAACTCCTTCGATACCTCGTCGAAGGCAAACTCCTCGGCGGCAAGACACGTTGCCTCATCCAAACGCCGAAGGACCAATACGAACTCGGTGAGTCCGTCGCCGTCACCGTTCGCGCCCTCGATGAGCAGTTCAACCCCATGCTCCTGCCGCAAATTGACTTGATCGTCGAATCAGCCTCGACGCCGGACTCCACCGAACCGTCGCTGCGCACCGTCACCCTCACGCCCATCCCTTCGCGTGACGGTTACTATCAGGGCCGCTTCACGGCCGAGCGCCCCGGCACCACGCGCCTCTCCGTCCGCCTTCCGGGCACCGATCCCCAATCGACCGGCACGCGCGACATTGCAGTCATTCAGCCCGATCTTGAAATGCAAAATACCGCCATGAACCGCGAGGCCCTTCGCCAATTCGCGCTCGCCACGACCGGTGCATACTTCGACATCGATGAGGCCCAGCGCCTCCCCAACCTCATCCTCGACCGCAGCCGCACCTACGTCACGCGCGAGCGTCCGCGCCCTCTCTGGGATAATCAATATGTACTCGTCGCGCTGGTAGCGCTGCTCACCGTTGAATGGATCCTCCGAAAGAAGGGCAAACTGCTGTAACGCATGGCGATGACCGACTCCACCTTCAAACGCGACATCCTCGCCCCGCTCGCCGGGCTGGGTCGCAAGCTGCGCAGTCGCCTCATCGTGGCCGGTCTGGCCCGCTGCGCCGCCGTCATTGTGGTTCTCATCGCGCTGCAACTCACGCTCGACCTCGTGCTGGTCCTCGGAAAAGGCCCGCGCGCGGCGCTTCTCCTGTTCGTCGTCACCACAGTCGTGTACCACCTGTGGCAATACATGCTGCGACCCCTTGCCATTCAAATGACCCTCGAAGACATCGCTGCTCTCGTCGAACGCGCCCGACCCGACCTCCGCGACCAACTCCTCACGGCCGTCTCTTTCATGCGAAATGCGCCAAACCCCGATCGTGATTCACCGGCGATGGTCCGCGCCGTCATTGAAAGTGCCCATCGCGCCTATCAATCCGCACCGGCTCCACGACTCTTCGACGTGCCGCGCCATCGTCGATTCGTCGCCCTCGGTCTCACCTCCGTCGCCATTGCCGCGTCAGCCGGTTTGATCAGCCCTGACTACATCGCCGCCTATCTCGTCCGCGACCTGCTCCTGCAAGACGCCGCCTGGCCCTCGCGCACGAGAATCACAATCGACGGACTCGTGAAAAACCGCATCGCGTGGCCCCTCGGTGACGACCTCACGCTCGTCGCCAACGCCGAAGGTGACATTCCGGATTCCCTCCGCGCCGAGGTCGAGCTCCCTGACGGCAAAACGTTCCTCCGAGACATGTCCCAGCGCGGCCGCGACCAGTTCCTCCTCGAATACGGACCACTCACGGCATCCATGAAGCTGCGATTTCTCATCGCCAAGTTCGGCGTCGACGAATCCACGACGTGGTACGACGTTCTCGCCCTCCAGCGACCCACCGTTGCCGAGATGACCGTCACCGTGACTCCGCCATCCTATGCCGATCAACCCGCGACGAAATACCCTGCAAATCAAACCTCCATCGACTCGCTCCACGGCTCCACCCTTCGCATCGACGCCGTCATGAACAAGCCCATCGCATCCGCCGCGCTGCATCACGCCGATTCTGTGATCGCCGATGCCGTTCGAGATTCCGCACAGAGTATCCACGCGGAGTTCATCCCACACTCCGCCGGCTCCTACTACTTCAATCTCACCGACGATGGCGGCCTCACCGATCTGCACCCCGTCACCATTGCCGTGCGTTTGCAAACCGATTCGCCGCCCAAGGTGCGTCTGGCCCTGCCCGGCGCGGGCGACATGATCACGCCGATGGCCGTGCTGGATGTCGCCGCCGAGTGTGAAGACAACCTCGCCCTTCAATCGGCCGATCTGCTCTCTCGCATTCTGACCGACGCCAACTCGCCAACGTCGCAACCAGACGATGTCCGCGAGAAGCTACCCCGCTTCGAGCCACGAATGACTCGATACGCGGAGACATTATCTTGGCCGCTCTCCGCCCTCGGGGCCAAGGTCGGCGATCAGGTTCGTCTGGCCATCCGTGCCTCCGACTATCAACCCGCCGTGACCACCACGCGTCCGGCCGGCTCGACTGCGTCGTTGCTCGCCAACACAACAGACTCCGGCGCCTTCACCCTTCGCGTCGTCACGCCCGAAGAACTGCTCGCCGAATTGGGCCGCCGCGAGAGCGAATGGCGCAGAGAGTTCGAGCAGATTCTCAAGAGTCAGGAGCAACTCAAGAAGCGTATCGAAGACCTCCACGACCGCGCCGCCGGCGGCCTCACCCAAGCTGAAGTTGCCTCCGCCCTCACGCGAGAGCAATCCGCCCAACGAGGCCAGATCAGCCGTTTGAAGACTGTTCGCCGTCAGTTTGAACAGATATTCGCCGAGTTGAAGGTAAATCAACTCGCCGACACAACCGTCCGCAGGCGTCTCGAAAACGGCGTCATCGACCCAATCACCAACCTCGTCAACATCGACATCCCCGCCGCCGCCGACGCCATGGAACGCCTCCACGGAGTGTTTGACCGCGCCGCTGCGCAGGACGTGGAGAATCACCAGACGCGCCTCATCCAACAAATGAACGCCATCCTCGCCAACATGCTAAAATGGGAAGGGTACAACGAGGCCGTGGGCATGTTGCGCGACGTGATCCGACTCCAAACCGACGTCAACCGCCAGACGCAGTCACGCCTCGAACAGCAAGCCGAGAATCTTTTCGGCCCAGGCACGACGAGCCGGCCGGAGAAGGAATGATTTCCTTGCGATCTTATCTCTCCATGTTCATCGTCGCCCTTGTCGTCACCGTGCCCGCCGCTGCGCAGGAGGACTCGCCCAAGCCCCAGGGCGGACTCGCCGATCGGCAGGAAGTCGTCCGCGAGCGAGTCAGCCGCCTCGAAGATCGCATGTTCCAAATCAGTCAGGCCATCAAACAGTCCGACCCCGAAAAGGCCGCTCGACTCCTCGAGTCCCTCGGCGCGGCTCGCGGCATGGGCGTTCGCCGAAAGATGGAGGACATCACCAAGAAACTTCGCGAGGAGCATTTCTCCGACGCCACGGAAGCGCAGGAGGCCGTGGTCGCCGACCTGCAAAGTCTGCTCAGGCTCATGATCGAGGAGCCGGAGAAGCTGGAGGATCGCAAGAAGGAGATTGATCGCCTCCAAGTGCTCCGCGAGCATCTCGAAAAAATAATTACCGAGCAGAAGCAGGAGAAATCTGACGCCGAGTCCTCCGCCACTACGCCGGAACAAGCCAAGGCCGCCGCCGAAGCACTCGAATCGACCAAGGGGCTGCTCGACCAACAACACGCCCTCACCACGCGCACTGCTCAACAACCGACTGACGCCAAACAAACCGGTGCCGATCAGGCCGAACTAAAAAAATCAGCAGAACAGCTCGCTGAAAAGATGAAAGCCCTCCCCGGCCAACCCGCCTCCGAAGAGCTCTCCGCCGCTGCGGCAAAAATGAAGGCCGCCGAGGATTGGCTCGCCAAAGAACAAGTCCCCGACGCCGGCGAGTCGCAAAAAGAGGCCGAGGAAAAGCTCGAATCCGCGATTCAGAAGTTGCAGGAACACCTCAAAAAGCTCCAAGAAAAGAAGCCGCTTCCCGATCAGGCTGCCAAGCAGCGTGAAACCAGTGAAAAAACAAAAGGCCTGTCAAAAGACCTCCAGTCTCAAGACGGCCAGAAGTCTCCGCCCGGCGACAACAACAAAAAACAAAGCGACAAGCCTTCCAACGATACACCACAATCCTCGGACCAAAAGCAGGACGGCATCAAGCAGGAAGAGGTCGAAGGCGCGTCCAAGTTACAGGATGACGCCGCCAAGAATCTCGACGAATCCAAACCCGACGAGGCGGCGAAGAAGCAGGACGAGGCCCTGAAGAAACTCGAAGAGGCTCAGAAGAAGCTGCAAGACGCCCTCGAGCAACTCCGTAAGGAGCAACAGGAGGAAATGTTGGCCGCCCTCGAGGCCCGCTTCCGCGCCATGCTCGCCAAGCAGATCGAGTGTTCCAAGGCCTCGCAACGCCTCGTCGAACTCCCCACCGCTGAGTGGAAGCGCAGCGACCAACTCGACGTTGGCGAAATCACCACCAAGCAAAAATCCATCGGCGAGGATGCCGACGCCACGCTCTTCATCCTCAAAGAAGAAGGGACGACCGTCATCTTCCCGCAGATCGTCCGCCAGGTCCGCGACGATGCCCGCGAGGCCGTCTCGCTGCTCGCGCCCACCGCCATCCCCGCTGATGTTCGACGACTGCAAGATGGCATCGAACAGGTCCTCCGCGAATTGCTCGATGCCGTGAAGAAGAAACAGGAAGAAGCCGAAAACGAAGAAAAAAAGGGCGGCGCGGCGGGCCAGGACAGCCCCCAACCCCTCCTCCCCGGCTCGGCGGAGTTGAAGCTCCTACGATCCTGCCAGTTGCGCGTGAACACCGCGACCCAGGCCCTGAAAGCCGATCGCGCCAAGGCCGGCGACACAGCCGAGGCCCGCGAACGCCTCCAACGCCTCGCCAAGCGACAGGAAGAAGTCTCCACCATGGCAAAAGAAATGCACGAATCCATGACCAAGGCTCAGTGAGAGATTCCACCTGCGACGATAGTAGACAGGTACGACATGAACTTAGTCACTCTCCAACTCGCGCTCATGTTCACAACGCTTGGCCAAGCCGACGCGCCTCCTTTGCTGCATGGCGCTACGGTCTCCCGCCCGGTCCCCGCGACCCAACCCGTCGGAGATGTCGTCCCTGCGGATGATGTCATCGCCGCTTTCCTCCGTGCCGTCGAGGCAAACCCCGCCTATGAAAAATCCGCCAAAGACTTCGTCACGAATCTCCGCGCCAAGCCCGGCGACGCCGATCCGAAAAACTTCCTCAATCTCTCCCTCGCCGTCCTCTCGAAGCCCCTTGGTGACGCCCTCGCCCTCATTGAAAAAGAGCAACCCACCAAAGCCGCGGACCTCTTTGACAGCCTCACAACCTCCGACGATCCCTATTTAGCCGTCGCCGCCGCCCAACAAGCCGCCTCGGCCCTCATCGAGTTGGAACAATTCGAGCGATGTCTCGCCCTGCTGAATCGCGTCCGCGAGAAGCACAATCCAATCTCGCGATACACGCTCGCCCCCAATCATCTCCAATTCATGCTCGGCTACTGTCAGGTCCACAACCTCGACTACGAATCCGCTCAGGCCACGCTGGAGGATTTTCTCAAACGCTTCCCCACCGCACCCGAGCGGCTTCGAGTCACCGCCGTGCAGATCGTCACCGAACTCTCCCGCCGCACGCCGCGCCGCCTCGGCGATGTCCACGACCTCATGAACTCCGCCCGTCGCCAAATCTCGCACGGCGACGTCGGTGAACCCGTCCGCCATCGACAGGATCAGGCCATCGTCATGCTCGAAGACCTCATTAAAGATGCCGAAGAGCAGGAAAAAAACCAAAGCCAGAACAACAAAAGTGGCGGTGGCAAAGGCGTCCAACCCAGCGGCAATCAACCCGGCGGTGGCGCGAAGCAGTCCAATCTCCCCGGCGGCGCGGAAAAAGATGCCATCCTCCGCCAAACCCGCGCCAAGCCCGGCGACACCTGGGGCAAGATGCCGCCCAAAGAGCGCGAACAAATTCTCCAGTCCATCCAGAAGCAATTCCCCAGTCGATACCGCGACCTCCTCGAACAGTACTACCGCGAACTCTCCAAGGATCAACCCACTCCGTGACGCGCCTCCTCATCATCCCCATGCTCCTCGCCGCGCTGCTCGGCCCCACGCCGTCTTCGCGACCCTTCGTTCGCATCGAATCGCTCTCCGGCCGCACCATCGACGCTCAACTCGTCGCCATTGCCCCCGACGGCCGCCTCACGCTGGAACCTGCCGGCGCAGTGCCGCTGACCATCGACGATCTCAAACGCATCATCCCAATTCGCATCGCCCGGCCGAATATCGATGAGCTTCCCATTCAGCAGTGCTATCACCTCATCGGTGGCGAGCGGATCACCGGCCAACTCATCCCTACGAATAGGCCGCGCACACTTCGCGTCGAAGCCGGCCTGCCCAAGCCACTCGATATCCCGATGGACAGCCTCGCCGCCGTGCGATTCGCCGCGCAGGAGCATCCCGCCGCCAAACAGGAGCTTGACGCTCGACTTACTCTGCGACCAAAAGACAAGGACGTGCTCATCGTTGTCAAAGACAACAAACCCGTCGTCGTCACCGGCGCGTTGGAGCGAATCACCCCCGACGGCATTGAGTTCACCATCGGCCGCAAGACGCAGAAGATCGCCCTCGACACCGCCTATGCCGCCGTCTTCGCCGGAGTGCCTTCCCTTGAAGCACAGCCGTCCTCGGCTGTGACTTGCAAGCTGCGCCTTCTCACCGGCAGTGAATTGCCCGGCCGTCTTGCCTCAACCGATGACGCGAACATTCGCCTCGACGCCGGTACGCTCGGCACCGTCGACGCCCCGTGGGAACTCGTCGATGAGCTGCGCTTCCGCAGCGAGCGCATCGTATACCTCTCCGACCTGCGTCCATCCGCTGTGACGACACACTCCATCCTCGACATTGAGTTCCCCCCCCGTATGGATCGAAGCGTGACCGGCACCGTGATATCCTTGCGAGGCCGTTCCTTCGAGAAGGGCATCGGCACGCACTCCATGACATCGATGACGTTTGATCTTAAAGGCGATTATGAACGCTTCACCGCCGTCGTCGGCATCGACGACACCGCCTCCCCACACGGCAGCGTGATCCTCCGCGTCCTCGCCGACGGTCGTGAGCTGTTCAAATCCCCACCCCTTCACGGAAGCACGGAAACGCATGCGATCACCGTTGACATGTCCGGTGTGAAATCGTTGACGCTGGAAACCCTGGACGCCGGCGACCTCGACATCTCCGACCATGCCGACTGGGCCGACGCCATGCTCATCAAGGCTCGTCCGCAATTGATTCGTTAGCCCCATTCCTGTCTCGGGGGCCACATAATCAGGTCATTGGTACTCCGCAGCATTACGGTGGCAAGCCTCGGTAATAGTCCGGTTGCCAAATGCTACCGCCCAAGCCATAAACTTGGCGCGTGTCAAAATAGCCGTGAGAGACGTGTCCGTCGGCGAAAGCCGCTGACCAGTTGGAAAACTTTCGATGCCACCCGACGCGTTGCGGCTGTGCAACACTCCATTCAGGCTTCTCGGCGGAATTCTGAGCAGCGCTGTACATGCCCAATTCAACCCACTGAACAAATCGTGAGGCCGCCCCGCCAATGGTCCCTCGGGCAATCCTGGCAAATGCGTCTTTTTGGCCTTGGGGGTTGAATATTTGGCTCGTAAAATTGATCCCGTAAAAGCCCTGAAGCCAGCGTGTGTTGAGTGTGTAGCTGTTGCCGTTTGATTCGTGGGCCGGGTGACTCTCCTCTTCCACATAGAGCGCGGGATTGCCGATCATGTTCGTGCTGTGATATCGATCACCTGGGCAAACGTAGAGCTTGATAATATCCTTGCCACGATCATTCTCATCGGCAGGATCACAATGCGCGTTCGGGTCAACGTACTTATTCAACGGTCTGTATTGGGCCGGATAGATGCTGCTGTCGGCCGTTGCAAAAGCGCCCTCGGGCCGTGGGGCACGGAAGCCGCCAAACACCCACGGCGTAATCGTGTCTGGTTGGGCAAAAAAAAAGTCCGCAGTGCCCCAGGCGGGCAAGACCTGAAGATTCTTCTCTTTTGTGTAGTACCACGGAATGATGCGCGAGTCACCGTTATCGATGTCGTACATGCTGTTCGCATTCATAATTTCCTTGAGATTTGCCACGCACAGGGCTTTGGTGCCCTCGTTTCGCGCGGCCTGAAGGACAGGCAGTAGAATGGAAATGAGTAGCGCAATGATCGCAATGACGATCAGCAACTCGATCAACGTAAAGCCCAGTGGCTTCGACAATGGCGCAATGGGCCGACAGCGGTGTCTTTGCATTCAATCTTCATCCTTGGCCCTGGCAAAATCGCCTGTCAAGCCGTCCATCGCCTATTGGGGCGTGACACACAACAAATCGTCCGGGTCGTCGGTACGCCGACGACTCGGACGATGGCCCGACCTTTGGACCACGTGGCCAACTCCCGCGATGGCCCAGTCATCCACAGGTCTCAAGCATCCCGAGAGTGCGCTTCCGGCGGGATTCACTTAGCCTCTTCTACATTACGATCCCGCAACCGAAGAATCGACGGCCACCGTTGCCGTCATTCCATATCGCATTCTAACTTGTTTTCCGGCATGATGTTGTATAACATATCGATGCACTGCCTATGGTGGAGGGTGCCAAAATATCCCCTTGATTTCATGCCTGCGGAGCTGTCAATGCCGTGCGAGGTCACTGAGGAACAACTCTTCAGTTGGATAGACCGACAGGCTCCCGACCTTCATGACCACCTCGCGATTTGCCCGTCGTGTCGTGAGAGAGCCGATCAGATCTCCCTGACCATTAACCAACTCACGGCAAGCGTCTCCACGCCAGCACTTCGGATCCCAGAACGCATTGGTGACTTTAAGATCCATCGTTTGATCGGCGTCGGCGGGCAAGGATGGGTGTTTGAAGCGCAACAGCCCATGCCTGAACGACGCGTAGCCCTCAAAGTCGTCAAGAGCGGCTGCGTCATCGACGAGCGCGACGCTCGTCGCATTCACCGCGAGGCCGCGACACTGGCGTTGCTCAGACATCCCCAAATCGCGAGTGTCTATCAGGCCGGAACAACAGAAGACGGCCAGGCGTTCTTTGCAATGGAGTTGGTGAATGGACCATCCATTCTGGAGTATTCAAAACAGCAGAATCTAACTCTTGCACAGCGCCTCGATGTGTTCCTGAAGGTCTGCGATGCGCTGGAGTATGCCCATTCTCAGGGGGTGATTCACCGTGACCTGAAGCCTTCAAACATCCTCGTGGAGGCTGGTGGGCAACCCAAAATCCTCGATTTTGGACTTGCCAGACTAATGGACACCAATGGTGAACTAACCGTCACAGTCGCTGAGGCTGGGAGGATTCTCGGCACTCTACAATACATGAGTCCAGAACACGCCAGAGGCGACACGAAGGCGATTGGCGTGACGAGCGACGTCTATTCGCTTTGTGTGATTTTTTATGAGTTGATCACAGGAAGACCACCCTATCAGACGTCGTCACGCATGCCACATGAAGCCTTGCGGATCATCTGCGAACAGGCACCAGTACCGCCTGCAACTTACAACCGGCGATTGCGCGGCGATCTCGAAACGATCATCATTAAGGGGCTTGAAAAGGACCCGCTCAGACGATTTCAAACCGTCGCCGGCCTTTCCGAGGACATCCGACGACATCTGAGAAACGAACCAATCACGGCTCGACGGCCGAGTCGGATTTACAAACTTCGCAAGCTCGTTTCACGGAACAAAGCGACCGCGGCGTTAATTGCGGTGATTGTCGTGATATCGACGGGCTTTGGTGCCTGGATCACCCTCATTTTTTCAGAAGCCCGATTAACGCGCGAGCGCGTCCTCGCTCCGACCTCCGACGTTGAGGCGGCGCTGCTACGCCTTGAAGTCGCCGGTAAGAACTGGGAAGACGCCCGTCGGACCAATACGGAAGAAGCGAGATTGAAGGAACTGATCAAAGTGGAGAGGCTTTGTCGAGGGGCCTTGGATGGGTTCAAGGGCAAAATGGCCGACGATAGTAAAGCCGTGCTCGACACGCGGATTCTCCTGGGGCGGGTCATGACCGCAACGGGCAAGGCCCGGGAAGCCGAGCCAATCTTACGAACAGCGATGCAAGATTACGCCGAGCATTATCCCGGCCAAAGCGGCCTCCTCGCAGAAGCCAAGAGCGCCTTGGGTGAAAGCCTGATCCGACCCGGCTCCTTCCAGCAGGCGGAAATCCTCCTCGCGGAATCATATCCCGTCATTCGGGCCTATCGCGGCGCGAACCATCGACGAACGATCGAGGCGCGCGACGCGCTGGCAACACTCTATGCAACATGGGGCAAGCCCACCAAGGCGCGCGAATATGGATGGGTGGAGTCACCGGCACAAAAAACATCATTGCAGCGAGTTGAACCGACCACCATGCCGGTATCAAACAGCATGAAAGACAACCCACCATGACGGACGAATCCTCACGACCTGCTGATTTGACGCCGTCGCTCGTCGTCAGACTTCGGCAAGGCGATTCGACGGCGGCCGAGATGCTGCGATCGATCCACGGGCCGGCGATCCTGCGGTTTTGCATGGGCTATCTGGCCAACGAGGTTGAGGCACAAGACGCCGTTCAGGAAGTATTCGTCTTGACGCTTCGATCCGACGTGGTACCGGAGAATTTTCGGGCGTGGTTGTACCGCGTCGCTCGAAATCACTGCCTCAAGGTGCTTCGTACCCGACGACGAAAGCCGCCGCCTGGCGAGCTGCCGCCGGAGTCATTGTTGGGCGACGACATCACCGGGAATCTCACCCGAATGGCCCGGGACGAATTAAAACAACGGCTCAACACACTCGTGGCGTCCTTACCTGAGGCGCAAAGTGAAGTCTTGCGACTGCGCTACTCGGAAGGTCTCTCACGCGTAGAAATCGCCGACGTATTGGAGATTCCAGAGTCCGTCGTCAAGTCACGGTTGTACGAGGCCATGAAGAAGCTGCGCGAGCATCCATCGCTACTCGCTCACGAATAAATCGACTCACGTCATCGCTTCTGATGTCCTGCATGCACTACAGGCAATCGCGACTGTGACGGATTGTCCCTATACATCGGTCACTATCACGGAAGCCAAATAGACCGGCAAGAAGATCAAGGTGGGTTGGTCGTGAAAAATCGGCCGGACAATTCAATCGTGGACCAGTCCCTCTGATCGGGATGCCCAGAACCCGCGTCAGAGGACTTGAGGAAGAGAGTGTCAGGGCGTAATGCAACCGCACAAAATGCGATGGTATGGGATCAGCGGTCGTAACCTCCGACAAACAAATCGATAGATCACCTCAAAAAAACCTTGTAACTCAACATCGCGCCATCGTATGATCGCGCTTGTAGCTTCGAGCGAGCCTTCCGACCGGTCGCCGCGTGTGCGACGGGTTCGAATCCCGTGTTGGCCCGCCGGTATGCATTAGTGCAAGGAGACGTTCATGCGACTGCGTCAATTCTGTCTGTCGGGTCTGGCCCTTGTTGCCTTCCAGCTTCCAGCGTTTGCCGAGCCGGAAGACAAATCGGCCGTTGTCGATCAGGAAGTCGACGACAATACTCCGTTCGTAATCGAGGGCACCATTTACGCAAACAAGAAGGCCTTCATTGAAGCAGGTGGTCGATGTGGCACACCGACGCCGGATGACATTTCGATGCAGGTGATCCAGCAGCAAATCGAGCGATTCAGGCCGCTTGGAGATGACTCGGACAACACTGTGCGAGCAGCAGGATCGGTGACGATCTCGGTCTGGTTTCATGTAATCCGAAAGGGGACCGGCATCTCCAATGGTGACATTCCAGACTCGCAAATCACCTCGCAAATCAGCGTCCTCAACAACGCCTACAACGGCTCGACCGGTGGCAATAACACCCCATTCCGATTTGTCCTCGCCGGCACCACACGCACCACCAACACCACGTGGTACACCATGAGCCCAGGCTCGAGTGCCGAGGCCAGTGCCAAGGCGGCGCTTCGTCACGGCGACGCCCGTACGATCAACATTTATTCGTGCAGCCCCGGCGGCGGCCTTCTCGGTTGGGCGACCTTCCCGTGGTCGTATGCCGGCAGCCCCACCAAAGACGGCGTCGTCATCCTTTATTCCAGTGTTCCCGGCGGGACGGCTGCGCCGTACAACCTCGGCGACACAGCAACCCATGAAGTCGGCCACTGGCTTGGCCTGTACCATACCTTCCAGGGCGGTTGCAGTGCCAACAACGACTATGTCACCGACACGGCGCGAGAACGCTCGGCCGCATTCGGCTGCCCCACCGGTCGCAACACTTGCACGCAGACCGGCAACGACCCAATCACGAACTTCATGGACTACACGGACGATTCGTGCATGTTCCTATTCACGGCAGGTCAGGCATCGCGGGCCGATAGCCTGGTACTACAATATCGCGGGTTATAATTCGTCGATCGAATAGGACATCGATTACTACAAAGCCTCCGCGAGCGATCGCGGGGGCTTTTTTTGATTGGGCGGGTTGATTGGTACGACAGCCCTGCGCACTGGGTCGAGTACGCCTCGATTCCCAGTCTCAGCCCACGCTACGGCACAAGCAAATCGGCGAACAGCACGGCGTCGCGTCCGTCGAGGAGCGTGTCAACATTCACGTCGGCGGCGTTGATGTTGCAGCCCGTGAACGATCCAACATCGAGCAGAGCCTGCACGAATGGGTCGAGATCGACGAGCGTGACATGGGCGTCGCAAGACACGTCGCCGGGCACGGGTGCGCCGGTGATGGCGAAGTCAGCCGGGCTGGCGTCGAAGCCGGTGTTACCGAGGCCATCGCGGGCGACGATCTTGATGCGGCAATAGGGCGCGTAGATGTTCGGCGGATTCCAGGATTGAACCCAGTCGTCCGCCGTCGTCGCGGCGATGGTCACGTCGTAGGTCGCGCCGCCGTCGGTCGAAAGCAGGATGTCCACGTTGGAGACACTGACATCGTCATCGCTGATCCAGTTGATGTTGACAGGCACGGCGGGCGGCAGGGATTCTCCGCCGCGAAGATTCTTAAGATAGGCTGTAGGCGCCAGTCCGCCCGCGCCACCGACCACGCCACGATGCTTGGGGACGTGGCTGGCGATGCAGTGCATGGCACCGGCCGATGGGATGATCGCCTGACATCCCACTTGCACGACAGTCTTACCGGGGACCGCGGATTGCCATGTTGCGAGTGCTGTTGCATTGGAGGGAGAGACGGTGGGGCTGGTGTACGAAGGCAACAATACGAGGTTGTTGCACATGACGACGTTGGTGAAAGTGTAGTGAACTCCGCTGACGGAAAACGCGGGCACACGAAAGACCGTGTAGCCCTGACCGGCCATGTAGACGGCGGCATTGTCACAAATCACGTCCTGCGTGGAACCGACATTGTTCGGCCAATCGCTGACCATGACCGTGTTGTCACTCATGACCTGCATCCACATGTCGAGGTGCTGGGTCACATCGACGCTGGTGGGAAATGGCGGAAAAATGTGGGTGTCGACGTTTTGGTAGCTTTGCCAGAGGTCGTGGATCTGCGTGTGCGTCAGGAGCGGATTCTCATTCCAGATCAACTCGGTAGCGTAGGAACGATTATTGGCGTCGAGGTGGTAGTTACCGCCGCCATGGATGAGCTGGTGTTCATAGAAGGCGTGGTGTTTGAATGTAGCGAAATTGGCGGGAAGCTCGTCATCGAGCGGACGAGGGCGATTGTAGTCGTGGTCGGTAAGGGCGCGGCAGTCACCTTCGTAAATATAGCGAGGGCCGTAGTCGCGGACCCAGACCGAGTTGGTCGCATAGATACGATACTTGACGCGGCTCATGTTGGCACCAGCGTTGGTGAGGGCCGTGTTCGCGGATGTCTGGACACCGGCGCTATCACAGATGACATAGAGGTCGGCCGCACCCGTCGTGGTGATCTCCTTACCCATGGTGGTCTGAATCGCGGTAAAGCTCTTCCAGGTGAGAACGATTCCATCCATCGGTTCATACTCAGCGGCACAGTGAATGGGGCCGGTGGGCGGAGGCGTGACCGCGCGCGACATGACATGAGGATGCGTTTCGAGCCACTTCTTTTCGTTGTCGGTGAGATAACGGGGGATCACAACGTCTGGCGGAAAGACGAGTTCATCATTGACGATGGTCGGTTCGCCGATCACGGGTTCACCAGCGCCGGCCGGCACGGAAAAGTGTCCGATCAAGGCCGCAGTGCTGACGGCCGCAAACAAGGCAAATCGCATAATGGAAGGCTCCCTCGTTCCCCAGATGATCTCGGTCGGGCAATCGACCTGAGACAGGGATTGTACCCGCGTTTGGAGGGGGGATTCAAGGCGAGGTATTGGACCTTGGACGGCGAATCGTCGCTAAACAGCCAGCCCGATCCTGTGCGAATCGGTCATCGACGCATCCTCGAAGTCCGTAATCGTGTCAGGACGGGCACGAGCCACATTCACCAACAAACCCACGAGAACGCTGAAAAAGACGACGCCCGTGCCGCCGGCGGAAACAAGGGGCAGTCCGATTCCCTTTGTGGGTACGGACACAGTGACCACGGCAACATTCATCGCCGCCTGAAGCCCGATCATCAGCGTCGCGCCCAGGGCGATCAAGCGCCCAAGATCCGTGTCGGCTCGAAGCATCGCCTTGCGACCTTGCCAGACCAGAATGGCGAAGAGCGCGATGATGGCCGCCCCACCGACCACGCCAAGTTCCTCGCAGATGACGGCGAAGATGAAATCGGTGCGACCCTCGGGGAGGTAGCCATATTTCTGAATCCCCGCGCCAAGCCCGCGCCCCCACCAGCCGCCCGACGCAATGGTGATGAGCGATTGAATCTGGTGATACCCCGCGCCCTGCGGATCGGCCATCGGATCGAGAAAAGACATGACTCGCTGCACGCGATACGGCGCGGCAATCACGAGCGCTACCGCGCCGGCGATGGCGGGCATGCTAAGCAAAGCGATGTGCCATAATCGCGCCCCAGCGCCGATCAGGATACAAAACCCAACGCCGAAAAGGAGCGCGGCCGTGCCGAAGTCCTCCTTGCCCACGAGTGCCCCAATGATGCCGAGAACAATGATCATGGGCAACAATCCGGTCCAAAACTTTTGGATACGGTCCCCCAACTGCGCACAGCGAGCAGCCACAAAAACGACAACGGCGAGCTTGGCCAGTTCCGAGGGTTGGAAGCCCAGTCCGAGCGCGCCGGGGCCAAGCGAGAGCCAGCGCCGCGCGCCATTGCGTTCTTCACCAATGCCGGGGACAAGCACGGCGGCGAGCAAAACGACGACCACAGCGAGTAACCAGAGGGCGGGTTGCTTGAGGGAATGTTCGCGCATCCGCCACGAGTCGTACGGACACAGGCCGACCATCAGCAGCGTGACGAGGCCGGCGATGGAGAAAAGGGCCTGGCGGAACGAGGGGTTCTTGATGATGTGTTGCGTAAGGGGCGGGGCATTCAGGCTGGCGCTAGCCGAGAAGACCATGACGATGCCGAGAGCAATGAGCGCGGCAGCGATGATGCTGATGGCAGTGCTGGTGGCTGAGACTGTGCTACGTGTCAAAGTCATGTTGGCATCCGTGCCGCAAATCGGGGCGTGTTTATCTTACATCGGCGTATGCCTCGGGCCAAGCACAGCAGGTCGAAAAAGAGTAAAAAACATCGAATTGACAGCCATCAGCGGAGCTTCGTGGTCGCCAGCGCGACCGCCGCGAAGAGGATCGCCAACAGCCAGAAGCGGGTGACCACCTGCGTTTCGGTCCAGCCGCCCAGGTGAAAATGATGGTGAATGGGGGCGACGCGAAAGATGCGTTTGCCGCCGGTGAGCTTGAAGTACCCCACCTGCATCATGACCGAACATGCCTCGATCACGAAGATGCCGCCGACAATGAAGAGCATCAACTCCTGCCGCACAATGATGGCCACGAGGCCAATGAGTCCGCCCAGCGGGAGGGAACCGGTGTCCCCCATGAAGACCTGAGCCGGGTGGCAGTTGTACCAAAGGAAGCCGAGACAGGCCCCCATCATCGCGCCGCAAAGCACAGCCAACTCACCAGCTTGGGGGATGTGCGGATACAGCATGTACTCGGCGACGCGCTCGTCCCCAGCGACCCATGCGAGCAACATGAACACGAAACAACACAGCGCGACACAGCCACTCGCAAGGCCGTCCATCCCATCGGTCAGATTGACGGCGTTCGACGAGCCGGCGACGACAAAGACGGTCATGACATAGAAGGCCCAGGGCGGCAGGAGAACGCCATACAGGTTGTCGCCCTTGAAAAAGGGGATGGTCAGAATGCGGAAATGCTCGCGATCAATGTCTTCCGCCGGGGAAAAAGTGGCTTGGCCGCGCCAATAGATGAAGATACCGAGGACCACGCCCAGCCCGATTTGAAAAAGCAGCTTCTGATAGAACTTCAATCCGTCGCGGGAACCGGTCTGAGCCTTGTCGCGGAGCTTCACGCGATCGTCAATGTAGCCCAGCACACAAAGCCAGGCCATCGTGAAGAAGGCGAGGTAGATGTAATAGACCTTCAGGTTCGCCAAAAGAATCACCGCGACAAAGATGGCGAACATCATCAACATGCCGCCGCCGGTAGGGACGTTGGCCTTATGGGCGGTGAGTTCGTTCAAGGCCTTGTGGTCGAAATCGGGGATGTCGCCCATTTTCTTGTGCATGAGGGCGCGGATGAACCGCGGGCCAAGCAACCAGACAACGAGAAACGAAACGAGAATGGCAATGATGGCGCGGAAGAGCGGGTTCTGGTAAAAGTAGTTCGCGCCTTCAAAGTAGTGGTCGAGTAGATGGAATATCACGGGGCGGGGCTACCACAACCGACGCGGCTGTGCTCCATACGATTGCTGTGTGGAGACCGCCTCCACGGACATCGACCATTCGACTAGTTACTCATCGCTCGGCATGGGCCAAACCCTGTAGCGAATCTACCAAACGCTCCAATCGCACGCCCCGAGAGGCCTTCAGCAGAATCAAATCGTCCGGCTCGATCAGCTCCGGCAGCTTGGATGTGAGGGCTTCAACCGTGGGGAACGCATGGATTCGCTTGGTCGTACCCGCAGAGGCCGTCGCCCCATCGGCCATCACCCTCGCCATCGCCCCAACCACGATAATCACCTGGGCCGTCGAACGACCGGCATCCCGACCGACCGTCTGATGGCAGCGCGTGGACTGGTCACCCAATTCCCGCATGTCACCGAGGATGAGCACCTTTCGACGCACATCCTGAATGCCGTCCAGCACCTCAAACGCGGCCGCCATGCTCGAGGGGTTCGCGTTGTAGGCATCATTGAGGATGGTGAAGCTGCCGACTCGCATTGGTTGCATCCGCATCGGCGGCAACGAAATCTTTGACACACCTTCAGCGATCTCATTGGTGGTCATTCTGAATCGCGTACCGATGGCAATGGCCGCGAGGGCATTCACGACATTATGCCGACCGAGCACCGGAATGCGGTACTCAAAGCGACCGTTGACCTTGAAACGCTGCCCGTCGGCATCGGAGGTGATGTCCGTCGCGCGAAGATCAACCGAGGGACCGCCCGCCGGTGTCGATTCCTCATCCAGTCCGTATGTAAGCACAGTGAACTGAGTGCGAAGAGTGGCCGGCGCAAAGCGTGCAGCCTGTTGACTGAGTGCGACGAAGGCGCGAGGGCGCATGGTGGAGAGGATCGAAAACTCCTCGCCGGCGACGCCGTCAAGACTCCCGAAGAACTCCAAATGCTCTTCGCCAATGCTGGTGACAATCGCGATGTCCGGCTTGGCGATGCGACCCAGCGCGGCGATCTCCCCGGGATGATTCGTGCCGATTTCGACGACAATGAACTCGTCGGCCGGCTCCACCGAGAGCAGTGTCATGGGCACGCCGATGTGATTGTTGAAGCTGGCCTTCGCCGAGCGCCCCTTGCGCTTGTGACCGAGGACCGTGGCGACCATATCCTTGGTGGTCGTCTTGCCATTGCTACCGACGACTGCGATGACCTGCGCGGCGAATTGCCGACGATACCACGTCGCCAGTCGACCCAGCGACGCAATCGTGTCCTGCACGAGAATCAATCGTCCGCCGGTCTGATACTGGGCGGGAACGGCGGAGAGATCGCTGATCACCGCGGCCGACGCCCCGCGATCAAGCACATCCGCCACGTACGCATGACCATCGTGAGTATCGCCCTTGATAGCAACAAAGAGGCAGCCGGGCTTTGCATCACGCGAATCCGTGGAAACGCTGGTCACGCTCGGCGTCGCGATCGTCCCAAAGACACGCCCCTCAATGGCGATGACCATTTCCTCAAGTGTCAACGGGCGCATACGCCCTCCGCTCGTCGCCGAGCCACGGCCTCGCCGGCGACTTCAACGTCGTCGAAGTGAATCTTCTTCGTCCCGTGGATTTGATAATTCTCATGCCCCTTCCCGGCAATGACGAGGCAATCGCCGGGTGCAAGATTCGTGATGGCGTGTTGAATCGCCCTGGCTCTGTCGGAGATGGTGATCCCGCGGATCATCTCGGTCTGGTTAAGACCTCGTTCAATGTCGGCGAGGATCGCAATCGGATCTTCGGTGCGAGGATTGTCGCTGGTGATGACAAAATCGTCGCAGCCCTCGACAACAGCGCGGGCCATCTTTGGCCGCTTCAGCCGATCCCGGTCGCCACCACATCCAAACACGCAGCAAAGTCGCCCGGTCGTCAACGGTCGCAGGGCCGAGAGCACATTGCGGAGCGCGTCGTCGGTGTGGGCGTAGTCCACAAAGATGTCGAGACCGAGATCACCGGTGGGCACACGCTGCAACCGACCGGGGACGTGCTGCAAATCGGCAAGCCCCTTCTGGATCGTCACAAGATCAAGTCCCGATGCCAGCGCCGTCGCGGCCGCGGAGAGCGCGTTGAAGATGTTGTGCCGACCCACCAGCGGCGTCTGAATCTCGACATGCTTGCCTTCATATTCCAGCAGAAACCTACCACCAGTGCGATCCTCTTTCAGGATCGTCCCGCGCACGTCGCAGTCCACTCGCAGGCCATAACGCAACACACGGGCACGACAGTCGGCAACAATGCGATCCGACGCTGGGTCGTGGCCGTTGACAACGGCAACAGCATCCGGCCGCAACCCGTCAAAGAGCCGCTTCTTGGCCAGCAAGTAATTCTCAAGCGTGCCGTGGTAGTCAAGATGGTCCTGCGTGAGATTCGTAAAGACGGCGACGGCGAAGTCGATGCCGTCAGTGCGCCGCTGATCCAGGCTGTGTGACGAAACTTCCAGCACTGCGTGTGTTGCTCCGGCGCGCTGGGCCTCAACGAGATGCCGAGTCAGTGTCACGGCATCCGGCGTCGTCAACTCGGAGGCAATCGTTCGGCTGACAAGGTCGTATTCAATCGTGCCAAAGAGTGCCGTCGTGCGGCCGGCAGCGCGAAAGAGGTGTCGCACCATGAAGGCAAACGTGCTCTTGCCATTCGTGCCGGTGACGCCAATGCAATGGAGTTTGCCGGACGACTGAATCTCCTCAAGACCGAACAACACGGCGGCAATTCGAGCCACGGCCATGCGCGGATCGGGCGCTTTTATGATCGGGACCGGGCGACCTGCTGCCTGGCGTGTCGGCGGCGAATCCTCACCGATGAGAACCGCCGATGCCCCGCGCGAAATCGCGTCTGCAATAAACGTCGCACCATCGGCCTTGGTGCCGGGCACGGCAACAAAAAGCGCCCCAGGGGTCACACGGCGCGAGTCTTCGCAAATGTCTGTAATCTCGATGGGGGGCGACGTATCAACGGTCAGGCCGATGGCCTTCCGCAGTAGTTCCTTCAAATCCATTTACTTCCACTCCGTCTCTTCACGGTCCATCGTGAACGGCGGGCATTCTAGCAAAAAGCAGGCCAAGCGGCACCCCTCCAACGGCTGGGGCTTTCACACGTTGTCCGCGAAGACCAGCTTCATCTTTGAAAAAAACCAATGCCCGCACAGGAAGAACACGCCCGCCAGCCCCAGCAGGATCCATAACGCATGGCCCTGCGGAAATCGCCCCAGCTTCAGGCAATCCTGGTAACACATGATCATGTAATACAGCGGGTTAGCACCGAGATACGGCCGAATGCCGGCCGGGATCGCCTCGGGGGTCAACCCAAACGGCGTAATCATCATGAGCATGAGATTGATGATGCCCACGACGTTTTGTAGATCGCGAAAGTAAACGTTGAGACTCGCGAAAAACCAGATCACGCCCACTGTGAACAGCACCTGCGCCAGCCAGATCACCGGCAGCAGCAGCGCCCACGGCCCGAGGCAGCCGAGGAATGCCAAAGCGATGAGCAGAATCGCGGTGCTGACGGTCTGCGAGCATTGACTGGTCAGTACGGCCTTGACCGGGATGAGTTCGATGGGAAAGAGGGTGTTCTTAATGAGGTTGGCATTGCTGGTCACGCTACTGGTGCCCAGCGCGAGGGCCTCGGAGAATCCGATGAACGGGATCAGCCCGCAGAAGACGAAGGCTACCCACTCGGTGGTTGACATGTCCGGCTTCCGCACCTGATAAATGTAAAGCTGAACCCCGGCGTAACAGGTGAGAAACAGAATCGGCAACAGCACCAGCCACGCCATCCCGAACACGCTGCCCGCATAGCGGGCGCGAATGTCGTTTCGCGTCGTCTGCATCAGCAGATGACGATGCCGCCAAAGGAGCGAGAATGGAGCCGTGACGAATCCCATCAGGGAATACGATAGGCGTTCGCCTCATTGGGCGAAAGACAGGGAGCGAACAGTCAGGCCAGGCAGCTATTCGTGGAACGAGATTTTTACGGCATGGCATCGGTGGTTGACGTCGCGTCGTCCGGCGAGTCGTCCATCGTGATGCGTGGCGCGGATTCCGCAGGCAAAGCGGGGCGTTGGGTGTGTTGGTCGGCGGCGGCGATGCGGTGAATGCTCACTTCCTCGGCGATGTCGAGGCGACGGCGCTGGATTTCGATTTGGGCGGTCATGCGGTAGGACTCGGCGAGCCGCAGGAGGGCGCGAGGTGAGAGTTTCTCGGTCAGCAGGGTTTCAACCATTCGCTGGCACACAAGGCGCGGTAGAAGCACTTCGGATTGTTCGGGGTCGGGGACGTTGTGCTGAGCGAGCGAGGCGGCACGGAGGTTGGTCCGAAGCTTGCGGGCGTAGCGGTAGAAGACATCGAAACTGATGCCAAGGCTGCCGAGTTCAAACTGATGGTAGCAGGCGGTGTAGGTGGGCGGATTCCGGGTGACGACGGCGTAGTCGAGCTGTTCGAGTTGCTCTGGTGACACGTTCTTGACGACGAGGGACGTGCTATCGGAGTATTGTTTCAGGATGTCCATGGGTGAATCTCTGGGCAAGGGTTCACGGATTTAAGGGTTTAAGGGTTCAAGGGTTCAAGGGGCCGAGGGGCCGAGGGAATAAGGCGGTTGCTTTGCAATGGGTCGGTTTGTAAAAAAACTACCCCCCACAAAAAGCACAAAAACCGGGCCGGCGGCCACAAAAACGCACAAACCGTTTGTGCGGATTTTGTGCTGTGTAAGGCGAAATCTCCGATGGCGCGGAGGTCGGGGGACCAAGTGACGGCAGAAAGGCACCCGCCGCGGCGGGTAAACTGCGGGAAGGAGGTGGTTGTTGCACAACGCGAGGCATTGAAGACTCCGGCTTGGCAAGATGGTTCCACGGTGCATCGAACGGCGATGCATTTCCTCCGCAGACACCTACTAATCTTGCTCAGCGCTTCAGTGCGCTTGTTAATTGTGGTAAGTTTTTGTTAGGGATGGACTTGGGGCAAATAGACACTCATACGAACTGGATCAAGTTTCGGGGAGCAGGTCACTTTCAAAGATGTATGGGTCATCGACACCCGGTAGACTCATTTTCTGGACCTACTATCATGCCTGCCGTTATGAATCTCAAGAGGTCCGAAAAGGGCTGATTTGTGGCCGGATACGACATTGAAGCTGTATTGGATCGGATTCGGCAAGCCGTGGTGGAACAGTCCTACGTCATGTCGGTCCATGCGATGCTGGAGATGCGCGAGGACCGACTTGACTTGATAGATGTGGAATCCGCGATTCTTACGGGTACAAATTGAGAGGGTCTTCGAGGATGACCCTCGTGGATCCCGGTTTGAGATTGTCGGAAAGGCATGTGACTTGACGACCGATGTCGGCGTTGTGGTACGATTTGCCGGCCCGGTTTTGATAATCAAGGTTTACGAGATTATCGAATGAGTCTGTACGATTTTCATTGCGAATACTGCGACGGAACTGTTCGCGAACAGATCGTGGATCGCGAGCCGATTACTCATCATCGCGGGATTGTTGTATTGGAGAATGCACCAATTGGCGTCTGCGACAAGTGCGCGGCGCACTATTACGCGGCTCCGGTGCTGAAGCGGGTCGAGCAGATTCTGACGTCGTCGACTCCGCCGGCGACGATGATACAGGTGCCGCTGGTAGTGTATTGATTGCACGACGGACTTTGAGACGCTTTGACTTCCAGTAATCAGCCGCTCGTGCCGTCGCTCACTTTCTTCCAGGCGATTCGGTCTCCTTCCTTCTTCGATGAACCGTTGAGTGCTTGCGCCGACTCGTTTCTTCCTTCTTGACTTGTCGTTCGGCCTCTTTAGCCAAAGCTCTCAATTGGGGTGCCATTGAACCATGGCGGCGGCTGGCTGCTGAGATGGCATACTTTTTGAGCACCGCGCTGCGATTCGATTTGGTCAGCGTGCCGATTCGGATCTCCATGCTGTCGCTTAGCCGCGTATTGAAGTCGCCCGCGCGTTGCCAAATGACCAGGTGGTCGTGATCGTCGGGGTCGGGACCTTGGGCAGACCCTAGAAATCGAGCCTCATTCTTCGCTGCCCTTGCTCTTTCCTGAAAATACCTCGACAGAAATTCAAATCCCGATGCGTCTGCGAGCAATAGGAGTTCGAAGACTGGGATGCTTTTTCGTTTTGTACCGTCAATGCAGTAGCCATGCTTGATAATGATTCCTTTGGCCTTCTTTCGCCATGTGGGAGGAGGTCCAAATAGCGAAGTGCCACGAGTCTGCTTGGCTGGCTTCTTCTTGCGATTGAGAGTCACACCGCCGCGCAGACCTTCTTCGCCGCGTCGGTCAGGTCAGTGGCCGTGGTGATCTGCGGGATTTTTGCCTCCGCCAATAGCTGCCGGGCGCGGTCGACGTTGGTGCCTTCGAGGCGGACGACGACGGGAACTTTGAAGCCCACTTCCTTGGCGGCGTGAATGAGGGCTTCGGCGATCACATCGCACTTGGCGATGCCGCCGAAGATGTTGACGTGGATGCCTTTGACCTTCGGGTCGCTGAGGATGATGCGGAAGGCCTCGACCGCGCCTTCGGGGGTGACGCTGCCGCCGACGTCGAGGAAGTTGGCGGGTTCGCCACCGTGGAGTTTGATGATGTCCATGGTGCTCATGGCCAGGCCGGCACCATTGACGAGGCAGCCGATGTTGCCGTCGAGGGCGACGTAGGAGAGGTTGAACTTCTGGGCACGGATTTCCTGGGGGTTCTCCTCGGTCGCGTCGAACATGGCCTGGATGTCGGCGTGGCGGAAGAGGGCGTTGTCGTCGAAGTTGAACTTGGCATCGATGGCGAGGATTTCGCCGGGCTTGCCGTTGGCGGATTTCGTGAGGACGAGCGGGTTGATCTCGGCGAGGCTGCAATCCTTCTCAATGAAAATCTTCGCGAGGGCGCTCATGATCTTCGCGGCAGCCTTCGCATGGTCGCCTTCGAGGCCGAGGGCGTTGGTGAGCCTTCGCAATTGGAAGTCTTGCAGGCCGAGGTGCGGGTGCATCCACTCCTTGATGATGGCGTCGGGGTTCTTCGCGGCGACTTCCTCGATCTCGACGCCGCCCTCCTTCGACACCATCACGACGGGGCACCCTTTGGCGCGATCCAGCACCAACCCGACGTAGTATTCCTTCTCAATCTCGACCGCCGGGGCGATGAGAATCTTGCGAACCTGTACGCCTTGCGGCCCGGTCTGCTTGGAGATCATCGGCTCGGCGAGCATTCGACGGCTGTTCTTCTCCACGTCCTGCGGGTTGTTGCAGAGGACGACGTAGCCGGCCTTGCCGCGACCGCCGGCGTGGACCTGGGCCTTCACGACGACCTGGCCGCCGCCGATTTTCTGATAGGCAGCGCCTGCCTGGTCGGCGGTATCGATGACTTCAAACCTAGGAACGGCGGCACCGGCTGCTTGGAGGAGTTGTCGGGCCTGATATTCATGAACTTTCATGGGTCGCTCCGGTGGGCCAGGCCCAAGGGTTATTGAAACTAGGGCAAATGCCTAACAGTTACTTATCAAGCCTCCCCCGCCGGGCGATATCTTAGCGGGGTCCGGTGGACCGTCCAATCGCCGTAACCTGCCGTGTGGCGGGCAGTTCCATTTTGGTGCAGTTGCACTATAATGTTGCGACTGGGAACCTGTAAGGCCCCTTTTTGTAGAAGACGTGGCATCATGGCGAATTACCTCGGACGCATCGAATTCCCCTGTACGATCGAACTTGGCCGTGGGCTTGAGGGGGCGATCACCAACATCACCAAGATCGGCTTTGTGGACGGCCAGGGCGGTCGGCTGATCTATCGCGGGTATCCGATTGAGGAGCTTTGCGGGAACAGTTGGTTTGAGGAGGTCGCGTACCTGCTCATCAATGGACGGCTTCCGAAGAAGGCGGAGTTGGAGGGGTTTGTCGAACTGCTTCGCAAGGCGTCGGAGTTGCCCGAGCCGATCATGCGTTTGATCGAATCGATGCCGCGCGACGCGCATCCGATGAACATGCTTCAGACGGCAGTGGCGGCGTTGGGGTGCTATGAAAAGGGTGCGTCGGCAGTGACGCATCATGTATCGAATCCGGCGGCGGCGCTGGCGGGGGAGATTGATATTGGCATCAAGGTGCTGGCGCAGGTGAGGACAATCGCGTCGGCCGTGGCGCGGGCACGACTGGGCAAGCCGCTCATCAAGCCTGATCCGAAGCTGTCGTTCACGGGCAACTACTTGTACATGATGAACGGGGAGCGGCCGGACGAAGTAACGGAGCGCGTCATCGACGTGTGCATGATCTTGCAGGCCGATCACGGAATGAACGCGTCCACGTTTACGGCGATGGTGGTGCATAGCTGCATGGCGGATATGTACTCGACGATCGCGGCGGCGATTGGAGCGCTTCGCGGGCCACTGCACGGTGGCGCGAATGAGGCGGCGTTGGATGACCTTCAGAGCATCGGCGGCCCGGAGAATGCGAAGGCGTGGGTGGCCGAGCGAATGGCCAAGGGCGAAAAGATCATCGGCTTCGGCCATCGTGTGTACAAGACGTATGACCCTCGGGCGACGGTGTTGAAGAAATATGCCGAGAAACTGTGCCATCAGAAAGGCATGGGCAAGATTTTCGAGACCGCGTCGGCCGTGGAGACGGCAGTCGTTGAAACCATGAAGGCGGCCGGCAAGGCGATTTATCCGAACGTCGATTTCTATTCGGGGCTTGTGTATCAGGCGATTGGTTTTCCGCCGCCGCTGTTCCCGGTGATCTTCGCGGTGGCGCGGACGGCGGGGTGGGTGTCGCGCGTGCTGGAATACTTGCCGGAGAATCGCATCTTCCGACCTCGGGCGGTGTATGACGGGCCGACGGATTTAACCTATTCGGCGATGGCGCAGCGGTAAATTGGCTCTCGCTTTTTTTCGTGCATCTCGAGCGTAACTTCGTAACGATATCACTTTACCGGTGGAGTCTCATCGTTTTCGACGAATGAGAATCGAGCCGAGCAGCACCAGACTGGCTATGGCCGGTTCGGGGATCGCCGTGTAGTCGATGGTGAGCAAGGGACGATTGGCGGGTGTGACGTTCTCGCGGGAGTCGAATCGCTTGGCGCTGCCGTTGTTGATTTCGTCACCGAGCATGAACCAGCCGAAGTTGGAGGACGGGGTATCGAGCCAAGATTGCACGTTTGCCACGAGTTGGGGGGTGGAGGCCCAGGTGTATAAACCAACGCCGCCGACGGTGAGGCTGGCGCTGACGGTCGGGGAGATGTCGCCGCCCGGGGTGGTCCAGAAGCTGGTGTTGTAAAAGGTGTGAAGCCACGTCGCGTCGCCGAGCGTGGATGGGCCGCCGCCGCCTTCGCCGCCGGATGCGATGGATGTGCCCTGGCCCCAGTCTTGGAGCGATGCGCGAAGCTCAATGGTCTTGTCGCCGGCGGAGGTGTTGGACATGTTCAGCCGGAGCGAAACGCTGTTGATGGTCGCACCGGCTGGGACGGAGCCGACGATGTCGAATGCGATGAGACCTCGCCGGTTGCCGCCGGAACCCGGACGACCGACGAAAAAGCGTTGGCCCGCGCCGTTGCTGAGCGTGCCGGCGGCGTCTTCGTAGAGTGTGTTGTCTTTGATCGCTCCGATGGCAATGACGGAGGCCTGCGCGATGGAGCCGGTGCTCAACGCAACGAGTAACAGTGCCGACATGGTGTGACGGATGATTGGCATTTTCCCCTCTCCCTATGAGCAATCATTGTAGGCGATTAGCAGGGCGAAGTTCTCTGCGGATCGTGGAGGTTTTCGGGCGAAGTGTCGTCGATAGTCATGGATTAGTGCGTTCGCACAATACCGGATCGTCCGAAAAGCGACGATTGGCGTGGCCAGTTAATTTTTCACTGGAATGTTAGTATGATAACGTTAAACTAGGCGATGCCGGTTGAAAGCGTGAGTCCCTCCCCGACCGTCATCGCCGAAGGATTGCCTTACATGACCCTTGATACCATTCGCCCGCCGATCTCATCGGAGTTGGTTCGCCAGCATGTCGAGCGCGCTGCCGCCGAGTTGTCGAAACGCGGGGCGAGTGCCCTGCTGGTCTTTCGCAAGTCGAACATCCTCGCGTTCTGCGGGGTTCCGCTGGAACCGTCGGATCGGTTGGTGTGTGGCTTGATCAGCCGGGACGGGCAAGTGGCGTTTGTGGTGCCGGCGTTCGAGGCGAGCATTGCATCGGGGCTGCCTGCTGGGAGCGAGTTGGTGGCGTGGGAGGAGTTTGAGGATCCGTATCAGGCAACGGCGAGGGCTGCGGAACGACTGGGGGTGGATACGGGCACGATTATTTTGGATTCGCATACGTGGCTTGGCGCTCAGCAACGACTGGCGGCCGCGATGCCGTCGGCGACACTCGTGGCGGACACCGACTTGATCGAGTCGATTCGCATGGTGAAGTCAGCCGGGGAATTGTCCGCGATTCGGCTGGCCTGTGAGGACACGGGTAAGATTTATTCACTGATTGAAAAACGTCTCCGTGCCGGCATCTCGGAGTTGGACCTTCGGCGCGATGTGATCGGTCAGTTGGAAAAGCTGGGCGTCACACCGTTTGGGGATTTGATTCAGGGCGGTGAAAGTGCGTCGATTCCGCATCAGCGGACGGGGACGCGCGTCTTTCGCGAGGGCGACGCGGTCATTGTCGACTTTGTGGCGGCGCGCGGATGCTATCTTGGCGACATGACGCGGACCTTCGCGGTGGGCGAGGTGTCCGACGAGGTACGGCGGGCCTATGGCGTTGTGCGCGATGCCCAGCGAGCCGCGATATCAGCGATTCGGCCGGGGGTGACGTGCGAATCGATAGACTCCGCGGCGCGGCATGTGATCGAGCAGGCCGGGCTGGGCGATTTCTTCGTTCATCGACTGGGGCACGGGATTGGGATGGACGTTCACGAAGCACCGTACTTTGTGCAGGGCAACAAGACTCGGCTGCAACCGGGCATGGTGTTGACGGTGGAGCCGGGTGTGTATGTGCCGGGGCAATTCGGCATTCGAATTGAGGATGTCATCGCGGTGACGGCGGGTAGTTGCGACGTACTGACGAAACAAATACCGACGGACTTTTCACCGGCATTCATGTCATAGCGCGATCTCGAATTATCGCCGCGTCGATTCGTAACACGTGCTGCAGAGTCTTGATCCATCCGGGAGAAAGTAGATTTTGGACGAGGCCGTGTTGCATTGCGCGCAGATGCCCGATCCGACGGGGGGTAGGGCCATGCCATCGGACTTCGTCTTGGCCTTCTGGAAGATGCTCATTGCATTCTTCTGACGGGAATGGAATAGAAAAGCTCTGATCGACGTGTAAAGAATGATGGCAATGACCAGCCCGATTCCGCCACAGGCCAGTAGGCCGATGAGCAGGTGGATATTCATGCCGAACGATTCGAGTTGGCTCATGCGGGGAGCATGACGGTTGCGTCGCAAACTCCGAATCTGGCAAAGGGATCAGTGGCGATTCGAGGATAAGTCGTTGCGATTCAGCAGGTTACACCTAAGCGAGCATTTCAAAACCGTAGTGGGTTTTGGACAGACGGAACTGTATACTACTGTCATGGTGATTCGCATCCTGCTGATCGCACAGTTGCTGAGCTATCAGGCTCTGACGATGCCTTGCCGGGCGTGCCCTATGGCGGCGACCGGGTCGGGGGTATGTTCGGCTTCGGGTTGTTGTTCGTCGAAAGAGGCTGATTCCGAGGTCTGCGGCACTTGCGAAGACACTGACGTCCTTGCTTCTTGTTGCGCGTCTGAGGTTCCTGCCGAGGGTCGTTGTTGCGGGGCGATGGAAACTGTTACATGTTCCGAAGAGGACGGAGTCGCCGCTGTCGTCACGGCGGATGAGCAGCAGGTGGGTATCGAGTCGTGTCAGTGCTGCCCGATCAGAATGCCGTGTGATCGTTGCCTGGCCCTTGCGGTGGATCGCCCGACGCAGGAGCGACCGCTTGCAGAGGAGTTGTCGGCTCCGGCAATTGTTCATGCTGCGTTCGATTCGCAAGTCATGGTCGCGGCGGCAGCATGTCTGCATCCACCCGACCCGGGGCACAAATTGTCACTCCAATCTCTCCAATGCTGTTGGTTGAATTGAGAAGGCCGCCCGGCGGATTTCTTCGACGGGCTGATACCACTCTCTTTCACTCGTGAAGCTCGGTGATGCGAATCACAGTGCATGTGCGCTGCGACGGATTGTCGCGCTGATTGCGAAACCATTTGTACATGGAGAAAACCATGAAGCGTGTTTTGTTTGCTTGTCTCGTCGTTGCCGGTCTGACCGGTTCGGCGATTGCGTTGATGCCCTTTCCGGTCGGTTACATGATCGCCGATTCGGAATGCTGCTGCCCGGATTGCAGCACCTGCTGCGGCGATTCGTGTGAGTGCGATTGCACTTGCGACACGAAGTGCAGCGGCGACGGCTGCGGTGATTGCTGCAAGGACGACTGCTCCTGCTGCTGCGAAGGTAGCAAGGCGTCGGCCAAGTCGAGCTGCTGTGCGAGCGACAAGGCGACCCCGAAGGCCGCCAAGTCGAGCTGCTGCTCGAAGTAGCGACCAGCGGCCTATTCGATCGGCCGAGATTTGTTTGGGGCCGGGTTCGTTGTGATGACGAATCCGGCCTTTTTTCGTTCGACGATGCGATCAGTCGGTTAAGCGGGGATCAGAAGCCAGAGAACTTCCATGTTTCCACCCTGACCGCGAATGGGGCTGGTGGTTTCGGTGAGGAGTTGAAGGCCTAGAGATGGGAGGACACTTCGGACTGTCGCCAGAACACAATCCACCAGGTCGTCGGGCAGGATGCCGCCCTTGAGCATCGCTGGTTCGGCTTCGTATTGCGGCTTGATGAGCGAGATGATCCGGCCATGCTCCGCGAGCAGGCGATTGGCGCTGGGCAGCACGAGCGATTGTCGGGTCCAACCACAGTCGATGGTGATGAGGTTGACTTGCTCGGGCAGATGAACGGAGCGTGCGTCGGTGCGCTCCAACACCACGACGCGCGGGTCGTTGCGAATTTTGTAGTGAAGAACGCCGTAGCCGCGATCCACGGCGAAGACTTTTTTCGCACCCGTGCGGAGCAGGCATTCCGTGAAGCCGCCGGTGCTGCACCCGAGGTCGGCGCAGACCATGCCGGTGGTGTCGATGCGAAACTCATTAAGTGCGTGGGCGAGTTTGTCGCCGGCTCTAGAAACGTAGGGGTGCGGGTCGTCGGATGTCGTCACGATGGGTGCGCATGAAAAGCGGCGTCAGGGTTGACGCCGCGAGAGGGTTTCAATTGCACTGACCAATAGTCAGTGCCACACGTCTACGATCACGGTTGCCCGTGCTCACACGGCACCGAGTTATTTCTTCGGCGTCTTGAGAACGTTGAGGCGCTTGGCCAGTCGGCTTTTCCGGCGAGCGGCGGTGTTTGGATGAATCGTGCGTTTGTTGGCAGCCCGGTCGAGGACGGCGATGGTCTCGACGAGGGCCGACTGGGCCTTGGCCACGTCCTTGCCAGCGAGTGCGTCGCGCGTCGTACGGATGCTGGCCTTGATGATGGTCTTGCGGGCCTGGTTTCGGGCGGCTCGCGTTTTATTCTGGCGAAGCCGCTTCGCCGACGATAGAGATCGTGCCACTAGGTACTCCTTGGGTGCGAAAGGTCAAGTTTTGTCTGTGGCGACCAGCGATTCGAGCCGTGGCCGCGCATCGCGGTAATTGTAATCGAGTTGGATCAAATGGCCATAGACACGAATGGCGTCGTCATATTTTTGAGCTGCCTGTAAGGCTCTGCCGAGCCAATAGTTAAGTTCGAGGATGACCGGACCGCCGCCGACGTCGGTCTCGTTGAGCGTGGTTTGCAGGGTCTGGATGGCCTGCGGATAGAACTGTTTTTCGTGAAAACAGCGACCCATGTAGAGCCGGGCTTCGAGGCGGGATCGAAGGTCGGACTGCGAGATTTGGAATAAGGGGATGGCATCGTCGTACCGCTTGGCATTCAAGTATCGCACGGCCAGGAGAAACTTCGTGCGCATGTCAGAAGGGTAGGCTTTCTGGCGGTCGAGGAAAATGTCGATTTCTTTGTTGGTCTGCTCGGTACGAAAGTCGACCAAGGCCTGGCGAAGCTGCGAGTCAGCCGGCTGGGCCTTGACCTGAGCCTCCAGCTCGCGCCGCCGCCGGCTCATCAGCTTCATGCGGATTTCGTCGGCCTTGGCATGTAATTCGTAGATGTCCTGAGCAGCATATTCAGCTTCGAGCAGGGCGATGGCTTCGTTTTCGCCTTCCTCGCGATCCATCTTGATGAGCATTTCCACGAGGTTGAAGAGTTTCGCGGTGGAGTCGCGATTGTCGGCCCACTCCTTGCGAACCTTCGCGAGGAGGGCCGCAGCGCGCTCGGGAGTAATAAGCGGCTTCTGTTGGTCGATCAACTCACGCTGCGATTCGGCGTCTTTGAGTGAGGCTTGGAATCCGTCGGCCTTGTCGAACTTGCCTTTGATAATCGTGAGCTTGCCAGAGGCGGCGGAGCGGGCGCGCGGGGCGCTGGTGGATTCGGGGAGATGGCCGTTCCAGACGTCGGCTGTGACGATGATGGCCTTAAGGATGTTCATGGCGATCTCATCCTCGGCGAGGGCCATTGCAAAATCGGCGGCAACGTCCATCGCTTCGCAGGACGCGACGTAGTGGGCCTCGGGGAGTTTTTTCGTGTTGGCGAAGTTCTCCGGCAGGATCGCGGCGATCCAAGCGACGGTGCGGATCAGCCTGGCTTTTGATGCGTTGTAAAGAATCTGCTCCATGTGGGGAATGGCGGTCGGTTCCATGCCGAACATGTACAAGGCGTTGTTCAGGTTCTTGAGCAAGTCCTTGGTGTTGGTGGGGTGTTGCCGGCCCGCGAGGAAGCCGGCGGATTTGCCGCCGTCCTGTCGTCGGGCGACGCCGGCGACACGCAGGGACTTGAGACCATCATCAACTGCATCGGGCCAGAGAGCGAGGCCGTCGACATAGAGCTTGATGGCGTAGTCGTAGTTCTTTAGTTCGGCGGCCTTGCGAGCATGCTCGAAGAAGGTGCGGGCCTTGGCTTTGGCGGCATCCGTGGCGACATAGACGGGAGTGGCCGGTGGTTGCGGCGTGTTTGAACCTGTGGAATCGAGCGCGCTCATCAGTGGAAAACGACTACCTCAGTCGGCGTGATGCCGGATACTTGCCCAAGTCGGCCGCGCGATCGGGATGCCCATCAACGAATGGACAACGTCCCGACGCAAGACTTATTTCAATATGCCCAGGGGCTGTGTCAGTCGGTTCGCAACCGTCCGCAATGCCACTACAATGATTATACCCGACCTGTACACTTGGAGCGACGCGGACATGGACATCGACTTGGCGAGCCTTCGGATCATCCACTATCCGGACCCTCGCCTGCGAAAGGTCTGCAAGCCGGTCGAGTCCTTTGATGGCTTTCTTCCACGGCTTGTCGAGCGGATGTTTGAGTTGATGCGGGCGGATGAGGGCATCGGGTTGGCCGCGCCGCAGGTGGGCGTGCTCATTCGGCTGTTTGTTTGCAACACGACGGGCGACCCGAAGGATGGTCTGGTCGTGGTGAATCCGCGACTGACCGACCTGGCCGACCCCGATCTGAGCGAAGAGGGATGCCTGTCGATCCCGGAAGTGCGAGGCGAGTTCCTGCGCTATGCGAATTGCAAGCTGTCGGCGCAGGATGTAATGGGCAAGGCTTATTCGCTGGCGGGCCACGATCTCGCCGCGCGTTGTTGGCAGCATGAATGTGATCATCTCGACGGCAAGCTGATCCTCGACCGCTTCAGCGAGGCCGACAAGATCGCCAATCGGAGGAAACTGAAACAGCTTGAGGCCGATTTTAAGAACCAAAAAGGAGCGAGGGTCTAACCCGCCCCACGAATGCGAATTGCCTTCTTCGGGTCGGGCGAGTTTGCCCTGCCGACATTTGATTCCATTCGCATGGACGGTCACGAGATCGTTATCGTCGTGTCGCAGCCGGACAAGGTGCGCGGGCGAGGCAAGGACGTGACGCCGACGCCGGTGAAGGCGGCGGCGTTGGGGGAAGGGTTGGAGGTACTCACGCCGACGGATGTAAACGTGGCGGAGGTCGTCGCCAAGATCAAGGCGGCTCGTGCTGATCTGGCGTATGTCGCCGCGTTTGGTCAGAAGATCGGGCAAGAGTTGCTGAATGCGTTTCCCGTCGGGATAGTCAATTTGCATGGGTCGTTGCTGCCGGCGTGGCGCGGTGCTGCGCCGATTCAACGGTCCGTGATGAACGGGGACCACGAGACGGGTGTGACGGTGTTTCGCATTGTCGAGAAGATGGACGCCGGTCCGGTGCTGATGATGCGGCGCACGGCCATCGGCGACACGGAGACGGCGGACGAGTTGCATGATCGACTGTCGCGGATTGGGTGTGATGCGGTGCGGGAGACGTTGCGATTGTTGACGACCGAACCGACTGCACCGGGGGAGAGCCAGGATGAGTCGCGGGCGACGCTGGCACCGAAGCTGAAAAAAACGGACGGGCATATCTCGTTTGACCATTCCACACTTGCACTCGCACATCGCATCTGCGGGATGTGGTCGTGGCCGGGGGCGGCGTGTCGGTTTGTGTCGGTGGACGGGCGACGCGACGAGGTGGTGATTCTGGCGAGGGCGCGGGCGTATCAAGGGCGACCTGATTCGGCGGGGCTGACTCCGGGCACACTCACAGAACTACTAAATGTGCGAACGTCTGACGGGGAGTTGGAGATTCTGGAAATCAAGCCGTCGGGTGGGTCGTTGATGGAGTGGCGCGATTATGTCAATGGTCGGCACGTCAAACCCAGCGACCGCTTTCTACCGATTGAGCCTGCTTGAATGGGAACCACCACCGAAAAATCCACGTCCCCTCGGCTGCGCGCCGCGTACATCTTGACGGAGTGCTACGGCGGCGAGGGGCGAGCGAATGATCTGTTGGATCGGTTGCAACAGGATGCGTCGCTTGGCGCGATGGATGCATCGCTCGCGGCCGAACTGACGCTCGGCGTCATGCGACATCGGATCACCTGCGAACATCTGGCATCGCATTTCTATCGCGGCCGCTGGGAGGGGCTGCGACCGAGTCTGCGCGTGATCCTCTCGCTGGGTGTGTATCAGCTTTGCTGGCTGGAGCGGATTCCGGCTCACGCGGCAGTGGATGAAACCGTCAAGCTGGCTGGTCGGCATGGCAAGGGGGCGGCGGCGACGGCGAACGCGCTGCTTCGGCGAATCGCCGAGACGCGCGGAGAGATGGTTTTCCGAGCGGTGGATGTCGACGTGCGGCGATACTTACCCATTGATGGGGCGCGCGGACGATTGTTTTCTGAGGAGGTGTTTCCCGATCCGGCGCGGCGGCCGTTGGAGCATTTGATCGCGGTGACAGGGCATCCGTCGTATCTCGTGGAGCGGTGGCATCGGCGCTTCAAGCCGACACTGTGCCGACAGATTTGCGACGCCGGGGCGAGACGGCCCGAACTTGTCTTGAGGGCCAATGTGCGAAGGATATCGCCGGGCGAGTTGCTGAAGAGCCTCGTTGAAGCGGGGCATCCGGCGTCGATGGTCGCGGGCACGGACGCCATCATGGTGGCCGGTCATCCGGCGGTGACGGAACTAAGTGAGTTCGTGAAAGGGATGTGCCAGCCGCAGGACTCGACGGCGCAGATCGCGGTGACTTGGGCGGCACCGCAAGCTGGGGAATTCGTGCTGGACCTGTGCGCCGGCGTCGGCACAAAGGCAACCCAAGCGGCGGAATTGATGGGCGACTCGGGCGTGCTCATTGCGGCGGACGTGGATGAGTCCCGGTTGCAACGCGCGCGGGAGAATGCCGAGCGGTTGGGACTGACGAGTGTGCGAATCGTGCCGGCGGCGGAGGTGGAGGCGACGGTCAGAGGTCTGCCGCGAGCGCCGGAGGTAATCCTCGTGGATGCGCCATGTTCAAACACCGGCGTCCTCGCACGGCGGCCCGAAGCGCGATACCGGGCGTCGCATAAGTCGATACTCAGCCTGGTGGCGTTGCAGCGACAGATCCTCACGCAGGCTGCGGCATTGTCGGGTTCGGCGACGCGGATGGTCTATTCGACGTGTTCGTTGGAGGCTGAGGAGAACGAGCAGCAGGTGGAGTGGTTTGTAAAAGAGCATCCGATGTGGCACGCTGAACGGCAACAACTTGTTTTGCCAGATTCTGATCGCGATGGGGGATTTGTGGCGGTAATGGGACAGACAGCGTGATTACGTCCGCGCCTTCAATATTTCAATCGCTCGGTCGATCTGCCCGCGAATGGCCGTGTCGAGTTCGTGTTTCAACGCCTGTTCCAGTTTGGGGATGTCGGTGGGTGCGCCGATGGCGGCGAGGGCTTCGACGGCATCTGAACGCACACCATCGTTTTTGTCATGCACCATGAGCCGATCAATCTTGGCGACGAGTTTGGCCACGGCGAAGTTTTCACGGGGCACACAGGTCGCGACGGCCTGAAGCGCTCTGCGTCGAATCGCTGCCTCGGGGTCGTCGAGCAGGCGAAGGAGCATTTCGGCGTCGGTCAGCGTGTTGCCTGCGGCGGCGAGGCCGATGAGGGCCATCGAACGGACCTTCAGCGATGAGTCATCCACGCATTTCTGCACGGCCTTGGCGTCGATCGGCTTTTGCCCGAAGGCCAATGCGAAGACGGCCGATGCTCGAAGGTCTTCCTTTTTTTCACGGGTGAGCTTTGCGAGGATGGGGCCGTAGTCGCGGGCGATCTCGGTCATGCTGCGCGCGGTGACGTCGAGCAGGTCGGCGTCGTGGTTGGTTCGCGCGGCTTCGTAGGACACGATCGCGCGACCGATGACGTCCATGAGCTGCGCCCGCGCCATACGGTCCGCACCGGAGGTGGCTTGGGCAATCTGGCGTTCGAGTTCGTCGACGGCCGGCGTCCAGAGGGAGTCGGGCCATGACTTTTTGAACCCACGACAGGCGGCGAGTGCGTCCTTTGTAGCGCCTTGGGCGTTCGCGTTGAGCGCATCGATGAATGCGGCGACTTGTTCTTTGACGTTGGTTTGGGCGGTTTCGGGAAGTTGCGACGTGCTCTTCAAGTTGGCTTCGACGGTTTGCTCATAGTCTTCGATGCCGCCGCTGCGGGCACGTTGCCAGGTGGCGGTCCCCTCGAATCGGAGGAGGTGTTGCTCAAGCCTCGACCAATAGAGCAGGCCCTCGGCTTGGACGAACCGATGCTCACGGGCCATGGCATTCTTGAACTTTCCGGTGATCTTCACGGCGACCCGCGCGGCGGTTTGGCCATCCATGTCGCCGAGATCGACGAACTGACATGTCTGCATCCCCTCGAAGGACTCGTTGTCAATGGGGTGTTCCCACTTGTGGCCGGCGTCGATTTTTTTTGCTGGCCAGTAGGTGACATCCAAGAGCGCCAATAGGAGGACGTTCTGCGGCGAGTCGGCCGACGGCGTGCGCGTGACGGACTCGCGGCCGGTTTTCTTCTCGCTGGAGAGTTTGGTGGAACCGCGCGGGAGATTGAATCGTGCTGTTGGTGGAGTGGGCGTGATTTCCTTTTTGTCGCGCAGGAACTTTCCGACTGTAGCCGGAAGGTCCACCACCATTTGGTAACAGGTGATGCGCGACGAGTCGGGGTGTGCGACGTTGCAATGGACGATACGGGCGGATTGACGCCAGATCAGCGTCTCGGTGTGCTTGGGTCGTTGGATGGTGCGGCGAATGGTGCGGACGATTTCGTGGGTTGTTAGATGGCCGGGAAGGGTGTTGTTTTGTAGGGTGATTTTTTGGGGGGAGGCCTTCGAGTTTTTTTCATTGGGCGGGCCTACGAAGACACACAGCACGCAGAAGAGAATGGTTGTGGTCACAGGGCGGGCTCCGATCGTCTCGCACAGGTTGG
>JBBTET010000043.1:0-10881 GCA_038042195.1 Planctomycetota bacterium | reverse complement strand
CGACGGGGGATGCGAAGGCTGTTCGTTTTCCACGGACGATGTTTGATGCAGGGTCGCTTGATTTTTCTTTCAGCGGGTTAAAGACGGCGGTGTTGTATCACGTGCATGGGGCGGGGAAGACGAGCGGAGGGTTTGAGAAGTTGGGGACCGGCGACATTGCGAACATCTGTGCGTCTTTTTCGGCGGCGGTGGTGGATGTGTTGGTGGAGAAGACGATGCGGGCGGTGGAGCGCGTGGGGGTGAGGACTGTGGTGGTGGGCGGAGGCGTGGGGGCGAATTCGATGTTGCGTGCGCGGTTGGGGGAGCGGTGCGATCGAGAGGGCATCGCATTGCATGTGACGCCGGCGGAGTATTGCACGGACAACGCGGCAATGATCGCGGCGATGGGGTATCAACTGCTGAAGCGGGGGCAACGGGCGGAACTGACGTTGAGTGCGACGGCGAATTGCACCGACTAATAGTCGGCGCCACAAGGAATCCTAAGTAGCACCGCAGAATGAATCATACACTGTGGGACAGGCGTCTCGCCTGTTCTCGCACCGGCGAGACGCCGGTGCCACAGCAAAGATTCTGCGTCTTTACTTAGACGATGGTGACGTTAATTTTTTGGACGGAGTTGTTGCCGTAGCCGCGGAGATTCCAAACGGGGTCGAGGGGCTGGGTGTTACCAGCGGCGTCGGTGGCGCGGGCGATCAGGGTGTGCGGGCCGCTTGCGATTGGGGTCCAACTATGTTTCCAACCAGTCGCTGCGCGATCTGAAGTTGGGGGCTGTAACGTCGCCTGTTGCCATGTACGTCCGTCGTCGGTTGAGAGTTCGACTTTGCGTATTTCGCCATCGCCGGACCAGGCGGCGCCGGTGATTTCTATGGGGGCCTTTGGCAGCGTTGCGCCGTCGGAGGGGGAGGCGATGACGGAGCGGACTCGCATGAGGGTGACGGGGGTGCCGTCGGGGAGGCCTTGTTGGCGGAGATAGACGTAGTCGTTGTGTTGGAAGTGGCCGGTGAAGAGTTCGGTGGTGAGGGTGATTCGGGTGAGCCATTTGACGGAGGCCATTCCGTACCAGCCTGGGACGATGAGGCGGAGTGGCGCGCCGTGGGCCGGGGTGAGGGGCGCGTCGTTCATCGACCAGGCGAGAAGGGTGTCGGGGAGGCGGGCGATGGCGAGGGGGAGGCTTCGGGCGAAGGTGACGGGTTGGCCGTCGACGTTGCCGCTGTCTGCGGCGGTGAAGATGACTTCGAGGGCGCGGCCGGGGGAGGCGAGGTCGAGGATTTTTTTCAGGGGGACACCGGTGTAGCGAATCGTGCTGACCGCGCCAAATCCCCAGGCGACTCCGGCGGGACGGGGATTGAGCGAGGTGCGGCCATTGCCGGCGCATTCGGTGGTTAGGAGGATTGAGACGGTGGGGATTTTTTGTAGGTCGGCGAGGGTCAGGCGGAGCGGGTTGCCGACGAGTCCGTCGAGGGTAAGGGAGTAGGTGTCGGGGTTGATTGCGGGGACATCGAAATGGCTGCGGACGAAGACGGATTCGGTTGGGGTGATGGGGGCCGCGAGGAGGGGTAGCGGCGTTTCAGCGTTAAAGGGTCGGTCGAGGATAGGGATGAGTGGTGGTGGTTTGTCAGGCATGGAGTGGCCTTACGATTGTGAAACTCCGTCGAGTTGCGAATCAAAATTATGGGGTTACGACGGGCAAGTTTTCCGACGAGGGGAAGGGCTTTTGTTTTCTTGAAGCGGCATTGTTGGAATGGTCGAGGTCTGCGGGGACCTGCCAGTTGTGGAACTTGCGCTGGGCGAAGAAGTCGGAGACGATGGAGCGGAGGCGTTCGTGGATGCGCTCGGGCTTCATTCTGGCGTTGACGAGGTGGAAGCTGAACTCCTTGGCGAGGGCGTTGTATTCGCGGGTGAGCAGGGTCTGGTATTGCTTGAAGCTGTCGTAGGGGTCGTCGCCGAGGCTCATGTCCATGCCGGCCTCGAAGAAGTCGACCATGCCACGGGAAATGGCGCGGCGGATGAGGGTGGGGACGTCGATTTTCAGATAGAGAACGAGGTGGGGGATGGGGGCGAAGCCGAAGAGGTCGCGGACCCATTCGCGGTCGCAGCCGCGCACGACGTCGCGGGCGAAGGCGGTAAAAACATAACGGTCAGAAAGGACGACGAACCCGCTGCGGAGGGCGGGGAGGATTTCCTTTTCCAAGCGATCCGCGAAGTCGGCGGCGTAGAGCAGGGAATAGGTAAATCGATTGAGGGTGCGGCCCAGCTTGGCCTCGGCGATGGCACGGCCGATGAGCGGGCTGCGGGTCCAGCCGGTTTCGACGACGCCGTAGCCTTGCACTTCGAGCCACTCGCGAAGGAGGATGGTTTGCGTGGTGCGGCCGACGCCGTCTGTACCCTCAATGGAGATGAGGACGCCGGGGTATTCCTGCGGCTTGACGTAGGGGAGACCTTTTCCGAAGAACTGAAGCTGGCTCATGCGATCCTCGGGTTGCGGTTGTAGGCGGTGAGTCGGTCGGCGACGGCTTGTCGGACCTTGCGCTGTTGTTCTGCGATGGAGGCGACGGCGTCCATCACGATGAAACCGGCATCGTCGGACATGCGGTCGTATTCATCGAGGATGCGTCCCTGAAAAATCTTGAAGCTCTCGACGGGGTCGGGATGGAGATTCAGGTCCATTCCGGCCTCGAAATCCTTGAGGACTTGTCGGGCCATCATGATTCGCTGGACACTGGTCTCGATGGGAACTCGGAAATAGAAGGCGATGTCGGGCCGGGGGGCGAAGCTGTACACCCTTCGGACCCATTCGCGGTCGCAGCCACGGACCACGTCGCGGGCGAAGGCGGTGAAGACGTAGCGGTCAGCGAGGACGATCATGCCGGCCTTTAGCGGGGGGAGGATTTTGGAAACGAGGCGGTCTGCGAAATCGGTGGCGTGCAAGAGGCTGAAGGTGGTGGGGGTGAGGCTGCGGTTCTTCTTGCCTTTTTTCGTTGTCTTTTTTACGAGGTCTGCGGAGTTCCACTCGGTGAAGAAGACGTTGTAGTTTAGGCTTTCCAACCATCGCTGGACGAGGCGGATTTGCGTGCTTTTGCCGGAGCCGTCGATGCCTTCAACGATGATGAGGCGGCCGGGGAAGTCGTGTGGTTTTAGGAGGGAGTTGATCATGGGTTCACGCGGGGGATTCTAACGCCTCGTGCGGGGCGAGTGAGACTTCAATGTGGACGCGGTATTCCTTCTCGAAGAGGGGGCATTCGCGTTGGGCGGTCCAGATTTCCAGTTCGGAGTCTTTGGCTGTTTTGACCAGCAGCTCGACTTTTTCCTCGGTGAGCCGGCATTGGACGGCATCGACGACGGAGTAATGCGTGCGGTCGAGAGCGTTGGCCAATCGGAGCAGCGGAAGCAGGAAGCGGAAGGCGCGGCGATGCTCTTTGTCCAGGTGGCTGTAGCTGAAGTCGGATTTTCGCGGGCGGCTCTTGCGGTGGTATCTGGCGAGGTTGGCGATCATCTCGACTTCCATGTCGGTGAAGTCCTGGAGGCCGCCGTTGCGGATGAGGTAGTAGGAATGTTTGTGGTGACCGCTGTGGCTGATGAGGTAGCCGATGTCGTGGAGGAGGCAGGCGTAGGCGAGCAGGGCGCGATAGTGGCGGTCGAGTTCGTGCAGCGGTTCCAGTTGGTCGTAGAGGGAGAGGGCGAGGCGCTGGACCTGGTTGGCGTGGAGGTGGTTGTAGCCGCAGCGTTCGGCGAGTTGGACGACGCTGCGCATGCGGGCGTCGGGCCACATGGCGCGGGCGCGGAAGTGGGCGCGTTGGCCGGCGATGTGGTCGATGATGATTCCCTCGCGTAGGGCCATGTCGCAGTATTCAAATTGGTCGACGTCGAATTCGCGGGCAATGGCGAGAAGGGTGGTGATGGCGGGGACGATGTTGTCCACGCGCTTGGCTTCGACGCCGGGGACTTTGAGGCGCTGTTCGCGGGACATTCGGCTCATGAGTGAGCCGAGGGATTTGAGGTCGTCGCGGCCGACAGAGAGTTGCGATGAGCCGTTGACATCAGTGAGACCGCGGCGGTAGGCGCAGACGGTGGCGATGTTTTGGAAGGTGCCGGAGGTGCAGATGCATCTGGCGAAGTCGCGGTGGCCCATGCTTTTTGCAAGCGGCTCGATGTGACGGAGGATATGTCTGCGCATGGATTTGATTTCATCCATGCTGGGCGGGTCGGAAGGGATGTAGATTTCAGAGAGACGCAGTGCGCCAAGCTTGGCGCTGAAGAGCATTTCGGGGCGTTCGGAGTTGCCCAGAATGATTTCGACGCTGCCGCCGCCGATGTCGACGATGAGGTTGTCGCGGTCGCCGAGGTTGACGGCGTGTTTGACGGCGAGGTAGATGAGGCGAGCTTCTTCCTCGCTGCTGAGGACGTGCAGTTCGAGGCCGAGTTCGTGGCGGACGCGCTCGACGAAGTCTCCGCCGTTTTTGGCTTCGCGGACGGCACTGGTGGCCACGGCGCGAAGCCGGCTGACGCCCTTGAGGCGGGCCATTTTGGTGAATCGAGTGAGCGAGGCGACGCCTGCTTCGATGGCGGTTGGGGTCAGGAGGTGGCGCACGAAGCCGCCCTTGCCGAGTTGGACGAGTTCCTTATCACGGCCGAGTATTCGGAAGTCGCCCTCGGAGGAGACTTCGACCATGACGAGATGGATGCTGTTAGTACCAACGTCAATTGCGCCGAATTTGGTGGGCGGGGGCTTTCGCGGGGCTTCGCCACGCCGTTGGAGAAAGTCGGGGTCGGACGGAGGCTGCGATTCGATCGGGGACGGATCGTGGCCAAAGCCGAAGGGATCGGCGTGGGTGGGTTCGTCGTGCTCGCGGTCGTGGAGGTCGGGGAGTTTCAAGAGAGTGGGTTCCTTGGGATTGAGAACTCCGGGGTCGACTCGAAATGACGAGCATCGGTTGCTGCATCTGCCGAGTGCAAGAGTGACTGGCACTGTTGCCAAACGGTGATGATTCGTGGGCGATCCTCGTCGGCCGAACGAAGGCGCGTCGTCGCGATTTCGAGCAACTTGGCGGCCCAGCCGGCGTGCGTGGCGAGGATATCGGGGCGACGGGCGACGGCCGTGATGCGCGAGGCGACGACGAGTTGGTCGTTCCAGTGGCCGAGTATTTCCTGCAAGGAGGCGAGGGCGGTGCTTCGTGGGTCGTTTTGTCGGCTGCCAATGTCTCGGTAGAGTTCGACGGAGTAACGCAGGCGCTTGGCGCAGAGGCGAGTGTCGTGGAGGTCCGTGGTGAGCGGATCGCGCGGGTCTTTTTCGAGGAGCCGCTGGGTCCACGAGGCGACGAGATTGCTAACGCGGGTTTCGATGTCGGCGTTGGCTTCATCCGTCAAGGAGCCGGTGAATTGGGACACGAGGTCGTCGATGCGGTCGGCAGCCTCGTCGGCATTGATGCGTTGGCAGACGCGGCGAGCCTTAATGAAGGCGCGCTCGCGGGCCTGTGAGAGGATTTCATCGAGTTGGGCTTTGTCGTCGGCACCGATTGGTGGGGCGGCTTGCGGCTCATGGATGGAGGCCAGAACCACGTCGAGGTCGCGGACCCTGCGAAAGGCGTCGCGTGTTTTTCGCATGGACTTGAGGATGCGGCGCGTTTTCCGTCGGCAGGTCCATCGGGAAAGGAGCTTGAGTGGTTCGGTGAGGCGGCGCGAGGCGACGCGCAGATCATGGATGGATTCGACATCGCCCGCGTCGATGGCAAGGCTGAGGTTATCGGCGAAACGACGGCGGTGCTTGGCGATGTAGTCGCCGAGGAGTTCGCCTTGAGATTGGGTGTTGGGGGCGGCCATTGTAGACTCGGTTCGAGAACGCGACCGTTCAAAGATTATCCGTCAGACGCATTACGCGATTGGGAGCATCCACTCGCAAATCGCTTGGCAAGCCGCACGGCTAAACAACTGGCGTATTATAACATAGTATCCAGGTGGGGGCGTCGAGTCGTTTGTGTGTTAAGGACGTGTAAAGACTTGGCATTCGGATGAATAGAACCGGCTGCGTCATCCGTCGATGTGGTTCATTTGCTTGGGCGTCATGAGCCAGCACAGCTCGCCACGGAGGGGCGGTTGGAACTCGTCGATTTTTACCAGGGCGGCACCGCCTTTTTTGAAAGCGATGGAGAGATTGCGTGGACCGCCGATGAGGAAGCTGGTGAATGCGCCGAGGTAGGGTTCGTGACCGACGAGGGCGACGGCGTCGAGGTTGCTCTCGCGGGCTTCGAGTGCCTGGAGGATGGTTTCAAAGTGGCCGTTTGGTTCGAGTGCTTTGACGACGTGGACGGGGGGAATTGGTGTGAGATTCTCGGCGAGGATTTCAGCGGTCTGTCGGGCGCGGACGAGCGGGCTGGTCCAGACTTCGTCGATGGAGACTCCGAGCTTACGGAGCACGCGCGCGTTGTGGCGCATTTTGTCGATGCCGTCGGGGGTTAGTTCGCGCGCGGCGTCGCTGAAGAGATCGACGGATTCGCGTTCGATGGCGATGGCATGTCGGATGAGATAGAGCCGCATGGTTGGGACTCACATGCACCGGCTATTAGCCGGTGCCACAATTTCATTACGGCGATTGATCGTCGTCGGCACGGGATCGCTACGGAAAGTAGTCGTCAGCGGCGGGTGGAGAGCCGGTGGCTCCGTCCGCGTCCGCAGGATCGCCGGCTAGGGTGTCGTCGGATTCCGCGAGGGCCTGTTTCTTGTCGGCGTCGATGATGAAATAGCTGTCGGCGAGGGTGTCCACCGGCTTGAGGCCACCGTAGACGTACATTCCGTCGAGCGTTTCGCTGGATCGTTCGACCTTGCCTGGGAGCCAGAGATAGGTCGCGACGGGTAGTTTGGTTCTGGCGCTAATGTAGAGGTCTTGCAGTTTGCATGGGAACTCGTCGCCCGCGGGATAGCGCAGTTCGAGATAGAAACACGGTTCTTTGTTGGGGCCGATTTCAGTTGGTTCGCGGAGCTTGATGACGACGTCACCGAGTTTTTTTGCTTTTTCAATTCGGTCGATGATACGTTCCATCATTCGTCTGGCCCCGAAGTCGGTGATGGGGTTACGCGACTTGCCGAAGAGGACGGCGAAACTGGGGGGATAGGATTGCACCTTTGGCGGTTGACCTATGACGCCCTTGCGCGGGAGGAGGAGGACGTTGTTGGAGTTTTTACCTTTCACATACACGGCCTGCTTGTATTCACATTCGTCATCGAGCCAGGTGAATCGGACGCTGAAGGGTGATTCGCGGAACTCGGCACGCATGTTTTCCTGGGGCTTGAGTTCTTTGAGGAGGCCGAGGCGCTCTTGGCGCTGGAAGGTGAGGGTGTAGGCGTTGAGCTTTTGTGTCTCGTCTAGGCTTTCCTGGAGGAATCCCACGGGGTTGGCGGTGATGCGTTTGCTGGCCTCGTCGAAGCCTTCGATTCGGGAGCCTGTTGGGATGCTGACAGTAGGCTTGGCGCATCCGAAAGCGAGGAGGGGAAGCAGGAACGCGAGGAACGATTTTCGATGAACCATTTCTGTCACGTTGGTCTCCGACCGCACTTGGCGGTGACTAATAATATACGGTCCTCGTTCGATGGTGGTCGGCCTTTACGTCGGGATAGTGCGAGAGGCCCCAGAGGTGCCAATCGACGATCCAGGGCGGGGCGGTTTTTCCTGATTTCACTGCAGCGCGACTCATTCGATCCACCGCATGAATCGACGCTGCGCGGAGTTCTATCTCGGCTTCGGAACAGACCGGCAACTCAATTGCGCCGTCAATGGTGCGAGCCAAGTCATCATCGAGCACCATGATACCAAGATGACGCAAGGCCTGGGGGACACGATAATCGGCAAAGGCGGTGAGTTCATCGAGGCCGACGAGTGGCGGATGGCCGTGGGTGTCGAAGGCGACGGAGACATCGAGGGCGCATATCTGGGCGCGTTTGAGGAAATACACAGGTTGGCCCCGGTAGTTTGAGACATCTCGGAAGGAGTCGAAATTGGTCATGAGGAGGACGGCGAGGGGCCAGGCGCGTTCGTTGACGGATTCGATGGCGTGGATGAATTGGCCGTCGAAGCGGTCGATGAGGACGCGGGCAGTGTCGCGGATGATAAACTCTCGCTCGTCCATGAGATGCAGAGAGTGTTTTCCGCGCAGAACGTCATCGATTTCAACGCGGGGGACTTCGAGCCAGAAGTGCGGGTCGAACCATCGCGGCTCGTAACGGGCGGCGAGGAGGATGGAGACCATCATGGCCTCGAATCGGCGGTAGATTTTCCCGCGCCAGTCGAACTGAATGGGGTCGTCGGACCAGAAGCAGAAGTTGAGGGCGTCGATGAGGAGGACGAGGTTGGCGAGTTGGGCCTGGGAGCCGGGGAGCTGGGCGAGGAGGGCGTGCTCAGAGGGACGGAGGTCGTCGGAGGTGACTTGGTCGGCCCAGCGAGCGATGGCGTCGTCATTGAGGCGGACCTGGCGTGCGTTTTCGATGACGTGGCGCGTGGAATCGAGGACGATCATGGGCAGGGATTGTAAGGGATACATTTGATGCGCGTGCATACAGGTGGCATTCGACGCGGAGAAGGTAGAATCCGGGGATGAGTTCCGGCGTCGGCGCGATGGATGTTCAGCAGAATAACGGATGGTCGGCGGGCAGGGCGCTGACGGCCATTGTGATCGTGGCGTTTGGGCTTCGACTGGGGCATTTTTTTGCGATTCAGTCGGAGGACTTTTTGCGTCGGCCGGTCGTGACTCCGGACTCGGCTTACAACCATACATGGGCGCTACAGGGGACGGGGCAAACGTGGCCGGCGGGTGCGACGGCGTATTACGTTCCGCCATTGTACATGGAGGGATTGCGGGCATTCTTTTTCATCGCGGGGGACGCTCCAAACGCGGCGAAGGTCTTCCAGATACTGATGGGGTCGCTTACGCCGATCTTGGTTTATTGGATTGGACGGCAGTTTTTTGGCAATCGGGAGGGTGTTTTCGCGGCGGCGCTTTGCGCGGTGTATCCGTTGTTGATTTTTTATGAATCGACCCTGACGAAGGAGTCGGTGCTAGTGTTTCTGGTGGCGGCGGCGCTGGCGGTAACGATCTCAGCGATAAAGGCGACGCGGCAGAGAACGGTTTGGTGGTTGGGCTGCGGGATCGCGTGGGGGTGCCTTAGCCTGGTGCGGCCCAACGTGCTGCCGTTCATGCCGTGTTTGGCTGTGATCGTCTTGATTCAGAAGGGGCAACCCTCACTTGGGAAACGATTTGTGTATGGGCTGGCATTGACCCTTGGATGTGTCATGACGATTGCGCCGGTGACGATTCGCAATTACATCGTCGCGGATGATTTCGTGCTGGTGAATGGCAACGGAGGATTTAGTTTCTACGCCGGCAATCGAGTAGGGGGGGATGCGTACTATACGGGGGTGCCGGGGATTTCAGATTCGATCATGGGGGAGGCAGCGGATACGAAGCGGATCGCGGAGAAGGCGTTGTTGCGGCCGCTAAAGATGTCGGAGGTGTCGTCTTATTACATGGGGCTTGGATGGGAGGAGATTCGGCGTAGTCCGGTTGATCTGTGTCGGCGCGTGTGGCAGAAGTTGATTTTCGCCCTGAACTCTTTGGAGGTGCCTAATGCGGAACATTACTACTTCGTGCGGCAGTACTCGTCGGTGCTTCGGATGCCGTTGCCGGGGTTTGGCGTGCTGTTGCCGTGGGCGATGTTGGGTGCGTTTCTTTCTCGGCGGCGCGGCGCGGAGGTGTGGGCGTTTAACTTATTTGCGTTGATGAGTCTGGCGTCGCTACTTTTCTTTTATGTTTCGGACCGGTATCGGTTGCCATTGGTGCCGTTCGTGCTGGTGTATGGGGCGGCGGGGTTGGTGTGGGCGTGGGATTCAATGCAGTCGCGTTTGGGGCGGCGGATGGTAGTGGTCGGTGTGACGGCGGCGGGATATGTCGTAACGATGTGGCCGGTGGCGGAGGAATTGCGGGCGGACTTGACGTTGCCGAGGTATGGGGCTGCGCGGTTTGTATTGATGCAGGGCGATCCACGACGGGCACTAGGGATGTTTGAGCAGATGCGGAAAGAGCGTGGCGGGGATCGAGTGGAAGTGATTGAGGGGCTGGCGAAGTGTCACATTGCGATGCGAGAGTTTGAGCGGGCTGAGCGATTTTTAGCAGAGTCGATCGCGCGCGAGCCGAATCGGATCGAGGCGTACTTTTTGCGCGGACGGATTCAGATGGTGCGGCAGTCACTGGTGCAGGCCGCGGAGGATTTTCGTCGGGTGCTGGAGTTGCAGCCGGAGTCGGTGGAGGCGAATCACTATATGGGCGTGATTCGGCATAGTCAGCGGCAGCTCGATGAGTCGAGACGGCACTTGGAGAAGGCGATTGCGTCGGGATCGGCGACAAGCGCGTCGTATGGGGAAATGGGGTTGGTCCTTTCTGAGTTGAGAGAGCGGGGGCGCGCGAAGGAAATCGTGGAGGAGGGGTTACGGAGATTTCCGAATGATGAGGGGTTAAGGCAGGTAATGGGACGGTTGAAGTAAGGCGGGCCTTCGATGCTTTGGCCTGTGCGGGCGTGGCTTGGCACTGTTGCAGGATTTGAACCGGGAGAGCAACGTGACCATCGCATTGGTAACGCACGAAGTCGACATTGAGGAGTATGCACAGCGGGTTGTGTCCTTTCGAGATGGGGTGGTGAACACGGATGTGATGAATACGTGGGTGCGCGATGCGCACGTGGCCGATGTACAGCGTGCGGTGGCTGTGGCGACTTAGACTCCACGATTCGTCGGCTTTGTAGTTATCTCATGCGGTGACGGTTGACTGCATTGATTTCCTACGCAGGTGCCGCCGAGTGATTGCCGGTTCGCGGCGATCCAGCGATATGCAGCTCGACAAA
>JBBTET010000042.1:54051-56256 GCA_038042195.1 Planctomycetota bacterium | reverse complement strand
CCCCCCCCCCCCCCCCAATTAATACCGATTTCCAATCGAACTTTGAACTTGTAATCCCTCGTCCTTATCGACTACTATACTCTAAGTCCGATTGCCTCCTTCCCGATTCAATCTCTGGCGAAAGGAGCCACCGCCATGTCATCGACACCCATTCGCAATCTGATTTCGACGACTCCCCTGTTAACGATCGCGCGCCGAGCCCTTCCAACAAGTCCGATGGGTTTCGCCGTTCTGACAAATGTGCTGGTCTGCCTTTGTCTTAGCAGTGTGCTGAGGGCGACGGAGTGCCCACACGGCTGGGCAACGGGCTTTGGCCAGGATGGAGTAGTCGGCTCCGTCTCGTCGATCTGCTCGTTTGACGACGACGGCCCCGGACCGCACACCTCTGAACTCTATATCTCCGGATTGATTACATCAGTCGATGGAATCGCCGCTACCGGAATTGCAAAGTGGAACGGTCAAGCATGGTCTGCCCTGGGTACCGCCGTAAACAACTATGGCATAGACAACGGCAACTGGATCGTACACTCCATGGCCGTTTTTGATGATGACGGTCCCGGCCCGATTCTTCCTGCGCTGTACATAGCTGGCAACTTTGTCTATGTGAACGGTGTATTCTGCAACCACATCGCTCGATGGGATGGCACTACGTGGTCAGCGCTTCCATCCGGGTTCGTGGGTGTGAGCGGTGAAATATATTCGTTGGCAGTGTTTGACACGGATGGCCCCGGCCCCAGTGCCGCCGAACTATACATGGGCGGCGGTTTTTCAAGTGCAGGTGGAGTCGCGGCCAACAATATTGCCAAATGGAATGGAAGCACTTACTCAGCCGTCGTTGCGCCCGGCGGAAATGGCGTAAGCGAAAGGGTCAACGCCCTTTGCGTATGGGATGAAGATGGGGCAGGCCCTGGCCTGCCCGTTCTCGTGGCAGGAGGGAATTTCACAACCGCAGGTGGTGTGGCAGTCAATCGGGTTGCTAAGTGGAATGGCACGAATTGGGGAGCCTTCGTCGGTCCAGGTGCAACAGGCGTCGATAACACAGTGTACGCAGTCAGCAAATTTGACGAAGATGGGAATGGCCCAAATCCTCCACGACTTTATACCGGAGGCACTTTTACGTCGGCCGGAGGGGTATCGGTCAATCGCATCGCCCGGTGGGATGGCGCGGCATGGTCGTCGCTGCCTGGCCCCGGAGCTACAAATGGTGTGACCGGAGGAACCGGCGTACGAGTCCTTTCAGCGGTCGATCCCGATGGTACCGGCCCGATGACCGAATCTTTGCTGATCGGTGGCGGATTCAATACCGCCGCCGGAGTGTCTGTGAACAACGCCGCAATGTGGAATGGATCCGTTGCGTCCCCCTTGGTTGGAACTGGTGGCAATGGCGTAGGCGGTGAAGCACGATGCGTTGGACAATTCGACATTGATGGAGCTGGCCCGCTGGAGTCAATGCCGCTGGTTGGCGGCTTTTTTTCGAAGGTGGATTCATCCCTCTATTCCGCGGGAGTGGCGGGGTGGAATGGCACGTCGTGGTTCTCGTTCTTTGATGAGCTTCAAAGCGTTAGCTATGCTAACACGATCAATGTGTTGGCCTCAGTTGACATGGACGGCCCGGGCGGCAGTCCTGCGTCTGTATTTGCAGCAGGTAACTTCTCAATTCAACCAAGTATTCCTGGGCTAACAAAAATTGGCCGCTGGGATGGCACCAGTTGGTCAGGCATGGGCGGAGGAATTTCAAGCACCGAGGGGGCGTATGCGATTGCAGGTTTTGATGACGATGGCCTTGGACCTCATACGACTGACCTCTATGTCGGCGGCTTTCTTGATTCGGTCGCTGGAGTTCCAAATACAGGTTGGATCGCCAAGTGGAACGGCGCAACCTGGTCTGCCGTAAGCAATCCGAATCTGGATAACAGACCATGGGCGTTTCAGGTCTATGATGACGATGGCAACGGTCCGAATCTTCCGGCGCTGTTTGTGGGCGGCCTGTTCTCTCAAGCAGGAGGCGTGTCCGCACAACGCGTCGCCAAGTGGAACGGCACAAGTTGGTCTGCGCTCGGCACTGGCTTAAACAGAGAGATATTTGCCATAGCCATCAGCGGGACGGATGTGTACGCAGGCGGGGACTTCACCGATGCAGGTGGAGATTTGAATGCGGACCACATTGCCAAGTTTAGCGGCGTGTCCTGGTCTGCGCTGGACACT
>JBBTET010000042.1:0-54041 GCA_038042195.1 Planctomycetota bacterium | reverse complement strand
TTGCATGACCGTACATGATGTTGACGGGCCCGGCCCAGGAAATCCATACCTTGCTGTGGGCGGCCATTTCGCATCCGCAGGAATTAACCCCGCGGCTGACGTGGCCCTTTGGAATGGAACGGCTTGGACGAGTTTGGGAACATCGTTCACTGGCCCCAATCAGACTGTCAACGCAATCGCATCGTACGACGCGGACGGCCCGGGCGCTGGCAATTCAGAGTTATACATTGGCGGCCGTTTCGAAAGTGTCAATGGGATTAGCGGCACGTCCTACATTGCAAAATGGAACGGCGTATCATGGTCAGCTGTGGGCACTGGGATGAATTCGGCAATTCTAACGCTTTGCGTCGTGGATTTCGACGGCGCCGGATCGCAAACCCCGGTCTTGATCGCCGGCGGAGGATTTCTGAATGCCAATGGGCAACCTGTGTATCGAATAGCGAAATGGGATGGTTCAACCTGGTCAGGCTTGTCCGGCCCCCATGGAACAGGAATTCTAGACGGGATTGTGTATTCCGTGGTAGGCCATGTCGACGCAACAGGCTTTGAGAGTCTCTATGCCGCGGGTAACTTCACAATTGCGGGCGGCGTCTCCTCCAATTCCTTTGCAAAGTGGAATCCCCCGATCATCGCCGATGGCGATGGCGATTTGAGCGGAAGCACGAACGGACTCGATGTCGGTGGATTCATCGATGCCCTCATGGCTTCTCCATCCAAGACATCTCCGTATTGCAAGTATGACATGAACGGTGATGGGGTCGTTGATCTCCTCGACATCCCAGCGTTTGTCGATGCAGTCACTTAAGTCGACTCCATCGTCCGTAATTGCTGCATGACCGTCGTCGTGGCCATCATTCACGGGTCGGAGACGTGTTCTCTTTGGGCAACATGCAGTTTGGCCATCAAGCCCTCAGTAGGCCCCGCCCTTGCATTCCCCGCCCCGGTCCCGCATCATCACCCATCGATCAGGCGACGTTCACAAAGGAGACGACCCCATGACCACGCGGCGAAAATTCATCGGCGGCCTCGGCGCTTTTGGCGGCCTGGCCATGCTTCCCACCGAAATGTTCCCAACCCTCATGGCAATGGAAGACGGCGCACCACCAACCGAATACAAAATCCAGCCGCTGCCTTACGACTACAAAGACCTCGAACCCCACATCGACGAAGCCACGATGAAGGTCCACCACGACAAACATCATCAAGCCTACGCCGACGGTCTCAACAAAGCCCTCGCCGGCCTCGCAGCCGCCCGTGACAAGAACGACTTCGCCGCCGTCGGCAGCCTCTCCCGCCAACTCGCCTTCCACGCCGGCGGCTTCCACAACCACAACATCTTCTGGAACAACATGGCCCCCACCGGCAAAGGCGGCGGCGGCCAACCCTCCGGCAAACTCGCCGACGCCATCGCCCGCGACTTCGGCAGCTTTGAAAAGTTCTCGGCCCACTTCACGGCCGCGACCACGACAGTCGAAGGCAACGGCTGGGGCGTCCTCGCCCACCACACAGGCCTGAAGCGCCTCGTCATCTTCACCATGATGAACCAGCAACTCGGCCCGCCAGTCGGCACCACGCCCCTGCTCATGTGCGACGTCTGGGAACACGCCTACTATCTGAAGTACCAAAACAAACGCGCCGACTACGTCAAAGCCTGGTGGAACGTCGTCAACTGGAAAGATGTCGCCCAGCGCCTCGACGCCGCATCTTGACGCTTCTGCCGAACAACGTCGGCGGGCGATTTTCAAACATCCATCTCATTCTGCACCCCGATGCGCCAACTCGCAACGACAGGCGTATCGGTTGGTCCCCAAATCGAAAAACCAGAGAGCGGCAAGACTCCTTTGGGCGACCTCTAGTTTTGAATGCGGACAAGGCCGCAATCGCTGTGGAATAAGCCGAGGGTGGTGGGGGCAAGTTCGACGATTACCACGCCCCAACCCCGCTGTTTCCCAGCCAATAGTAGTTTGAACCGTTGGCACGTCGGTTGCCATTAGCCACGCTATACGCATCCGTGCTCGCTGTTGGCAACCCTCGTGTCAGGCGCCGGAGACTGAATGGAGGCTTGGGGCACGTCATCGCGAACGTATCGATGCTAGGCAACAATCATTGGGAGCTGACATGCACGCATACTCACTCACACCAAGCGCTCGCCTCTCCCTCGGTCTCACCCTCGTCGTATGCTTCTTCGCCCACACCCGAGCACACGGGGACAGCGTGGCGCTCAACCCAGTCAAAGACAACACCATTTATTCCGAAGCCAACAACCTAAGCAATGGTGTGGGCAGCTACATTTTCGCCGGGAAGACCAATGGCGGGAATGTGCGCCGCGCGCTGATTGCCTTCAACGTCGCCGGCGCCGTTCCGGCTGGCTCAACCATTAACAGCGTCACGCTTGACCTTTACATGTCACGAACACAAGCCGGCAATCAAACGGTGTCCCTGCATCGGATTTCGGCCGACTGGGGCGAGGGCACGTCGAACGCGGACCAACAGGAAGGCAACGGCACCAACGCCACGGACAACGACGCCACCTGGGCCTACCGTTTCTTCGTGGTGAGCAACCCGCCCTCGTCTCCGGCTTGGACCAACGCAGGAGGTGACTATGCGGGCACCAGCAGTGCCTCGACGACGGTCGGTGGAAGCGGATCCTATACCTGGACCTCCACATCAGCCCTGGTGAGTGATGTTCAGGGCTGGCTCAACTCCCCATCCGGCAATTTCGGATGGATCGTCATCGGGAATGAAGGGCCGAATCAGACCACCAAACGATTCGAGTCGCGCACAGCCTCACAATCCTCGCGCCGTCCACGCTTGAACATCAATTTCACTCCCCCGGTCATCAACGGCGCGTGCTGCTTGGGCGATGGGTCGTGTCAGGTTCTGACTCAGTCCAATTGCACCTCACAGAGTGGCACCTATCAGGGCAACGGCACGACGTGCACTCCGAACCCTTGCATGCAACCTACGGGGGCCTGTTGCTTCGCCGATGGCTCGTGTCAAGTGCTCACGTCCGCGGCCTGTGCTGCGGCGATCGGCACCTATCAAGGAAACGGCACCAATTGCACGCCGAACTTGTGTCCGCAACCAACGGGCGCATGCTGTCTGAACAGCGGCGTATGCATCGTTGTTACGGTCGCGGACTGCGCGACCCAAGGCGGTACGTATCAAGGGGACAACTCGGTATGCATGGTCGACCTGTGCCCAATCATCCTGACGCCATTCGTGGACGCCCTGCCGATTCCACCCTTGGCGACACCGACGATCGGCACTCCGGGCGGCGCGGCGACGTACGACATGGACATCGTCCAGGTTCAGCAGGCCCTGCATCAGGACTTGCCACCAACGACGCTGTGGACTTATGAGGGGATGTTCCCCGGGCCTACCATCCTGGCGACACGCGACGTGCCAATCACCGTGAACTGGATCAATGACCTGCGTGACGAACAGGGAAACCTCCGAACCACACACTACCTCCCGGTCGAGTTGTGCATCCATGGTGCGGAGAACGTGGCTAAGGTGGTCACGCACCTGCATGGCGGCCATGTGCCGGCGGCGTATGACGGATATCCCTACGACACCATTCTGCCGGGACAGTCGGTCTCCTATGAGTACCCCAACCACCAGTTGCCGTCTCTGATCTGGTACCACGATCACGCGCTGGGCGTGACGCGACTGAACGTCTATATGGGCCTCGCGGGCGGCTACGTCATTACGGACGCGTATGAACAATCCTTGAACCTGCCAACAGGTGAGTTTGACGTCCCGCTGGTCATTCAGGATCGCAGTTTCCACCCCGATGGATCTCTGAAGTATCCGGCGGTTCACGAGGAGCATTTTTTCGGCGACAAGATGCTGGTCAACGGCAAGGTATGGCCGTATCTGAACGTCAAACAAGGCAAGTACCGGTTGCGCACACTCGATGGGTGCAATTCGCGCACCCTGCGACTGGCGTTCTCAAATGGACAGACGTTTTATCAGATCGGCACGGACGGCGGCTTGCTCGCGGCACCAGTCTCGCTCAGCGAGGTCACCCTGGGGCCTGGGGAGCGAGTCGATCTCATTGTCGATTTCGCGGGCTTCCCGGCGGGCACGGAGATTCTGTTATTGAACAGCGCGCCTGCGCCATTCCCCAGCGGCGATCCGATGCACGATCTGCCCAATGTCATGAAGTTCGTCGTGACCGCTCAGTCCGGCGATACCGATCCGCTGCCTCCCGCGTTGCGGCCACTGGACGTTTTGAATTCCAACGACGCGGCCGTCGCGAGAGACTTTGTCCTGCGAAAAATGCCGGATGCTTGCGCAGGCTCGATGTGGATGATCAACGATCTACCCTACGACACGATCACGGAATATCCGCATTTGGGCACGATCGAGATTTGGAACTTTATCAATCGGTCCGGTGTGTCGCACCCCATGCACCTTCACCTGGTCATGTTCCAGATCGTGAATCGTCAGAACTATGAAATCGTGAACGACGAAGTCGTGCCCATCGGCGATCCCATTCCCCCCGAAGCCAATGAGGTGGGATGGAAGGACACGGTGATGTCCCACCCCAATCAGATCACGAGGGTGATCACGCGATTCGAGAACTACACCGGTCGTTATTCCTATCACTGCCACATCCTCGAGCACGAAGAGCACGAGATGATGCGGCAATTTGAAACACAATGCGTGAAAGGCGACACCAATCAAGACACGGTGGTCGACGGCAATGACATCGCCCTGTTCGTGCAGGCGATGACCGTCGGAGCAACGGCCGGCACAGCCCAGTACTGCGCCACCGACATGGACAACAACCTGATCCTGGAGACCGCCTTCGACATAGACCTGTTCGTCGATTGCCTGTTAGGAAATTTCTGCCCGTAGCGACATCGCATACAACGATGACCGCCAAGGCGTTGGATCGCTATTCGCGCGCGCGTCTCTTCACCCGATCGCGTCATTACTCCGCTCGCCGAAACGCGGTCCGCTTGCAGCACGTTTCCACCAATCGCACCGACGCGCCCTACATCCGCTCCAGCGTCCGAATCCCCAGCAACCCCAGTCCGATCTTGAGCGCCCGCGCCGTCGCGTCACACAACGCAAGCCGAGACGCCTTGGTCCCCTCATCCCCGGCCTGCAAGACCGGACACGACTCGTAGAACGACATGAACTTCCCCGCGAGGTCGTACAGATAATCGCACAAGAAGTTTGGCAGCAGAAGGTCTGACACCATCTCCACCACCTCGGCAAGCTGCAACACGCGCATGGCCAGTGCTCGCTCGGCCGGATGATCCAACGTCACGCGACCATGGCCGGTCCGTGAAAGCGCTTCCGCCCCCTTGCGATAGATGGATCGAATGCGAGCGTAGGCGTACAGCAGATAGGGAGCCGTGTTCCCCTGTAGGGCCAGCATTTTGTCCCAACTAAACGTATAGTCCGTGCTCCGGTTTTGACAGAGGTCGGCATACTTCACCGACCCGATCCCCACCGTTTCCGCGATCTCCTGAATCTCTGACTCAGTGAATCCGCGCCGCTTCTCGGGATCGGACTCGGACGCCCTCACCAGCGCTTCGGCCCGTTGCACCGCCTCTTCCAGCAAAGCCTTCAGCTTCACCGAGTCGCCGGCCCGCGTCCGCAACATCTTCCGATCCTCGCCCAGCACCGACCCGAACGACACATGCTCCAAACGGATCTCTCGGTCTTCTTTGTGAAGCCAACCGAGCGCATCGACCGTCGCAAAGAGCATCTCGAAGTGCAGCTTCTGCGGGAACCCGACGAAGTAGATGATCCGATCCGCCCCGAGTCCGCCATTGAAGGGGGGCTTCGACAGCACCTCGCTCAAGGACGCGGTTCGCTGTGAATACGGATGCGTCGTCGTGTGATGCGTGCGATAGAGCGTCGCCGCCAGGTCCGTCGTGGCGTACAAGGATGCGCCGTCTGATTTCTGAATCAACATCGGCAGCGGGTCGCCCTGCGCTCCCTTAAAGGCCGGCGTGCCGTCCGTTTTTTCAAGAAACACGCACGCTGCGCCCTTGTCATCGCGGCACACCGCACGAATCTCGCCCGTTTGTCCATCGACGTTCGTGAGTACCGTTCGCAACTCCGCTATCGTCCCCGGCAAAAGCGGCTCGTAGAAGCTCTCTCCGCAAATGTCGTCGTCCGTCAGCAAGACGCCCAGCCGCCGATAGATCGCGTTGCACTCCCGCAGCGTCGCGTCTTTCGCCTTCTTCCATGCCGCCAGTTCCTGCTTATTGTCACGGCCCGCTTTCCCCTGCAACATGGCCGCGACATACCGCGACACGCCCGAAAGAGGATACGTCTCGCCCGTTTGTGCGTCCGTCACCGTCAAGTCCGTCCCCTGGGCAGCCTCTTCCAGCGCATTCACATACCGATAAGCCGGCAGAAGTATCTCGAAACTCGGCTCCAGATTCTCAATGTACTTGTGAAACTCGTCGCCGGTCGGGTCGCTCGACAAGTTCTCCTGATGAATGTCTCGCCGGGCCTGTAGGAGCGCCCGCTTCGCTTCCAGCGGTGATTTCGCCAACCGCGACAGCTCATCGGCCAACCGATTGAAATCCGCGACCGTTTCTCCCTGACGTCGCGCCATGCAAAGATGCCACAGCGCCAGAATAATCTTGCCGAACTGCGTCCCCCAGTCCCCGAGATGATTCTGTCGAATGACCCGATGCCCCTGAAAATCCATCACCCGCGCGATCGTATCTCCGATGATCGTGCTGCGTAGATGCCCGACGTGCATCTCCTTGGCCACGTTCGGCGACGAGTAATCCACCACGACCGTCAGCGCATCGTCCTTCGCCACCGGCTCAATGCACAATCGCGCGTCATCCGTGGTCGACGTGATTACATCAATCGCCGCTTCGAGACAGGCTTGCTTGATCCGAAAATTGATAAACCCCGGCCCCGCGATCCCCGGCTTCTCCACCATTGCCAGTGCGGCAGGCGGTAGCGCATCAATGATTCGCTGTGCCAATTCCGGCGGCTTCAACCCCAGCCGCTTCGCCAACCCCATCGCCGCGTTGCACTGGTAGTCCCCGTGCTTGCCATCCTTCGACCGTGAAATCTCCGGATCAGCTCCGGCCGCGTCAGGGCCGAGTGTGGCCGTCAGTGCGGCTCCGACATACCCACGAAGCTCAACAAGAAAGGGTCTCATGCGCTAAACGGTCCAGTCAATGCGTGGACGCTCCCCCCACATCGAATCCAGGTCGTAATACAGCCGACGCTCCTCGTCGAACAGGTGAATCACCGTGTCCACATAGTCCACAATGACCCAGGCTCCCTCCTGATACCCATCGACGATGTATGCCCGCTCGCCCATCTTGCGGCCCATCTGCTCGATGTGATCCGCGACGGCCCGCATCTGTCGGTCGCTCGTCCCCGTGCCGATGACGAAATAGTCGCAAATGGGGCTGATCCCCACGAGGTCCAGCATCACGACGTCCTCGCAGTGATCCTCCTTCATCAGCTTCGCGCAGGCAATGCCGAATCGCCGCGCCGCCTCATTGGTCATCACCGGACGAATGCGCGGAGGCAGCGGCTCCTCGCGTACTTTCTTTTTGGTTAATACAGCGCGTCGTGCCATGAAGGTGATTCTACGGCCTTTCCCGATACATCGGTAGTCGGTGTGGGCGCTTTTGCAAAGAAAAAGCCCCGGTCGAGGGTGACCGGGGCTTCGTAGTCTTCACACAACTCACATCCACTGCGTCAGTCCTTCGCCGGAATCCGCATCGCGTAGAAGGATCGCCACACGAAGATGAGTCCGATCGCCAGGAACACCACGCCAATCATGGCCGTCATGTCCCCGCTCTTGGCGACCTCAGCCGCCTTCCGCATCTCCACCGCGATTTCCACTGCCAGCAGGCCGAACAGGGTCGAGAACTTGATAATCGGGTTCAACGCCACGCTGGTCGTGTCCTTGAACGGATCGCCGACCGTGTCACCGATGACCGTCGCCGCGTGAAGGGCCGTTCCCTTTTCCTTGAAGTCCACTTCGACCAGCTTCTTCGCGTTGTCCCATGCGCCGCCCGCGTTGGCCATGTAAATCGCCTGGAACAGGCCAAACACGGCAATCGACACGAGGTAGGCCACGAAGAAGTTAGGGTCAAAGAACGCAAAGGCCAGCGTCATCGACATCAGGGCAATAAAGATGTTCCACATGCCGCTCTGGGCATACTGCGTACAAATCTTTACCACGGTAATCGAGTCTTTAAGGTCGGCCTCTTTCTTGGTAAGGTCCATGTTCTTCTTGATGAACTCGACCGCCCGATACGCGCCCGTGGTCACGGCCTGCATCGATGCGCCGCCGAACCAGTGAATCACCGCGCCGCCGCAGAGGAAGCCCAGCAGCACCGGTGCATCCGTCAGGCTCAACTTCAACAAACCATCCCGCTCCAGCAGTAGAATGATCGAGAAGATCATCGTCGTCGCACCGACCACCGCCGTGCCGATGAGCACCGGCTTGGCCGTCGCCTTAAACGTGTTGCCCGCCGAGTCGTTCGCCTCCAGGTAGTGCTTGCCAAGCTTGAAGTCCGGCGTGAAACCGAAGTCCCGCTTGATCTCCTCGTGGATGCCCGGAATGCTCTCGGTCTGAGCAAGCTCAAACACCGACTGAGCGTTATCCGTCACCGGGCCATAGCTGTCCACCGCGATAGTGACCGGCCCCATGCAGAGGAAACCGAACGCGACCAGGCCGAACGCAAAGATCGGAGCATGTTGGCCCATCACGGCCCCAAGTCCCTGGCCCGCATCATGACCGAGCAGGCTGACAAAATAGGCACCGCCCATTAGTGCTGTGATGAGCATGCCTTTCCAGAACGCGCTGAAATTACCCGCCACGATGCCGGACAGAATCGTCAGCGACGCCCCGCCTTCGCGCGACGCCGTCACGATTTCATGCACGTGCTTCGAGTGCGAACTGGTGAATATCTTTGTGAACTCCGGGATCAACACAGCCGCCAATGTCCCGCAACTGATGATCGAGGCCAGTTGCCACCAGAGGTCCGGCAACGCCTTGCCGCCGACCGCCAGGTCCTTGATGAGCAAGTTACTCATGAAAAACGACGTCGAGATGCAAAGAATCGCCGCGATCCAGATCAGGCGAGTCAGCGGATGCTCGAAGTTGAACTCCTTCAGCCCCTTGTACTTGGCCTCGGAGATCGCCTGGTTGATGAAGTACGAGATGCCCGACATGCAGTCCATCAGGAATCGCATCGCAAAGATCCAGACAATAAGCTTCGCCTGAATGTCCACGTCCTTCACGGCCAGCGTGATGAATGAAATCAGCGCGACGCCCGTGACGCCATAGGTCTCAAATCCATCCGCCGTCGGTCCAACCGAGTCGCCCGCGTTATCACCGGTGCAGTCGGCGATGACGCCGGGGTTTCGAGGATCGTCTTCTTTAACGTTAAACACAATCTTCATCAGGTCCGACCCGATGTCGGCGATTTTGGTGAAGATGCCGCCCGCGATTCGCAAGGCCGATGCACCGAGCGACTCGCCGATTGCAAAGCCGAGGAAGCAGATACCCACGATTTCACGAGGCACGAAGAGCAGGATGATGACCATCATCACCAGTTCAAGCGAGATCAGAAACAGACCCACCGACATGCCGGCACGCAGCGGTATTTTCACCACGTCCCACGGCTCTCCGCGGAGTGATGCAAACGCTGTGCGGCAATTCGCATAGGTGTTCACGCGAATACCGTACCAGGCCACCCAGTACGACCCGCCCATGCCTACGATGGAGAAGAACAGCACCTTCGCCGCCGTCGACCACGGCTTGTGCTGAAGGCCGACGAAGTAGTACGTCATCGCCACTGACATGATCGCGAACAACATGAGCAGGAACTTGCCCTGCTGGATCAGATACGTTTTGCAGGTCTGAAAAATAATCTCCGCCACGTCCAGCATCGACTTGTGCGCCGGCAGGATGTGGATCTGCCTGCGAAGATACAGGCTGAATCCCAGTGTGATGCAGATGACCCCCGCACCACAAAACAGCAGATTCCACCCATTGACGGATGTGCCGAACAGGTTGAAGTGAGCGTTGTGCAAATCCGGAATCGCCAGATCCGCCTCGCTCGCCTGAACAGCCGTTGCCGCCAGCCCGAGCGCCACGAAGGCCCCGAGCGTACAAAGAGTCAGTTTCAGAAATCGGTTACTCACATCGTGCTCCGTTGATGGTGTCCTTGACGTTGAATGTCGTGATTAAACGTATTCCTCTGTTCCGCACGCCTACTGGCGCACGAGACTTTGTGCAAAACTTCACAAGCCTTGGGAGAACTCCACTCGTTCCCATCCCATCGGGTGGGGGAGGGCATGCTCGCGGTCGGCTCAGGCACCGCGCTCAACACTCGCGTCATCGTTCCTTTTGCTTGTCGGTCGCCGACTGATCTACCGCGCCACGTTGTCGAGACCGGATTTGTTCGACACGGGGAAGGGCCGAGTCCGCCCGTCCACCCAACCATGTCGAGGTCGCCTGCCGCCGCACGTTGTGCATTCGCAGCATACCGTCCAGAGCGACACAATATAGGGGATGCCGTTCCCTACGATCAAGCCCCATTTCGTCGGAACCCTTGGCAGGATTCGGACTTACGGGGACCAGCCGTCGGATGCCTCATCAACAGTGCAGAGCTGACCATTATCCAACACTCAATGATTGTAACATCAGCAACGGCAACATGTTACAATACAAACCACGCCATGACAGGAAAAAAGCCCCCCTGCCTACGACCTTTGACCGTCACAAGGCCTGTCGTATCATCTCCGCTCAGGTCGATCCGGCCTCGCATAAATCTCTCGTTACTCGTCGAATGGAGCCGTGCAATGCGAACCGTCCAACTTAGTCTTTTTGCCTGTTGCTTGTTTGTTTTCACCAAGGCATCCATTGCCGAACCTTCCTCCGACAGATGGATCACTATGGAGGGTAAGGCCGCCGGCGCGAATGCCAACGCCATGGAGCAAGCCAAGCAGGATGCCCTCCGCCGCGCCGTCGAACAGGCCTGCGGCGTCTTCATCAGCGCACAGACTCGCACCAAGGATTACGCCGCAGTCTATGACAAGGTAATGTCTCAGGCACAGGGCTACATCACCGAGTTCAAGATCACATCGTCGCGCGTCGAAAACGGCATGAGCATCTGCGTCGTCGACGCCAAGGTCTCCACCAGGAGCTTCGAAGAAGAGTGGGCACGCCTCCTGCACACGCTCGAATCTGAAGACAACCCGCGCTGCATCGTGATCGTTATCGAAGATAATGACGCCGACGACACGAATCCGCCCAAGACCGGCGGCGTGGCCCAGTCCATCATCGAGAACTTCTTCATCAAGAAGGGCCTCCAACTCATGGACCACTCCGGCTCACGCGACGCCCGCAACCGCGACATGGAACTTGCCGCCCTGAGCAACGACGTCAACAAACTCGCCGCCATGAGCGCGTCGTTTAAGGCCGACGTCCTCATCACAGGAAAGGCGGAGGCCCGCCGCGCCGGAACCAGCCAACTCTCCGGCCGCACCATCTACAAATGGTCCGCGACGTTGAGCATCCGCGCCTACCATTCCGACAGCGCTCAACTGCTCATGTCCAACTCCTACACCGCCACAGCCACCACCGTGAACTCCAACGCCGGCGGCGATGACGCCCTGAAAAAGTGCGCAGAGGAATACAGCGGCGCAATCCTCCGCGAAATGGCCGACGCCTGGACCAAGCGTCAAAATGTCCGCCGAAGCATCCAAGTCACGTTGGAGAATTGCACCCGCGCCGACTACAAAGCCTTCGAAGAAGCGATGAAATCCGTGGATGGAGTGCAGGGTGTACGCATGCGCGAACTCGTAAAGGACGTCTGCCAGCTCGAAATCGAATGGTCCTACGACGCTGAACGCCTCATCACACGCATTGAAGAACTAAAAGTAGGCCAGACGCGCTACGCCGTCACCGAACAAACCCACGATCGAGTGACTTTGAAATTGGTAAAGTAAGATACCCAGCAACGACACACACCTCACGGTTCGCCCAAATCCGACAGGACCGCGCGAGCACGCCTCCTCTCGAATCTCACCTCTGCAAGTAACCCTTTTCCTCGCCATGGCTTCGCCGACATCCGCGAACATCTGGTCCGCCTCCAACGCGAATCGGCCGTGCTCCACAAAACCACCGACACCCCATTCAACGCCGTCATGTCTGCCGCCCACGCCACGCTCCATCAACCACCACCGCAACGCCATCCGCATCGAAGCACCATATCCAGGCTCACTTGAATTCAAAATGCCTTGCCCTCAGTTCCGACTTCCCCAACACGACTCGACCCGGTAAAACCCCAACGTTCCGGAGCAGCTCATGACCATTAGCAAATGGCCCAGCGTCACTATCATCCGCCACCCCGTTGTGCAGGAGCGACTCACCTGGGCGCGTGACAAGCGCACCGGCGTGGAACGTTTTCGCCGACTTGTCGGGCAGATCGCCCGGCTCATGGCCTTCGAGATCACGCGCGACTACCCCACCAATGCCGTTTGTGTGGAAACGCCGCTCGGGCCGTGCGATGGCGTTGCTCTGGCACGTGAACTGACGCTCGTCCCGATCCTTCGCGCCGGTCTCGGAATGGTCGAGGGTATCCTTCAACTCCTCCCTTCGGCACGCGTCGGCCACCTCGGCATTTACCGCGATCACGACACCCTCCAACCCGTGACCTACTACAACAAGCTCCCACCCGACATCGCCACGACAGATGTCATCGTCATCGACCCCATGCTCGCCACGGCGGGCTCACTCATCGCCGCCATCGACCTCATCAAAAAGACCGGCGCGAATTCCATCAAGATACTCTGCCTCGTGGCCGCCCCAGAGGGAATCGAACGACTTATCAAGGCCCACCCCGACGTGGCCGTCTTCACCGCCGCCGTGGATGAAAAGCTCAACGAAATGGGTTACATCATGCCCGGTTTGGGTGACGCCGGAGATCGGTTGTTCGGCACCGCATAAGGGTTGCCCCGTACTGAGTTCCACGTGGGCCTTGGAATTGACTTGCCCAGGTCCGAATTGAATTGCATACTTGTTCGCCCCTCCTTAATCTCAAGGGGCCTCCTCGCGGAGAATATCCTCGCCGATCGAATAAGGAACTATCCCCATGATCCGTAACCACTGCGTACTTGCATTCGCACTTTGCCTCATCTGTGGCGTCGCTCCGGCTGTTGCCGCACCGGAGAACACCACCGCCGATGCCGTGATTGGTCAGACCGGTTTCACGACCAACCTGGCCAATCAGGGTCTCGGTGCCTCGAGCAATGTGACACAAAACGGCAACCGCGGATTATTCGTAGACTCGACCGGACGGCTGTGGATTGCCGACACTTCGAACAACCGCGTGATCATGTACAACGTTGCCGCGACCTTTGCCACTGGCGCGGCGGCCGATCTCGTCCTCGGCCAGGCCGACTTCGCTTCCTCCGATGCGAATCGCGGCGCTGCAAATCCGGATAAGAACACCCTCTCCGGTCCGCGCGGCGTCACAGTCGATCCATCGGGTCGCGTTTATGTCGCCGATACAGGTAATGCCCGAATCCTTCGCTATGATGCGCCGTTCACCAACGGCATGGACGCCGTACAGGTGTTCGGCCAGGGCGGTGTCTTCACCACTGGCACACAGGGTGTGGCTGCCACAAACGCCAGCATCGGAAACGCTGAAGGAATCACTTGCGACGCCGCGGGCAACGTCTATCTAGCCGATCGTTTTTTCAGCCGTGTCGTCCGCTACAACACGCCCGCAGCCCCGGGCGGTGACACCCTCGGCGACCTCTTTCTGGGCCAGCCCGACGCCAACAGCGGCAATGGCAATCAAGGCGGGGCCGCCGCAGCCAACACCATCAACCGCGCCAGCGGCGTGTGCGTCGACGCGACCGGAAACGTCTATGTCGCCGACGAATTCAACCACCGCGTACTTCTCTATCTGGCGCCGATTTCCACAAACATGGCCGCCTCGCGCGTCTATGGCCATCCCACGTTCGCCGGCGAAGCATCAAATGATGGCTTGGGCAATCCGACGGCAGGCACCTTAAGCACTCCCGTTAGCGTCGCCATCGACTCGCTCAGCGGCAATCTTTTCATCGCAGACTCCGTCAACATGAGAGTCCTCGAGTTCAACACCCCCCAGGCCGACAGCACGGCCGACCGCGTCTATGGCCAGGGCGGTGATCTCACCACCAAAGTCCAGAACAAAGGCGGCATCAGCGCCGACAGCATTAATGACGTCGGCGGCGTTGCCTGTGATGCGCTTGGCAACCTCTACGCCGGCGACCGCCTGAACAGCCGCACGTTGCGCTTTAACGTCACTCCGCCGCCGCCTGACGACGGCGGAGGAGACGGCGGAGGCGCTGGCGCCGACGCCGACGCCGACGGTGTCCTCGACGCCAACGACAATTGCCCCAACAACGCTAATCCCGACCAGGCCGACGCAGATTCCGACGGCGTGGGCGACGCATGCCCCCCCGGCACGCCTCCCGACACGAGCGTAGCCTGCGGAATGTGCGGCGCTGGCATGGCAATGATGCTGCCGCTCATGGTGCTCGGAATGATGACCCTGCGCCGACGGAGGGGCATCAGCCGTCGGTCTTCGTAATGTTGTGCAGCGCGATCGCCGCGTTTCGCTTCCACATCATTGGTTTCGCACGGTTCGTCGCGTGCCCCTCGACGTGCTTGGCGCACTGGGCATCGTCCCAGCCAAGCACCTCGTGCAAGGCCGGGCGCGCCGTTTCGATGGATGCCAGGAAGCGTGGCTCCTTCGTCGATGGTGCATCGCGATTGTGCGGGCAGACCTGTTGGCAGATGTCGCAACCGAAGATCCAGTCGCCCATGTTCGGAGCAAGATCAGGCTCGATCTCCCCACGATGTTCGATAGTCAGATAGGAGATGCACCGCCGCGCATCCATCTCATACGGCGCGGGAAACGCCTGTGTCGGACACGCATCGAGGCAGCGCGTGCAGGAGCCGCAGTGATCCGGTTCCGGCACATCGGGCGAAAGGTCGAGATCGACAAGGACTTCACCAAGAAAAAAATACGACCCAACCGACTGATGCATCACCAACGTGTTCTTGCCGATCCACCCCACGCCGGCCATTGCGGCGAGTTCGCGCTCAATGATGGCCGAGGTGTCCACGCAAACGCGCGCCTCAAACGGCTCGTCAACTAGTTCTCTAAGCCGAGCCACGAGCTGCTCCAGCCGCTCGCGAATAACGACATGGTAATCCTCGCCCCACGCATACATCGCCACGCGCCCGCGCGGCACCTGATCGCTCGGCGTCGGCTCTGGTTGCGTGTAGTTCATCGCCACGACAATGACGCTTTGGGTCGATGGCACCCACGCTCGAAGATCGATGCGTGACTCCATGTGGCGATGCAGGTACCCCATCGTTCCGGCGCGGTCTTGCTTCAACCAATCAATGAAGTAAGCGTCGTGGGGAATTGGACCTGCCGTCGCGATCCCGCAACGCTCAAAACCCAGATCCAATGCGAGGCTCTTGACGAGATTGGACAATTCACGAGGGGCCATACGGCATTAATCTAACTGCGAAAGCAGCTCCATACTATGGGAGCGCCTGACGAAGATATGGCGCGATGTCTCGGGCATCGACGGCATTATCAAAGTTTGCGTCGGACATCTCGACATGAAATGGGTCTGCGTCAATACCGAGCATCACGTTGACAAGCGTCGTGACATCCAGCGGCCCATAGTTCGGAAACAAATCATTCGTCGGCCAACTTCCAATCGAATCTGCCACCGAGTCGATCGCGATGCCCAGGTCCGACATGCTCGGTACACCCGCTGCCCCATTGGAATTGAACATGGCCACCCAGTTCACGCCATCGGGTCGACGCATGAACCACGTCGTGGTTCCATTAGTTTGACCAGTGCCCGACGCTCGGATCAACCCGGTTTGCCCGAGTGGTTGTACCAGCCAGCCCGCACCATACCAGGATGTCGCATTCGACGGCGCGCCCGGCGGCTTGCTCCACATCAGCTCAATGGTCGCTTGCGTGAGGATTGGCGACGCCGATGGATTGTCGAATGCTGTAATCACCCGCGCGTAGTCAATCGCCGAGGCGACCTGCCCCGCCGTACTTTCAAGGGACCGGATGTTCCAGCCGCCATACTGTATGGGTGTAATCGTCGGCGTGCCCGGCCCCATGACGCCGAGACTGGAGCGTTGATAGCTGTCCCAATATGGCGGCTCGCCAGGGTATTGCTGTCCTAGTAACACATCGGCCGTGTGAATGCTCCTTGCCTGCACCGGCAGAAAGAGGTTGGACCGCATCCACTGTTCATACGGTTGACCGGTGGCAGACTCGATCACCATTCCAAGCAGACAGTAGCCGAAGATCGAATAATAGAACTGTGAGCCTGGGTTGAAGTTAAGCGGCTGGGTCGCCATGTAGTTAAAGATGGTCTGTGGTGTCGTCGGAAGCGGAACTCCCAACGCAGTACTAATCGGAAAGTCGTAATACATCGGGTCGTATGCAATGTTGTTCCAGCCGCCCCAATGCTGAAGCAAGTGGCGGACCGTCACAGTGCTGATTCTTGGATCGACCCATGCGCTGGTGTCGAGGATCGTGCTGAGGGGCTGGTCGATGCCAATGGTGCCGTTCTCGACGAGCTTCATCACGCCGATCGCCGTTAGTGTTTTCGTGAGGCTGGCGAGCCGGAATGGAGCATTAGGTTTGGAAATCGGCCAGCCTGCCGGGGCATTGGTGTAACCACGAGCCAGTACCAGTCGACTATTCTTGGTCACGGCCAAGGTGCCATTTGGCACATGGCGAGCCGTCATGAAGCTCTGCATGGTCGTGTCGAAGGTGGTCAATTGGGGAACGGTTTGCCCCGTCATGGTGAAAAGATTGGGTTTCGGTATTTCCTCCCACGCGGAGGTGTAGCGAGTACCTCCAGTGGTCTCATAGGCGTTGACGAACGAGGGGCGAAATCCGAGAGACAGATACTGAGAAGTTGTTACCTGCGCTTGCGCGAGCGTCTGACCGTGAAACGACTCCCACGGTGGATGCTCCCAAAAAAGCCACACCCCGGCGAAAATCGGATTGGCCGAGGTTCCGCTGCCACTGGAGCAAAGAAGTCTGCACCCCCCAAAACGATAATTGGTCACTGTCTCCGCGAACTGCGAACTGTTGACGTTGTGCTGCTCACACTTGGTTCGACCGTCGCCGATCCATAACGCAGCGTATTTGGTGTTGGCTCCGATGCCAGTCGCCGAGACCCAATAGGGGCGGAAACCTGAACCCGTCATCGCAGTCAATTGCGTCTGATAGTCGGCATTTGACAACTGCCGTTGCGCGGCCCATTGCGTGACACCGTCATTGATCCACACAGCGGCGTAAAGCTCGTTGGGATAACTCCCATGAGCTGTTACACAGACCGGCCGCCGATTCAACAATGTCTGTGCCGCGGAAAAGATGCCGTAGTCGACAGAGGTTACGCCGTGGGTCCAGGCCCAGTCAGACACGCCATCATTGGCCCATGTGGCCTGATATCGTGGTCCGCTGCCCGGATCATGAGCTGAAAGCGTGACGGGGCGATAGCCAAGTGGTACAAGGTCGTCGTGGTTCGCTTGGAGTTGCGCGGACGTCAAATCGAATTGCACAACCCATGTTTGAGCCAGGGCCGGGGAAGTGAACAGCAAGAGGTAACAAGTGGAAAAAAGGAGCACCTTTCGTACGGTGATCGTCATTGATGACTCATCCTGGGAGACGCGCCTGGCGGGAGACTGGCTAAAAAAGCTGCGAAAATCGATCATGAGTTCGCAGCGTGATGCCTGAGTAGGATGATATCCGCGCCGGCAGGCGTATTCAAGAATCGAAGGTGCAACGGCTGATTTCACCAACCGGCCAGAGTCTGAACGAATCCCGCGATGTCACGGGCATCGACCTTGCCGTCGGCGTTCAGGTCGGACGCCTCGGCATGCAACGGATCGATGTCTATTCCTAACAACACATTAATAAAGACTCCCGGGTTCGGAGTGCTAAACTGAGAGAATAGATCGTGATCGGGCCAAATCGTCTCCGCCCCCGTCGCGGCGTCGAGAATGCCCGCAAGATCATACATGGGCGGAAGTTCCTCAATTCCACGAACATTCATCATCACCACCCACTGCACATGATCATCACGAATATGGAGCCACGTGGATGTGCCGTTGTTGGCTCCGGTATGTGTAACGTCTATATGGCCTGGCTCGGAAAGCGGCTGCACTAGGAATCCAGACGCATAATAAACAGGCGATCCGGGCGGCTCTGCCGGCGGACGGCTCCACATCTCCTCAATCGTGCCGCGATTCAGCAACGGCGATTGATCGAGGTCATTAAAAGTAGCCAAGAAACGAGCATACTCTACAACCGACGTGACCCAGCCTCCGCTCGCATCTAGTGTATGCAAATTCCAGCCGCCATAGGTCAGGGGAACCAGCGCAGGTGAGGTTGGACCCATGACACTTGGCACAACGCGTTGATACTCATCCACATACGGCACCTCGCCCGCCCATTGCCGTCCCAATTCGGAACGACTCAAATGAGCTCGTTGGGCACCGACGGGCGAGAGGACGTTCGCCTTGATCCACGTGTCGTAGGGCTGACCGGTCACGCTTTCAATAATGCGCCCCAACATGCAATATCCAAAGTTGGAATAGGCAAATGTCGATCCAGGATTCACATCCAGCGGCTGAGTCTTCATGTACTCGACGGCCATTACTGGCGTCATGGGTAGCGACTCATTCAGGGCGGATGTGACAACGAAATCTTGGGTCATCGGATCAAACCCAGAAACACTGACGTCCCAGCCTCCTCGATGCTGTAGTAAGTCGCGCACGGTCACATTATCGATGCGCGGATCTGTCCAATCGCTGGTATCTAGAATCGTACTGATCGGCTGATCGAATGCGATTGCGCCCGATTCAACGAGCGTCATCACGCCGACCGAGGTCAATGGCTTTGAAAGGCTGGCAAGCCGAAACAGACTATTCGGCGTGGTAACCGGACGGTTCGTGGGTGCGTTGGTGTATCCACGAGCGAAAACCAAACGGCCGTCCTTGACGATAGCCACAGCGGCATTGGGGACATGACGGTCTATCATGAACTGATACATCGCCGCATCGACATTTGACATCGATGCCACGAGAGGCCCCGTCATCCTCCAAATCGGAGTCTGCTCGATTTCTTCCCAAGCGGACGTGTACCGAAGTCCATCGGTCGTCTCGTATGCCGTAAGAAACGTCGGCCGGTACCCCTGCGCCGCGAAATCCGACATGGTCGAAAGCAGTTGCTCAACGGATTGGTAATGAGCGTACTCCCACGGCGGCTGTTCGCCTCGAACCCACAAGCCACCGAAGAGGGGATTGGTCTCTGTGCCATAGGCTGCGGTGCAAATCAATCGGCAGCCGATCATGCGATTATTAATAATCGCATCTTCGAACCCGCTTTGAAACAGGCCTTGGGCGTCACAGGACTTTCGCTCGTCCTCAACCCAGATGCCGGTGTAAAGTGCATTGGCACCCGTCCCAATGACCGATACCCAAGTAGGTCGAAATCCGGCCTCGGTGTGTGCGCTCAATTGTGATTGATAAGCCGCCATTGACATTCGACGGAGTGACTGCCAATTCGAATAGCTATCCTTGCCCGCAAACGCAACATATTTTTCATTGGGAAAAGTACCGTAAGCATTCACACAAATGGGACGACGACCCAACGCTGCTTGGGCATCGGCCCAGATGGGATACTGTTCATACGACAGGTCTGAGGCAAACCCCCAGTCATTTGTGAAATCTTGTCGCCAAATAATTTGGAAAAGGCTCGATTCGCTGCGGCCGCTGCCGGTTTCGTCCGCCGCCTCTCCGTGTTCCATGTTCGGCGAACCACTGAACTCGAGCACCGTAATGCTGATGGGCTGGTATCCAGTCGATCTTCGTTCGTCGAGAATTAAGCTTAACTCGGATTCGTTTAGGTTGAGGTCGACATAGTATTCTTGTGCCGAAAGCGCGCCGGCCCACAAGAACAGCGCAATGACCGACCATGCAAACTGTATTGGCTGTGCAGACCATCGCATGAAAGTCCCCAATCAACGAGTTCGACCAGTCGCGAGGTGAGGAAATTGGGCGTGCCGATCACTTCAAAACAAATCAAGGAAAAGGTTCCCATCCCCTGCTTTAACCTCATTTTAGCAGAATCACCGAGTGTCTACAAGCTCACGACCAGATATTTCGCCTCCGAAAACGCGGCGATGATGTCTTGTAAGACCGTGCGTCAGTGCCCATTTTCGTGCGTTCTGGCGCAGCGTCTTGACGCCCGGATAAACGGCAACTATCTTCAATCGTTCACGCTTAACCTTAGGAGAAGACACGAATGGCGACAGTCAAAATCGGCATCAATGGATTCGGACGTATCGGTCGAATGGTCGCGCGAGCCATGGCCATGCGACCCAGTGAATTTGAAATCGTCGCCATCAACGACGTTGGCCCCCCGGCGAAAATTCACGCACACCTTTTCAAGTATGACTCGATCCACGGCGTCTTCCCAGGCGAGGTCGGTTGTACCGATAACGCACTCATCATCAATGGTCGATCCATCCGAGTGTGCGGTGAAAAAGACCCGACGAAACTCCCCTGGAAAGAACTCGGTGCCACCGTCGCGATTGAGGCCACCGGTGTTTTCACCGGTCGACGCGATACCGCAAAAGGCAAGCCCGGCTACGACGATCACATCACGGCCGGCGCACGAAAAGTCATTCTCTCCGCCCCGGCCAAGGACGCCATCGACGCCACCATCGTCATGGGTGTCAATGATGAGACTCTCAAAAAAGAACACACCTTCGTCAGCAACGGAAGTTGCACCACGAATTGCCTCGCCCCGCTGGTGAAGATCATGGCGGATAACCCGCAGGTCTTCGGCGAGAATATCACCGGCACCATGACCACCGTTCACGCCTACACCAACGATCAACGCATCCTCGACCAGGTCCACGGTGACGACCTCTATCGCGCTCGCGCCGCTGCGATGAACATCATTCCATCCAGCACCGGCGCGGCCAAGGCCATCGGCCTCGTCGTTCCGAAGAAGAGCATTCTCCTTGACGGCATGGCCCTGCGCGTACCGGTGATGGACGGCAGCATCGTTGACCTGACCGTCGCACTGGAGAAAGAGGTCGAGGTGGCCGTCGTGAATGAATTGTTCAAGAAGGCCGCGTCAGCCGGGCCGCTCAAGGGCATCCTGCAATATAGCGAGGAGCCGCTCGTCTCCAGCGACATCATCAACAACCCATACAGCTCGATCTTTGCATCGGGTCAGACCATGACCGTGCCCAAAAACAAGGGCAAGGTATTGAAGCTGCTGAGTTGGTACGACAACGAATGGGGCTTCTCGAATCGCGTGTGTGACTTGGCCGTGCGACTGGCTGCGATGTGATTCTGCCGAAGTGAATGGTGTTGAGGACTGACGAGTGAGATTTTTTGTCCTGCGGCTTGTCTAGCGGTTGCTGGAGGTGTTACGACTTCCGGATCGCGAACCGCCGCTGCCGAAGCCACTGCTGCCACCACTTCCACCGAACCCCCCTCCACCAAATCCGCCGCCACTTCCGCCAAAACCGCCACCGCCAAATCCACCACTGCCTCCTCCGCCGCCAAATCCACTGGTGCCGCCGAAGCCGCCCCCACTGTTCGAGCCACTGTTGGAGCCGCTGCGAGAGTTTCTTCCGCGCGACGACGAGCCTGAGGAGGAGGAATTACCGTTTTGAGAGTTGCGTGAGTTTCGGCTGCGAGAGGATGAACTCGTCAGGCCGGACCCACTGCCGCGTGACGATGACCGCGACCCACCACGAGACGACCCCATCATGCTGCTCATACTGGGCGAACCGCTACCGCGAGACGAGGATCCACCCCTTCCGCTACCGCCGCCGTTTGAACCGGTCCAGGGGCCGCCGGCGATCTTGATTGGCTTCGCATTCGTCTCGGCGAATTCGTGGGCTTCCCGCGCTTCAATGAGTGTTGGAAACTCCTTTTCACCCTGATCCAAGAACTCTTGTCGAGTCGGCGGTGGACCATACTGCGTCTTGGCGACCGCCTCCGCATAACGGCGCTCAAACGCGACCGCTTCCTTTAGCACCTTCATCTTGAATGCCGCGTCCCCGTTCATCCGTTCGGGTAGGACATCACGGTGTTCGGCATACCAGAGTTCCACCGCCTGTCGAAATGGCTCCGGCGTTCCATCGGCTTCCCATTGTTCGATGATCTGGACCGCCAACTCGCCGAATCGGTCGGCATTGCTCAGCACATGTCGAATGTGTTGGGTGTCCGGCAGGGCTTGTGCCTGGAAGCTAACGCCGCCCGTGCTGCGAGCGACATCGTCAGAGGCTGTTGCTAACTGGCCGGACGCGGCGGGATTGGTCTCCATGCGTTTGGCCCATCCATCGAGCGCGGGCTTGGAGTCATGCAACTCGGCGGCACTCATCTGGTCGATCAACAGTCCTACGCTAGAGCGATCCTGGACATAGGCCCGGCCAATCGTTGAGAGAGCCAGAAGATTCTGGTTCAGCGTTGCCAGTACGTCGCCTCGCGCCGCCAATTGCATGGCCGCCTCTTGCGCCGGCGCGGGATAGCTGCGTGTCAACTCCGCCAGGCCCGTCGGCGACTTGTCCTGTGCATATCGAAGATTGATGACGAGATCAGGAAACTGTGCCAGCTCCAGCGCTGCCATCCGAATGTCCTTGGGATAATGAAGCAACCCCGAAATCGCGTCGCGCGTGGCGGGCCGATTGGGATCAAGCCTGTGCGACAATGTTCGCTGCAAATGCGCCGGTTCCTGTGCCTGTAGCGGCGAGGCGGCTGACATCAGGCAAACGACACAAACTGGGACCACCTTCACTGTCCGGTGCATGCGCGGAATCCTCCCGAAGATCATCGTCCTACCCGTATTCTACATCGGCTGACCGGCCCGGATGCAAGAATGAGACCAGGACGACTGACCGGGGTCGGAAATCTTCGCCATCGACCCGGAAACTTCCACAGTTCGCGTCTTACAGAAGGTGCGGGATGCCCTTTGCACGACCTTACCGCACTCTTCCCTAAAGTCAGGGTCTGGCACGGCTCTTGCCATTGTTTATGGGCGTGGGGCCGTTAGGATGACCCTCGGTGAAAAAGGAGCCTATTCCATGTCAGAGATGAACCCGTTCAAAATCGCACAGCAACAACTCGATGAAGCCGCCAAGAAGCTGGGATTGGATCACGCCACCCACGAGCTGCTCCGTTGGCCCATGCGCGAATACCACTTCACACTGCCCATCAAGATGGACAACGGGCAAACCCGCATTTTTCACGGCTACCGTGTGCAATACAACAACGCTCGCGGCCCGACCAAGGGCGGCATCCGCTGGCACCCCGATGAGACGATTGACACCGTGCGCGCCCTCGCCGCATGGATGACCTGGAAGTGTGCCGCCGTGAACATCCCCCTCGGCGGCGGGAAAGGCGGCATCGTCTGCAATCCCAAGGAGATGTCCGAGGGCGAAAAAGAGCGACTGGCTCGCGGCTACATCCGCGCCGTCGGCAAGGAACTCGGTGTGCATCGCGATGTTCCCGCGCCCGACGTTTACACAACTCCACAAATCATGGCGTGGATGATGGATGAATACGAAACCATTGTCGGCCACAGCCACCCCGGCATGATCACCGGCAAGCCGCTTGCATTGGGCGGCTCCGAAGGCCGCGGCGATGCCACGGCGCGTGGCGGTGTCTATTGCGTGCGAGAAGCCGCAAAGAAACTCAAACTCGACGCCGCCAAGACCAGCTACGCGATTCAAGGTTTCGGCAATGCCGGTCAATTCGCAGCCACACTGCACAAGGAAATCCTCGGTGGCGGCAAGCTCGTCGCCGTCAGCGATTCGCGCGGCGGCGTCTATTGCAAGAATGGCATCGATGCCCAAGCCGTCGTGAAATACAAACTGGAGACCGGCAAGGTCGAGGGCTTCCCCGGCACCTCGCCGATCAGCAACGCCGACCTCCTCGAACTCGACGTCGACATCCTCTATCCCTCGGCCCTCGAAGGCGTCATCACCGCGGCCAATGCCAACAACATCAAGGCCAAGATCATGTGCGAACTCGCCAACGGCCCCACCACTCCCGAGGCCGATGCGATTCTTCACAGCAAGGGCGTGCTCGTGCTGCCTGACTTCATGGCCAACGCCGGCGGTGTCACCGTCAGCTATTTCGAGCAGGTGCAAAACACATACAACTACTACTGGTCACTGGCCGACGTGCATCAACAACTGGATCGACGCATGACCGACGCTTTTGATGCAGTCTATAGCACCAAGGAAAAAGCCCGCGTCCACATGCGACTCGCAGCCTACATGGTCGCCGTCACGCGCGTGGCCGAGGCCTGCAAACTGCGCGGCTGGGTGTAAACCCTAGTCCGCTTTTACACACAGTCAATTACAAGGCCGGCGTCGTTGGCTTATGCTACGACGCCGGGTCTTTATTTCTTCGGGCGGTTCCACCACGCCATCCACGCAGTGCGATCGAAACCGAAGTTCTGCCCCGTGATGGCGATCAGCGCCTCCTGCACCTCCGTGCGATACACCGACACAACCGCCAGTTCGTAGCGGTCGATGGACCCCACCAGCGCCCCAGGGCCGAGCACGCCGATGCCGCGCGGGCGGTAAATCAGATAATTCGCTCCCTGCGAATACCCCACCGGCCGGCCGAACACATAGATGATGTAGTCCAGATACACCGCGTTCGACACCCGCACCGTCCCAAGCGTCTCCGTCGAAAGCATGTTGACCAAATCCGGCACGGCTGGCATCGCCTTGAGTCGCCCCAGCGCCGCAGCCGCCGTGCGAATGGTCCACTCCTTCTCGCTGTACATCGCCCGCCGCACGGCCTCCGCAATGCGCGCGTCCTTTCGTGTCGCAAGCGAATCGGCTGCCTTCGCGCGAATATCATCGTCTGGATCAAGCAGCGCCAGCACGACCAAATTCATCGCCGCCTCATCCTGTTCAAAGCGCGCGAGCGACTCAACCAATAGTCGCCGTGACGGCACGTCCCCACGACTCAAAACTTCCGCCAGCGGCCCGATGGCGAATGGATCACGAATCGCCATGATCTGCTGCCGCCCATCCACGAACGGCGAGCGATTCGCACCATTCCGTGCGGGATTGAGCCGCCCCTGTTCAATCGCCCGAATCTTGATGTGCCACTCCGTCACCTTTTTGCGGATGACCGTTTCCTGCTCCTTCGCCCGGCGGCGATTCTCCCGCTCCTCGTCCGTCGGAGCCTTCGGCGACACCGCCTTCACCCAATCACCTCCCTTGCGCACATAGCCAAGCTCTTTCCTCGCAACGGCGTGATCCGGGTCTAGCTCAATGACGCGTTTGAGGTGCTTCATCTGCTCGGACTTCATTCCCTGATAGTCGCACCAACACGCCATTTCAAAGTGGCCCGACACCGTGTCGCCGTGCTTTTTCAACTCCTCGGCATACACGTCATCCTGACTCCGGCCCGGTTCGATGCGAATCACGCGGGATTTCTCAATGTCATGGGTGCCGATGCGCGACGTCACGCGATAGAAGTCGCCTCGATCTTCCACGCGATCGACATCGATGGTGTATCCGCCTTGCAGATGCAGCGTGTCGGCTCGCCCCCAATCTTCAGCTAAAAAAATCGTAGCAACGGCCAGTATGAATTGAACAAGGTGGCGATGGGACATGACGCGATCCTCAACCAGAACGCGGCGGCCGGACTGAGACGCTGCGCTCAATTATACTCCCGCGATGCCGACGCTTCCCCTGATCGCGGATCCCGCACGCTACCGCGCCTGCATCCAAAACCTGCTCACCGACGGCGAGGTCGTTCGCACCTACTGGCTCGATCTCTTCGTGGCCCACGTTGAAACATTGGCCAAACTGCCGGTCAACGACCAATGCCTGCGCGACTCAATGGCGTGGAGTGCCTTCCGGGACGATTATCTCGCCGGCCTGGCCGACCTCCGCCGCACGCCCGATCTCCGTGGCCGCCTCACCGTGCTCGAACTCACGCGATACCGCGACGAGAAGCTCCACGCCCACGGCTTCGTCGATCCCTTCCTCGACCTCAAGATCCGCGAGAACACCCTCGCCCTGCGCCTGCTGCCGACCGTCCTCGCAGCCCTCGATGCCGCTCCGCCCGATACCCTCGGCGACTCCCTCGCGCGCGGACTCTTCGCCGGCAATCTGTTTGACATGGGATCGAAGGCCGTGGTTAGTGAGTTTGAGTCGGGGACGTTCGATTTTCTCACGGCGAGGGACCGCGTCCGCCCGCGCCCCTGGCCCGTGGACGATTTGGATCACTGGCTGCTACGACTCAACAGTCGTCAGCTTCGCTACCGCCAATGCCTGTTCTTCGTGGACAACGCCGGTCCGGACATCCTTCTCGGCGTCATTCCCTTCGTCCGCGACCTGCTATTTCGTGAAACGCGCGTTATCCTCGCAGCCAACAGCGCTCCTGCTCTCAACGACATCACCGCCGCCGAACTCCGCCCTCTCCTGGAGCGAGTTCGCACCGTTGACTCCCGCATCGACGCCGCCCTGCGCGACGAACGATTGACCGTCATCGAATCGGGTTGCGCGTCGCCCCTGATTGATCTGACTGAGTTGACCCATGAGTGTTGTGATGCCGCGGAAGCCTGCGACTTGCTCATACTGGAAGGCATGGGCCGCGCCATCGAGAGCAACTACGACGCGCGATTCACCCGCGACACGCTCAAGATCGCCCTCATCAAGGACCGCATGGTTGCGGACATCCTCGGCGTGAGGCTCTTCGACCCCATCTGGCGTTTCGAGCAGGCCGACCCGCGCGAATGACCCGTCACTCCACGAACTCAATCTCCCCACAATCCGGCACCAGCCCCTTGTCGAACGCTGTCTTGAGCAACGTCCGCACAGCCTCACGCCCGCGCTCGCCATAGTCCAGGGTCCACTTGTTCACATACATCCCCACGAACTGATCCGTGAGCGCCGTGTCGAGGCCGCGCCCGAATTGCATCGAATACTGGATCGCGTCCTCGCGATGGTCCAGCCCATACTGGATCGACGCCTTCAACAGCTTCGCGACCTCCTTCATCCGCGCCGCCCCCAGATCGCGCCGAATCACATTCCCCCCAAGCGGCAACGGCAACCCCGTCTGCGTTCCCCACCACTCCGCGACGTCAATCACCTTGAACAGCCCCATCTTCTGATACGTCAACTGCGCTTCGTGAATGATCAGTCCCGCGTCCACTGTCCCATCCGCCACAGCCTGCGGAATCTCGTCAAACTTCATCACCTGAGGGACATAATACATGTCGTTCAGCACGAGCCGTAGCGCGAGATACGCCGTCGTCCGTTCGCCCGGAATCGCAATCGTATCCCCCAGCAGACTGTGCAACGGCCGACCGCGCGCCGTGATGACCATCGGACCATAGCCGTCGCCCATGCTGCACCCGCAGGCCAACAAGGCATACTTGTCACGCACATAGGGGTAGGAGTGAATCGAGATCGCCGAGACCTCCAACTCCCCCGCTTCCGCACGGCGATTGAGCGACTCAATGTCCGCCATCTCATGCACGAAGCGATACGGCCCGGTGTCAATCTTCTCCTGGGCCAATGCGTAAAACATGAAGGCATCGTCGGGATCGGGTGAGTGCCCCACTCGGATCGTCATTCGGTCGCTCATGCGGTCTGTCGGTCCTTCCTTACAAAGGGCGGGATTATAGGCGACGGCGAGAATGACGCTGATTCATCGTGAAATTGCATCGAAGGCGAACTTGTGGCACAGACTATTAGTCTGTGCCGGACCGACAAATAGTCGGTCCCACAATGTGTCATGCCGCACCGATGCGTGATGCCTCTCTTGGCCGAAGTCGCCCGCCCCATCACAATCCGACCGATGCCCGTCACCGACCACGCCGCGAAACCGCGCCACCCCACGCATGAACCCGCTCCCTCACGGTCGTGGCTCCGAAAATGGTTCATCGCCGTGCTGTTCGTCGGTTGCATCACCCATGGCGCGGCCCTCGCATGGATCCGCAGCCCAGCCTCTCCAGATGCCGCCGAGTATCTTGAACTAGGCCGAAGTCTCTCCGTCAACGGCGAACTCGTCCTCCCCACCGGCGATCGAGCCAAGCGAATGCCCGCCTACCCGGCCCTCGTCGCCATCGTCCAACGCCTCCCCGGCGACGCCAATCTCGAACGCGGAATGCTCGTCGTGCAAGCCGTCCTCGCCCTGTGTACCACGCTCATGCTGGCCACGATCGCGCGGCATCTCGCCTCCCCTCTCGCCGGCGTCGTCGCGGGACTAACGTCCGCCTTCTACGGGCCGTTCGTCTATCTACAAACGCTCTGCCTCACGGAAACTCTGCTCATCTTTCTCTTCACAACCGCGCTCCTGATCTACGCCCGTAGGATCCGCTGTGCGGACCATTTGGCACATAGGCTCCGCCATGTTGACCATCTCATCATCGGCCTCCTCCTCGCCATCGCCGCCCTCACCCGCGCCAACGCCGCGATCCTCATCATCCCCTTCATCATCGACGTACTACTAAAACCCGAATCGTGGACGCGACGATTGAAACACGCCCTCGCGCTCTCACTCCCCACCATCCTCTGCCTCACCCTCTGGGGCTTGCGCAATAGCCGCGAAATCGGAGCCTTCACCCTCTCCACCACCGGCGGCTTGAACTTCTACCTCGGCCACAACCCCGACTACGCCGCCGACCCCGGCCTCGGTCGCGCTGACTACACCGTCTTCGACCGCCTCCGCGCCCAGGGCCGCTCAGAGATCGAAGCCAATCGCCAACTCACCCGAGCCGCCAAAGCCTGGGCCGCCGATCATCCCGGCGAAGTCGCAATGAACCTCCTGCGCAAGCTCGCCGTCTACCATAGCTCAACGCTCAAAGAATCCGCACCCACCCTCGTACTCATCCTCTTCGCCACCATCGTTATCGCGTGCCGCCCAAAAACTCTTGTGGCACCGACAAATGTGGCACCGACTATTAGTCGGTGCATTCCCGAGGGCACAGAACGCCCACCAAACGGTACGCTCCGCCCCCGCCGCATCTACAACCTCGCCCGCCTCGCCTGCGCCATCACGGCTCTATGCTGGCTCATCCTCCTGCAGGTCACCCTCCTCCCGTGGATCAACCCCACCTACCTCGTCCCCATCGGCCTGCTCGCCATGCTCTTCCTCCCGCGCGCCCACGGCCTCCGCCGCCTCTTCATCAGCCTCTACCTCGCCGAACTCGTCGTCGCCCTCGCCTTCATCCCCCTCGTCCGCCTCCGCTGGACCATCGACGGCCTCCTCATCATCGCCATCGCAGTGGCGGTCGCACGGCTATGCGAGTGGCTAAAGTCCCCCTCTCCTCGTGGGAGAGGGTCGGGGTGAGGGTTGACACGAGGTTCGCCGTGACGGTTGACGTGAGTCCAGGGTCGCCACTGCCGTCGTCGTATCGCGGCAATGCGAATGGCTCACATCTCCAAGAGTCCCGGCAGGGACGCCCCGACAATAGCCCAACATTTTCAATGCTGGGTCCACGACGATGATGCAAAAATAGTGCCGTAGGCACGACTGAGTCGAAGTGTACGTTGTGAGCATGGGAATACATCGAGAGTTCGAGCGACTCGCCCGCGCCTCAAGACTCAAGCCTCAGGTCTCTCCTCGCGCGAATTGTAGCCCCTCGACCCCTTGGCCCCTCGGACCCTATTCCCCCATTTCGATTTTTCGACATTTCGTCCGCGAATTGTCATCAGGATGCCCGTGCCGTAGATTAAGAAGCGGGAGTGTCAGGGTTCCTGGTGGGCTCCGCGGTCTTCAAAGCCGTCGAGGCGGCGCTTCGCGTCGCCTGGTGGGTTCGATTCCCATCCGCTCCCGTCGACAATTCTTGCAATTGGTGTCGCCCACCGCGCGCGACTATCATCCCCCTGCTATCCGTCCCCGGGGGCGAATTGGCTTCGACCGGGCAAGTTGACGACATGGTGGCGTGCCGAGGTGGTCAGGAGGCCTCGTTAAACACCTGGCAAACTTTTATATGCCAACACTCAGTTGAGCATGGCTGCCTAAATCAGGCTGCCCGTTGAACCGCCAACGCCTGCTAGGCGGGGAGACGTTAACCAGCAGGCTGGCCGGTCTGTGCTGCTCGGCCGCAGCCGGTGAGAAAATGTCGAGCTGGACGAATCCGGAGCCTGTCGATCGACGCCGGATGAGTCGAGATTAAACGACCGACTATGCACGTAGAGGCCATGTCTGAAGTGCTTCGGGACGCGGGTTCGATTCCCGCCGCCTCCAATCTGATTGCGGACCGTGCGGCCCTCGCGCACGGTCCACTCCCCCAAGCAACTACGCCCGAAAACACATGCGATTATCCAACGGGAAACGCCTTTGGCGTCCACATTTCACGCCGCCCCAAAATCGCCTTAACCAATCCTGAAAGAATGCCATCCCTCCAGACTCCAATGGACCGCAAACAAGAACTCCCAATACCCCATCTTCCCGCTTCCCGCTTGACAATCGCACAACCTTTTGTGTATAAAGGAGCAACAGTGGCGGTACTCTACCGTCACCCTGACTTAGTGAGGGGCTGCTCTCGGCGAGCGTACCGACCGAGGCAGATTTTTTTATTGGGAGGACGAAGGATGAAGAAAGCACTCGCAGCATTTGGCTTGCTCGTCGGCGGAGCGATCGCGCTCGCCGCGTGCAACGGCATCGGCAGTCTGGGCAACCTGACTTCTGATTCAACGGACTTAGGACCGACCGGTGTCTCCAAGGGTCGCGAAAACGCGGCACGCACGGTTGACAACACGGCCGGCAAGTTTGTCTGGGTTTATCTGTCACAGATCCCGGACCCAGCGCCGGTGAATATGTCTCCTTGTCATCCAATGGGAAGTCCGGGCGGCGTGCCCTTCATTCCCTGGCCGGTCATTGCCACTCGCCAGTTCATTCCGCTCCAGGTCTCGCCGCCAAGCGGCCCTTCGGAATATGACTGGATTCAGACCATCAGCTTCGACAACGAAGTCTGCCTCGGTATGCGAACGCCGACCGAGCCGAACTTCCCCTTGCAATTCACGCAGGTGGAGTTCAATCTTCGCAGCGTCAGCCCGTGGGCCTATGGCCACACGGTTGTCGGCCCTCCGGGTTCGGACTATTTCTTCTTCCCCGGCCCACCGCCCGCCGGTCAGGCTGACTTCCCGTCAAACGACGTGAATATCAATGCTCGCAGCCTGTTCAACAGAGCCGGTGGCGACGTCTTTGTCTGGGTCCAGGGCCTGGACTTCAGCGGCGCACCGGTCACGACGAACGCTTACATGAACACCCTCGGCCCCGTCGGCTGGGTGCTCTTCATGCGTGACAACGCCTTCCGCAGCGGTCGCTTCTACAACATCACGGGCGCTCTCAAGGGCGCACCACGAGCCTTTGCTGACACGCCCAGCCTCGCCGATGACGGCTTCTTCGAGTCGGTCCAGGTCAACGGCGACAACTTTGACGCCTTTAGCGAACCGTTCGGCAACCTCGATCCGGCCTTGGTGTCGTTCTGCGGCATCCCGAATCCGGCTCGACCCTATGCCTTTATGGATCGCTCGAACTTTGCCGAAGACGCTGGTGCCGCTCCCTTCGCTCCGCCGGTCGGCGGCGGTCAGGGCGGTTTCATGCTCCTGATCCACCGCAGCGCCTTCAACGGTGCCCAGGTGGTCGTGAATCCGAACGTGCCGGGCAACCTGCCTGCTCCAGTGCTCGCGGGCGACCTCTTTGGTCCTCCGCCGTCCGGCTACGACAGCACGGCGATCCCGGCCATCAATGCGGCCGCCCGCCACGGCAAGGTCGATGGCCCTGCCGGCGTGCATGAGCTTGGCTTCTCCGTGTTCTTCATCCACGGCAGCTAAGTTCGACGGTATGCTTGTTTGTTGAAATCACGGGGCGCGTCGGTTCATCCGGCGCGCCCCGTTTCTTTTATCACGGTTGCCGCGAGATTATCGCACTCGTCGTGTCATAAATACCTGTTTATCCGACCTAGCATTAAGTGCGAGTCAGGCGATAGAATGGCTGGAGTTTCCCTCGCCCGTTGGAGCGGCACGCGCTCGCCGCACCACGTCCGATCGGTTGTGCTGATCTCATGAAACGACTTGTGCTCTTATTCCTGTTGCCGTTCTTCATGGGAAGCGCCTGCTTCAACATGCCGGACACCAATCCACCCACCAGCCAACCCGGCGACCCCGTGACGGGTGTCACGCCCGGCTCCCCCGCGCCAAACTTCGATCTCAACGGCTCGTGGCGCTATGAAGCCGTCGGCGGACTCTCGGCCGGCTGCATCACCATCGCTACCCTACGAATGACCGCCTTCGATGACGGCTGCAATGGCAACTCACTGGCACTCGTCAACACGCCGCCCGCCTACGCCTATGGCGACAACGCCGACGTGTATTGCAGCTTCAACATCGACCCTGCCGTCCCAACCATGTACGGCCTCTGGAGCTTCAACCTGATCCTCCAATCCGACGGCAGCCTCAAGGGCTTGGCCTCTCGTCGCTTGGAGCCTGCCGGAACAGTGACGAGCGCCGAAGTCATTTGGATTCGTCAGTAAGCTGGCCGTCGCTCACCACGTCCGTTACAGACCCGTTACACCGGTTGAATCGATGAATCTGGTATACTCATCGCGTCGCGGGTTGGGCGTGTTTCGCGCTCATCCATCCCGTCGGCCGGAGAATAAAAACCATGTTGCAATCGAGAATGTTCGCCCGCCGCGAACTTGTCACAGCGTTTGCGGTGATGGCGCTGACCGCCTTGTATGCGTCAACCGCCTCAGCCCAGGAACACAACGAGCACGATGGGCACAATCACGGTCCAACCATAATACCTGGCGCACCGATTCCAACTACACAAACAGCGAAGCCCGGCCAGCCTGCCGCCGGTGCACAGCCGGCCCCGCAAGGCACGGTCCAACTTAAACCCGGCGAGATCCCGAAAATCGAGTTTGACACGCCAACCTACGACTTCGGCAAGATGCGAACCGGCAAGGACGTGGAACACGATTTCTGGTTCCACAATTCCGGCAACGGGCCGCTTGAGATCATTCAAGTAAAGCCCTCCTGAGGCTGCACCATGAGCGGTCAGTTTGACCGCATTGTCCAGCCCGGCCAGTCCGGCAAGATTCCCCTCAAGATCACAACCGGCCATTCCACCGGCCCGATCTCCAAAAGCGTGACTGTCATCACCAATATCCCCGGCGCTGGTTCAACACTTGCGCTGCAAATGAAGGGCGAACTGTGGCAAATCATGCAAGCCACGCCCAACAGCGCCCTCTTCGGAAATGTCTCCGCACAACAGACCAAGGAAGGCACCGTCTTACGAAAGCTCACGGTCACGAACAATGGCGAAACGCCGACGAAACTCGGCGAATTGAAGTCGAACAACCCCGCGTTCAAGCCTGAAATCAAGGAACTTGAGCCGGGCAAGAAGTGGGAGTTGACAGTCGGCCTCGGCATCCCACTGCCGACCGGCGTTCAGAGCGGCATGATCGAACTTCAGACCGGCTTGACCGAATTGCCAAAGCTGCAAATCGCTTGCAGCGCGTATCTCGTCGCCGACGTGGACGTCGTCCCGAACAAGATGATGATCCCCGCTGCTCGAAGCATCAATCTTCAACGAGACTTTTATGTGCGCAACAATGCCACGAAGCCGCTAAAGGTGTATGAGGTGACCGCGTCGTCGCCACAGATGAAGGTCGGCATGCAGGAGACGCAAACCGGGATGTCCTATCGCATCACGATGGACGTTCCCCCCGACTACAAGCCCACCAAGGATGGCGACAAGATCACCTTTAAGACCGACAACCCGAACTACCCGACGATGACGATACCAATCTCTGAACAGGCGTCGCCACCCAACAGCGCGGTGATGTCCCGCGGACCCACGACCACCGGCCCGGCAATCAAGAACCCCAATGCCCCCGTGATCCAAAGCACGATCAAAGGTACACCGACCATCCCAAAGGCCGGTGCGAAGTCCACGCCAACGCCGCCGGTCCCCACCGGCGGGAAGTAGGCACTCGCGGATCGTCGCCCTGACTTCAACTCATCGCCTATGATGAACGCGCATGGATCATGCGCGACTCATACTGGACAACGCCCTCACCGGTCCCGTCAACATGGCACGGGATGAAGCATTGCTCACTGCCTGCCACGCGTCCTCTCCCATCACGCTGCGGTTCTACGGCTGGTCCCCGGCAACGATCTCCCTGGGTTACTTTCAAGAACATGCCGATTATCTGACACTCGATGCACCGGCGGGTTCGCTGCCTGTCGTTCGACGCACCACCGGCGGCGGCGCGATCCTGCACGACCTCGAAGTGACCTACTCGATCGTGATCCCCATAGGACATCCCATTGTTCATGCGAAGCCGAATCATTTGTACGCAGCGGCGCACCGGGCGATTATCGCCGCAGTCGGGCGCGGTGCACAGATGATCCAATGCCACCAATTACCACACGGCGGGGACTCGGGGCAACGCGGGCCGTTTTTCTGTTTCGCACGACGACATGCCCTGGATGTGCTGGTCCAGGATGAGAACGGCATCGGCGGATACTCCAAATTGGCCGGTTCAGCACAGCGGCGGACACCCAACGCAATTCTACAACATGGTTCAATTGTCCTGGACAGCCGTTACCCGCAGCAGCCGGTGGTGACGTGGTCAAGGCTGTCCGGCTCGATTGATTTTGATGAGGCCGTGCGAGAACTGATTCCATCCTTCGAGAAAGAACTGGGGGTATCGCTTCATCCATCAGACTGGACGGTATCAGAGCTAGAGTCAGCAGCGCGTTTTGAGGCGAAATACAGGGGCGACGATTGGACAATTCACCGCAGGCGAACCTGACCCGTCACGGCATCGTGTCGGGAAACTTGCTGAGCAGCGAACCCAGGGCGATCACACCAATCGATGCGTAGATCTGATACCGCATCCAGCGACGACGCTTCTCACGCATCTTGGCGAAGGCGGGTGACTTTCCGGTCAGGGCGCTGGCCAGGAAGAAAACCACAAACGCGAGCAGCATCTTCGCGCCCATCAGCCCATGATAGGCCCCCTGCCCCTTGTGGGCCGGGATCTCGTTGACGATGTAGTTGTAGAATCCGCTCAACAGCAGGAACGTGATCGAGATCATCACCAGCTTTGAGGCTCTACGGCGAATACCCTCGTGAAAGTGCGGGCGCGAGGCATCGGGGATCGTCTCCGTCGCGGGCAACACGACAAAGGCGGCGAAGATCGTGCCGCCGACCGCCATGATCGCGGCGAGGATGTGGGCAAAGCGAATGAGGACGTTGACGTAGTTGATATCCGGCATCGAGGGCCTCTGGATGTTACGCGACTCATCGCGCGTTCAAATTGGAAGTGAGCGATCCTACTCGATCAACGCGGCATAGTCTGCAAGCTCTTTGCGAAAGTCCCGCAGGCGAAGGCCGAGCGCCCGCTCAACCGGAGCCGAGTCGCAAACCGAGTCCTCTTGTGACATGTCCACCTGACCCGAGTTGAATCGCAGAATGGCCGGTAGGATTGGCAGCTTCATCACCGTCGCCGCGAGCAGCTTGGCTGCCCAAACGGGCTGTCCCACGATCGGCTTCCACGCTTTCGCGCCGGGGATAGTCGCACGACAGATTCGATACAACTCTTTCCACGTCACAGCCTCGGGTCCGCCCAGGTCGAATGCCTTACCGATGGTCGCTGGCTCCGACAACGCCGCAACGAAGCACTGGGCCACGTCCTTCACCGAGACCGGCTGCAACCGTGCCTGGCCATCACCAAAATATGGGATCACCGGGAACGGCGTGGGAATGAAGCCAATCGACGGCACCATCATGTCGCAGACGAAGGTCCGCATCATGCGCATGAACTCGCCGTCGGGGCCGTGGATGATACTCGGGCGAAAGATGGTGTAGTCCAGACCGCTTTCACAAACGATGCCCTCGGCCATGGCCTTGGTGCGATGATACTCGCTCGGGGCATTCAGCCGCGCGCCGAGGGCTGACATGTGGACGATCCGCCTCACCCCCGCACTCTTCGCGGCCTCGACAACACGTTGTGTGCCTTCGACATGCACGCGATGAAACGTCTGTCCGATCATCGGCTTCTCAAAGATCACACCGACGAGATGAATAACTGCGTCAGCCCCCTCACAGGCCGTGGCGAGGGCACGGGGGTCCGAGAGGCCTCCGGCGACGGCCTGCACGCGGCCGGCACCGAGGTCGCGGGTTTGGGCGCTGAGCCGCTCGATGTCACGGGCTATACAAACGGGCTGGTGGCCGCGAACCACAAGCTCGCGAACGACGTAACGACCGACGAAACCGGTCGCACCGGTGACGACGACGCGGGCTAAGAACTTCTCGTCAGGGGCCTGTGGTACGGGGAGTGCTCCAGTGGCAATGCCGGTCATGGGTCTCCTTCATTTCTGAGTGGATGATAGTCCGGAGGATTGGGGAGGCAAAGCGTTACGGAAAAGTTGAAAGTTGTGAAACCGGTTGGTATGGGAACGGCACTTGTGTTCAGTCATATCCCATGCTGCGTATTGTGAAGAAGATAATTTCACTTTGTTCTCACTCAAACGCAAAGCTGGAGTCTGGCAGTACCCGCAAAAACCGGCATTTTGATAGAGGACTAGCGGACGACCGCGTTAGCCTGACTTGCTCTGTGTTACACCAGTCCCTACAGTCTCGAGGTTACTCGTCGTGTGTTGTCCCGGGAGTTTGAGCCATGGTCTGCCCCCGACACTTTGCCCGGATCGGCATTCTCCTCGCGGTCCCGCTCGTCACCACCGGCATGGCAGGCAACGGCTGTCCGAATGCCACCGGATTGGCACCTGGCACACTGGAAACCGAGCCGCTGGCCGGCGAATGGACCCTGATGCGCGACGAAGTGACGGTCGCCCTTTCCTGGACGATTAATGGCGGCGGTCAGAGGGTGGAAGACTCCGTGACGACCGCGCTGGAGCCACTCGACCCATCGGACTATCCAACCGAACTGACTCCGTTGATCGACCAATGGAACGCCGGCCTGGCTGATCTCAATGCCGCCCTTGACGCCGCGATACCGACTACTGTTTGGACGACCTTTCCCCATTACGCCGTGATGCGGCTTACCAACACCACGGATCCAGGGATGCTTATTGAAGGGGCCATCGACGGCGAAGCGAGGTACATTTTCATCGGGGACGTGTCCGGCGCGGTGACAGGTGACCATCAGGGGGCTGGGACCCTCTTTCAGGCAGCCAGCATACAAGGCACCTTTGAGCGTTCGACACTCACCACCGAGGGCACGTTGGCTCGATCGCTCCTCCTCATCGCAAATGGGGTGGGCGGCGGCGGCCTGAGTCTGACTGTGCAGATCGTCGTGGGATACACCGGCATGCGTACCGGCGACCTTCCCCCAACAGCGCAACCAACGGGTGGTTAATCACGAAGCGGCCGACCGTCAGTATCCTTGAATCCGCCGCACAAGATAATCACGCCCTCAATCGCACCCCATACATGCACAATGCTGCATCCCACACCGCCCGTGAGTTTGCCGGTCAGGATTGATACCAACAGCATGAGCAACCCGATCCCCGTATATCCCAGATAAAACCGATGCACGCCGAGGCCGCCGAGAAAGATGCCGAGCAGACCGGCGATGACGCGCCCGCGCGAACTGAATGCGGATTGCTGACCCGCCAACGGGGCCAACGGAGGTGGACTGGGCGGTGGAGGAGGCGGACGCATTGGTCGCGGAGACATCGACATCGTCGGCGCTTCGCGCGAAACGGTAGGCTCACGGTCGATGGATGCCTGGGGCTGCACGCCAGCCAGCCGTTGCAATGCGACGTTGATGGCCGTGATGGAGTCGGCGCGTATTTGTCGCTCGGTGCCGCGCTCCAGCAACATCGTCTCGCCGATCAGGCGGCCCTCTCGTGCCCACTGCACGAGCGCATCAATGTCGGCGGGGCCGTAGCGTTGACCGTCACCGCTGATAACGAAGTAGTAGACCACGCTGGGGTTACTCGATCTGTCCGCGATTGGACGGATCAGTTGTCTGAATCAATCTTCTCGGCGGCGTTTGCAGCGGGTTCGTGAGTGATCGCAGGCTTTCCTGTGGCAGCGGCGTCCTTGGACGGGGCGTCTTCAGGAGGCGGTTGGATCTCAATTGCTGGTCCGCCCGGAGTCTTCACGCCACCATCGGGCAACTTGCGCGTCGAGAGGTCAACGACTTCGCTGGCGATGGCGATGGGCACGCGCGCCGATGGGCTGAAGCTCTTGGTCTCAACCTTGATGCCGACGAGTTGGCCGATGAGATGCTGCGGATTGCCCTTCACGCTCGCCGGAATGTCCACATAAGCGATGGTCATCTTGGTCGTGGGATCGACCAGGCGATATCGCCGATTCTCCGGAGCAAAGGCGAAGCTCTCCTTCAACTCACCCTCAAGCTCATAACGCTCGGCGGCTTTCTCATACCGCTTGGTCATGATCTTCATCCGCTCCTTGTCCATGTTGGCGTGGAGGTCGGCAATTTCCTTGCTGTCTTTATCAAGGTCTGATCGTGCGAGACGGAACTCCGCCCGATTATTGAGTTGTTTCATGCGAATTTTGGCGATCTGCGATGGGATGTTTTCCTCGGTCTGATTCGCAATCGGCTCGTACTTTTTTACAATGGATGCGAAATCCTGTTCATCAAACGGGCGATGGAGCATCGTTGCCAGATCACCTTCGACAACTGTCAACATCACTTTGTAGCGTCCAGTCGTGGGCGGGGTGGTGGGTGCCGGTTCACCTTTTTTGCTCAGCGCGTCTTTGCCCGTTGCTTTTGCTTTTGGAGCGGATTTCTTCTGGACCGGTTTCTTGTCGCCAGGAGTTGTCGCGTCCGGAGGTGCGTCGGATGTCGTCGCATCCGTGTTCATCGGGGCGCCGGCGTCAGAGTCGTCAGGCAACGGCGTGCGACCCGGTTCGGTCGGCATTGACGTAGCGAAATCGGTCGTCGCGGTGCCTGTTGAGACCGGCGGCGGTACAACTGATTCCGTCTTGGATTGTTGCGACTCCGGCGCACCGGTATTTATCGGTGTACCGCTATTCGCCTTGTCACTGACATGTTGCTCAACAAGGCCGGTCTTAGCTGCCGCTCCGACCTGTTTCACATATTGCTTGGTGATAAACAGTGTCGCACCCGGCGGCGGCTTGATTTGATAGAAGCCATCGTCCTCGCCGGTGATTTCAACAATCGCGCCCTTGTTCAGCACCACCTGCGTCGAACTCTTTCGTTTTTCAATCTTGCTGCCGGCCCGGACATAGACCTTGTCTTGTTTGACGGTGCCGGTTTTGGCTCCGGGCTTGCGATCCACCATGTTCGAATCGACATAGCTGAAGCTGCCGGTCGGTGGGGCGATTTGGAACCAGCCGAACTTTTCACCGAGCACCAACACGCGATCTCCGGCGTTCAGCTTGGCCGTGGGATAAAAGTTGTTCCCCGCGCCGCTGCGAACGAAGACATTCGTTCCTGTGACCTCGCCCTCCCACGGGAATGCACCGGCCCCTTCATTGGTTTGAGCACCAACCGGCGAGCACCAAAGCGACGCCGCCCCGAAGAGCAATGTAATCGTGCGATTGGATCGGACCATGGAACTACCTCCCTGTATGCGATGCGCGCAATGAGGCGCGCACAATCCCTCGAATATCCTGCTGAAATGTAAGCCCCGGTTCGCTGACTGTCAACGAAAACGCCCAGCATTTCGCCGCCGATCTCCGGTAGAATGCCTGCCCAAACGACAGGAGCTACCGGTCTTGCTGCTATACGCCGTCCGACATGCACAGTCACTCGCCAACGCCTCACTGGACCCCGGCCTGGACACGGCTCTGACCGAACTCGGTCGTCGGCAGGCCGCATCCCTCGCGAAACGATTGGCGTCGCAACGGTTAGCCGCTGTGTATTCCAGCCCGTTCCGACGCTGCTTGGAAACAGCCATTCCCATCGCCCAAGGCCGAGGCATACCAGTCTTGCTGAGGCCTGAGCTTTGTGAATATCACCATGTCTCGCCGGGATCAGCCACTCACGCAGCGGTGCCGCCCGTCACGGACATCCTCAAATCACAGGGGGTCGCCGTCGAATGTCCGGACCACGAAGGCCCGATGGCGTGGCCCATGATTGACGAAAGTCTGTCGGACCTCGTCGCGCGGGTGCAGTCGTTTTGCGCGTTTCTCAAACGCCGCTGGACCGACCCGGAGGACGTCGTGCTGATCGTCAGCCACGGCAGCCCCGTCGCCCGCATGATCGAGGCGTGGCTCACCAACCTGCCGGGGCCGTCGTTTCGATTTGTCATCGACAATGCCGCACTGACGGCACTGCGTTGGTATCAGGACGTGAGCAGTCTGGTCTGCCTGAATGAAGCGTCACACCTTTTCGGCCTGCCTTCCACCGACGCAGCCAATTACCACGACGACGCCACCATCAAAGCCGTGCCGCCGTCGAGCTACTGGTGACCTGTTTTGCCCGGTGAACATCCGCCTCGTATGATGAAACATCTCGGAGGATTGTGAATGGCCGCCCCTGCCGTCAATGTTGGTTCGATCAAAATCGGTCCCGGTTGCGATCTCGTCTTGATCGCCGGTCCGTGCATCATTGAGTCGACCGATCATTGCCTGATGATTGCGGAGATGGCCGCGAAGATATGTTCGCGCCTGCGCATCCCCTATATCTTCAAGTGCAGCTTCGACAAGGCCAATCGCACAAGCGCAACGGGGTTTCGCGGGCCGGGGCTGGAGTCGGGTCTCAAGACGCTGGCCGAGGTCAAGCGAAAGATCGGCGTCCCCGTTTTGACGGACATTCACCTGCCCGAGCACGCCGCGCCGGCGGGTGAGGTGTGCGACGTGCTTCAAATCCCCGCGTTTCTTTGTCGGCAGACCGACCTCATCGTCGCCGCTGCAAAGACGGGCCGCGTGGTGAATATCAAAAAGGGGCAGTTCATGGCCCCAGAGCAGATGATCCAGGCCGTGACCAAATCGCGGAGCGCGGGCAACGCCAACGTCCTCCTCACCGATCGCGGCACCTTCTTCGGCTACGGCCGACTCGTCAACGACTTTGCCTGCATCCCGATCATGCAGGAGTTCGCCCCGGTGGTGATCGATGCCACGCACAGTTGCCAGATTCCGGGAGGGCAGGGCACGCAATCCGGTGGCCTGCGTCAATTCGTCCCCCTCGTGGCCCGTACCGGCATCGCGGCGGGTGCCGATGCGCTGTTTCTCGAAATCCACGACCGCCCGGACGAGGCCAAGTCCGACCCGGCGACGGTGTTCCCGTTGACCGAGCTAAACGAATTGCTTAAGTCGTGCCTGGCAATCCGTGCCGCGATCGCCTGATTCTACATCCGAATCACTGACAATTTGACGCTCCCAATCGTAACCCTTAGGATCGCCGGGAGTTGCAGCACGCTGGCGCTGCTCACTGCGTCGATTCACCGGGCCGGTAGGCGGTATCCCTATGATCAGCAACGACTTGCTTCAGATTCTGGTCTGTCCAAGCTGTAAGAAGAAGGTCGAGCCGAAGGACGCCGCAACGGGGGAGAATGCCCAGATGTGGCTGGTTTGCACGGGCTGTGGGTTGCGATATCCCGTCCGTGACGACATCCCCATCATGCTGGTCGAAGAGGCGGCTCCGGCCAAGGCGTAGGATATTTCCCGACCAATCGGCAATACGGAAGGACGATGATCGCGATCATCTCGGACATTCACTCGAATCACGAAGCCCTGAAGACGGTCCTCGCCGACATCGACCGTCGAGGGATCACGACGATCTTCTGCCTGGGTGACATCCTCGGCTATGGGCCGGACCCGCGCGAGTGTCTCGATCTCGTCATGGATCGCGCCAGCTTTAGCCTCTGCGGCAATCACGATCACGCCGTGTTCTACGAGCCGGCCAATTTCAACGTCGCGGCGGAACGTGCCGCGTTTTGGACGCGAACGGCGCTGGAGGAAGAGACGGACGCCGCGAAGCGAAACCGCCGTTGGAAGTTTCTCGCGTCGTTGCTGCCGCGGAATGAAATGGATGGCATGGTCTTTGTGCACGGCTCACCGCGCAAGCCGATCAACGAGTATCTCTTCCCTGATGATGTATATACCAATCCGCAGAAGCTGCTTTCGAACTTTGAACGTATGAACCAGATGACATGCTTCTGTGGGCATACGCATGTGCCGGGCGTGTTCGTGGATGACCCGTATTTCGAGCCGCCGGACGAACTCGGCGATTCGCAGTCCTACGCCATCGGCGATGAGAAGGCGATCATCAACGTCGGATCAGTGGGCCAGCCGCGCGACCGCGACCCGCGTGCCGCCTATGCGATTCTCAATGACGACGAGGTGCAGTTTGTCCGGCTCGAATACGACATCGACATCACGGCGCGAAAGATACACGACAATCCACATCTGGATGATTTTCTGGGCACGAGACTTTTCGAGGGGAAATGAGCCTGTTTACAAGGCGCGGCGGCTCACGACGTTCCCATCGACATCGATGCCTACAACGACGACACTCGCCTCTGGATAACGAATGGATTCTCAAGGAAAACGTACCGTCATCGCCATCGCGGCCTGCTTCGCCGTCCTGTTCGGTTGGATGAAGCTTCAGGAGATCTGGTACCCGCCCGTCGAACAGGTAGCGACGAGCGGCCCGGAGACATCGAGCGAGAGTCAACCCTCGGATGCGGCTACGACGGCCATTTCGCCAAGCACCGCACCGGCATCGATGTCCGCCGGTGTTTTCAACGTGATCAATGCCGACGGTGCCAAGTCCGTCGTATTGGGGGACGACCGACAAAACGATAAACGAATCAGTTTCACGAACCCGTATGATTTTTCCGTCACCGTCTCTCCGCGCGGCGGTGCCATCGAGCGAGTCCGTCTGTCGCGCTATCGCAACCACGTCCCAAAGGACAAGAAGAACCCCGACCCCGATCCCTATGACCTGGTGCTGCCAGTGACGGGGTTGGAGGGCGTTGATCCATTTCTGTCCTTTGCCACGCTGAAGATATTTCTGGTCGATGAGAATCAGTCCGTGGACCTTGCTCGCGCGGAGTGGTCCGTCGAAAAGCAGTCCGACGACAAAGGTGAAACGGCCTCGTTGCGCACGACGATCACGAAAGAGGGTAAACCAATCCTCGCCCTGCGAAAGTCGTTTCGTGTCGACAAAGGTTCGCATCACGTGGCGAGCGCGTTGGTCGTTGAAAACTCATCACCGCAGCCGAGGCGCGTCGTCGTCCATGAGCGAGGCCCGATCGGCTTCCAGAATGAAGACCCACAGCGCGACAGCCGCAGAGTCTCCGCCGCGATGGTCTCGTATGACAAGGACGAAAAGGGAGTTCCGAAGCTCGACCCCAAGGGCCAGGTATCGCTGACCTTCGCGGACGCTTCGCCGCACATGCGGAGCGACGTTGAAAAGGCTGGCGCGGAAGGCGTGGAGATCAAACCGATCGAGAGCCAACGCATTCTCTGGTCCGCCATTGGTAACAAGTACTTCGGCTGCATCGTGACGTGGCTGCCGACCGTGGGCAGCAAGAGTCCCGCGGCGGATTATCTTGCAAAGGTCACGGCCCGCTTCTGCGTGGATGATCCTACGCTCTCATCCGACGTAAACCGCATCAACGACCTGACGTTTGAGCAATCGTTAAGCCCGGGCGCACCAATTCAACCGGGCGCATCCGTCGAAATGCGCCGTGAGATTTATTGTGGCCCCAAAAGCGACAGCGTCTTTGCGAGCATGTCACCCGAGTTACAGCGACGCCAGTATCAGCGCGTCAGCAACGCCGACCGTGCAGGATGCACGTTTCAGGTGATCACGTCCATGATGCTCTGGCTGCTGACGAACTTGCAGCGCCTCGTTCACAACTACGGCATCGCCATCATCATCATGGTGTTTATCGTGCGACTGATTCTGCACCCCGTCACCAAGAGCGGCCAGATCAGCATGATGAAGATGCAAAAAGGCATGGCCTCGCTCAAGCCGAAACTCGACGCCATTCAGGAGCAGTACAAAAACGACAAGCAGAAGCTCAACGAAGAGACCATGAAGCTCTACCGCGTGGAGGGCATCAATCCCGCGAGTTCGATGTTCGGTTGTCTGCCGATGTTTCTTCAGATGCCGATCTGGGTGGCGCTGTGGACGAGCCTGAACACCAACGTGGACCTCCGGCATCAGCCGTTCTTCCTGTGGATTCACGACTTGTCCATCCCGGACGGTATCTACACACCGGCCCAACCCTGGAACCTGCACATCCCGATTATCAGTTCGCTGGCCGGCACGATTAACGGCTTTAACCTGCTGCCGTTCATCATGACATTCACCATGTACGCACAGCAGAAGTTCATGCAGAAGCTGACCAAACCGGCTGTCCCGCCTCCGGTGAAGTTGGACGCCGATGGGCAGCCAGTCCCCGATCCAATGGCCCAGCAGCAGAAAATGATGAGCTTTATGATGCTGTTTTTCGGCCTCATGTTCTATAACATGCCGGCCGGACTGAACATCTATATCCTGTGCAGCAATCTCATGGGCATGGCCGAGCAATACCGAATCAAAACGCACCTCAAAGTGCGTGAAGCGCGGGGAGACTTCGATCCCACGAAGCGGGCAGCCACCTCCGGCCCACGACGCCTGTCATGGATCGAGCGTCTGCAAAAGCGCGTTGAAGAGCTGCGCCAAGCACCACATGCTTCCGACATCAGCCGAGTCGGCAAGTCAAAGAAGTTTCGTTCGTAGCGAGGGAGTTTCGGCATGTCCGCGTCGCCGAAGCCGGATCGTCCGCCGCGCGCCTTCTGCCAGGCCACGGGGTTCGTCTATCAAAGCGTCGGCTTCCTTCTCACCCTGGGTACCTGTTGCTGGTGGTCGATGGTCGGTCGGGTCGGGTCGGACATGCGTTCGATGCAATCCAACGGCTTGATCACCTCGTTGCCCGATGCCACCGCGGAGCAGTTGTGGGGCATGGCAGCGGTCTGCATAACCTTCGTCGGCGGGTTACTGCTCGTGGCAGTCGGTATCGCACTCCAGCATGACATGAGTGCCAGCGGGCGATTTGCGAAGTGGTCGTGCGGGAGCATCGCCGCCTTTTTCGGAGTCTACGCGGTGCTCTGTGTCGGCTACTTCCCCGGCTGGGGGCGCACTCCGACGGTCGTCGTTATGACGGTGATTTGGACGGTCCTATTCTTATTGGCTGGGGCATCGGTCGAGGAATTGCGCCGCAATCCGCCGCCTAAACGGGACTCGTCTTGGACGCCGCGCGATGAGGATGATCTGCGAAAAGCTGCTTCGCCTCGGCGACGAGATGAAACGACCCCGTAATGCAGATCAGGTCGTCACGAGTGATCGCCTTCTCGGCAATGACCATCGCGTCCGTCAGTGTCGGTGCGGTCTGGGCCATGCGCCCGCTGACCTCAACGAACTTCGCGGCAAGATCGGCCGCAGTCGAGGATCGGGGCGACTGAATGTTGGTGAAGATCACCTTGTCGGCGCCAAGTTGAATGAGCCGCATCATGCCTTCGACGTCCTTGTCCGAGCAACAGCCGAAGATGACGACCATCGAGTCGTACTGAATGTTCTGGCCGATGGCTCGCATCAGCGCCTCGACGCTGGATGCATTGTGCGCGCCGTCCGTAATCACGCGCGGCTGTGTGCAGAGCATCTCCATGCGGCCTTCCAGTGAAACCTTGGCAAGGCCGGATACCGATGCCTCATCGTCGATGCGGAATCCGCGACTCTTGAGCTGATCCAGCATGCCGATGGCCACGCCACAATTCACCGCCTGATGCTCGCCCACGAGCGGCACGGGCAGGTGATCGAAATGGCTGGTCGGTGTGGTGATGCAGATTCGCGCCTGTGGTCCCAGTGCCCGCGACGATTCAAATCGATAGCTGAATTCAATATCCTCACCGGCAATGATCAAGGGCGCATTTATCTTCTCAGCAGCCTTCTTCAAAGCCATCTTCACATTGCGAGACTGCGGAGCACTGACCACCGGGACATGCTCCTTCATGATGCCGGATTTCTCCGTCGCAATATCCTCTAGTGTGCTTCCCAGCACCGCCATATGGTCATAGCTGATGCTGGTGATCCCGCATACCTCGGGTTTGAGCACGTTGGTGGCGTCCAGCCGACCGCCGAGGCCGGTCTCCACCACGGCCATGTCAATCTTCTGGTCCTTGAAATACTGAAACGCGAGGGCCGTCAGAAATTCAAAGTACGTCGGAATGTCGGCCTTGGCCTTTTCCACCACATGGGCCACGCGCGCGGCGGTCTTCGCAAACGCCGCTTCCGAAATCATCTCGCCATTGATGGTGATTCGCTCACGCACGTCGATAATGTGCGGAGACGTGTAAAGCCCGACTTTCATGTGATTGGCCTGCAACATGCGAGCCAGCATCGTGGCGGTGGAGCCCTTGCCCTTAGTCCCGGCGATGTGGGCGCTTCGGTAGGCCTTATGCGGCTGGTCGAGATCGGTCAGGATTCGCTTGATGCGCGAGAGCGTGAAGTTGCCACGATCCCGGGCCGTCATGGATCGCCGCTCGTAGTTGGGCAGGTGATTCAGATAGTCCAAGGCAGACTTGAACGTCCGAACCTGCGGCAGCGATTTCAAGGTCAACCGAGGCGGAACAATGCCCATCGGGCCAGGCACGATCTTGCTGTCCTTAGACGGATGGCCGTTCTTGGGTTTGGCAAGAGTTGTCTTGGCCTTGGCGGCAGACGGGCGTGTAAGTGTTACGGTTCGTCCCATATAGGTACCATGTTAGCGAAAAAGCAATTCTTGGTCAACACCGGGCGGTATTTATGTATGCTAGTTTTGGGGTACAGCGGATTGTAAATACTTGATATTAAAGTGGTTAGCGAAGCAAGTGTCCTGCCGGATTTTCCCAAACTTTTGCCAAACTCACAACCTTGATCGTCTCGTGCGGCAGGCACGTTATCGGGCGGTTCACACGAGTCATATACAAGTCAAACGTCTGGTGGGCGGCTACGGTTCAGACTTCGTGTGCCTTGTGACTCCATCGTTACAATTGATGGCCGTCATCAGTCTGTCCGCCACAGGGTCCGGGAGTGCGTCTTGAGCCAACCAACTGATTCTCGAATCGTCCGCTGCTGGCATTGCAAGGGCATGATGAAGGTCGCCGCCCGAGCCTTGTCGGTCTTCTGTCCCCATTGCCAAAAACGGGCCGGCCTCGAGGACCTCGTCATCGTTGGTTCGCACCCCGGTAAGAGCCTCATGACCTGCGGGGACATCCGAATCGAGCGGACCGCCCGCCTCCAGGTGGAAGTCTACGGCAACCGCGTCGAAATCCACGGAAAGCTCAAAGGGCCGGTGATGGCGAACGTGTCCGTCACCGTCGGACCCACCGGCCACGTCGTCGGCGACATCCGCGCCCCGCGCATCACCGTCATGGAAGGCGGGCTGATCGAAGGCCGCTGCGAAATGACCCGCATCCCCGTCACGCCGGTTGTCGAAGCGCAGCCCATCGATGGTTCTGATGCCACCCTGAGTGTGGTCGACGAGTCGGCACCCGTCCCCGTTCAACCAAAACCGCTCCGCCGCCCTGAGGCAAACGGCTAAGGCACCACCGTAATCAACATCCCCTTCGACACGGCCTCCACAATCATCACCACCAGCGGCGGTAGAAACACGCCCGGCAGCAGATTCGCAGCGGGAATCTTCTTGATCTCCAACAACAACAGTGACGTAGCGATCAGAATCACACCGCCGACAACATTCATGAGTTGGATCGACAGCTCCGGCAACCCGCTCGCGCCATAGTGGGCCACGAGAGCCAACCCACCTTGAAACAACAGCACGGTCAGGACACTGAACAACACGCCCAACCCCATCGAGGCCGCGAGCGCCATCGAGCAGAAGCCGTCGAGGAACGACTTGATGTAGAGCAGGCTCGGATCGCCTTGCGTGCCGTTGTTGAGGCAGCCCAGGAGCGTGAGCGGACCCACGCAGAAGATGACGCTCGCCGTGAGAAAGCCCTCGGCGAATCGTCCACCCTGTCGGTGACCACCGAAGCGGGCGTGGATCACCCCACCGAGTCCTTCGAGACGTTCGTGGAGGCGCAGGGCCGTGCCGATGATCGCGCCCACGATGAGAGACCCGATGGCCACCATGCCAACGCGAGCACCATAGGTAGGGATGCCGGCTCCATAGCAGGCGACAATCTTTCCCATCGCGCCAATCGATGCGTCCAGGCCCAGGAGAATGGTAAACAGGCCGAGGGCATCGAGAATGATGCGTTGGTACCGCTCAGGGATTCGTGTAGACGCGGCCAGCCCGATGCTGCTACCCAGCGCGACGGTGGCGGTATTGACGAGTGTGCCGTTGAGGATGGACCACATGTTGGGACGCTCCTGGTGGCCGAAGTGTAGAGCGGTCAAGCGGAGCAAACCACCTATTAAGAAACAACGCGGTGACAAGCTGCACGAGACGAATGCCAAGTCAATACAATACCCAACGTCACCCGTTGCCCCACGAACGTGCCCGTGGAATCGTAATTCCGCCTAATTCTCGATTGGCCGTTGAGCGGTTCCATCGAACATGAAGCAAGCATGACAATGAAGGCTTTCGTACACTCAACGCCCGACGCCGAGTGCGACTTGCATGATGTGCCGCGGGCCTGCTAATATGAAGTCCACGCTTAATTGGCAGGGGCACGCAAAGGCCGGTATTGCGAAGCTAACTAGAACGGATTGTGGCTGAAAATAATTCGCCTGGAATCAAGCCTTCCCGATTCACATTCGGTGACCTGCCGAGGTCGCCACAAACGGCTGCATCCGAGCGGAAAGAACGGATCGACATGAAGCTGACGGATCACCTCAAACTCCCGCTCGTGAAAGTACCCCTCTCTGCCAAAGATAAAATCGCCGCTATTACGGAATTGGTCGATCTCGTGGTTGCCTCAGGTGCCACGAGCCAGCGCGAGGCCCTGCTCGCGTCGGTCATGGAGCGTGAGTCGCAGCGGACCACCGGTATCGGTCGCGGCTTTGCCATTCCTCATGCCAAGTGTGATGCCGTGTCGGAGTTGGTGATTGCCCTCGGGCGTACGTCGCAGCCGTTGGATTTCGGCGCGATTGACGGGAAGCCTGTGGAGTTGATTGCATTCCTGGCTAGCCCCACGAAGGCCACCAGCCTCCACATCTCCGCCCTCGCCAAACTCAGCCGCCTCGTTATTAACTCATCTGTCATGGAAAGCCTGCTCGCCGCCAAGACAGCCGAGCGAGTCTTTCAGATCATCTCCGACAACGACATCGCCACACCGTAAAACGAGGACAACGCCGCGAGCTTCGACGGAGAAGACAGGTCGCGGCGTCGTCAGGGACACTCACGTTTGTATTGCCTAATCATCGACCACGGAAGTTCGGGGGCATACTGTCAGACCACGTCCGTCCCGTCACCGTGCCGCCTCGGTCCGTTCGGCCTCCGACCGTCGATCCCGCCAAGGCCCCACCGAGATTCGTTCGGGCAAATCCACCAGCGCTCACCGTCCGAGCCAACCCGCCCTGCGCCGTGCTAAGGCCGCCGCTGCTTGCGACACTGCCATCACGGCCGATGCAGATGTTCAGGTTGCTGGCGATCGCCGGGCCGAATCGACCCGCCAGTGCGTTGCTCGCTGAGAAGCAAACGCCTCGATTATCCACGCCGATCGACATACCACTTGCAAAGTTCACCGCGCCGGTGCGCGTGTCGGTTCGGGCATACCCGCGACCATCCCCAATGTAGCCGGCCGTCGCTGCCGCAGTGCCGGGGCCGAAGGCGTTACCGGTCGCCGTGGCGTTCGACGTCGCCTCACCTGCCATCACTAGCTGCGCGACACTCATCATCACACTCATCATCACAATCGTTCGTAGCGTCTTCATGTTTCTGAAAGCGTTCATGGCTGTCTCCACCAGAAGGTGTTCATTGTTTCGTGTTTCGTTCCCGGTTCTGGTCGGCGGGCCGCTCCCCATGCAGACCCACCGACCAGCTTGATTCAATCTGTCTTATGGTCGAACCTCGACACCCACCGCATCCGAACGACCCTGCGAACCGCGCTCCGCTCGACTGACGGCCGTCACGTTTGCCTGGCTCCAGCGGCGCGGGCCGGACATGCTGACTCCAAGACCATTCGAGTAGGCCGACCCGTGGCTGCGGGCACCAGCATCAGCACGCACGCGACTATGCGACTCGCCAAAAGACGTGTCCGACACGGAATCACTGATCGCCGTCGCGCGTCCGCCAAAGCGACCATTGCTGCTTGCGTGGCTGTCGCTGGTAGCAACGCCGTATCGGCTCAGGGCCAGTGCAGTGGATCGACTATCGGCAAGGGCGTTGTGGCGCGAGTCAGCATCGGCGCGGCTGTTGCTGATGGCGACGCCGCCAATGGAGGCAGCAGTTGAGTCGCTGTTGGCGAAGGCAACACCACCACGATATCCCCGTGCATCGGCCGTCGAATTGCTCACCGCGAGGCCGTGGTCGGCGATGGCATTGGCCCGGCTGAGGGCAACGCCGTTGCCAAGACCGGTGGCCTGAGCGTTGGCCACGGCACGACCGCCATTCGTCGCGGCGGAGATGGCCTCGGCTCGGGCGTTACCCGTGGCGACGGCGGTGGATGAGGCGGACCCGCCGTTGGTGGCAATCGAGGTGGCGATGACTTCAGCGGCCTTCGCGTTCATTGCGACCAAGGCCATCAGGACGGTTGAAAATAATATGACGCGTTTCATGACACTGCTCCTTGTAAATAGGTTAGTTCGTTGTTTCGTTGTCTCCGTCGAAGCTTCGAGCAGCATTCTTCAACGCTAGACACGCACGATGAGCCGGGGTTGGTGGTTAGAAAACTGGCCGACGGATGTAATCGGATGTAAAGAAGTGTGAACGAGCGTGGCGTTTCGACTCCACCTGCTGGGCATATTATTGAGTCGCAAGCAGCTCTGAACTTTCGTTGTTCAGTCGCATCCCCCGGCAATGCCAGTTGCGATGGCATGGTTGTGACCGACGCACCGGCGTGCGGTATGATCGCACCCATTACGAAGGAGAAATAATCATGAATCGCGCCCTGTTCTTACCTGTGTGTATGATCGCTCTTGCCCCGCCGTTTGCGATGGCTGCTGACCCGATACAGGATTTCACCGCTCTTCGCGATGAGTTCACCGCCAAGTTCAAGCCGCTCTACATTGAAAGCGCGACGGCCTGGTGGGAGGCGAATACGACCGGCAAAGGCGATGCATTTAAGCGCAAGGAAAAAGCCGAGGGGGCGCTCGTGGAGTTGAAGAGCGACAAAGCCTTCTTCGCGAAGATCAAGTCATTAAAGGAGGGCGGGAGAATCACCGACCCGCTCATGGCCCGTGAGCTGGATGTGATCCATCGAATGTGCATTCCGAATCAGGCCGACCCGGCGGTGCTCAAGAAGATCATCGCCATCGAGACGGAGGTTGAGCAAACCTTCAACACACACCGATCCAAAGTGGACGGCAAGGAACTCACCGAGAACGACGTTCGCAAGATCGTCGGCGATTCAACCGAGTCCGCTGCTGTGGAGAAGGCGTGGAAGGGCTACATGGAGGTCGGGGCAAAGGTCGAGTCGCGGCTAAAGACCCTGGTCGGACTTCGCAATGAGGTGGCGAGAAGCCTGGGGCACAAGAATTACTACGTAATGCGCCTTGCGCTCGATGAGATCGGCGAAGACCAGTTGCTCGCATTGTTTGACGAGCTTGATACGCTGACGCGAGGGCCGTTCGCGGAGATCAAAAAGGAGATCGATGCCGGACGAGCAGTACGATTCGGCGTGAAGTCGTCTGAGCTACGACCGTGGCACTACGGAGATTTGTTCTTCCAAGAAACCCCTGCGGGTGCCGGCGGCGGCGTCAACCTTGACGACATCTACAAAGATCAAGACCTGCTCGCCCTGGCCCGCGATTACTACGGTGGCCTCGGCATGGAGATCGACGACATCATTGCCCGCAGCGATCTCTATGAGAAGCCCGGCAAGAGTCCGCACGCATTCTCGACGAACCTCAACCGCGGTGACGACGTGCGAGTGCTCTGCAACATGAAGACGAATCTCTTCTGGGCCGACACATCGCTGCACGAGTTGGGCCACGCCGTCTATGACAAATACATCAATAACGACGTGCCCTTCCTGCTGCACGAGCCGGCCCACAGCCTGCTCACCGAAGGCTACGCAATGATGATGGGGGCAATGGCCAAGAACGAGGACTACCTAGGCAAGGCGCTGAAGATGCCCGCCGACAAAGCGGCCGAAGCGGCAAAGGCGGCACGGAAGCACCTTCGCAGTGAGAAGCTGATCTTCAGCCGCTGGGCACAGGTCATGGTGCGATTTGAATACGGCATGTACTCAAACCCGGATCAAGACCTCGGCAAGTTGTGGTGGAGTTTGAAGCAGAAGTACCAGATGCTCAATCCACCAGACGATACGAGCCGCCCCGATTACGGCGCGAAGATTCACGTCGTGCTGAACCCAGCCTACTACCACAGCTACATGATGGGCGACCTCTTCGCGTGCCAGTTGCAGGCTCGAATGGCGAAGACCGTCATGGGCGGGATGGACCCGACGAAGACCTGCTTCTGGAATACGAAGAAGGCGGGAGACTATCTGCGCAAGAACGTGTTCGGCCCGGGGAATCTCTACCATTGGAATGTGTTGATCAAGCAGGCCACCGGTGAAAACCTGACCGCGAAGTATTTCGCGGCGCAATACGTCGAATGAAAATGCCGTAAGGCCCCGCGCATCGCAGGGCCTTACGGCCAAGAATGAATCACGCTTCGCGGCCCTTATCGCTCAGGCAGGATCGGGACCGTCTTATCCGCACCGTGCCCGGCCTCGCGGAAGAGCATGAGCAGATTCGACAGACCGCGGAAGCCGTTGATCGTGTAGTCCGCCTCCAGGGCCTTGTCGATTCGCTTCTTCACATCGGTCAGGTGTGCAAGGGTTGTCTCGTCGATGTTGTCGGACTGCACGACCTTACCGATCTTGCGCGACAAACGCTCGACGTTGCGTCGGGCGATGGCATTCGCATCCGCCGGCACGGTGCCGTCTGGATCGGTCAGGACGAGGTTCATCAGCATCTCCAACTGCATCCGCTGTAGATTGCGACGGTAGCCATTGATGTAAGGCTTGGCGTCGGTGCCTTTGCGGTCGCCGTCAGTCAACTCGGACCAAATGCCGTCGGTGAGCGCGGTGAGATGCTCATTCAGCGTGTAGAGGTCCTGCCCCTTGGGAAACTTCACCTGATTGTCGTGGATACGGGCGATGGTAAATGGGTTCATGAAAGACATTAGGCAGTCGTACTGCTCAAACGCCACATAGTCATGGATGTTGAACTCGACTTGGAAGTCGAACTCGTCCGACCCCCAGTGCCAATAGCGCCCCGGCGCCAAATGCGACAAGAGGTCAGGGCTGATGTCATACGCATTCTCGGCAAAAACATTGTCACAGACGAACTTGAGCGCGTCGCGCTGCTTCTTCGCCTCCACCACCACCATCGGTGTTCGGCCTTCAGGGTCGGCCTTGTGATCACGATTCATGATCTGCCCTCCGACGAATCGGGCGACGAACCCGGCCGCTCGACCGCGCTCTCCCATGACTCGCATGAAGGCCTTGCGCAGCTTGGTGAAAGACTGGCCGTCCTTAACCGCCCATTTCTGGACGTCTTCCAACAGGCTGTCAGTCAACTTGTATTGTCGTCGAGCATATTCCATCACGTCGCGGCCACAGTCGAAGCGATTGGAGTTCGGGTCGGGCGAGAGGAACCACATGGTGTCCTCATCCGTTGCGTAATCAAGCCCCGGCTCGGCCACGCGTGAGGCGATCTTGCCGAGCATTTCCTCTTCGTTGTTGTACGGCTTGCCAGTGGCACGATAGCCGTACTCAATGGCCCAAAAATCATACGGGCCGATGGAGCGCGTGGTGAACGAGCCTTGCGACTTTCCTCGTGGCGAGATGATTGACGGGTTGTAATCCATGACCGATCCGATGTTGGGGT
>JBBTET010000041.1:0-8961 GCA_038042195.1 Planctomycetota bacterium | reverse complement strand
CCCCGACAATGGCCACATCCTTGACAGCCTTGTCTCGCGAGTGGACTTGCAGTCGACCGACCGTATGCTTGATCCCGAATTGTCTCATCGAATCGGAAGCGCCCTCACGGCTTCCGACGTCGGCTGGGTCAAAGCGGTCGACAGGATTCAGATTCGCTCTGACGGCGTCATTGGAATTCGCTGTCAATTCCGTAAGCCGGCCGCATGGGTTCGACTCGGCTCGTTTTGTTATCTCGTGGACGATGAAAGTTTCCGGCTGCCTGGCCGTTACGAGGCCGACGACTGCAAAGGTACGGCACTGATGACGATCCTTGGGATCCGCGGCAAGCCTCCGGGCGTCGGACAACGATGGCCCGCCGCCGAGTTGGCCGATGGGATTCGCACGGTCGCGCTGCTCTCCACAAGGCCCTTCCACCGGGAGATTTCAGCCGTCAATGTGTCCAATCACGAGGGCCGCGTGGATCGGAATCGCCCGCATATCGAATTGATCACCGACGCCAAAGGATCACGCATCTGGTGGGGCCGTGCACCGGAGCAGGAACACGGCATCGAGATTTCCGCGACGCAAAAGGTGACGCTGCTGGAGACGCTCTACAAACAATGGGGCCGACTCTCCGTGAACCGCCCCTACATCGACATCCGCACCTGGCCCGACCGCATCGCCATGCCGATGATGATCCCCACCACCAGCCAGACTCGCATCCTGCGCGGTTGATCTATAGAGGACGCTCGTTCACGCCGACTGCGGCATCGCGGTCGCATTCACGCAATTCAGTAGCTCGCCATCCTCCACGAAGGCGCGAACGATTCGCACCGTCTCCTCCGCCACGGCCGCCTGTGCCTGCTCCGTGGATGCTCCGACGTGATGCGTGCCATACACGTTCGGCAGCGTGAGGATCGGATCCTTGAACTCGCCCTGGGGCACATCCGGCTCCACTTCATACACATCCAACGCCGCGCCACCGATCTTGCCGCCGCGCACCGCATCAGCCAACGCAATCTCATCGACGACGCCGCCACGGCTGCAATTGATGAGAAACGCGGTCGGCTTCATGCGGACGATTTCAGTTGCACCGATCATACGCTTCGTCTCTTTTCCGCCGGGCACATGGACGCTGATGAAATCCGACTCGCACAGGAGCTGATTCAACGACACTTTTCGCAGACCGTATTTCTCATGCAGGTCGAATCGCTCGATGACATCCGTGTAGAGGACGTTCATGTCGAACGCGGCGGCCCGCTTCGCCACCTCGCAGCCGATCCGGCCAAGACCGAGGATACCGAGCGTGCGGCCCTTGAGACCCCTAGCCTTGCTATATTCCTTCTTGTTCCACACGCGACGGCGAAGGTCGTCCGTCTCGTCCACGATTCGACGGTCGAGCGCAATCATGAATCCAAGCGTCAACTCGGCCACCGCGACACTGTTCATCCCCGGGCAGTTGCAGACGCGGATACCCATCTCCGTCGCCGCGTCGACATCGATGGTGTCGGTGCCCGCCCCCGCGCGTATGACCATTTCAAGCTGTTGCCCGGCGGCGAGGACGACCTGTGGCACCTTGGTGGATCGAACAATCAAGACATTGCAGGTCGTCTCCTTGACGGCATCGACCAAATGCTCCCCTTGGGTTCCGGGGGCGTAGGTGACCTCGCACCCAAGCTGCTGCAATTGGTCGATCCCGGCCTGTTCAAACTTGTCCGCAACAAAGATTTTCATGGCACACCTCGGGTTAGAAATTGAAAACCAACCTCCACCGTTCATCCGAGCAAGTTGCGTGCCACAGAGGATAGAACAGTCTTTTTATCGCGCCGAGGGCAACTGAGTGATTGGAATAACGAAGATGGGCTGGCGCTATGTGGAATCAAACCGGGCACTGCGAGAGGATCCACACTTGCAGGGAACGGGCCTCGTACGAAACTCGTGACGCGCGCGCAGCCAGACCCGGGGCGGAGTCACCCCGGGCCGGGCGTTTTTTGTGGTTTGCAGGTATGCCGAGGTGGGTGGGAGTTGGAAGTTTTTTTCAGCCGCCGAGGATGCCGCCGAAGAGGTTGCCAAGAATCTGCTGGACGAAGTCCCACAGACCTGAATAAAAGCCCAGAATGCCCGACACAATCCCGAATGGATCAAACAACACGGTGGTCTCCTTGTGGCCCGTTGCCTATCTCCCGGCCCGACACGTCGTTAGGCCGTTGCAACACATAGAGCATCGCCTGTGCCAATTCGCTGAACAGGCCGCCACCGCCGTTTTCAATGTGAAATCGACCATTCCCACCTCCACTGTGCGCTGGATTCCCCACCCCCGCGCGCCGATTGGGAAGTGCTGCTCAGTGCCAAAATCGTTATCGCCCCGCCGAAGTACCCTCGGCCAACCCCGCCACGAATCAAGCAGTTAGGCCCAATCCGATCGGTTCCAATCAACCCATTACCCCCCCAACTTGGACCACCCTCCCGCGTCGACTATTCTTCCACCCATGAACATGCTTGAGAGATTCGACGCCGACACAACCGAGACGAAGGAATGGCTGGAATCCCTGGAGGCCGTGGTGGCGCGCGAGGGGCCGGATCGGGCCAGGTTTCTCATGGCCGCACTGAGCGACTACTGTCGACATCGCCGAATCCCGCTGCCGACCAACTTCAACACGCCTTACATCAACACCATTCCCGTCGACCAACAGCCATCCTACCCCGGCGACCGCGACATCGAGCGCCGCCTGAAGAGCATCAACCGCTGGAACGCGATGGCACTCGTGGTCCGCGCTAACCGCCGCTACTCCGGCATCGGCGGCCACATCTCCACCTACGCCAGCGCCGCCACGCTCCTCGAAATCGGTTGGAACCATTTCTTCCGCGCCAACACAGCCGAACGCACCGGCGATCAGATTTACTTTCAAGGTCACTCGTCGCCCGGCATCTATGCGCGGGCTTATCTCGCGGGACGACTTACGACGCAGCAGATGCACAACTTCCGCCGTGAGCTTGCGGCCGAGGGCGGCCTGTCGAGCTATCCACACCCGTGGGGCATGCCGAACTTCTGGGAGTTCCCCACCGTATCGATGGGACTCGGCCCGCTCTCCGCGATCTATCAGGCGCGATTCAACCGGTATCTACAAGATCGCGGGTTGGCGTCTACCGATCACTGCCACGTCTGGGCCTTCCTTGGCGATGGTGAGATGGACGAGCCGGAGAGCATGGGCGCGATTACGCTGGCCGCGCGGGAGCAACTCGACAATCTCATCTTCGTCGTCAACTGCAACCTCCAACGCCTCGACGGCCCTGTCCGTGGCAATGGCAGCATTGTGCAGGAACTCGAAGCCGCCTTTCGCGGCGCGGGGTGGAACGTTATCAAGGTTCTCTGGGGCGGGGACTGGGATCCGCTTTTTGAAGGCGATACAGATGGTGTGCTGCCACAGCGAATGTCCAATATGGTCGACGGCCAATGGCAGAAGTACACCGTTGAATGCGGCAAATATATCCGCGACCACTTCTTCGGCACCGACCCGCGCCTGTTGCAACTCGTGGAGCATCTCGACGATGACGCGCTCTGCAAGCTGCGTCTCGGCGGTCACGATCCGATGAAGGTGTATTCCGCATACAAAGCGGCGACTGAACATCAGGGGCAGCCGACCGTCATTCTCGCGCGAACCATCAAGGGCTACGGCCTCGGTGAGGCCGGCGAGGGCAAGAACATCACGCATCAACAGAAGAAGATGAACGAGGAGGAGCTTCGCCACTTCCGCGACCGCTTTGAAATCCCCATCACCGATCGCGAACTTCGAGACGCGCCCTTCTATCGTCCGCCCGACGGCAGCCCGGAGATGAAATACCTGCTCGAACACCGCATGGCCCTCGGTGGATTCATCCCGCGCCGTGTAGTCCGCGCCAAACCCATCGAATCGCCCCCGGACAAGACCTACGAAGAGTTCAATAAGGGCAGCGGCGGCCGCGCCGTCTCCACCACGATGGCCTACGTTCGCATCCTCTCGCGTCTTCTCGAAGACAAGAAGATCGGCAAGCTCATTGTTCCCATCGTCCCCGACGAATCCCGCACCTTCGGCATGGATGCCCTCTTCCAGAAGTACGGCATCTACGCCCACTGCGGACAGAAGTACGAGCCGGTCGACAAGAACATGCTCATGTACTACCGCGAGGAGACCAACGGCCAGCTCCTGCAAGAGGGCATCACCGAGGCCGGCTCGATGGCCTCCTTCACGGCAGCCGGTTCGGCCTACGTCACCCACGGAATCAACACGATCCCATTCTTCACGTTTTACTCCATGTTCGGATTCCAGCGCGTCGGCGACAGCATCTGGGCCTGCGCCGACATGCGCTGCAAGGGCTTCCTCATCGGCGCAACCGCCGGCCGCACCACGCTCGCCGGCGAGGGGCTACAACATCAGGACGGCCAAAGTCACATCCACGCCAGCATCGTGCCAAACTTGCTGGCTTACGATCCGGCGTTTGCATATGAGATCGCGATCATCATCAAGGAAGGCATCCGACGGATGTACGTCCAACAGGATGACATTTTCTATTACATCACGGTCGCGAATGAGCCGTATGAAATGCCCCCGATGCCGGAGGGCTGCGAAGATGGCGTGCTCAAGGGCTTGTATCCATTCCGCCGCAGCGACAAGAAACGCAACAACCCACGCATCCATCTCTTCGGCAGTGGCTCCATCCTCAATGAAGTGCTTCGGGCGCAGTCAATCCTCGCCGAGCGTTTTCGAGTGTCCGCCGACGTATGGAGCGCCACGTCCTATCAACAATTGCGACGCGACGCCTTGATCGCCGACCGCTGGAACCGATTGCATCCCGCCGCCAAGCCGCGAAAGAGCCACTTTGAGAAGCTGATGGAGGCCGACCCACGACCCATTGTCGCCGCGAGCGACTACATGAAAATCGTCCCGGAGCAGGTCGCTCGCTGGGCGCCGATGGGTCTGACCGCCCTCGGCACTGATGGCTTTGGCCGCAGCGAGGCCCGTGAGGAACTGCGCCGATTCTTCGAGGTGGATGCCGAGAACATTGTCATTACTGCGTTGCATGTCCTTGCCGGTCGGGGTGAAGTGAAGGTGGACCAGGTTGAAGCAGCGATCAAGGAATTCGGCATCGATCCGGAGCGAACCGACCCTGCGCGAGCTTAGCCCGGATTAACGGTGCAGCCATGCATCCGACCCACCCAGGCTATGGCAGCCCGAATTTTATGGGGCCGACCTTGAAATCCACATCCGAGAAAGGGTATGATGGACCCATTGGCGAGCACTCTCCCCATCTTTGCGCATTCGCGTGAAGTTCGCTGCCTCACATGTTGACGTGGCTTCGTATCGAGGCTGGTTTTGGATTTCAGTTGGAGGTTTCTTGTGACACCATTCGGACATCGCTTTGTCGGACTTCCACTTGTCGCCTTTGCATTCATTGTCGCCACTTCGTCGGTCAAGGCGGCCGATTTTGGCGAAGAGGCCTCGCGCAATGCGTGGGCTCAACTGGAAGAAGTGCCGGCCTCTCGCGTGGCTGAAGAGGCATGGGTGCGTCCTGAAAAGTTTCATGCGCTTCTACTTGATCGTCAACAGATCATGGACGTTCTACGATTGGCACCGTTGGAGTCCAACGTCGGCGACGCGAAGAACTCCGATTTCGTCATGAGCATTCCGATGCCCGATGGTTCGTTCGCTCGTTTCCGAGTGGTGGAGTCGCCCATCATGGCTCCTGAACTCGCGGCGCAGTTTCCTACGTTCCATACTTATTTGGGTCAGGGTGTCGACGACCCCACGGCGACGATTCGCTTCGATCTGACGCCCCAGGGGTTTCACTCGCAGATTCTTTCGCCGACCCATGGCGCTTCCTACATCGATCCCTACACGCGCGGCGACGACACTCTTTATACGAGTTATTACAAGCGTGATCTCACTCGGCGAGATGAGTTTCACTGCATCGGGCCGGACGAGGTCGCGGCGGCAGCGATGGAGCTTCAACAGGAATTGGGCTCCCCGCTCCGATCCACCGGCGCGACTCGCAAAGAGTATGCAATCGCTTGCGCTGCCACGGGTGAATACACGACATTTCACGGTGGCACCGTCGCCCTCGGCCAGGCGGCGATTGTAACGGCGATCAATCGAGTTACCGGAGTCTACGAAACCGAATTGGCCATTCGCCTTATCCTGGTCGCCAATAACAGCCTTCTTGTTTACACCAACGGCGCGACCGATCCTTACGACAATGCCAATGGCTCAACCATGCTGGGTCAAAATGTGACCAACTGCAACGCTGTAATCGGTAGTGCCAATTATGATATCGGCCATGTCTTCAGCACCGGTGGCGGCGGAATTGCCGGCCTCAGTGTCGTCTGCGGAGCCTCCAAGGCCCGCGGCGTGACAGGCTTGTCGTCGCCGATCGGCGATGGTTTCTACATCGATTATGTCGCCCATGAAATGGGCCACCAATTCGGCGGCAATCACTGCTTCAATGGAGCGTCATCGAATTGCGTCGGTAATCGCGTTGCATCCACCGCCTATGAACCAGGCAGCGGTTCGACGATCATGGCCTATGCGGGAGTTTGTTCCGCACTCGATAACATTCAGAACAACAGCGATCCGTACTTCCATTTCATCAGCATCCAGGAAATGAGCGCGTTTATTAATGCCGGAGGCAATGGCTGCGCTACCGCCGTCAACACGGGGAACGGCCAGCCGACGGTGAACGCCGGTGTTGATTACACGATCCCCAGCGGTACCCCTTTCATTCTCACTGCCGCCAGTGGCAGCGACCCGGATGGTGATGCGGTGACCTATTGCTGGGAGGAGCGCGACTTGGGAGCAGCGCAGACGCCTGGCGTCGTCGGTGGCGGCGCCCCAGACCTGGGCAGCGGCCCGCTCTTCCGAAGTTTCTCTCCGGTCACTTCTCTCAGCCGAACCTGCCCCAGGCTAAGTGCTGTATTGGCGAACACGCTCTCACTTAAGATTGAAAGAGTGCCAACGACCAATCGCACGATGAACTGGCGCTGCACCATACGCGACAACCGCGCTGGTAACGGAGGGGCCAACTCCGACGACATGAATGTCATCGTTACCAATGCCGGCGGCGCATTCAGCGTCACCTCTCCGAATACGAATGTCTCCTGGTCCGGTGCCCAAACCGTCACCTGGGCTGTCGCAGGCACCAGCGGCGCGCCCGTTAACACCGCAAACGTCAACATCCTGCTCTCCACCGATGCCGGGAATACTTTCCCCACGACTCTCTTGGCGAGCACCCCCAACGATGGTTCCCAAGTCGTCACACTTCCCAACATCAATACCACCCAGGCCCGCATCAAGGTTGAAGCCGTCGGCAACATCTTCTTTGACACATCCAATCTGAACTTTACGATCACTCCGGCGGCCCCGGCCAACCCGAATAGCCCGCAGGTCTCCGCTTCCCCCGTCTGCCCCAATGACCTCGTTAATCTCTCCGCGACAGTCGGCGCAAACGAGACCATTGACTGGTACACCGGCTCCTGCGGCGGTGCCCTTGTCGGCTCCGGCAATCCCCTCGGTGTGAACCCGCTGGTCACCACCACCTACCTCGGACAGGCACGCAACACCATCAGCGGCCTCCTCAGCCCCGGCTGCTCTCCGGTCACGGTAATCGTCTATCAGCCCGGCGATGCGAACGGCAACGGCGCGGTTGATCTCAACGACATCGACCCCTACGTCAACCTCCTCCTCGGCAACCTCGCCTTACCCGCATGCGCAGGCGATTACGACCTCGACGGCGATGTCGATGGCGACGATCTAGTAATGTTTACAGATGCACTCGAACCATAGTAGACAATGTCGTGAACCCCAGGCCTGTCTAAACCGGCACCAGTTCCCCTGGATGCCACGCTCGTTGTTTAGCAGGCTTCGTTGACTCCACCGGAGCCTCAACAACCGGCGCGCCGCGACTCGCCTCTAGTTTCTGACGATACAACTCGCGACGCACCACCACCTGCAACGCGACGATCAAACCGACCATCACGAACATTTGTTCGAGGTATTCCTCGTTATGAAAGAACCCGTGAATGCAAAACGCCATTTGCCCCAGCATCAAACCGCGCGACCAGTAATAGGCCCATCGCATGTCCGAAGGAAGCCGACGCGCCCATCGCATCAACATGTAGGCGCTGACCAAGGAGCCGACCACGATCATCAGCCAGATCGGATGCCCAATGATCCCAAGCTCGGCGAGGTTTTGCAGAAAGATATTGTGTGCGGCCTTGCGACCGCCGACGAACGTGTCCTTCGCGACTTCAAAGTTGTTGAAGCCCACGCCGAGCACCGGGTTCTGCTTAAGCAGTTCGATGGCCACGTCCCACGTGGCGAATCGAGACGACGCCGAGCGGTCGGTACGAAACGCCAGAATCGAATCGATGCGATCTCGAATCTCTCCGCCGGACAGTGCCATGGCAGCGCCGCTGAAGAGGAGCACTGCGAACATGGCTCGCAGCCGATATCGGCTGCTCCACGCCATGCAAAACAACACCACGGCGAACGCGACAAAGCCGGCGCGTGACCGTGACCCAATGACGGCCAGGCAGATTAGCCCCGACGCCGCCAGCAACACGGATCGCCACCGTGTGTGCTTCACCGACATCGCGAAGTAAAACACCATCGGCAACGTCATGACGCTGGTCAGTGCGAAGTAGTTATTGTCATACGTCTTTCCATAGACCTGGTGAGGACCCAGAAACAACACCTTCAATCCGCCTTTGATCGCCCAAAACGCCACCGACAGCGCAACCACGATGTACAGCGCTCGATACCGCCGCAGGTCTGACGCCAGCCCCGTGAGCAGCACCATCACGAAGATGACCTTTAGCAGATTGCGATATTGCGACGTCGTGTTGTCCATGGGATACGGCACGATCAGGCGCGTAAACGAGATGTACAGGACCAACGCCGCGCACGCCCCCAACAACCAGTGCGGTTCCAGTATCGGACTGCGAATAATCC
>JBBTET010000040.1:0-72132 GCA_038042195.1 Planctomycetota bacterium | reverse complement strand
AGCTCTTCCGCCGACGGGCTGATCCCCATTGAGATTGCCGTCAAGCTGGTTCACCGGCTTCAACCCGGCAGGCAGCAGGAAACCGAGTCCGTGGTCGTTGAGCATGGTGAAAAGCTTGTCATTGCCGCTGAGGCCGAACTGGTCATTGACATTGATCTGCCGGTCGAATTGCACATTGTCAATTGCCCGCATGAGTTGCTGCGTGACGAACTGGCCGGCCGTGACGAAGCGCGAGAGTTGGCCGCCCTGATAGCCGGCCTGATTCTGAATGGCCTGCAACATGCCGCGGCCCTGCTCGGTGAGGGACATCATGAAGCGACCATCGTGGTATTCGAAGCGAAAGATGTCAGTGCCGCGCTTGGACAGTGTCGCGCTGGGGGCCTCGATTTCCATGTCGCTGCGCGTCGCGCCTTCGGAGACGCCGGCGCGGATTGCGCCATAGCCGAGTTTGATGCGGCTGGTGGCCGCACCGTTCTTGAAGGACAATTCGGAGATGCTGACGGTGGATGCACTCTCAATCATGAGCACCGTGGGTGGATCGGCGGGCACTGCGACAAGTTTGATCTTGCTGCGCAGCGGCACGCGAATCTGAATACCGCCGCCAAGCTTGTCGCCGACCTTCGGTGAGAACCATCCGGGGCCGTCGGTGTTGAGTGACTCGTCGTTCTGCGGGCCGACGCGCACCTTGCCTTCGGTCTGCACGACTTCGTAGCGGAGTGGCTCCGTCGCCGGTTTGGTGGCGGGGCCGTCAGCGAAGGCCGTTGCGCACACACCGGAGAGTAGGAAGGCCACTGTCAGGATTCGAGTCGTTTTCATGATGGATACCTCGCTCTGCGTAACGCCGCATCGAAGGAAACTATTGTTCGGCGGCTCCAGTGGTTCGGGCGCGCAGCCCGCCCCACAGTTCAACCATACGATGTAGACACGGTTCCGTGCAAATGATTGGGCGATTTTCTGGGATTGTCCGCCGATTCGGTGTGATCCAAGTCATTATCGAGCCACGGGTTACATTTATTATCGGGCTTTCCGAATAGGGGGGCGTCGTTACGGTGATTTTTCCATATTCGTCTTTGGCACGATCAGATCGCCCTTTTCGTCGCGGTCCTTCTCGTCGCTCAGATCGATACCCTGATTGGGGTACAGGTTCTTCTGGGCCATGACCTGATCTGCCTTGGCGAGCAACCCGACCAGCCGTGCCCCGGTCATGTACTGATAGTCGACGGCATCCTCGCTCATCTCGCGATAGACCAACTCGCGCATGGCGTAGCGTCGGTCGCCCAGGCCCCACGAGCCGAGCAGGTGCATGTCGATACCGCCCTTGATCTGACAGATGCGACAGACCATGAAGGCAATCGAGCCGCAGTCGATCACGTTGTCTTGCTGGAGCTTCCATGATCCTCGACTGATACCCTGCGATTCGAGCTGGTTCTTTCGCTCCGCAAACGTCTTAGCCTTGCACTCGCCGTCGGCCAGAATCAGCATCGCCCGATAGGCCTCGTCGACAGTGACGAGATCGACCTGGGCGAGATACATCTGAAACGCTTCATCCGACAGACCGGCGGCATCAACAGTCGGCGCGGTCTTGCGCGGACCGGCACAGCCCACGGCAAAGGCAATCATCCCAGCGAGGAAGCAATCCGAGAGGCGAGGCCCGGAGAATCGGTGTGTGTGTCTCATTATACCCTCGCGACGCACGAAAAGCTCACAAATCTCGGCTAGAACGACCATGTGACCCCCGTCAGCAGGAACGTGCGAGTCGTCTGATCCGAAAAGGCATCGCCAGGGAAGAACGTGCCCATCCGTACCGTCCAGGATAAATCGTTGAAAATTCGGTAGTTGGCGTAGTAATCCATTTCCCAGCCGAGGTAGCCCGACTGCTCGTCGGCGGAGCTGTCGCTGACGGCGGCCCTGGATTTGTTCTTGTAATACAGGAAGTAATCAGTGCCGAGTTCGAGGTTCTTCGTCGCCTGATGATCGGGGAGCGGGCGGAACGATCCGCCGAGTCGCCAGACGTGGACGTTGCTCAGGCGCGGGGAGAATGAGATGCCCGTGTCGCGGAAGCCGAAGCCGACGAAGCTGTGATCGACGTAGTCGTTGCGATTGCCGCCTTCGGCATTGGTCGGGCTACCGAGGCGATTGGGATCGCCGCTGGCGAACATGTACTCGGCCGAGAGGGTCGGCTTCATCTTGTGGCGAAAGAAGTAGTCGAGCCGTTGATCGAAGGCCCAGGCCTTCACGGCGTCGCGATAGAGGTATCGATTGTCGCCATAGCTTTCGCCGCGCTCGAGAACCCACTCGGTGCCGTAGCGGAGGTTCTGGACGAGTTCGCCGGTCGAGCCGAAGCCCATGTAGGTCGAGTCGTAGCTGTAATTCTGCAACAGATCGCGCGGGTCTTCCTGCGTGTCGTCCTCCTGCCAGGCGACGTAGGCGAACGGCTCGTGATGGGCGAAGCCTTTGTACCGCTCTTCGAGAATCCAGAATCGTCGGTCGCTGTGATCGGAAACGGATCGACCGCGATCGATGTTCGGCGTGCTGGCGGGCGTCTTGCCGAGCAACATGGTCGTCTGGAAATTGAGCGCCTGTCCCTGCACCTGCACATGATCGAGCGGCAGGTTGATGGCGAAGCCGGTGCCGGCGTTGACCAGATCGCGTCCCGCCTTCACATTCAATTCGTACGACGGATTCCCCGACCCATGCACGCGCATCGCCTTGGCCATGTCGAATTGATACCAGCCGCGTTCGAGGTTCGGCCCGTCGAGGTCGTCCTCGTTGCCGGTGAAGCTGTCGCCGTGGTTCCAGTCGTTGTAGGAGCCGCGCATCCGAGCGTAGCCGGTGTGGATGCCCTGGTCGGCGGAGAACGACGTCCACAGGCGAAGCTCATGCTGTCGCAAGGTGCGGCTGCTGTTCACGCCATCATCGAAGAGGAAGAAGTACATATTATACCAGCCACCGAAGTCGAGCTGGAATCGTTGATCGAGCGGCAGGTCGCGCTGGAGACGACGACTGTTCTCGCGCTCAAGCGAGCGTTGTCGTTCGAGGAAGGCATTGCTCGGCCCGGATTCGAGGGACATCTGCGCGAACGCGGGGCGCGAGGTCGCGGCGAGGCAACTCAGGACGAGGAGGGCGAAGTGGCGGGCAGTCGTGCGAGTCGGCAAAGCCTTATTCGACCTCCGTGTACGCCGAGCTTCCCGCAGCGGTGGCACGTAACAATGCCGTCCATGCGCGGGCCGTAAAGGATAACGGCAGCATATTTGTCGCAAACGGAGTTGTTTTCAAGCCGTGAACGGGTCAGGATGGTGAAGAAGTTGACATTACCCGCGCAACCAAGCTCAGTGGAGTTGACTTGGGGATGCAAATGGGCGACTTCGTTCGACCGCCCTTGCAAGGAAATCGAGTTATCAATACTGAAAACAGCTTATCCGCCCCCGCGCGGTTTCTTGGGACCGGTTGGGCCTGGCGGCGGCCGGGGTGCCTTTTTCTCCTCCTCTTGGCCCCTGCCACCCGTGGTGGCCTTCACATAGGGATGACGTAGTACTTCCAGGATGCCGCTTCCGGCCGTCTTGCTGTACACGAAAGTGACCTCAATCTTGTCACCGTTCTGGTAATCCCCGGAATCACCGGGCTTCCCTTCCTTGTTTGTGAACTTTGAGATGTTATCCGGGGTTTTCAGCTTAAAGGGCCTGGGCTTAATCACCTTGGTGAGGGCCGTGGACTGTTTTTTGATGTCGACGTCGGCATCGGGCCAGTCACCGCGCGTCGGCCTGACCTTGATGACAATAAAGTCGCTACCGATTTCCTCAATCGTTCCTTCTGCAATCACCATTTCCAGTGTGAGCGAGGTGAGCTGCTTCACGGTCGGCTTCTTCTTGGCGTCTCCTGTGTCGGCATAGCCCCATCCCGCGGAGCAGTACAACCCCTTGCCGAGCAACTCGAAGGCCGCCTCGGCGTCGATGACCCTATCACCGAATCGATAGACTACACCTTCACGGGGTATCTCGATGTTGACCGTTTTGGAGTCAACCGGCTTGATGGACAGCTTACCGGCGATGTCTTCGGCGTCGCCCGGTTTGGCCAGGGCAAACTTCGTGATAAAGCCCGTTGGTTTTTGCGATTCGGTTACGCCGGATCGACCTTGCTCGCCACCAGTCGCACCTGTTCGTCCCTGCCCCTCCCCGCCGGCCTTTTTCCCTCGACCAGTCGGTGCCGGCCCGGCATAGACCATCGCGCAGCCGGCGAGAAACGCCACGGCGACGCAGACCGAAATCCATGGGTTGCGTGTGCGGGTCATGAAACAACTCCTGTGCAGGCGTTTCGCTTTGGATCGGCATGGGGCCGACCAGCTGGTGGCATGAAGTCTAAACGACAATAACCTTACCCCCGCTAGATTATACCCGACATGGGCGGTCTCAGCAGGGGAATTTCGGGGGCCGGTACTTATGCCACCTTGGATTAGACAGCCAGTCCGAGTCTTGGTTGGTGAGTCCAGATGAAAGGCCATTCTCACGGGTTCCTGCTTGGAGGGGATGGTGGACCCGCATAGACTCTCAGTAATGGCTGATTTCACCCGGACTTGCAATTCATTGCCCCCTGATTTTTGCCAATCTCAGTTGTGCAAGTTGGTCGCTTGCCCTCTTCGCGTTTCCCCGCATCGGCCAAGGGGGTCCGTATGAGGCGACTATCACTGCTGGCCTTCCTGATCCTCTCGCCGGGGCTTCATACCGAGCCGGCCATCGCGCAGAGCACTCCAGCTACCAAGCCCTCTCAACGAAAGATGCCCCCTGGCTTTGTGACTAAGTCGCTCAAGATGGAGACCGGTCAGGAGTACAAATACGCCGTTTTCGTCCCGCCTCAAGTTGAGATTGCCAAGGACCACCAATGGCCCCTGATCGTCTTCCTGCACGGCAGCGGCGAGAGCGGCGAAGACGGCATTCGCCAGACGACCGTTGGCCTGCCCCAGTACATCAGCACGCGGCCGACGAAGTTTCCCTTCATTGTGCTTATGCCGCAGGCGCATGCGACGTGGTTTCGCGGGCAGGAAGCCTTGATGGTTTGGAAGATGCTCGCGGTGACACGTCAGGAGTTTCAGGTCGACCCTGATCGCATCTATTTGACGGGCCTCTCGATGGGCGGGTTCGGCACCTGGGAATTGGCGATGGCCCAGCCGGACGTGTTTGCGGCGATGGTGCCGGTGTGCGGGGCCGCGCCGAAGGACTATCTAGGCAACGTGTCTCAGATACCCATTTGGGCGTTTCACGGGGCGCAGGATCGAAACGTGCCCGTGGCCGGCTCGCGCGAGGCGATCAAGGAGTTGAAGCGGCTCGGTGGCGTTTATCCCAAGTACACGGAGTACCCCGACGTGGGGCACGAGTGCTGGGACCGCGCCTATTCCGATCCCGAGCTTTGGAAGTGGCTTCGTGCCCAAAGGCGCAAGGCCCCGCGTGTCATTGATTATCGACTGCCTGCCGGCATCGCTCGTATCTGGTGGCTCGTGGTCAAGTCCGACGAGAAGATCAAAGGGGATGCTCATATTCGAGCGTCCATTGACGACAAAGGACTCATCACGGTCGAGACCGAGGGCGTCGAAAGCTGGGGGTTGCTGTCAGACACAGAGCCGCTCAAGCCCGGCATGGACATCACCGTCACCTGGAACGGCGCGGCCATGTATCGCGGCACGTTCAAAGGCTCCCTCACGTTCAAGCCGATGACCGAGCAGGAAAAGGCCGAGGCCGCCAAGAAGGGCGCGCCGACGGCGGCAAACGGCAAAAAGTAAGCACGACCGGGAGGAAGACTCTTGTTGAAACACATCGCTCGCATGTCGGTTTGGCTGGTGCTTAGCGTCGGTGCCACCTCGCAGGCCCAGACGAAGCCGATTGAAAAGGCAATCGAGTACTACCCCGAGATCGAACCGTTTCGCACCGGGTTTCTCAAAGTCTCCGACACACACGAAATCTATTACGAACTTTGCGGCAATCCCGAGGGCATCCCGGTGATGACCCTCCACGGCGGCCCCGGCGGTGGTAGCTCACCTAATCTGCGACGCTACCACGACCCGAAGAAATATCTCATCGTGCTGCATGACCAGCGCGGCGCGGGCAAGAGCAAGCCCTACGCCGAGCTGCGCGACAACAACACCAAGGCGCTGGTGGAGGACATCGAGAAGCTGCGTGTGGACTTGAAGCTGGGCCGAGTGCAGCTTTTTGGCGGCTCCTGGGGATCGACGCTGGCGCTCGCCTACGCCGAGCGGTATCCGGAGAATGTCCACTCGCTCGTGTTGCGTGGCATTTTCACCGCGATGAAGGATGAGATCGATCACTTCTACCACGGCGGCACGGGTGTCTATTTCCCCGAGGTGTATGAGAAACTCAAGGCCATCATTCCGCAGCCGGAGACCAAGAACTACCCGAAGCAGTTGCTCGACCTGATTCGCGGCAAAGACGAAGCCAAGGGCAAGGAGGCGGCGCGGGTCTGGGCAGCGTACGAGACGAAGTGCGCCGGCATCGGCATCACCGACGCGGAAGTGGAGAACATCCTCAAGGGATGGGATCCACACTCATTCTCGCTGATCGAGAATTACTACATGGCTAACAATTGTTTTCTCGACGAGGGACAGTTGCTTCGAGAATCGGGTCGGCTCTCCGGTATCCCAACGGCCATCGTGCATGGTCGTTACGACGTCATCTGTCCGCCCAGCACGGCCTACCGATTGCACAAGGCCCTGCCGCAGTCGCGACTCATCTGGGTTGAAGCGGCCGGCCATAGCGGTGGCGCGCCGCCGGTCGTGTCGGCGTTGATCGAGGGCGTCAAGTGGGTCGAGCCGCGCATCAAGAAAATCAAGTCATGAACGTGACAAACTCGGCCCGTTCGTTCTGCTTCTCTGTGGTACCGATTTCCAACCGGTGGTGTCGCGGACTTGTCGTACTTCTGGTGCTAGTCCTCGTCGGCTGCGGGCCGGCACGTCTCCGTCTGGACGCCGGGGTGGTCGTCTCACCGGAGCCTCAAGCCGCGCGGGTCGGTGCGGACGTTCTCCGTCGCGGCGGCAATGCCGTTGATGCGGCCATCGCGGTGCAGTTCGCCCTGGCGGTGACTTACCCGACGGCGGGAAACATCGGCGGCGGCGGATTCATGTTGATTCATGGCGAGACGAAGCGCGAGGGGTGGCTAGGCCGTTCGAAATGCCCTGACATGGCATTGGACTACCGTGAGACCGCGCCGGCGAAGGCACATCGTGACATGTATCTAAACGCCGACGGAAAGGTGACGGCGAATCTAAGCCTTCAGTCGCACCTGGCGGCCGGTGTGCCCGGCACGGTGATGGGCATGTGGGAGGCGCACTCTCGATATGGTCGTTTGCCGTGGGCCGAGCTGTTGAAACCCGCAATCGCCCTTGCGCGGGATGGATTTGAACTGGACGCGTGGACGGCTCACTCCTTCGCGGAGCAACAGGCGGAAACTCAGAAACGCGAATCCCGCTATCGCGCGGTCTCGAACTTCGCTGCTTATTTTCATGGCAAGCCCGGCGAGCGGTTGCGACAGCCCGAACTGGCCGAAGCACTCCATCGAATTGCAATGGATGGACCGGCGGGCTTCTACGAGGGACCGACCGCCAAGCTCATCGTTGACGAGATGCAACGCGGTGGCGGTCTGATTACGGCGGACGATCTGAAGAGCTATCGCGTGAAATGGCGGACGCCGATTGAGGGGCGGTATCGCGGCCATCGCGTCGTCTCCATGCCGCCGCCGTCGTCGGGTGGAATCGCGCTGATTCAGATGCTGACCATGTTCGAGGCGTTTGAGCGGCCGTTGTGGGGCACGACGGCACACCTGCACCTCGTTGCCGAGATTGAGAAACGCGTGTTCGCGGATCGCAGCGTCTATGGCGGCGATCCGGATTTCGTCAAGGTGCCTGCTCATGAGTTGATTGATTCTGACTATTGCAAACGTCGCGCTGCTGATGTCAATAAGACCAGCCGAAGCAATCCAGCGACGATTGAGGCGGGGCGAGTGGGGATTGCGGGCGTGAAGCAAGGGGCGTCACTGAATGAGAGTCCGCAGACGACGCACTATTCCATCGTGGATCGCGATGGCATGGCCGTTTCGACCACCACGACGTTGAACGACGGCTACGGCTCCGGCATCGTCGTCACCGGCGCGGGCTTCCTGCTCAACAACGAGATGGACGACTTCTCGGCCAAGCCCGGCGAGCGAAACATGTACGGCGTCACCGGCGGTTCGGCCAACGCCATCGCGCCGGGCAAGCGGATGCTCTCGTCCATGGCACCGACGTTCGTGTTCAAGCCGGACGGCCGACTCTGGCTCGTACTCGGTACGCCCGGCGGCCCGACGATCTTCACGACGGTGTTTCAGGTGGTGACGAACAAGATTGATTACGCGATGTCGATGCAAGAAGCGGTCGATGCGGCCCGATTCCACCACCAGTGGCCGCCGCCGACAGGGAGCGACCCGATCAAGGTGGATGCGACGGACTCGCACCACTTTGGCGCATCGACCTCGAAGGATCTGGAGGCGATGGGTTACACGATCAAACACGTCAGCGGCATCGGCGACGTGCAGGCGATTGAGATCGACGGGAATCATGTCATCGGGGCATCGGATCGACGGGGAATCGGGCGGGCGGAGCGGGAGTGATGGTCTCCTGCTGTAAACGTCATGGTGACAGGTTACGGACGTACGGCGTACAATGAGTTCTTCAGAGGAAACAAGTGAAAGCGCCAAAATCACATCAACCGAAGACAGCGACCCGCTCAAAGCGGTCCAATGGTGGGACGAAGGATGCAGACTTACGTCGGCAGGCCGCTCGGCGGTTGGCGCATCTCCCGACCGAGCGATTGCGCGTGGCTCTGGATTTTCTTCGATATCTCGAGGAGTACGCGGACCGAGACTTGGTCGAGGATCTGACGCAAGTCTCCGGCCTTCGTAAAGCGGTAGCACAAGCAGAACGACAGGTCGCGTCCGGCCGCTCATACGATTGGCGCAAGGTCCGCGACGATGTTTAAGGTCCGCCTTTCCGAGGATGCTCGCAAGGCCTACGAGAAAGCCGACCGTCCGTTGGCTCGGAAGCTCGCTCGGTGTTTTGAGCAACTTGAGCACGACCCACGCAACCACTCCAACGTCAAACGACTATCCGGCCCATTCGCGGGCCTCTGGCGATATCGCATCGGGGACTATCGCGTAATCTATCGCATCGAAGATCGTGAGTTAGTCGTGATGGTGCTGGTAATCAGCCATCGGGGCAAGGCTTATCGCTGATCGTCGCTGGGCTGCGTAACTGCGAGCCTTCGTTCCCAGAGGCGAACGGTGATCCGCCATCTCGGGTGCCCATACTTCGGATCGATGCGATCTTTCCAATCCGCGTCGGGGTCCAGTTGGTACCTCTTCTCGTCAGTTACCTGGTAATCCTTCTGCAACCATGAACGCAATTCCTCCCAGTCAGTCGAATCTGCAAATCCCGATGCCTCTAATGTGACGAGCGATGTTGGCGTCTTCTTCGCAATTACAGACGGTAGCAAGCCTGGAGTTCGAACATAGTCGTCACACTTGCATCGATGTAGCGGCGGAACGAGGGCCAGGGAGCTGAATGCATCATGTGACGACCATAGATTGTGTCGCTTCACGTTTTCCATCGCGGCATAGTATCGCCCTGACGGATGCGTGACGGCCCATTGTCGCAGAGGAACACCTGTGTCCATCGTATCGGAGACAGCGGTCGGAAACGGATCCAACCAACGAAGACTCGACCAATTCGTTTCGCGCACGAGATTGAATCCGCAGGCGGACCACGCCAGAGTTAGCGTCGTGCATGCCGCAAGGCGCATTGGCGCGTGTCCGGCGCGACAAGAAGCGGTTAATAGTGCCGCAACGCCCATGCAGGCAATCCCACTGAACGTCATCACATATTTATCAATCATCGTGCGCGAGAGCGTCCCCGCGAGGAAGCATCCCACCACGATCGCGCCAATGGGCCACACTCGACTGCGTTCTTGCCACGCGCGAACAAGAAGCAACACGCACAGCACCAGCATCGGACCCCATACCCACCACGCGCGCGGTGACGCCAAATCGCCGGCGAGCAGCGCCATCGTGGTGCGCGCCGCCGTCGCAAGCATGGACGATGGTGAGCCGCCGAATTGTGGAAACGCCGTCGCCTGTCGCCAGAATGGGGGCAACCACGGGGTGAAGAGCGCTGCCGCGATGAGGCCCGCGCCGAGCCAGCGTTTCTTGCAGGAGTGCCGGGCGATCGAGACTAGCCAGACCAACCCGACGACGACCGGGCCGAAGTAGTTCGTATAGCAAACGGCGGCCGACGCCAAAGCCCATAGGAGAATCAACCGTCGTTCGCGGCGATGCAACGCGGGCGTCGTTGGTTGCACATCTGCGAGCAGCCTCGTCACCCACAGCAGAAGGGCCACCATGAGAAACATGGTGCTGTACCACCGCGCCGCGAATCCGAAGAACAGGTGCGCCGGGTGCAATGCGCAGAGCAGCATCGTGACGAGGCCTGTCCGCCGGTCGAACCACGCCTGCCCAGTGGCCCGCATCGCCACCAGCCCGGCCAGAAACATCACGATGGACAATGCCCGTAGCCCCAGCGGCCCGACCCCCGCGACGCGCACCGACAGATTCTGTAACACGTAATACAACGGCGGGTCCGGCTCCACTCCGTCCCACAGCGCACTGATCATCTCCCCCATCGGCAGGACGTACCGTTGACAACTGAACGCCTCGTCATCAAAGACGGTGTAGTGGCCCGCCGCCCAGACCATCCAGAGGGTCACGCAGACGAGAGTGCCGATGGTCCAACGGTCGAAGTGGCGTGAGGTGTTGGTTGGCGACAAGCGATGGGCCTAATGAAAAATGACCGATGGATCATTCTACATTCGTTGCGCCAGGAGTGCAGACCGCTCCACAAACCGCACCGGCGTTCCCACCCGGATTCGTTTGCCGAGTTCCACCGCGTCCCAGTTGGTCAACCGGAAGCACCCATGCGAGCCGGTCTTGCCGATCAGCTCCGGTTCGGGCGTGCCGTGGATGCCGTAGCCGTCCAGTGAGAGGCCGATCCAGCAGAGGCCGACGGGGCAGCGCGGGCCGGGCGGGATGAGGAGCTTTCGCTTCACGTTCTTCACCTCGGGCCACTTGGCCGGGTCGAAGAGATACTCCGGGTTCTCCTTCACGACCTTCACCCGGCACGCGCCCGACGGGCGCTTGGACTTGTCTTTGGCGATGGAGCAGTGATACAGGCCGACGACGCTCTTCTGTTTGTCGAGAAGGTAGACGATCTTGTCGGTGAAGTCGATCTCGATGGAGGCGGCGCGCGATGTCGCGCTCGGGGACGCAACGTTTGGAATAAGCAGCGAGTCACCCGCCTTGATGCGGTCGAGGTTCAGCTTGCGATTCAGCCGTTGGAGGAGGTCGCGCGAGCAATGCCCTCGCTCGGCGACGAGCGCTGACAGTGAGTGGTAACCCAGTAACTTCGCCTTCGCTTTCTCGTGCCACGTCTTCGGCCACGGACCAACGAGTCGCTCGTCGTCCGTTGAGATGGTGTACGCCGTTGTTGAAGGTGATTGATCCATGCCGAGGGCGCGTCGCGTCGCGTCATCCGGTCGGCCGGTGGTTGGTAATCCGTTGGCCCGTTGAAACGCCCCCAGTGCAATCGTTGTTTTCTTCGCGAGTCGACCGTCGATCACGCCCGGCGAAAACCCGGCGCGATCCAACGCCGCCTGCCACGCGACTGGGTCGGCCACGGCGATTCGCGCGTCGTCAGCCTTGACTGTCGTGACGCTAGGTGAGGGTGTTCGCTTGGCGACGGTCTTCGGTTTCGGTGGAACTCCGAAAATAACAACTAGTGCCGTAACAAATCGAATGGCTTCAAACATGGTGTAAACTCGCGCGGTCAATCCCAATGGGCGGGTCTGTATGTATCGGCATCCAACGCGCCGGCGGATGACGGCTCCAATCCTGCCTCGTCGGACGCCGTATAATCTCCGCTCGAATGAGCGCGGAAATCAAGATCACTGTCCTCGGCTCCGGCACCTCCCACGGCGTCCCCATGATCGCCTGCGATTGCCCGGTCTGCACGTCGACCGATCCACGCGACAAGCGGACTCGGCCGAGTATTATTATTGAGTCCGGTGACGAGTGCCTGCTCGTCGACACCTCGCCCGAGCTTCGCCTTCAGTGCATCGCCAATGACGTGCGCCGGGTCGATGCTGTGCTCTACACGCACCACCACATCGACCACCTCGCCGGTCTCGACGACCTCCGCCGCTTCAACTGGATTCAGAATGCCCCGCTGCCCTGCCACGGCCAACCAGAGACGCTGGATCGACTGCGAACGATGTTCGCCTACGCATTTGAAGACGACCCCGACTATCCCTCGTCCAAGCCGCAACTGGTCCTGCGCGAGATCGACGGCCCCTTCCAGGTCGGCGGCACGACGATCACACCGATCCCCTTACTGCATGGTTCAATGCCGGTGCTGGGATTTCGGGTGGGGCGATTCGCCTATTGCACCGACGTGAGTGAGATACCGCGCGAGTCGTGGACGCTCTTGGAAGGCTTAGATGTGCTGATCCTCGATGCCCTGCGCAAGCGGCCGCACCCGACGCATTTCAACCTCGAACAAGCCGTGGATCACGCCCGTCGCATCGGGGCGCGGGAGACTTTCTTCACGCACATCGCCCACGAGTTGGGGCATGAGGCGACAAATCGTGAGTTGCCGGTTGGGATGGCTCTGGCTTACGACGGCCAGCGAATCGCTTCACGCTAGAACTTTTGCGCTCACATGTATCGCTGCGCTGTGGCACCGCCGTCTCGGCGGTGCGTACCGGCGAGACGCCGGTACCACAATAACCGCTCCAGTCGCACGAAAAACGCTCTAATTCAACCTTGGTGTTCGATCCCCGCCGACGCTGCCTGGATCGACATAAACAACGCCTCTTCATGTTTAGAGTACGTCCTGTTGCGGCGCGCTACTACCGTCCGCGCGACGGCTAACGCCTTCTGTGGATTGTTCGTCTCAAGCCCTTTTTCCGTCACCCACGAAAAGCTGGGCACGAACTTCGGTGCGAAGCCGCCACAAACCACGTTGCACGCATACCCGATCACACAGCCCGTCGGCAGCCGTGTACCGATGGCCGTCTTGGTGTGATCGCCGATCATGGCCCCGACGAACATCTGGCCGCTGTCCACGTTGCGACCGTTCAACGGGACCGTCACGTTGCCATAGGTATTCTTCAAATCGCTGCCGACCGTGTCGGCCCCGAGGTTCACCCATTCACCGACGTAGCTGTGGCCGAGAAATCCGTCGTGCTGTTTGTTGGTGTAGCCGTGGAAGATGGTGCCCTCGACCTCGCCGCCGACCTTGCAGACCATGCCGATGCTGCTGGAAGAGATAGATGCACCGGGCCGTACTATGCAGCCGTCGCCGATGAAGCAGGGACCGCTGACCACCGCGCCCGGATGAATGGTCACGTTGTCGCCGATCCAGATCGGGCCTGTCTCGGCGTCGAGGACGGCCCCCGGCTTGATCTTGGAGCCGGTGCCGACGTGAATGGGATGCTCCGTGATGAGATGGGCACCGTCATAAATTCGCCCGTCCACGCTGAACTGCCGCCCATGTGACTGCCGCACGATCTCCGCGCCGTTTTCCTGAATCAGTTGCCACGGGTAGTCCACGAGTAGGGCCGCGTCGTCGGGAAGCGCCATCTCGCGGTAATTCGTCAGCACCCCCCGCAGCTTCGGGGCATCCATCAAGACGTCCAGCGTCAACTGCGCCCCGGTGGTTCGATCCACCCGCGCCGCCAGAAGCGTATCACCGCGCCAAGCCGCCGACTGCGGAGGCAAGTCAATTGCCTGACGCAACAGGAGCCGGCCGTTGATCCAAAGCTGATCATCGGTGATCGCCGGTTGATTCACTCGGCGCGTCTGTCGCTCGGCCATGACCGGGGCGAGGGCTTTGCGAACCATGATGGACTCGGCGGTACGCCCAACGGCGGTCTCGATCTTGGCAAGGAGATTATCGTATCCGCAGCGGAGATTGAACGTCGCCCGCGAATACACCAGCGGCAGCAGATTCACATACCCGGCATCTTCAAAGACGAGAAGTTGCATAGGTCAAAATGGTAGGCGAGATCGGGAACTGGGGCCACGAGATTGCCGTGGGCGGATGATGGCAACAGCCCGTGTGAGACGAATCGGCCTGGTCCGGTTAATCTTCTGGTGCCGCCAAGTGTATTGGCTGCAGCCAACTGACAATCCCTTTGGAGGAGTGAACCAATGACTCGACGATGGACAGTTTTGTGTGGTGCATTCGCGGTGGTCCTCGGTGCGAGCCTCTGGGTCTCGGCCGAACCGAAGTCAACCGGCGGTGTAAAGGCGTTCAAGCCCGTGCAAACGACCGAGCACCTGATGCACGGCCAGAAGAAGCTCATGGGCGACATCAAGTCCGCAATTGGTGAAAAGGACTGGGAGAGTGGCGAGGTCTGTGCATGGATGCTGGCCGAGTGTGCCAACGTGAACCACTACCAGAAAGACGATGCCGCCTATCACGGATTTGCCGCCACGATGTCATCACAATGCGTCGAGTTGGCCGGCCTCATCAAGAAGAAGGACGAAAAAGGCGCGAAGGACTTGGTCAACGCCATCGGGAAAACGTGCGGTGCCTGCCATGACCAATTCGAAAAGAAATAACTCGATCGCAAACAAATCATGAAATCAAGCGGCTCGCCATACGCTGGTGAGCCGTTTTTTCTGCGCACCTCAAGACTACTGGGAACTTATTCTCTGGGGCGGAAATGGATTGCTTAGTTCGGGTCGGCGACGAACTCGGACAATTCGGTGTCGTTCAATGGAATGAACGTACCGCCGGTGGCTTGGGCGATTTGTGAGAGGTCTTGCTGGGCCGCGGCCCCCAGCGCGATGACGTGTGTGATGGCACCAGTTTGCTCGGCGCTCTGGGTCAACTGTTCAATCTCACGGGCATCCAACGGCTTCGCCAGCACGAGGAACACCTGATCGGCATACCAATTCGCGGCAACGGACAGCGACTGCACGAAGTCCGTCTTTTCGCTGGGCAGTTGCGGCGAAAGCGTCGTCTCGGCACCTTCCAGCACCGGCGTCCGCTCGGCCACATCCATCAGCGTAAACCGTGATCGCAACGCCGGCTTCACGATGCCGAAACGGCGATCCGCCAACGCCAATGCCTGGCCCACCGAGTTCGTCAGCGATGACAACTGGCCCATGTATGGCCCCATCGCCGGGTCGCCGTCGATCACGAAGGCCACGACGTTGCCCTCCACCGGCACGCCGAAATAGGTCGGGTGGCCGGCTGCATTGAGTTGCGCGGCCTTGGAGAAACCGGCGCGCTCCCCCTTCGAGACCGACGACCGCTGCGAGGCTAGGTCGGCGATCTGGATCGACTGGGGGGTCGCACGGTTTCGCGTGAGCGACCAGGTGAGATAACCGCCGCCCGACAGCAGCAGCACCAACCCGGCGGCAATCAACGATCTCGTCCGGGTCAAATAGATCCAACCGGCGCTGCGAGGTTGAGTCGCGCCGGCGGATGAAATCTTGTAAGTGGCGGGCGATGTAGTGGCGACGAGAGGCGGATGGGCCGGTCGAGCGGATGGGCGCACGGCGGGCTGCGGCGCGGCCGGCACGCGCATGTAGGCGCGGCAATGCTGGCAGCGACAGCCGACTCCGCGAAATGCATCGTCAAGATGCAGCTCGCGCGTGCAATGTCCACACTTGATCCGTAGCGGCATGAAGACCGCTCCCACGAAAGGCGAATCCACCATTGGATCAGCCGTGGCGTTTGACTCGTGCTTCGCAATCAACCGGTCGGCAAGCAGCGGATATGCAATTCACTGCGCCGCGAGATGGAACCATCCCGGCTGAAATCGAGGCCGCCACAGAGGATCCTAGCCTTCTACTGTCCAAATATACATGAAACGGGGCTGCCGTGTCCAGAAAGAAGGCAGATTTACGTTGAAAAGATTGATCGCCTGGGGGGTCGAACCCGGCCCTGTAGCATAGATATTGGGCGTCCAATCGAGGGGGCGGTGGTACATGACTACGTTGGCGGCCTTGATTCCAGCCCTGTTTTTAGCGGTTTCGATGGCGTCTGTGAGGGTGCCGATCCGATCGATGAGGCCGAATTCGAGAGCCTGTTCTGCGGTATAAACCCTTCCGTCAGCTAGTTTTAGGATTTGATCCCGCGTCAATTTTGGCCGGCCGGCGGCCACCACCGCCACGAACTGTTGATAGAACCCATTCACCAGCCCCTGAAAAACCTTTCTCTCGTCCGCCTTCATGGGCCGAAATGGAGACCCGGCATCCTTGAACTCCCCGGAAGTTATTGCGTCTGCACTAATACCGACCACACTCATCAAGCGCGATAAATCCATCATTTGCATGACCACCCCGATGGACCCGGTGACGCTGGTCCGCTGGGCCATGATCTCGTCGGACGCGCAGGCCATGTAGTACCCCCCGCTCGCCGCGACATCCTGGAAATACGCGATCACAGGCTTGCCCGTCTTTTTCTTGAACGCCAGCACCTCTTGATAGAGCGAATCACTCGCGGTCACGCTGCCCCCGGGCGAATTGATTCGCAGCACGATGGCCTTTACGCGTCGATCCTCCGCGGCGACCGTGAGCTTCTCGACCGTGAAGCTGACCGGGTGCTCGCCTTCGCTGAACAGGCCGGGCATGTGCGCATTCATGAGAACCCCGGAAACGTCTATCACGGCGATCCGATCGCTGGTCCAGCCTGGTGCTCGTGTGACGATTTCCTCCTCAACGGTGAGATCGCGCGGCATGGCCGTGATCTTGAAGCTTCCGGTCGGATTGCAAGCGATTGGCGAGATCAGAAACGCGAGAAAGCATAAACGTTGAAGTATGGTCACGGCGATGTATCTCCAATATGCCCGACCGTGCGATGCGGGACTTGCATACTGAATCGTCTGAATCCGCCGTCAGGCAAGAGCAGGCCTCACCGCCGCCGCCACCGCTGTGTTTCCTCGCCCCCTTCGATCCGATACGATTCGCTCCCGGAGCCTTGCCCATGCCGGAATTCATCCAAATACGGATCGCCCAGTCCGTCGCCACCGTCACCCTCAGCCGACCCGACCTGCACAACGCCTTCAACGACGACATGATGAAGGAGATCGCCGACACCTTCGCATCGCTGGCGATTTCGCCGGACGTTCGCGTCATTGTGCTGGCCGCCGAAGGCAAGAGCTTCTGCGCTGGGGCCGACATCCATTGGATGAGGCGAATGGTCGGCTACTCGTTCGATGAGAACGTGGCCGACGCCAATGTCCTGTCCCGCATGCTCCGCGCCATCCGCGAATGCCCCAAGCCGGTCATCGCCCGCATCCACGGTGCGGCCCTGGGTGGCGGAGTCGGTCTGATCGCGGCGTGCGACATGGCCGTCGCGTCGGCGAATGCGAGCTTTAGTCTGAGCGAAGTGAAACTCGGAATCGTCCCCGCCGTGATCTCGCCGTTTGTCCTTGAGAAGATCGGAAGCAGTGCCGCGCGGCGCTACGCCCTGACCGCCGAGCGATTCGACGCAGCCGAGGCAAAACGGATCGGTCTTATTAACGACGTCGTCGATCAACCAGAGCAGCTCGACGCCTGGCTCGCAAAGGTATCCGAGAGTGTGATTGCCAATGGCCCCGCCGCCATCGCCGCCTGCAAGCAGATACTCAGTCACGTCGCTGGCCAATCATGGGACGACGTGCAGTCTTATACCACGCAGCAGATCGCCCGCATCCGCGTCACCGCCGAGGGCCAAGAAGGCTTGAAGTCGTTTCTTGAAAAACGCAAACCGAACTGGGCGGGATGAGGGGCGAATCGTTGTTCAAGAAAGTCCTCATCGCCAATCGCGGCGAGATTGCCGTGCGGATCGCCCAGACCCTACAACAGATGGGCATCACTTCCGTTGCCGTCTACTCCGATGCTGACCGCCGCGCGCTTCATGTACAGGTGGCGGACGAGGCCTACCCGCTCCCTGGCAACACCTCCGCAGAGACGTATCTCCGCTACGACAAGATCATCGCCCTCGCCGAGGAGCACGGCGTCGACGCGATTCACCCCGGCTATGGCTTCCTCTCGGAGAATGAGGACTTCGCAATTGCCTGCGCTGATGCTCGCATCACCTTCATCGGTCCCTCGCCCGACGTCATCCGCGACATGGGCGACAAGATCATCGCCAAGGAGAAGTTCATCGCCGCCGGTGTGCCGGTCGTGCCCGGTTGGAGCGGCGACGCGACGCTCGGCATCGACACGATCAAGCAAGAAGCCGCGAAGATCGGCTACCCCGTCCTCATCAAGGCCGCGGCAGGCGGCGGCGGCAAGGGCATGCGCGTTGTTCATCAAGAGCGAGACCTCGCATCCTCCATTGAAGCGGCTCAGCGCGAGGCCAACGCAGCATTCGGCGATGGCCGCGTCTTCATGGAGAAGTACATCACCCGCCCGCGCCACGTCGAGTTCCAGATCTTCGGCGATTCGCACGGCAACGTCGTCCATCTGTTCGAGCGCGAGTGTTCCATTCAACGCCGCCATCAGAAGATCATCGAAGAATCCCCGTCGCCGGCCCTTTCGCCCGAGCTTCGCGCCAAAATGGGTGAGGCCGCCGTCCGCGCTGCCAAGGCCATCGGCTACACCAACGCCGGCACGGTCGAGTTCATGGTTGATGCCGAGGGGCGGTTTTACTTTCTCGAAGTGAACACTCGGCTGCAAGTCGAACATCCGGTCACAGAGATGATCACGCACCACGACCTCGTGCGGGCGCAGGTGATTGTCGCCGCCGGTGGGAAGCTGCCCTTCACGCAGGACGAACTGCGGCAACAAGGCCACGCGCTCGAATGTCGTATCTATGCGGAAGATGCCTCGCGCGGGTTCCTGCCGTCGGTCGGAGTGTTGGAACATTACGCCGCTCCGTCCGGCCCGAATATCCGCGTCGATAGCGGAGTGGCCGAGGGCAATGAGGTCAGCGTCTATTACGACCCCATGCTGTCGAAGCTCATCGTCTGGGGCCGCACGCGCGATGAGGCGATTGCCCGCATGGATTGGGCGCTGGCTCGATATGTGGTCATGGGCGTCACGACGAACATCGAGTTCCTGTGCGAGGTGCTGAATCACGCGGAGTTCCGCGCAGGCCGTTTGCACACGCAGTTCCTGGATGAACACAAGATCGCATCTGCTGCGACCATACCCGACGAGGCCCTGATGGCAGCCGCGCTGGCCGGTCGCAACGGGTCGGGCGCGAGTCACGCGATGACGACAGAAGAGCGTCGTGTCCCCAGCCCCTGGCAGTCCGCCGGCGGATGGAGGGCCTTCTGATGACGAAGCTGCTTCTTAAGCCGGACGGTGCGGGCGACCCCATCGAAGTCGTCCTCCAGCGCACCGATGCCAAGGATCGTGTGACCTACCAGATCACAACCGGGGACCGAGTGTCCAGCGTCGAAATGGAATCCACCGGATCGGGCGCGGGCTGGCTCCGTGTGCAAGGCCGCGTGTTGCCCTTTCGGATCATGAAAAAAGGCGACGTGCTGCATGTCTGGCTGCGCGGGCGAATCCACAAGCTGGAGATCATGGACCGCGCCGCCCGCCGTTCGACCGGTAGTACGACGGCCGCGAAGCAGTCGCACCTGCAAGCCCCCATGCCCGGCACCGTGCTGAAAATTAACGCGACGCCCGGCGCAGTGTTCGAGGCCCACGCTCCGCTCGTGATCATGGAGTCCATGAAGATGGAGATGACGCTTTCCGCGCCGCACGCCGGTCGCGTGAAGGAGGTCCGCTGCAAGCCGGGGCAGTTGGTGGAGATGGGCGCGGTGCTGGTGACGTTTGCGGAGGATGGCCATGTCGCCTCTGCCTGATCGCGTCACCATCGTCGAGGTCGGCCCGCGCGATGGGTTGCAGAATGAGAAGGAGAGCATTCCCACCGCGACGAAGCTCGCATTCATTCACAAGCTCGTAGAGGCGGGACTGACACACATTGAGGCCACGTCGTTCGTCAGTCCCAAGGCTGTGCCGCAGCTTGCTGATGCGAAGGAGGTCGTGAAGGGGTTGCCCGTCGCTCCCGGAGTCACATTTTCCGCGCTGGCTCCCAATGAAAAAGGCCTCGACCGCGCCATCGAGTCCGGCATCCGTCGCGTGGCCGTGTTCACGGCTGCGTCGGAGTCGTTTACCAAAAAGAACATCAACATGACCATCGCCGAGTCGCTGGTGGTCTTCGCGCCGGTGGTGTCGAAGGCGCTGGCCGCCGGGCTCACCGTTCGCGGTTACGTCTCGACGAGTTTTGTCTGTCCCTACGAGGGCGACATCGCAAAAGAAAAAGTACTCGACGTTACACAACGTCTACTCAACATGGGCGTGGACGAGGTCGCCATCAGCGACACGATCGGCGCGGCGTCACCCAAGGACGTGTTCGAGACGGTCGGCATCCTGCTGGAAAAAATCACGCGAGAGAAGATCGCCCTGCACTTCCACGACACCTACGGCACCGCCCTCGCCAACGTCCTCGCCGGTCTGCAACTCGGCATCACCACCTTCGACGCCTCCGCCGGCGGACTGGGTGGTTGTCCGTATGCGCCGGGCGCATCGGGCAATCTCGCCACGGAGGACTTGGTCTACATGCTGGAGCGAATGGGGATCGCCACGGGCGTGAATCTCACCAAACTTGCCGAAGCGTCGTCGACCATCGCCACACATTTGAATCGGCGATTGCCGAGCAGGCAGTGGCGACGGTTGAATCGGGGCTAGGATTTGTAGGCCCGCAGCGCATTCTCAAAGTAGCTGACGCTGGAACTCAATCCGCCCGGTCGATTTCTCGCTTTCCACAGTCGCTGATGCGTTGCGACGATTTTTTTCAGGTCTTTTGCCAAATCACGAATGAGCTTCTTCTGCTCTGTGCCTGTTCGCATGAACGCCGATTCGCCCCGCCGGCAGGCGTGATCAAGCACATTCAGCGTCGCGGCTAACTCGCCCGTTGTAGGGTCTGCTGTGCGAACCTTTTTCTTCAGCGTCGCTATCGCCCGCCGCATTGCCGCGATCCTTTTGGCCGACAGCCCCTTGATCCTTGGTATCTCCGTGAGCGGCGTGTCCATCATTGTGAACAACACCGTTCGATTCTTGATCGAAATGCCCGATGCTTCATGCACACACCCCGCCTCTAGCCACAGCGACCCAAACTTGCTTGTTGCATCGCCGAAGAAACATCGACTCACCTCGCGCCCAGCATCGATCCCCGCGTTGCTCTTCGCGCACCAACTCAACGCCGCCCCGTCCAAAATCGGCCCGTAGCTCACCGGCTCGTACTGCCGATGCCCGTAGTCGCCCCAGTCCGTAATCAAATATCCTGTCGCCCCGTGCTTCTTCCCCGCGGCCGCCGCGTTCCGCAGATTCGCCATCGCGTTCGTCGTGCGCCCGGAGAAGCTGCACCAACTCGATGTGCCGGGGCAGACGTAGAACTCCAGCCCGCAACGCTTCAGCTCGCCGCACTGCTTCATGAACGGATGATCCGCCTCATACCCCCAAACCAGCGGGATCACGTCGCGCGGCAGATGACGGATCAACTCCGGGTGCTCGTGAATGATGTCGCTCCAGAACATCATCCGCCGCCCGCGCTGCCGGACAGTACGGTGCAGCTTCAACAAATAATCCAGATACACCCGACCCACGCCGTGTTTTCGACACTCCTCTGCGCTGCGCCCCTGCCCAAGCTCGAACGTCTCGTCGCAGCCAACGTTGAACAGCCGACTCTGAAAGTTCGGCAGCAGTTGATCGTACAGCCCCGTCATCAGCCGCAGCGATCCCGGATCACCCGGTGTCAGCGTCGTCGGGTAATCTCGCGTCGTCCCCCACGGCGTCTTCCACGGACCCGTCGTCTCCGCCAGTCGCCGATACGGCTCGTGCTTGAGCCATCGCTCCATATGGCCAAACGAGTTTTGGTTCGGAACCAACTCCACGCCGCGCGCCGCGCAGTACGCATCAAGTGCCCGTGCCTGTGTCGCTGTCATCGGTGAACATCCGCGCCAGACCTTTTCATGCCCGCGATAGGCGAAGGTGTGCTCCGTGTAGAGTTGCAGTTGGTTGATCCGCAGCCCGGACAATTGATCGACGAGTTGCCGTAGCGTCGCCATCGTCGGCACCTTGTCACGGCTGATGTCCAACATCACGCCGCGCACGGCGAAGTCAGGCCAATCCTCAATCTCCACCGCGGGCACGGCGCGCTGTGCGCCAACGCCCAATTGCTCCAACGCGAGCCGGCCATACCTCTCACCGGCCTCTCCCCCCGCGCGCAGCATCACGCCATCCGCTCGAATGCTCAGGCAGAACCACTGATCCCCTCGCGGATGTTTCGCACGTTGAATGTCCGGCTGGCGAAGGCGCTTCGCATCACATACCCCGCGCAATCGGCGCATCCGCTGCGGCCGGGGAAGTAGCAATGCGCACAGTTCGGAAGTGGAGTTCAAGATTCGAGTCACGCAAATGGTTGCTTACGGCGTCGGAGTCGAGGTCTCCGCCGTCGCGCCGGCGACCGCCCCCTCCATGCCCGCCGGCTGGTAGCACGCGACGCGCGCCTCGCAGCCGCGCTGGACCGGCTTCCACGTCGTGCCGAGCAGGGCGAACTCGCCGTTGGTTTCGTCGAAGACCTGACGCAGCAGCTTGAGATCGTGCGGCTCATGTTTGAGGACGCCGTCGCGGACGATGAAAGTCGTATCGACGCCGCGCGCCATGAGCGTGATCTGTGCTTCGTATCCGTCACCGATCTGACGGTGAACGATGGTGACACGCGGACCGATCTTCGTGGTGAAGTCGCCCGTCGTTTGGCCGCGATTTCGCCGCGCTTCGACCATTGCTCTTACGAACGCATCAACGATTGCGGCCTGCGTTACGGACGTTTTCTCATCGGACTTGTCGGTGCCAACCGTCGCACCGGCGAAGCCTGAGACTTCAAACGCGAGATCACGAGCCGGAGCCGCTATCGTGTCGGAGGTTGACGCCGAGCTGTTTCGCTGGATGCGAACCTTGTAGTCTGTCTGGGTTGACGTGTCGGATACGGCGACCGTGCGGGCCGATCCGCAGCCAGCGAGCAGTGCAACAGAAAAGAGGCTCATCGGAGATATCCGACGAATATGATGGGAGATCACGGCACCTGATCCTTGCTAGAAAGGTCGATTCAGTTTGGAACAAGGCCTAACTTAGATCGATGCCGAGCGCCTGTCAACCAAACCACTTGTTCAACCACACACAGCCATTGTGTCCATACACACGACTCGCTAAGGTCGAATCGTGATAATACCACTCCTCCCACGGCCATGGAGACGGGTGGTATCTAACTTGCAGGGTTTGATTCAATGGCATCTATGCTGAAGGGTTAAACTCTGAGGGTGAATCTTGCAACAAGGGCCGCAGCCCGACAAACGACCGGTCAAGCAATCTTGAAGAAGAGAATTTCCATGCTAAACCAAATCAGGTCTACAAGATCATCCCCGCGCTGTAAACAACTTTTCATGAGTTTCTGGACCTACGCTCGATCACACCTGATCATCCTGCCTCTCTGCGCTGCGATGATGGGTGGGACGTGCATGGTGACGGGCGTTCCATTGGACATGCCCCCCGCCAACACTCAACCGGACGGCATGCCGTCGGACGGCGTCATCTCGTTTGCCAATCAGATTCAGCCGATCTTCAGTGCGAATTGTGCGATCTGCCACAAGCCTGGCGGGTTTGCCGACGATCAAGGCATCACGCTCTATCTGACGGCGGGTAACGCGCACGGCCTTCTGGTGAACATGCCTAGCGATCAGGATTCAACCCTGACACGAGTCGTTCCCGGCAATTCCGCGCAAAGCCTCCTCTATCTGAAGATCAGTTCCGACAATCCGCCGGTGGGGATTCGGATGCCGTTCCTTCGCTCACCACTGAGCCAGTCAGACATCAATTTGATTCGAGACTGGATCGATCAAGGGGCGCTAAACAACTGACGTTATCGTCCCACCAAATCGTGAACGGCCAATAGTACGGTTTCACTCAGGCTCGACACCACGAGTTCGGCATGTGACAGTGCTTCCGTACCATGTGAACTCGCAAGTGCGATGCACTTCATCCCCGCGCGATGGGAGGCCTCAATCCCGACAGGGGCGTCCTCAATCACAACACATCGCGCCGTCGCCAACCCCATTTGTTCAGCCGCAAGGAGGAACACCTGCGGGTCGGGCTTGCCACGCTGCACGTCGTTGCCGGTGATGATGGCCGACAAGAAGTGCGACAGACCCATCTCCTCGCAAACCAACGCCACATTCTCCGGCGGACCGGACGAACCCACCGCGAGGCGAACACCAGCCTCGTGAAGCACTCTCACCAACTCCGTCGCACCCGCCATGGCTGGCACTCGGCCCCGAATCAGATCGCGATAGAGGCCCTCCTTTCGCGCATCGAGCCGGGCGATCTCGTCGGGGTTTGTAATGCCGAATGTGTGCGTGATGATCTCACTGCTGCGCTGGCCGAAGCAGTGGGCGAACTGCGCCGCCGTGATGTCACAGCTCAACTCCCGGGCCAGCATCCGCCAGCTTTCCAGGTGGGCCGGCCCGCTGTCCACGAGGACGCCGTCCATGTCGAAGATGACGCCGATGTTAGTCATGGGTGCGCATGAAAAAGGCGTCGTGCCATATGGCCGACGCCTGGGGGGTTCATTGAAACTCGAACGTCAGGCCGCCTTGGCCAGGTTCTTGCGGGCCATGTCGACGAGCATATCGAAGGCCGTCGGGTCGGCGATGGCAATCTCGCTGAGCATCTTGCGATTGAGGTCGCACAGCGCGTTCTTCAGGCCGCGGATGAACTTGTTGTAGGCGAATCCCCGGGCGCGACAGGCGGCGGTGATGCGCGTGATCCAGAGCGAGCGGAAGTCCCGCTTTCGAGCGCGGCGATCCCGGAAGGCATAGACGCCGGCACGAAGCACGGTGTCCCGCGCCGAGCGAAGCAACTTGCTTCGAGCGCCGTAATAGCCCTTGGCCGCCTTCAGTATGCGGCGGACTTTTTTCTTATGGGCAACATGTCCAGCGGTTCGTGGCATGACTTACGTCTCCGTCAGTTGCGGTTTCGACTCAGGGGAGCAGGGCGCGAATGATCTTGGCACTCAGCGGCGCGTTGTCGAGGATACCCTTCTTGGCGAGGCCGCGCGAGCGATTTCCGCTCTTGTGGCTCATCAGGTGGCCGGAGCCGCCCTTCTTGTACTTGACCTTGCCGTTGGCGGTCACTTTGAACCGCTTGGCCACACCCTTGTGCCGCTTCATTTTTGGCATAACGACTCTCCCGGTCGGATAGGCTTTTGGAATAGCGAGCCAAGTAGTTTAGAGGATGGGGTTGGGTGTTGCAAATGGGGGATGGGTCTCGCGGGTGACTTGGGGATCAAGTTAGGTGCGAGCAGATGGGTGCCTCCGTTAACCCATTGAATGGCAATGGGTTGGGGTTTTCACCCGACTTCGAAGAGAAAGTGAGGCGTATTGCTCGAGGTCTTTCAGCCTCTCCCATCCCTTCATGATTCATGCGTACTCGGTGCCTGAAGATCCCTATCGAAGTCGGATGCAGTGACCGAAAATGCGTCCGCAATAGATGTTGCATACTTGTGCATAGTATGCTATACTGGGTGGTATGACGCTCACCAAGGATGAACGCCAGGGCGCGATCCGGAAGATCGTGACGGCCGGCGCGGTTGGGACGCAGTCGGAGTTGCGAAAGGCACTTCGCGGGCGCGGCGTGGCCGTGGACCAGTCAACCCTAAGCCGTGATCTTGTGGAGTTGGAGATTCGCAAGGTGCGAGGTCGGTATGAGATTGTCGAGCGGTCCAATGTCCCGGCGCTGGAGGCGCAATTCGGCGCAGCCGTCGTGAGTTACACGACCTGTGGGCCGCACCTCACGGTGATTCGAACGGCGATGGGCGCGGCTCAGCCGTTGGCGGTGAAGATCGACCACGCCGCCGAGCCGTCCATTACTGGGACATTGGCCGGTGACGACACGATTTTCGTGGCCACGAAAAATCGCCGGTCGCAGGTTGTGGCCCTGCGCCGGTTGGCACAATGGTTTGGAGACAAGCATGAGAGATAAGAAGTGTGTGTTGGCCTATTCGGGCGGATTGGACACGACGACCATCGTGATCTGGCTGCGCGAGCGCGGCTATGAGGTTCACGCGGTACTCGTTGATGTCGGACAGGAAGAAGACCTCCCTGCACTGTGCGAGAAGGCCCTGCAACTTGGCGCGACGTCCGCCGAGATTCGTGATGCTCGACCGGCGATGTGCCAACAGGTACTGCCGTGGGTGATCGGGTTGGGGGCGACCTACGAGGGGACGTACCATCTCGGCACCGCATTAGCTCGTCCGTTCATTGCAGCCGAGCAGGTGCGACTCGCCAAGAAGCTTGGCGGCGCGACGCTCGTCCACGGCGCAACCGGCAAGGGCAACGATCAGATTCGCTTTGAATTCGCCTACCGCTCACTGGCCCCGGAGTGCAAGGTGCTGGCTCCGTGGAAGGTGTGGAACCTTGGCGGTCGAAGCGACATGATCGCCTATCTGCACACACACGGGATCGCAGGCGATTATTCGCTGACCAAGGATTTCAGCCTCGACGAGAATCTCTGGCATCTCAGCGTCGAGGGCGGGCCGCTCGAAGACCCGACGGCGACGGTCAACATCGATCAAGTGCTCAGTGGCGTAGCGAATCGTTTCGCTGGGGGCGCGAAGAAAGGGACCGGCTCACGGATCGCGACGATCAAGTTTGAGCAGGGCGTACCGATTGCCTACAACGGTGAACGGTTGCCGCTGGCGGAATTGGTTGCGACGTTGAACCACGACTATCGTTCGGAACCGTGGGCGTGGGACTTGGTCATTGAAAACCGTTTCACGGGTGTGAAGTCGCGCGGGCTGTACATCAACCCGGCGGCGAAGCTACTCCATGTGGCCGTCGATGCGCTGGCGCGCACGAGCCTTAATAAGCCGACCTTCGATCAGTATGTCGAGCTTGGGAAGCAGTACGGTGCGATGCTCTATCGCGGCGAGTTCTTCTCCGACCAGCGGGTCATGCTTCAGGCGGCGGCCACGGCGGCGATGCAACACCTGTCGGGTGAGGTTACGGTGCATCTGGAACCGGTGCCCTACGCGGCGACGATCAACTCGGATGCCCCGATCTTCTCAAAGAGCGTGGCCACGTTTGAAAAGAGCGACTTCTCGCATCAGGATGCGGCGGGGTTCATCCGCCTGGCGTGGATGACATCCATCGGAAAGAGCTTCGCGGAGGAATCCCATGACGGCGTTGTGGAAACAGGAGACGCGACTTCATCCGACCTTCGACAAACTAAATCGCTGCCTGGAGGCCGACTGGTTTCTACTGCCGTTTGAGTTGCGATTGCAAAAGGCCCACGCCAGGGCGTTGGAGTCGGCTGTTATCCTGAGTCACGCGGAACGCGAATCACTCGATGGTGCCCTCGCTGACATAGAGGCGAGCTTTGTCAATCAACCATGCCCGACGTCCGATGCCGAAGACCTGCACACCTGGATCGAGGGCGAGTTGGTGAAGCGCACCGGAGATGCCGGGAAGAAAATCCACACGGCTCGCTCGCGCAACGATCAGGTGGCAACGCTCATTCGCTTGTTTGTGATTGACGCAGGACGGCGGATGGCAGGCAAAATGAAGTCGCTGGTCGAAACGGCGTGTCGGCGTGCCATCGCGTGGAGCGAAGTGCCGATGCCTATGCAAACTCATCAGCAATTTGCCGCCCCGGGAAACGTCGGATTCTGGGCGATGCGGTATGCGGCGACGTTGGAGCGCGTGCGGCGACACTGGTGCGGCGTGGTGGACGTATGGCAGCGCGAATGCCCGTTGGGCAGCGGAGCCGTTGCGGGGTCGTCGATTCCGATTGATCGGAACTTGACGGCCGCATTACTGGGATTTGAGGGGCCGTCGCTGAACGCCCTGGATTCAACGTCGACGCGCGACGAATGTCTGGAGTTCCTATTCCTTGCATCACAGACGGCGCTGCACCTGCAATCGCTGGCAACGGACGTGATCGTGTTCTCGCAGACGCCGCTTGCGTGGACGAAGTACCCGGCGGAGTTCGGCACGGGGTCTTCAATGATGCCGAACAAGATGAACCCCGACGCAATGGAGCTGCTTCGGGGTGAGGCGAATGCGCTGCTCGCGGCGCATGTTCACGCGATGCTGCTGATGAAAGGGTTGCCGAGCGGCTACAACCGGGATTTGCAGTGCATCAAGCCGATCGTGCGCGATGCGGCGAAGAAGTTGGACGATCTGATTGAACTGGCAGCGGCGTTTCTGGAACAGTTGGAATTCGACCGGGAACGATTGGCGGAGGCCATGAGGCAAGGGGCGATTGAGGCGACGCTGCGGATGGAGCAGTTGGTGAAAGAAGGAAAACCGTTGCGCGATGCCCATCATGCGGTCTCGGATGAAGTGGCGAAGGGGACGGTTGTGCTGGCCGGCGAGCCGGAGGATTGGTCGAGCAGGTATGCGACGACCGGTAGCGCGAAGCCGGAGGAGACGCGGCGCGTGGCGGAAGCATTGCTTCACACGTTGACGGAATCGGAGTGAGGCGGCTGGCGAGTTACAGGTTTAATGAAGCACGTGGATACAACTGGAGCAACTGATTTGAGCGCGGAACCACTGGCAATCGCACGTCGGCGGCTGGGGCGTGTTAATCGTATCGTGGTCAAGGTCGGAAGCGGCGTGATCGCAGGCAAGGGGCGACTGCGCGCCAAGGTGATCGAAGACCTGGCCTATGACGTGACGGTGTTGCGGCATCAGAAGATCGACGTGGTGATGGTCGTGTCGGGCGCGGTGGCGGCCGGATTTGAGCCATTGGGATTGGAGTTGCCGCCGAGTGCGGTGGTGGAGCGGCAAGCGGCGGCGTCGGTGGGCCAGCATCGGCTGATGGCGATGTTCTCGCGGGCGTTTATCAAGCAGCGGGTACATGTTGCGCAGCTTCTCATGACTGCGGATGACATCGAGAACCGCCGGCGGTTCCTGAGCGCCAGGCACACGATGCAAATGCTGCTCTCGCGCGGGGTGGTGCCGATTATCAATGAGAATGATGCATTGTCTGACGACGAAACGAAAGTTGGGGATAACGACCACCTGGCCGCGCTGGTGACGAATCTGACATCGGCGCAATTGCTGGTGATTCTCAGTCGGGTACGGGGTCTTTATCGCGCGGGAACCGACGAGGTGATTACGCGCGTGGAGGTCGATTCGTCGGTCGAGGATCACATTTCGAGCGAGTTGAGCGAGACGGGCGTCGGCGGCATGGGGGCGAAGGTCTCGGCGGCCCGGCTTGCGGGGCAGGGTGGCGTTCCGACGATTATTGCGGAGGGCGGGCAGCCGGGCATGTTGCAACGTATTCTCGCGGGCGACGAAGTGGGCACGCTGTTCACACCGCAGGATACGAAGTTGTCGGCGCGGAAAAAGTGGATCGCGATTCGTTCAAGGTCGATGGGCGTGATCCGCGTGGACGCGGGGGCTGCGGAGGCACTCCGCGCGGGCGGTGCGAGTCTGCTCCCAGCGGGCATCAAGACAGTGCAGGGGGCATTTGAGATGGGCGATCGCGTGGACGTGCAGGATGAATCGGGTCAGCCACTGGCGGTCGGCTTGGTGAGCTACCGTTCAGACGAAATCCGGCGTTTGCAGGGACGAGCGCGAACGGAATACCAGGATGTGCTCGGATACGAGTATGTGAAAGAGATCATGCACCGCGACGACATGGTGCTGGTTGAATAACGAATGACGAATGCCGGTTCACTTGTGGGGACCTCATTGATTGAGAACGTCCAGCGTGTCCGACGTGCCTCGACGATCGTGGTGTCGCTGTCGACCGACGCAAAGAATGCCGTCTTGCGCGACATGGCGGGACGAATTAATTCGTCGGTTGCGGAGATTCTCGATGCGAATGTACAGGATGTCGTGGCGGCGAGGTCGGCCGGCTTATCCGAGGCGAAGATACGGCGATTGACCCTTACCGAAGCGGCTGTATTGCAAATGGCGGTGGGGCTTCGGCAGGTGGCCGAGCTTCCCGATCCGGTTGGACGAGTGACGCGCGACGACGTGGTGCCGAGCGGGCTGCGGGTGCGCAAGGTGCGATGCCCACTCGGCGTAATCTTGATGATCTACGAAGCGCGGCCGAATGTGACGGTGGATGCGTTTGCGCTGTGCTTCAAGAGCGGAAATGCGTGCGTTCTTAAGGGCGGGCGCGAGGCGGGGCAATCGAACAGAAAACTAGCCGAGCTGATTCACGCATCGCTGGCCGCCCATGGAGCGCCGGTGGATGCGGTCACGTTGGTGACATCGTCGGACAGAGAGGAGATGAAGGCCTTGCTCACGAGGACGGACCTGATCGATCTCGTCATTCCGCGCGGGGGCACGGAGTTGATTCGCTTTGTGCACGAGCATTCGCGGATCCCGATGGTGCAGCATTTCATGGGGGTTTGTCACATCTTCGTGGATGCGTCCGCGGATCTGGACCGGGCGGTTGAGATTTGTGCGACCGCGAAGACAAGCGCCCCTGCGGCGTGCAACTCAGTGGAGACCATCCTCGTGCATCGCGAACTTGCCGGCGTTTTTCTTCCGATGCTGGTGGATCGATTGTTGAGAGACGGCGTGGAGGTTCGCGGGGATGAGGCGGTTCGCGCGATATCACCCAGTGTGATGGCTGCGACGGAGGACGACTGGGGCCGCGAGTTTCTGGACTTGATTGTTGCGATTCGAGTGGTGGACGACATCGATGCGGCCATCGACCACATTCGCGCCTACACATCGAACCATACCGAGGCCATTCTGAGCCGGGATGATCTCAATCAACGGCGATTCGTGAACGAGCTTCAATCATCGTGCGTGCTGGTGAATGCCTCGACGCGCTTCAATGACGGATTTCAACTCGGGCTTGGCGCGGAGATCGGAATCAGCACGTCGAAGATACATGCCTATGGCCCCATGGGTCTGGAGGAGTTGACCACACAGCGCTACGTCGTGGTGGGCGACGGACAGTCGCGATAGCGATGAACGGTCAATCGTTCACGCCGGGCCAACATCCTCTAAACTCCCAAAATGGCAACAGAACAGGCTACATCGAACACCGTGGACCGCCCGATTGATCGTCGGCGACGGTCGTGGTTGATCGCCCTGGCCTGTGCGGCGCTTGCGGCATTATTTTTCACCTCGGCGTGGCAACGAATTTGGGGTGCTGATTATTGGTGGCAGTTGGAGACGGGCCGTTTCGTCGCTGAGAAGGGCATCCCCAGGGTCGATCCCTATTGCTATAGCACACCATCGCGACCGTGGGTCGAACTGCGTTGGCTGTATTGCCTCCTTATGCAGCAGGTCATCGTGCGATTCGGCCTGACGACGATGATCGCAGTCAAAACTGCGGTGCTTGGTGGGGCATTCGGGTTAATCCTCCAATGCGTCCGAACGCGGCGGGTGTCACCGGTCGTCATGGTTGTCTTGATGTTTGCGATTCTCGCGGCGGGCCGACGGTTTTTCCTTCGGCCTGAGATCGTCAGCATGGCGATGTTCTCAGCGTATTTGTGGTTACTGGTGCGCCATCGGGAACGACCGAGTCGGTGGACATGGGTCATCCCGGCATTGCAGATCATCTGGGTGAACAGTCATACCGTGTTCATCCTGGGGCCGGTGGTGGTCGCGATGGCGGCGGGGACAGATGCGTTGGCTATGATGCGACGTACGCACATGGCGAGCGAGGAGGTTGTCACGCGATCGAGACGACTGCGATTGCTCATCGTATTGCTTCTGTTTACGAGCCTGGCATGTCTGGCGAATCCGTATGGATGGGACGGTGTTGCATTTCCGTTTCAGCTATTCCGCCAAATTCGCGGTACGGCATTCAAGGAGTACATCGCGGAGTTCGGAGGCATCTACAACTCGCCGCACTCGTTTGTCTCCGTCTGGTGCTTTGACGTCCTTCTGACGGGTTGCATCGTTTCGTCGTTGTTGAATCGACGCCGACTCGACGGATTCCTGACACTCGTGGGTGCCGTAACGGCTTATTTGACGATCCTCGCGGTTCGGAATCTGCCGCTCTTCGCAATGGCCAGTGTGCCGCTCATCTCATTCAATGTTGAACGAATCGCAGAGCAGTGGACCTTGGTCACGGCGCGTGTCCGACGCGTGCTGTCCACGGCGGCTTTGCTGATCGTGATCGGCATGTCCAGTTGGTATACATGGCAATTCGCAACGGACCGCGCCTTTCTCGGCATCGTGAGCAGCGTGCAATTCGGGACAGGGTTTGCCTATCCCGAGTATCCCGTTGAGGCGGAACGCTTCGTCCGCGAACAGCATCTCCCAACGCCACTCTTCAATACGATGTCAGAGGGGTCGTACCTGCTGGCCCACGGACACAAGGTCTTCATCGATCCACGATTGGAGGTGTATGGTGAGACAGCCTTCGCACGTTATATCGACATCCTCCAGTCGGCTGACTCATTTCACCGGGCCGCGGAGGAGTACGGCTTCAAGACGCTATTCGTGGCGAATCACAACAGAATCATCAATCACGTGGTCAGGTTGCCGAACTGGAAGCTCGTCTACTTTGACGAATGCGTTGCCGTCTTCGTACGGGCGGACGCGCTGGGGGAGGTGCGTCCGATTCAGACCACGGACGACTTCGCGCGCGTCCTATCGGGGGTGCGCGAGCGGCTACGTCCCCCGGCTCCTGGTGGATCATTGGGTCTTTTTGACACTGCCACGAATAGCATCCCGTTTCTATTCTTGTCGGACTTCCTTCGCGTGATGCGGCAGCCGGGGTTGGCCCTGTCGCTCATCGAGGATGCCATTGCCGCCTACCCGGAGACGACCAACGCCCGGCAATCTCTGGAGGACGTGAAGCGAATCCTCGCTTCTCAGAGCGGCACTCCAACTCCGTCGCCAACGGAAAACACGCCGCAGCGGAGCCAGCGCGGCGGCTAAGTTATGCCGTAATTTGGTTCGTTCAAGTTCCGACACAGCAAACGGCAGTCCGTGTCGCTCTACGTAGTTCAGGCAATTAGCGATTGTCGTTTTGCAATGGCCCGGCGAGTCGCATGGTCACATTCGGACCGGAAGCGGATTGTCCCAAATCCCAGGTCACTGAAAACTCGATGTATTTCCCGTCTTTCGCGGCTTTCTCTCTGAGAATCGTTAAGCTCTCGATCATCGCCGGGACTGATTCGAGCAACCGATGCTGTTCAAATAGCCGCTCGTAATCGCGCCGTTTGGCATTGCGTTCTTCCACGAGCCTGTCGTATTGCCGCCGTATTGCTTCGCAATTCAAAAGCTCCTGATAAGCCACGATTCGTCGATCCTTGATCATGGTGAGGGCTTCAAGACTTTCGAGGTAGTCGCGTCGGCAATCCTCGATTGAGTCCGTGTTCATGCGAACAATGACTTCCGCCTGATACAACTGCAACTGCTGTTCCAAGGCATCGCGCACTGCCGTGGCCGCCTCGAGTTCCGCGCTGTCCCGAGATACGTCTGTCCGTGATGACAATGTGATCACGCGCAGGTCCGCATCTTGAAGTCGCTCCTCAAGACGGCGAATCTTCGGATCAGCCGCCAGGCGTTTTTGCACGTCGGGTGTGACCGGAAGGTCTTCCGGATTGACCGACTGATAGGCTTCAAACCGGTACTTTAGGCCATCTGTCAACAGGGTCTTTTCGATTTCGTGCTCCCGCAGCGTTCGGATTTTCTCCCGCATGGCGACATCATCCAAAAACTCGCCGTCTCGATTGTTGAGATACGCATCGACAGCATCGTTGCTCGCCTCAAAAAGTCTCTTGGCCTCCTGAATGGATTTATCAAGGGCCGCGACCGCCGCAGTTGACGGCATCGCTTGTTCGGCCTTGGCAACTTGGCCTTGTTTGTGTTCCGACTCCCCGACCGGTTGCCAATTGGAGGCCCCCGGTGCAAATGCCACGATTCCGAGGATGAATGAAATGGACACGGCGAAGTCTCCTTTGGCAAAGGACCAATTCAACAGCGGCTCAACGAGTCGGCCATTGCGTGAATACCGGGCGCGCGTTGCGCTCATCATTGACTAGTCGTTGTACGCACCGCCGCGCAATGCGTTCACCCGGTTTTCAATGTGCAGCCCGCCTTGTACCCTATTTTCCAGCCACTGCCGCCAAGTCTTTTGCCGCCTTGTAATACTGCAACACCCGCTTGAAGTCGGCCTGATCGTCAACGTCTGCAATCCCGACCGCTCGATCCTGTACGGCGATGGCGGCGTCGATCATGCCGATCTCGCAATGCACGCGGGCCAGCAGGGCCAGGGCGTCGGCGTCCTTGCCCTTCGTCAACTCTTCGACCCGCCTGGCGGCTCGCAGCATCAGGCCGGGGTTTCTCTCCCCAAGACTTCGTTCAAATTGAAACTCGATGATCTGCTGCAAGGACTCGGGCGAGTCCTTCATCGTGGCCTCCAGCTTCGCATCGACCGCGAGGATCTCTTCCATCCGGCCCAGCTCACCCAGAAAATGCCGCTTCATCAAATGAGGCATTAGCTCGTGCGGCTTCACGGCCGCCATTTCGTCGATGATCTTGAACAACTCCACGGGTGATTCGTTGCTCCCCTCGGCGCGGGTCTTTTCAAATTGCTCGGCTCCGGCGCGAGCCATGTTCAACAGGTCGTCGTATTTCTTCGCAGCGGCCGCGGCATCCTTGCCGGTTTGGGCGGTGTAGGTGCCGGCGAGCGCGCCCTTCAATGCTCGCTCCATGTCGGGGTCCATCGGGTGGCCCATCCACACGACGACGCCGGTCTTGTCGATGACAAACGAATGCGGGATGCCCTGGTCGGCGATCATCCACGCGGCACTGGTCGCGCCGGCCTGGTCGGCAGCGACGTGATACGGCATGTCCACGGGCTTTCCCGATTTAGGCTTGCCGAGAAACTTCTCAATGACCGCCGGCTCTTCGCTGCTGATCCCGATGATCGTCACGCCATCCTTGCCAAGTGTTCGATGCAGCTCCGCCAGATGCGGAATGCTCAGCTTGCACGGCCCACACCACGTTGCCCAGAACTCGATCAGGTAGACGTGCTTGCCCGCGTCCTTGTCGCCGGGGAGGGCGGCTGGCGCGGTGGTGAGCCATTTTGCGACCTTGATCGCCGGGGCCTTGTCACCGATGGACGGGGCGGCGGCGGCTGAGACGACGCAAAGGGCGAGGGCAATGAGGGCGATACCGGGGCTGCGCTGCATGGGGGCCTTTCCAATGGTGGGCTGTGGCGACACGACGTCGACGTTGGTCTGCGGATTCTCTTCGCGGTATCGTGAATCTGCAAACGAGGCGGGCCAACGGGGATTCGCGTGGAATCGCATTTGAATGAGCGTCCGTCTGACTTATCGTCGGTGTCGCTCCCCGTCTACGCGGGGACGCCGCATGAGTGCCCGTATCTCCCCGGCCGCACGGCATCGAACGAGTTTATCGTGGCGTCGAGCCTCGAATCTGGTTTGTATCAATCGCTCATGGACGCGGGGTTTCGCCGGAGCGGCGAGATCGTCTATCGGCCGACGTGCGAGGGGTGTCGGGAGTGCATGCCGATTCGTGTGCCGGTGGCGATGTTTACGCCGAGCCGGTCGCAGCATCGGGCGTTACGAAAAAATGGCGACGTTCGCGTGGAGATCGGTCCGCCGACCCTGACTGACGAGAAGTGGCGCATCTACACCGCCTACCAGGTCGATCAGCACGATGGGGCGATGAACACGGGCCGTGAGGACTTTGAGTCGTTCCTCTACCGCTCACCGACGACGACTGAGGAGATGACGTATTGCGTCGGCGAGCGCGTGGTCGCTGTCGGGATCGTCGACGTGACGCCGATCGCCCTGTCATCGGTGTACTTCTTCTTCGACCCGGCCGAGCGGCGGCGGAGCATCGGAGTTTTCAGTGCCTTGCGAGAGATCGAGGAGTGTCGAACGCGGCGATTGCCCTACTGGTACGTCGGCTACTATGTTCGAGACTGTCGCCGCATGAGCTACAAGGCCGCCTATCAGCCATACGAATTGCTAGATGCAGACGGCGTGTGGCGGGGCCGGTAGAATCCAAGCTGAGGAATCAACAACCCATTCCCGAGGAGTCTTTTATGGAAATGCCGAAAGTCACCGATGCCCATCGCAAGCTGGACGTGCTGGTTGGGTCGTGGAAGGGGGAAGAGCGGATTTCGCCCTCGCCGTTCGATCCGCAGGGGGGCATGGCGGAAGGCCGCGTGCAGAATCGCTCGGCATTGGATGGATTCGCCGTGGTACAGGACTACGAACAGGCGCGCGGCGGCACGGTCACGTTTCGCGGACACGGCATCTTCCGTTTCGACGCGATGCAGAACAACTACGTGATGCACTGGTTTGATTCGATGGGCATGCCGCCGGGGGAGTATCGCGGCACGTTTGACGGCGGGGTGATGCTGTTGATGAGTGCAACGCAATTTGGCCAGAGCCGGGCGACGTTCGACTTCCGGGAGAAGGGTCGGTACGTATTCAAGATGGACGTGTCGCCGGATGGGGCAAGCTGGCATCCGTTCATGGAAGGCTCGTACCAGAAGGCATAGTCGCTCGCTCGACACCTACTCTCGGATTTCCCAGATGACACTTGCGACGGCGTAAAATGAGGCGACGATTCCCCCTATGAATAAAGGAGAACCCCCACGAAACACCCTGAATTGGAGACGCTGAACCGTTATAATGGCGCGTTGGTATTCTGGCTTGGCCGGGCAACAGGCCAAATGGGAAATGTCGGTTATTGGAGGTACGAAGATGTTCACGCGCTCCATGATCTTTAGGTTAGCTCTTGTACTTGCAGCGGCAGGGGCAACGCTGAGCCAAGCCGCACCGGGTGACATGAACTGCGACGGTAAGGTGGATGGCGTTGACGTCGGGCCGTTTGTGCTGGCCCTGACCAACCCCACAGACTACAACGCGACCTATCCGAACTGCGCGCTGACCTACGCTGACTTAGATTGCTACGAGGGCGTGGACACGGGCGACATCGGCGGCTTCGTTATTTGCCTCCTCGCCGGAAACTGCCTGCCCTGCCCGCCGCCCGGGATGGTCGTCATCCTCGCCGATACATTCAACATGGGTGACAACGTCAACGATGGAGTCACCGCCGAACTTCCGGTACACAATGTATACGTCAGCCAGTATTACATGGACCGCTATGAGGTGACGAATTACCAATACGCCGACGCACTCAATTGGGCCATGAATCAGGGGAGCCTCATAACCGTCACTAGCGGCGTGGTCTACAAGTACAACAGCGGGACCAGCTACCCGTACTGCGACACGACTACCAGTTTCCCAACAGGTAGCCAGATCACTTGGAATGGCAGCACGTTTAACGTGACGGCGGGCAAAGAGAACCACCCGATGATACTGGTGAGTTGGTACGGCTCGGCGGCCTACAGCAACTGGCGGAGCGCGATGCAGGGTTTCACGCCGAGCTACGACACAAGTACATGGGTCTGCAACTTCGCGGCAAGCGGCTACCGGCTTCCCACGGAAGCCGAATGGGAGAAGGCCGCCCGGGGCGGCGCGGCCGGGCATCGATTCCCTTGGTCGGAAACGGACACCATCCAGCATACCCGGGCGAACTACCAAAGCCTTCATAACGTGGGGTATGACACTAGCCCGACGAGTGGTTTTCATCCGACGTTCAACACGGGCGTGTATCCCTATACCAGCCCGGTGGGGTATTTCGCCCCGAACGGCTACGGGCTGTACGACATGACTGGGAACGTAGTGGAATGGTGCAACGACTGGTTCTGGGGCAACTACTACTCGAGTTCACCGGGAACCGACCCGCCGGGACCTTTGTCCGGGACGAGTCGTGTTCTTCGCGGCGGCGGTTGGAGCAGCCTTGCGGATTGGTCCCGGTGTGCGCACCGCGTGGGCTACGTGCCCTTTGACAAGCGGTTATTCCTCGGCTTCCGTCTGGTCTTGGACTAAGTTTGGTACTATGCACTTTGTTCTATTACCCTTTATCCGAGCGCAGAGAGGATCGCACGGTCGGTGGTCTTCCAGATGGCCAAGGTGGTGGTGCCAACAAAAAAAGCAATGGGGGAGGCCAAATGCCCACGAAACGCCTGAATCGGACAATCTTATCTGTTATCATGGCGCGTTGGCGTTACGGCTTGGTCTTGGATCAAGCCATATGGGAAATGTCGGATACAGTTATCGGGCGGCTGTAGGGATAGCTCCCAGACCGAGAATCATATCAAGCGCGCAATCAGGAATCACGATGACCAATGAGGCGATGCGCGCCCATTGTCTCCTCGGAGCCTGCCATGCTGCAACACGAAACCATTGATGCCATTAAGCGCTCCGCGTCCATCCCATCCATGCCGATGGTCGCGACGCGTTGTTACGAGATGACGCAGAAGTCGGACTGTGACTACGCGCAACTCGTCGCGCTGCTCAGCACCGACCCCGGCATCGCGGCCGATGTATTGCGACTCTCGAACTCGGCACTCTTCGGCGTCACACGACAGGTCGGCTCGCTCAAGCAGGCGATCACGCTGCTCGGCGTGAAGCGCATTCGAGAGCTTGTCCTCGCTCGCTACCTCGTGCAACAGATGCATGGCAACGGCACGGACATCGTTGACCTGAGCTACTACTGGCGACGCTCGCTCGCGACGGCCATTCTCGCGTCCAAGTTCGCGGAGACGCTTTGCCCCGCACAACGCGACGAGGCCTTCATCGGCGGATTGCTCGCGGACGTGGGCGTCGTCGTCATGGCTCGTGCCTTGCCAAAGGTGTATGCACCGGTGGCTGCAAGATACAAGCCGCACGAGTCGGACGAGTGGCTCCAGGGCGAATACAACCTGATGGGCGTGACCCACGGCGAGGTCTCGGCACTGGTGATCGAGCAGTGGGGCCTCCCCGATTCACTCGTGCAAGCGGTGCGATATCACCACTGCTCGGCGACGGAGATGCCCGCCAAGGTCGAGGGCATCATCCTGGCCCGCGCGATCGGCGGCGCACAGATGATCGGCAAGATTCTCTCCGAGACTACGGACGTCTCGAAGGCCGTGAATGCCTGCACGCAATCGATGATTCGCGTCAACCTGAACACCAATGTGCTTATCAAGGCGTTGGACGGCATTGACGCGGAGATTCGAAACGTGGCGGACCTGCTCAAGGTCGAGGTCTTGAACAGCAAAATCTTCGCGACGCTGGGGCGACAGTTGGTCGAGAATCTGCATGCTGTGGAGATGGTCGTCTAGAACTCGGCAGCGTGCTTGTAGGTTCCTGCTCAATCCCGAATGATCCGCCGCTTCGCCACGCGCTCGTCACAGGGCGTGGCCCCCTCATTGCCGATCCACGTATCCCATTTGGAATGATCGGCGATGTCGATCCCTTCGGTCCGGGCCTTGCGTTGCAAGTAGTTCTGCAATTCGATGAGGAAGTCCGTGTCCATCAATTCGGGATGATCGCCGAGATGCTTGTGCAGCACCCGATAGACCAGCTTGAGCTCCTCGGAATCGAGGGCGGCGATCACGGCATCGGCACGGTCTTCAAAACTCATAAGGCATTGGCTCCTGTTGGGTCATTATAGTGTGGCATGACGCATCGTGTTCTTTCCGCCATCATGCCGACATGTCGGTCGCGCCGTCAGCCCAATCTCGCACCATTGGAACCCCCTTCATCCTCGCGCTCTGCACCGCTGTCGGCATCGTTCTCGTCATTCGGCCGTATCAATGGATGAACGATGACGCGTACTTCTATCTTAAAGTGGCCCTCAATCATTCACGCGGCCTTGGCAGCACGTTCAGCGGACTTGCTCCGACAAACGGCTATCACCCGCTCTGGCAGTGGATGTTGTTCGGGCTGTTCGACGTGTTGAAGCCAGGCGTCGAGTCGGGTCTGATCGCCGCGCGGCTGTTGTGTTGGGCTGTGATGACGGCGGCTTTGATGGCGTACCTCCGATTCGCGTGCCGTGTTTTCGGCAACCCCTGGGGCGCGGCGAGCGCGGCCTTGCTATCCATCTTCGCGACGCGCGGCGTGTCGTGCATGGAGTTCTGGTTGCAGGGGCTGCTCATCGTTTTGGTGTTGATGCGCGTCCGGGAGTGGGGCGATGTGGACCGTGTCCGGCCAACCGGTGCGGCGGTTGGTGATGGTCTGCTACTGGCGATGCTCGTGCTATGCCGGCTGGACACGATGGTGTTCGTTGCCTGGGTACTTGTAATGCTGGTCATGCGAGACCGACAGACATCGGGTCGCGGCGCGGTCGCAACGAGGATGACCGGGGCCATCGTCATCCTCTCGATCGTCGCCTACGCTTTTTGCAATGCTCACACATTTGGTCACGCCGCGTCGATCTCATCACTGTTGAAGTCCTCATTCCCACATCCGGTCCTGCCTACTTTCACTACGCTGCTATCGACCAAACACGCATGGCCCGGTTGGCTCGCGGCAGGCGTTTTGGTGTTCTTGCCGGCGCGCGCTGGAGAGCGAACGCCGAATCATCAAATCGTCCGACTGCTTTCGGCGTCCACACTTTTACACGCAGCGCTCGTGCTGTCCTTCACGCGCTGGCCCGCGTTTGGGATTTGGTACTGGATGCTGTCATACCTGTCGCTGGCCATGTTCGTGAGCGAGCTGGGCCGACGATGGATGAATGCGAGTTGGGCCACATTGGCCGTGATCCTTGCGGCACTCTGGAACACGATGGCAATTGCCGATGCCCTGGTTCGATATCCCGACCGGCCCGAGGGCGAGATGGGCCGCCAAGTTGCAGCGCATCTTCCAAATGATGCCATCGTGTTTCAAGTCGATGCGACCGGCATGACGTCCTACCTCAGCGACCGCACGATCATCAACGGCGATGGATTGATGAATAACATGGAGTATCAAGATGCATTGCACGGTGGTCGCCTGCAAGCGTACCTGGCAAAATACGGCGTGACGCACATCGTGCATGACGAGGTCGAGGCAATGGGTGCCGATGTGGCGAGCGGCAACTATCGCGTGGCTCGCTACGACGTGCCATGCCACCTCAAGGGCACGGCGACGACCCTGGAGCTTGGGCACGACGACGAGATCGCCCGATGGACCGTGGCCTGGCCGGGGCAATTATTTCCGTGGCCCAGGGATGGTCATCGACAGACATTTGTCGTGTGGCAACGGTCAAATCGTTAACGGATGGCCGCGCAGGTATCGACGACCTGTCGAATCGCCTTCACGTCATGCACGCGCAACATCTCCACACCGGCCAGTGCGCAGTGCGCCGCGATTGCCGCCGTGCCCATGAGTCGCCGCTTCGGGTCGTCCTCGCCAAGGATGGCCCCCAGAAACTTTTTTCGCGACGGCCCCACCAACACCGGCCATCGCCCACGAAACGACCGTATCTCGCGAAGCAATGCGAGGCTGTGTTCCATCCTCTTACCAAAGCCCAGGCCCGGATCGATCATCATCAACGACGTATCCACGCCGATCGCCTCCAATTCGGCGGCACGGGTATCAAAAAACGCCAGAACCTCGGCCGCGACATCGGTGTACGAAGGGTTGATCTGCATCGTCTCCGGCGTGCCCTGCATGTGCATGACGATGAATGGAACTCGATGCTTCGCCAAAAGCGTCGGCATGGCTGGATCGTGCCGTGCCGCTGAGATGTCATTGACAATATCCGCTCCGGCCTCCATCGCGGCGGCAGCAACGGACGCAAGCCGCGTGTCGATGGAGATGGGAAGCGTGAATCCCGTGGATCGCAACGCTCGCAAGACCGGCACGACGCGGGCCATCTGTTCCTCCGCTTGCACGGCGACCGATCCGGGCCGCGTGCTCTCGCCACCCACGTCGATGAGATCAGCCCCCTCAGCCTGCATCACGAACGCGCGGGCGACGGCCGCCTCCGTGGCAAAATGGTCACCGCCATCGCTGAAGCTGTCAGGCGTGACGTTGAGGATGCCCATCACGAGACAGCGCGGACCGAACGAAAGTGTTCCGTGCTCGGTCCGCCAACTTCGCGTGTCCGCTTGCGTAGACATGACGGGATGATAGGCTGGCGTGTGACAGAGTCACAGTCAAACCGGATAGAACGTGCAATCAACCGCACCCAAACGAGTCACGTCATCAGGATACCGCGCGATCTTCGCGGGCATCGTGTTCGTAGCGGCCGTCGCCTGCATGTGGCCCGCCCGATCGGCGACCTTCGTCTCCGGCGACGACGAACGACTCATTCTGAATCACTTGCTCGTCAATCATCCGTCACCGGAGCACGCGTGGACCCTGCTCTCGCGCGTCACGGATGATCTGTACCAGCCCCTGCCGATGATCAGCTTTCAAGTGAACTACGCGCTGGCCGGCCCGGATGCGACGGGGCGGTTCACCGTGAGCGCACGCGGGTTTCACTGGACGAACATGCTGTTGCACGGTTGCTGCGCCGTGTTGGCGTTTTTCATCTCGTGGCGCATCGCGTGGTGCGCGCGGGTGGGGCTGTTGGCGGGCCTGCTCTTCGTGTGTCACCCGTTCGCGGTCGAGACGGTCGCGTGGATCAACGGGCGCATGATCCTTCTCGGCACGCTCTTCGCACTGCTTATGATCTGGCTACGCATACGCCCTGCTGGTCCATCGGCGATCGGCGCGATGGTCGCATGGATCGCCTCGGTGCTGTCGAAGGTGATGCCCACGACCGTCCTCGCGGCGCTGTGGTGCGAATGGCGCGTTCGCGGGCGGCTGACTCGGCGCGACTGGAACGTGTACGCCGTCCTGCTCGCCATCGCCCTTGCAACCACGGCACTTGCCGCAGCGTCCACGCTGGATGCAACGAGCGGCGACGACCCGGAGTACCAGACCAACACTGTCGTACGCATGCTCCTCGCGGGGCGCTACTATGTGGAGAATTATTTCTGGCCGAGCCGATTGTGCGCGTGGAGTCCGCCGCCGCCGAACTTGGCATTCACGGACCCGAGCGTACTGATCGCGGTGGCCGAGATCGTCGCCTTTGCCGTGTCCATGATGTTCCTTCGACGACGCAGTCCCACTGCGTTTCTCGGGCTGGGACTGTTCGCACTGCTGCTCGTACCGTTCCTCGCTGCCGGCACGACGCGCCGAATCCTCGCGGCGGATCGGTACATGTACTTGCCAATGATCGGGTTGCACCTGGCCGTCGCGGCGTTGGTTGTGCAGTCCATAGATGCGTTGAAACGCAAAGGCTCCGCAATAATAGCGCGGGCGATGGTAGGACTGCCAGTCGCTGCCACGTTGGCCGCCTGTTTCTGGTGGAGCCGGCAACTTTGCGAGACATGGGTCGATTCGGTTCGCCGCGACGAGCGCGTCGTTTTTGTCCATCCGAATGAGCCGGACACCCATGCACAGTTGGCGAAGGCCCACCTTTTCCAACGCGACCCCGACGCCGCACTTCGGGTCATCTCGGAGGCGCGCGCCCGGCTCGGAGACACCGGTCGGCTCGCGGCCACAGCGGGTGAGGCTTTGCGACTGAAAAAGGACTACGTCGCCGCCGAGCGCGAATTGCGCATCGCCGTGGAGAAATTGCCTGAGCACACTCGGATCAACTTCCTCTACGCCCTCACCCTGGAAGACCTCAGCCGCTACGACGATGCGCGAACGCGGTACGAAAAACTCGTGAGTGTCAGCCCCGACTTCCTCCCCGCGCTAACGGCCCTGGCACGCTGTCATCGCCGCGATGGGCACACGAACGACGCCGCGAAGATGTACGAGCGCGCCCTGGTGGTGAACGAAAACAATGTCGAGAGCCTGCGCAGCCTTGCCGGCATTCTGATGGAGTCGAAGCAAGATGATCGCGCCATGCAACTGTTGGAGCGTGCCGCGCAATACGACGTGTCCGACATCACCGCGACGGCCTGGTTGCACATACTCCTCGTGGAAAACGGTCGAGGAGCGCAGACGGCGGCCCTGTGGGAGCGCGTGCGAGCCTCGGGAATCGTGACCGACGAGGTGTGGGCATGGCAGGCGTGGGGATACATTCATGCCGCTCGCGAAAAAGAAGCGCAACTCGCCGTGAATCAGATTCCCGTGGATCACGCCGAGCATGTGTTCGCAAACTGGGCGCTCGGGGTCGCCACACTGGCGCGCGGAGACGAGTCAGCGATCGTGAAATGTGACAAGTCCTCAGGCACGACGACCCGATTCGGAACGGCCTCCCCTGAAAAGCGTCGCCTTTTCATCTCGACCATTGAACGAATGTCGGAGAACACGAGAGGGTCACCGGCCGCCATGTACCTTGTTGCACGGGCATTCCTGCTCGATGGTCAACGCGAGGCCGCGCGACGTATTGCGTCGCAATTGGTGCAGCAACCAAGTGGCGGATACTGGAAAGATGCGGCAGGCCGATTGCTCGCCGACACCGCCACTACGGGGCCATCAGCGCCGCATTAAGCAGATCGACCCGGTCCTGCACGTGGGCATGTTGTCCGACACCGACCTCGATGGTTAGTTCCTTCGCGCCGGTCACATCCAGATCGACGATGCGCGGCGTCTGCCGTGGGGCGAGTCCCCGATGCTCGACGGCTTTTCGTCCATCCAGCGTGATGATCACGTCCGCATCAGCAAGCTCACCCGCCGAATCATCCATCGCCACGAGACTGCGAAATCGTTCGTATGTCCCGTTCAGCGTCCACGTCGCCTTGCATGCCGCGTGCAAACCGATCCCGCGCCGATACGACTGCCCTTGCGCCACCAGCGGCCCGCCTAGCGCGTTCGCATTCACCTGCAACGGCCATGACTTATCGAGATACGGCGTACACTCATACCGTGCCGGCGCGAGATCACTGAGCCAGACTCGTCGGTAGCCGTTCAGTTCAATGCGCTTCACGTCGTCGGGCCGCATCGTCGCTTCGCCAAATGACCCGCTCAGTTTGATCCGATTCTCCCGCCAGTTCAGTTTCTCCGCGCGCAGACGGGAGCCGTCGGCCAACTCCACGTCGGCACTAGGAGCCACGAGCGACTGCCGATTCGACCGAGCCAGCACCACCGCCTGCACGCCCTTCCAGGCCATCACACGTTCGCCGCTGTGAATGGTGATCACCAACTCATCCCGTCCAAACCGGGCAATGCCGCCGCGCGGCGCATCACCGCTCGACAAGATCGTGACATCCTCATCGCCGGGCGGTGGAATCTTCTTCGCTGAAAAATCGACCCGATGCACGCAAGCAATTGCGTCAATACTGATCTTCATCGCACCGAGAATCGATTGGCGCAATAAGAGATGCTGATCATCGCCGCCGGCAAGCTCACCGAGCATCGCGCTTCCATCATGCAATTCAACGATCCACGCGCCTGTTGGTGTCGTCCCTTTTCCTGAAGCTCCCTGGATCGCATCAAGATCACGACACGGAACCGTCGCGCCCGATGAAAGTGTCAGCCCCTCCGACAGTGTCCACGACGTGACCTCTCCCCTCACCGTGCGACCATCCACCGTCGTCACCGCCACCGGCGCGGCCGACAGCCTCGCACCGGCAAGCATGAACACACAACTCAGCGCAATGCAGCGTCTCATTTTTGAAAGATCGGCATCGTTTCCTTCGGCATCTGAAGAATGATCATCGCCATCGCCGTGCCGTACTCCGTTCCCGCCTCGCCGCGCCAGGAGCCGTCGGGGGCCTGCTTGGAGAGTAACTCATCTCGTATTGCAGGCCACCACTCGGCCCAATGCGGCCCGCCGGCGAGGTGCATGGCCTGCGCAGCGTAATAGTGGCCGTAGAAATAGTGCGTCTGCTCCTCGGTCTTGCCGGGAATAAACTTTTTGAGATACGTCAATCCGCGCCGCGTACTCCGGTCATCATAAATCCCCGCGTAATACAGCGCCGCCACGCCCGCCGCCGACCGGGCGAACATCGAGCCGGACGAGTCGAGCATATACCGAAACCCGCCATCGGGATTCTGGCTGTCCTTCACGTATTGAATCGACCGGTCGATGACGCTCTTGGGTACCTCGATGCCGGCGTTGCGCGCTGCCCGCAGTGCCATGATCTGGCAGATCGTTACGGAGATATCCGCATCGGCGCGAACCGGGTGATACCGCCAGCCGCCGCGGTCGTTCTGGGTGCGCACGATCAATGCGACGGCCTTCTGCAATTTCTCTCGCAGGTCGGCCTTCGGCGACATGCCGTACATCTCGGCGAGAAACAGCGTCGCGAATCCGTGGCCATACATGGGACCGTACGACGTCTCCGCCGCGATGAGGCCCGACTGATCGGAGCACGAGGTCAGCACGAAGTTCAGCCCGTTCTCCACGACGCGCGAGTATGGCCCGCGACCGGGGACGCTGCCGTCGCTCACATAGGCCATGCAGGCCAGCGACGTGATACCGACGTGCCGACCGTATTGCGAGCCGCTGCCAAACGAGCCGTCGGGCTGTTGCTGATTCGCCAGCCAGGTCAGCCCCTTGTTCACGGCGAGTTGAATGCGTGGGCCGTCGTCATGGGGCCGCGCGGGGCCGTGCGATTTGTCGGCTGTGGGCTGAGTCGTGGGCGGTTGCGCGACGAGTAGTCCGGTCAGAATAAATAGCGTGCAGAGCAATGCGATGATCGTGGTTCGCGGCATGTCCTACTTGTTCTTCTCGGCAGCCTTTGCCAGATCACGATAGTAACGGATGATCTCCTCGCGGTATTTGCCCATGAATTGCTCGTCGAAACCCTGCGAGACCTCCTGCCGATCGCGCAACGGCAGATAGCCCCAACCACGAGACAGTTCGGCCTTGTCATCGGCGCGAGTGGCCGTGGCCTTCTTGTCGTTGGCCGGCGCACCCATGCCTCCCTTGCCGGTCTTGCCGGGGTCCGAGGCGTCAGACTTACGCGCTGAGGATTGTTGCTTGCGGTCGCCGGCTTTTGGCTCAGCCGGGCGACGCGCCGTCTGTTGCGAACTGCTCGATGCACGGTTGCGCCGGGCCTGCTCGATAAGTTGATCGATGCCCTCCACGATTCGCTTTTGTGATTGCTGCGTTTGTGGTCCGACGTCGTGGTTCTCGGCAAGCCGCGCCGACGCCGCCTTCATCTCGGCCAGCGTGGATTCCACCGTGTCAAGCGTGGACGACTCGCCGCCCAGCAGCTTCTTCACCAATTCCTGATCGATTGCCGGGCGCGTGGTAGGCTGTGACGCGGGTGCGGTAGGAGGGATCGGTTCGGCACGGACACCAAACTGCACACCGACCAACAACCCCATCAAACAAAGGGAGAAACGCACCTTCGTGCCTTTGTGCCGCAGTTTACCCGCCGCGGTGGGTGCCTTTGTGCCTTTTCCCTTCATTGTCCACCCGCCTTCTCAATCATCTTCTGGGCCATCTCCTGAATCCTGCGTTGGCTGATGCCGAGTGAGTCGACCTGCTTCACTTGATCCTCCCCGCGCCCCGCTGCGTCGGGCCATTTTTGATGGAGGTCCGTCGTGGCGGTGTTCAACTCCGTCTGAAGCAGTCGCAGGATTTTCAACTCAGCCAGCGTCGGTACCGGGTTCGACGGCGTTGGTTTGTTCAGCCCACCGCCTCCGGCATTCTCCGAAGCGAACCGAGGGTCATCCTTCTTCGCAGCGTCGTCCACCGCCTCAATCAGCCGAGACAAATCTTTCAACGCCTGATCCTGCCGCGCCATCGCGGGCGTACAGCGATGCGCAACCAATTCCTCGCCCGCTGCCTTCATCGCCTCACCGACCTGGCCGCACACATAGTCATACACTACGGACTTCTCAATTTTCGCGCGCACCGCGCCGAGCGGCTCCAACAACCCGGCCTGTTCCTTTGCGAGCCGGTTCATCGTCAACCCATCCGCGCGGGGAATGCCCTCGCGCCCTTTCAATCGCGTGTCAACCGCCGCGGTCTGTTCACGTAACGACGCCTGCCGAGTGCGAATCTCCTTCAATGACTCGACAATCGCCGCCATCGACTGCTCGGCAAGCTGCGAAAGGGCCTGGTCCTCGATCTTCTCCAGGTATCCCAGGCTCTTCTTCAAGGCCTCGATCGCGCCGCGCTGGGCCTCATCCGCCTCGACCGCTTCAGTATCTTTCAACCACGTCACCGCCGCCGCCATGTGGTCCGACGCAGCCAACAACTCATCCTTGGCCTCGTCCGCATCGGCCCCGTTGATCTTCATCGACTCGGTCAGCGTGCGCGTCGTGGTCTCCAGACTCGCCTCACGATCAGCAAGCAACGTCATCCGCGACGTGGCGTCCTCGGTCCCGCGCGTCGCGTTCGTCTTCTTTCGCAGGTCTTCCTGCACGGCGAGAATCTTCATCAGCTTCTGCCGAACATCCTGCACCTGCCGCGAAAGCTGTTCCAACTCGCGCTGCGGCTTTTCCCGAAGGGCCACGAGCATCGTGCGAAGTACCGCCGACGCCCGCTCCTGATTCGACGCCGCCTCCACCAATCGCATGGCTCGCACGGCCTCTGCCGACTCCGTCATGACCTGTGACAAACTTCCCAGCCGCGCCGCCTGCGCCGCCCGCGTCAACGATTCCGACGACGGACGATCGCGCTCTTGAAGCTGCGTCGCCAGCGTCTCCATCGCACCAATCAGCTTCGACGCATCCGACTCGGCCACCGATTGATCCGCGGCCACGGCAGCCGCATCCTGCGAAATCGCGTCAGGCGGCTGCCGCATCAACCGTGACGTGCGACGTGCAAGCCCCTCTTGTGCATCAATCAGATCGTGCAGCTTGCGAACCATCTCATCAAAGCTGTCCCACTGCTCGACCTCGTCCAACATGGCCCGCAATCCATCGGCGGCATCCTTGAGCGCCGACGTTGAAGTTTCCAATTGTTCACGCCGCGCTGCCTCGGACGCTTCCCGTTCGACGCGGCCCAGTTCTTTCGCGGCCCGACTGACGCCCTCCACGACGGAATCGCCCAGGCGTTTGGCCAGACGTTGCGCCTGCCGGCTCGGCTCCGATTGCCCCGCCTTGTTCATCTCCGCGCGGCGATTGATCTGTGCGAAGCGTTTCGCCGTCTCATCCGCCTGTTGGAGCAGCTTGCGAGTCTCGCCCGTGATGCGCTCAACGATCTCACGCCGGCCGTCCCCCGAATCTCGGTGTTGCAATTGCTGCACTTGACTCCGAATCGCTTCGAGGCTCGACAGCAGTTTCCGCAATCCGCCCCGCAACGCGAACACGTCCTGATGCAGCCGCTCGGCGAATCGCTCCGGCGACACCACGTTCAGCCGCATGACGGCGGATCGAGCCGGTTTGTGTCGCTCGCCGCGCCATTCATAAAAATCCGTCGCCTCGGCCACATAGTCAATCACATCCCCAACCGTTGGGTGAAGCGTGGCTAGATTCCACGCATAGGTACCCGTCCGCGTCGTCACGGCAGCCGACGTCGGCGCAGCGCCAGACGTCGTTGCAAGGTCCGCGACCAGGCTGAACTCCGTACTCTTCGCCGCCACGAGCAATGACATTCGCGCGATCCCCAGGTCATCCTCAGCACGAATGAGCACATCCACCGTCGCGTCCGGCGTCACCTCCAGCGATCCGGTCGGCTCTTTGATCGCCACGGCCGGCGGTCGATCCGGCACCACGTCGAGTTGGTAACGCGAGCCACCGCGAGATTCAAACTTATTCTCATCAATGAGAATGATCTCAAAGGCACTATCCGCGTCGGCCTCCAGTTGAATGGACCCGGTCGTGCCGACTGTCGCGTCTGACTGAATCGGGAGAACACCGCCGGACTCGACTACGACGCGCGATGCGGCCGAAGTTTCACCAAACACGACGCTCCGGTCCGCGATGATGTCCAATCGCACGCGACACCCGCGCACCAGCGACACGCGCGGATCGCTCAAGGGATGTTCTCGCACCGGCAGATGTGCTGCGTAAGTCGGCGGCGTGATCGTCAGTTTGGCCGATGCGACGGTCGGCCGATGCACCACGCGCACAACGCCCGGCCGTGCCGAGGTTTCATCATCACCGGCGGAGAAATAGTAAGTCGTATCCGACGTGACGCGTTCCAAGAGTCGTCGATACACACCGTCCGCATCTCGACGCATCATCGCCTTTTCAACCGGTCGCCCGGCAGTTTGCCAATGGATGAACGCCCGCTGATTCGGATCGTCGCCGCGCGCCAGGCGCATCTCCGCCGTCATGGTCTCGCCATGTGCGACCAGCATGTCACCCGACAGCGGCGCAATCTCCGTGGACTTGGGCCACTGCACATTGGCGAACGGCGACACCATGCGCTGTCGACCGACGGCCATCCACGAGGGCAACTTCATCGCGACCAACACCAACACCGCCGCGACTGCAATGACAGCCACGGTCGAGCGAACGGCGCGCCGTGGATTCAACCCGAGCGAAAGATTCAGCTTCCCCGCCTCGTCACCCGCGTCCAACGTCACCCGCGACCATAGCGACTGATCGCCATGCCCCGCGCCCTCCATGTGCGCGACCGCACCCGCGAGTCGATCGCGCTGGCTGGTCGTCAGTGTCTGTAGCGACAACGCCAGTTGATCCAGCGCGATGGGCCGCATCAACGGCCGCCAGATGCGCTTCCATGTCCAGCCGACCGTCCATACCACGGACGCCAGCAGGAAACTCGCCCGCACCAGCGGTGGAAAATGTACCCACCAGTCCAACACAGCCAGCAACGCAAACGTGCCGAGCATTGCCGCGGCAAGCCGGGAGACGCCGTCGATCACCAGGATCGCGCGAAGCTGCCGCCGCAGTTTGCTCAGCGAACGGACCAGATTGTTCGACTCATGCAACACGCATCACTCCTGGTCAGGGCAATCCTCGCGTCTTCCGAACGATCCACTCGGCCACGATCATCAATCCAAACAAGACCACGATGATCGGCTTATCCCACAACGGTTCTTCTACGTCGTCGGGGATCTGCACGCTTCGATCCGGGATCAGGTCCGCGAGCGCCGAGGGGTCGTCACCGGTTCGGGTGAACTTGCCTCCTGTGCGTGACGCAATCATGCGTAGCAATTCCGGGTCGGCCTCCGGGCGCAACCGTTCGTGATCCACGCTCGTCACGCTGATGGACGCCGCGAGCTTCTTGCAGCCGTCGCTCTGCTCTGGCAACTGCGGGGCAAGGTCGTATTGACCGGAGGCGTCCGGTGTAAAGTCCGCTTCAAACTCACGCGCCCCCGGATGCGTGGGGCGCAACGGAATCCGATTCGTAAGGCCGCGCTGCAACTCGGAGACGCGAAGGGTCAATTCACCGGCATCGGTGGAGAGCACGCCTTCGGCCGCCGTCAGTCGAACATGAACGCGCTGCCCGACCTCGTAACGCTTTCGATCCACGTCGAGCCGCCACGGACACTCCGCGCCGAGCCGACGACTCCGTGCGAGCGTGCGAATGATCCGAAGCCATAGCGCCTCATATTCCTCTTCGCCGATGGTCTGCCGCCACCGCCACAAATCATCGGTGCCAAGATAAAACGTCCGCCCCGCCCCGGCTCGGCCCAGCACCGCCAGCGGCATCATCGCCTGCCCCGACGTCGCCGACGGATGCGTGAGCAGCACTGTTGACGCCGGCTGCGGCCCGAGCACGCGCGCAAACCAGTACCACCCCGCCCCCGCGCCAACCCACTGATCCGATTCCTCGTCCGTTGCGATTCCGAATAACCCGCTCTGCCGCCCCTCGACCGTCAGCCGGGGTGCGAACGTATCCGCAAGACTCTGTTCGTAGCGACCCAGAAAATCAGGATCGATCCGCACCGGCAACAACTTCTCCAGCGGCGTCTGTCGCAGCCGATGCGGCACGAACGACTCCCCCGAAAGAAACGCCATCCCCGCGCCCTGTTGCGTGACATGGTCGGCCAGCATCGCAAGCTGCACCGGGCTGATCCAATCGGCCCGTGCGTCCACGTCGCCCAGCAGGATCACGTCGTACGGTCGCAACTCTTCCACACTCTGCGGAAATCGTCGAATGGACTTGCTGCCTTCCTGAGTGAAGCCCGCCGTCGCCGAGAGCAGCAGGCAACTGCTCTCGATGCTCGGCTCGCGTAGGAGCATGTTCTTCAAGTAGCGGTACTCATAGCGCGGCAGGCCTTCGACATACAGCACCGTAATCTTTTCGTCACGAGCGTTGACCGATAGCTCGGTCGAGTTGTTCTCGACGTTCGATTCCTCCGGCCTCGGCAAAATCGCCACGGTCAAGGCGCTACGCCCCGCGCGGCCGGGTTGAAATGCCAGATCAATCGCGGTCATCGGCGATGACGGATCGAGTTGAATCCCGCGCGAGGCGAGGATCTCTCCACTCGTCGTTTCGCGCAGTTGAATCTCCGCATCGACCGACTTGTCGTACCCCGTGATCGCGGTTCGTACGCGCACGATGACCCGGTCGCGCACGAAGACCTCATCCTCGCAGACGGCCGAATCCATGCGCAGGTCAGGCAGCGGATGAACCGAGCCGGCCGAGATGACGTGAATCGGAACCGACCGCGCTTGCGCCTGGGCCAACGCGGCCTCCAACGGGGCGTCCTGCGTCTGCCGGCCATCACCCGCGACGATGATCGCGGCGAGCGGCGAGCCTTGCGTCTGCTCCAGCGCCGCGATCACCGCCGACGCGAGATCGGTGCGCGGACCAGAGGGCTTGGAAGCGTTCAGCCGTTGTTGAAGCGCGGAATTGTCGTCAGGCGTAACGATCTCCGATTCCACCGTGGGGGAGTCTGCAAACGACCACACGTTGACACGATGTCGAGCCAGCAGACGCGGAATCAGCCCCGTGTCCTTCCGCGTCATCGCATCCAGTGCGGCGGACCAACGCGAGATCGGCGGCGTGGCGCTCGACGTGGCTCGCTCATCCAACGCGGTCATGCTTTGCGAACGATCGAGCAGGACCACCACGCGCGACGGATCGACGTGGTTCCGCCGTAACACCAGTAACGGTTGCCCCAGGATGAACAGCACCGACATAATCGCCCCGAATCGCAGCGCCGAAAGCACGCGACGCCAGGTCGGTGTGGCCTGTTCCCGTTTGTAGAGCGCGTGAACCGCAAAGGCCGCAACCACCGCGCCGGCCAGCATGATCCATGGGGCCGGCGGCGTCGCGAAGCGCAGGGCCAGCGGTCCGCCGTCGAAGAGGCGAATCCGTTCCAACCCCAGCAGCCATTCCAATACGCCGCTCATCCACGACTCCCGAACCAGGTGGCCAGCAAAGTCTCAATCACCACCAGTGTGATCAGCACGAATCCGAACAGCGAGGCAAACTCTCGGGGCGGCATGGTGGCCGCTGCTCGTTGCGATTCCGTCGCAGCCGTGACCACGTCGCACTTCGGCCCGAATCGCGCCCGCCACGCCGACGCATCGGCCGGCCGCAAGTCGCTGTCGGTGTTCTCTGCGTTCACGGCAAAGAGGGCGCGGGCCGAGTCGAGCCGAGCACTGTAGAACCCCGGCTGGTCTGTGGTTTGGCAACTCCATTGGGTTCGTCCGTCCGTTCCCGAGTTTGCCTCGATGTGCCCGCCCTTCCCCGAGGGGGTTCGTAATTCCACAACCGCGTCCGGCCGCAGGGTTGCCCCACGCCACGTCCACGTGTGGCCCACAGTCAGGTTCATGTCGATACTTGGCGGCGCGGCCAGGTGCGTTGCCAGATTCAACATCAGCGGCGGATAGTCCGGCTTCGCGGGCAGATTCGTGTCCGTGATCTCCGGACCGATCAGCCACGTCACGACTCGGCCGCGCCCGATGACATGTTCCATCAATGCCGGTTGTCCATCTGAGAGCGACAGCAGCGTCCGCGGACTCGCGCCATCGCGCGGCACGATTCGCCAATGACTCCACACGTTGGCCAACAGCAAACCACCCCGATCATGCCTGCTCAAATCGACAAGGGCCGGATGTTGTGAATCCCCGATTCGGAATCGAAGCGGCTCGGCATTGCGCTCCAACAGGGTGCGACTGACCAGTTTGCACGTCAGCAACTCGCCGGCCTGCGAGTATCCATCCGGCGCGACTTGTTCGCCCAGAAACATCATCACCGCGCCACCGGACTTCACATACGCGCCAAGCCGAGTCCATGCCTCCGTCGACAATCGCGGCACGTCTCCCAGCACGACGAGCGAATAGTCCGACAGCGTCTGATCCTGCAATTCCGACGCGGAGATCGTCGTGCCGACAAATCGTGACGATCCTTCGGCCGCCTCACCGCACAGTGCCGCGTGTACGTATAGCAATCCCTGGCTCCCCTGCTCCGACGACAGACGCCCCTCCACCAACAGGACCGGGAGCGTATCACTCACTCGTGCGGCCAGATGCCGCACGTTGTCCTCCGGCAGGTCATCCGCCATGTTCACGAGCCGCGCGGTCAGCCGATGATCCCCCGGGCGTGAAATTGGCAGCTCCATCTCCACGTCCTGCACGCCGTGCGAAGGGATCGGTCCCACCGTGGCGCGATGCACAACGGTCCCGTCGAGCAACACCTCCACGTCGGCCTTGTCCATCGTCGTCGAACCATGATGCGCAACGCGCACCATGTATCGCGCGGGAATCCCAGTGCCGATCAATTGGCTCAACATCCGAAACTCGGTCAGTGCCGTGTTCGCCGTCCCCGCGCTTGCGACGCCCACCCACACCAAACGATCCACGTTGGGAAGGTCCAGCGCCTCCGATGCCGATGGGATCGCAGACTTGGTCAGATCCGTGATGCAATACACAAGTCTCCCGCCCACCACCGTCGCCCCGCGCCCGAGGATCGCCGACGCCTCACGCAACGCACTCGGCAGATCATTCCCCCCGGCCCCGCAGGTGAGCGACTCGACCAGTCCGCGCACGGCCTGTCGATCATGCACCGGCTGTTTCATCCAGGTTCGCGGCAGCGTTGATGCCGTCAGAAGTGCCACGCCGTCGGCATCCCCACATTGTTCAATCAGTGCCAATGCCTTGCGTTTCGCAGCCTCAAAGGCGGTGCCGCCATCCGGCTGTCGCGCATGCATCGATAGGCTGTCATCCAGCACAATGACCCGGTCGCATCGGGCCTGACCGACCGCGCTGCCCAACGCCGAGTGCGCCGAATAGGGACGCGCCACCGTGGCTCCGACGAGCAGAATGACGATGCACCGCACTGCCATCAACACCCAGTGCTGAAGTTGAATCCGTCGCCGAGTCGTCTGATGGGCCGCGAGCAAAAAGTCCATCGCCGCCCACGGCTCACGCTGATATCGCCGCCGGTGAATGAGATGGATGACGACGGGGGCGAGTGCCATCCCGGCCGCTGCCATCATGATTCCCGGATGAACGAATGCCACGAAAGAGTCTCCCGATCAGTTTCTCCGCCGCGAGCGCGATGCCCGCGTGGCGAGATAGGCGCTGAGCGCCGTATTCAAGGGTGCCTGCGTGTCGAGCACTTCAAAGTCGATTCGCTGTTCAAAGCAGCCGCGACGGAGCCGCTCGATGTGCGCGTTCATCTCCGCGAGATATCGTTCACGCATCAATCGCGGATTCGTCACCAGCGTCCCCGCGCCCTCCAGTCCTTCAAACTCGATCGGCCGGTCGAATGGAAACGTCAGCTCGGCATGGTCGAGCACCTGCAACACAATCGGCTCATGCCGCCGATGTCGCAGGTGCTTGATCCCCGAAATAATCTGATCCGTCGGGCCGAGGAAGTCGCTCATGATCACGATGAGATGTCGGTCGTGCAGCGTCTCGGCCAACTCATCGAACACCGTCCGAAACGCCGTCCGCCCGTGCCCGTCGGCCTTCTCCAAATCCTGCACCACGTGCTTCCACTGCGCCGGATTGTTCGTGGCCCGCCCGGTGCGATGCAGCCGTGTGTCAAATGTGGCGAGGGCCACCGCATCCGCTTGATGCAGCGCGAGGTAGGCCAGCGCCGCTGCCGTCGTCGTCGCGTAGTCGCGCTTGCTGAACACCGACCCGCGCGACTGATAGCGCATCGACTCCGAACAATCCACCGCCAGCAGCAGCTTCAGATTCGTTTCCTGCTCGTATTCCTTGATGTAATGCTTGTCCGTGCGGCCATAGACCTTCCAGTCGAGATGGCGCAGGTCGTCGCCCTGGCTGTACTTCCGATGCTCGGCGAATTCCACCGAGAAGCCGTGCAACTCCGAGCGATGCAGACCGCTGATGAAACCTTGCACCAGCAGCCGCGCCCGCAGATCAAGCCCCGTCACCCGCGCGAGGACCGCCGGCTCCAGATACTTGCGAAAATCTTGAAGGGTCGTGTGCATTCGGTTCCCCGCTCATCACTCAGGCTCGCAACACGCGACCCGCGCCGACCGCGTCCAGATCGGGGGTCGTTGCCGTCGGCACGTCCGCGATCAACTTGTCGATCAGCCGATCCGTTGAGATGGCGTCGGCCTCGGCGTTGAAGTTCAGCACGATGCGATGGCGAAGCACCGGGTGCGAGATCGCCTGCACGTCCTCCGTCGTCACCATCGGTCGACCATCCAGCACGGCCCGTGCCTTCGCAGCGATCACGAGGAACTGGCTGGCCCGCGGCCCGGCCCCCCAACTCACGTAGTCACGAATGAACTTCGGCGACTCGTCAGACTGCGGCCGTGTGCAACGTGCCAGACGCATGGCATAGCGCATGACGTGATCCGCGCAGGGGATGCGTCGCACGAGTTCCTGCAACGCGAGAATGTCCTCCGCCGAAAAAACCCGCTCCAGCGTCGGCTCACTCGTCTGCGATGTCAGCCCGATGATGGCCAACTCCTCTTCCGCGCTGGGATACTCCACCAGCACCTTCAACATGAAGCGGTCCAACTGCGCCTCGGGCAGCGGATACGTGCCTTCCTGTTCGATCGGATTCTGCGTGGCCAGTACGAAGAACGGCTGCGGCAGGCGATGCGTGAAGCCCGCCGCCGTCACCTGGCTCTCCTGCATCGCTTCGAGCAGGGCCGACTGCGTCTTGGGAGGCGTGCGGTTGATTTCGTCTGCGAGAATGACATTGGCAAAGATCGGCCCATGCACGAAACGAAGCTGGCGCGTGCCGGTGCTCTTGTCTTCCTCGATGATCTCGGTTCCCGTGATGTCGCTGGGCATCAGGTCGGGTGTGAATTGGATGCGGTTGAACGTCAGACTCAGCGTTTGAGCCACTGCGCGAATGGCCCGAGTCTTGGCCAGGCCTGGTACACCTTCGAGGATGCAGTGCCCCTTGCCGAACAGGCAAATCAGGAGCTGGTCGATCACCTCGGATTGCCCGATGATCGACTTGCCAAGCTCCTTGCGAATCAGTTTGCGACCCTCCGCCAGCGCGGTGATGGCCTTTTCGTGTCGTGCTGCGAGTTCGGACTCGGTGGGTGTGTTGTCTGCGGTCATGGGAATCCTCCTGTCAGCGTGCCATCACGGATTCTATGCAGACATTTTCGGCCCGCGCGGTCCTCGACCTTGCATTCACTTCTTACAATAGTAAGTCCCCGAACCGCGGCGAATTCGCCGATAAGAAATCACGCCACCATACTGGCACGAGACATTGTGAAAGAAAGCGCAAGCGTGTCTCCGCTCGGTGAATCAACCAAGGCTAACCGGCCCCCGATCCCAGCATTCTAACGTTAGAATCTGCCCGTCATGGCCACCATCGGTCACTCCTTAGTCGGTCTCTCCTTTGCGGGGTTGTCGCGCGCCAAGTCGCGCGGCCGAACACTACCTTACGTCTGGATCGGCCTCATGGTTCTCATGGGCCACCTCGTCGATGTCATCGAGTGGTTCACCGTCGTCCTCGTGCCCAATTGGCGAAACGGCCATTACCTCACGCACTCACCGCTCGCCACGGCGTTCGTCGTCATAGTCGTCTGGATCAGTGTCGCCGTATTCGGCAACGTACGTCGGCCAATCGTGTTTCTACTCATCGCCCTCGCCATCTACAGTCATTTGCTGCTCGATTGGAATGGGGGGCGCAAAGCGCTTGCCGACGCCTACGGAGTTATGCCGGAGGACGCCATCGGCAGGGACGGCTATCCGCTGTTGCCGATGATCATTGCCGAGGTCTGGCTCTATGGATTATTGCTGATCGAAGTGCTGCTCTTGCGGGCCGCGTCTGACAAGGTATGCCCGCAACTAGGGCGACAAGCCGCCGGCTTCCTCGCGGCGCTGGCCGTTGTCGCGGCGGGTACACGAACGACCGCTGTTTGGCTCCCGGTCTATGCGCTCGCCGCCCTGCATGCCGGACTGCTCCTTCGGCGTGACTGGTCGTGGAAGATTGCCTGGGGGTTGGTGCCGCTCATTCCGCTCGGCATTTGCCTCTGTGGCGAAGTCTACGCCTCGCATCTCGTCTCAAGGGCCTGGAACCTGATGATGGACAAGCAGTATTCAGCCGCGATTTCCATGTACGAACGCTCGCTTCGATTCCCCGCGCGGGCCTCGCGCGTCACAACCTACGTCAACATCGGGCAGTGTTACGAGTACATGGGCGACCCTGCCCTCGCGGAGACGACGTTCCTCACCGCGATCAAGTCCGACGACACGCCGAACACGGGGCAATACTGGCTGGCATGGCTCTACGCGAATCAAAAATGGCGAGGCACCTCCGTCTATCGCCCGGAAGAGTCCGTGCGGATTCTGCGTGTACTGGTCGACGGCCCAATCCGTCCGACAGTAAAAGGACTTGCTGTAAATCTGCTCGCGGATATCGAGCATCGCAGTGAAACGACTCCCTCGCGCAAATAGACACCTCGCGCGCCAACCGATATCGTAGTGGTCATGAAGTGCATTCAAATCGGACTCGTTCTCTCGTATTGCGTCGTGCTCCCCCTCTGCGGCTGCGACCGGGGCGAAAAGACGCCGCTCTCCGGCAAAGCCGCCGGTCGCAATGTCCTCTTCATTACATACGACACGACCCGCGCCGACCGGTTCGGCTGTTACGGCCACCCCGGCGGCCTGACCCCGACCACCGACGCACTTGCTAAGCGAGGCACCCTGTTCGAACACGCCTTTGCCCCGGCCCCGCTCACGCTGGTCAGCCACGCCTCCATGATGACCGGCCTCTATCCCAAAGAACATGGCATTCGTGATAATGGCAGCGCACCGCTCGCCGACATCCATCCGACCCTTGCCGAACGGTTCAAGGCTAAGGGCTACAAGACCAGCGCGTTTGTCGCCAGCTACGTCCTCGACAAGCGATTCGGACTCGCCCGCGGATTCGACACCTACGACGACGACATGGGCAAGATCGAACTCGGCGCACAACTGAGTGAACGCCTGCGCCCTGGGAACATCGTCACCGATCGCGCCCTCGCCTGGCTGAATGCCAACAAGGCCGGCCCTTTCTTTTGTTGGGCACACTATTACGACCCCCACGCTCCCTACGACCCACCGGAAGGATTCAAGGATAAATCCTCAATCGAATACGAATGTGAAATTGCCTTCATGGATTCGCAAACCAAGCGTCTGATCGACTGGCTCGATTCCAACAAACTCACCGACAACACCACCATCGTGATCATCGCCGACCACGGTGAATCCCTTGGCGAGCACGGCGAACGCGGCCACGCTGTGTTCGTGTACGACGTGTCCATGCACGTCCCGTTCATCGTCGTGGACCCGGCTGTCAAGGCGGGACAGCGCGTCGACACCTACGTCGAGGTGGCCGACGTGTTTCCCACGTTGGTCGATCTCGCGGGTCTGACTCCGGTGGAGAAACTAACCTCGCGCTGCCTCTCACCACTCTTGGCCGGCGAGAAAATGCCCGATCAGGATTGCTACTCCGAATGCCATTGCCTCTACAACTCCCACAACTTCGCCGAACAGCGATCCCTCACCACACGGCAATGGAAATACATTTCCACGACCAAACCTGAGCTGTTTGACCGACAGGCCGACCCGGCGGAGCTACACAATCTCATCAGTCAGAAGCCCGACGTGGCCAAGGACATGCTCACCAGGCTGCTTGATCGATATGACGGTTGGGAGGCCGGCCAGACCAAGGCCGCCACTCAGAGCGAGGAAACGCGTCAAGCCCTCGAATCGCTCGGCTACATCAGTGCCGGCACTCGAACCAGCGCCGAGTTCCTCACGCCAGGCCTCCCCGATCCGAAAGACATGTTGCCGGTCATTCTGAAATTGCAGGAAGCGAATTATTTGCTGCACGCTAAAAAGCAGGAGCAGGCCATTCCCCTGCTGGAGGACGCGATCAGGTTAAGCCCCAAGTCTTTCATGATTCACTACACCCTCGGCACGGCACTTCTGCAATTGCACCGTGTAGATGATGCGATTCAATCGCTCGAGCGCGGACTCAAACTGGAGCCAAACTACCCTCCCTTGTTCATCAGCATGGGCGACGCCAAGATGGAAGCCGGCCTGCCCCAGGAAGCCCTCCAGCATTACCTCGCCTCCCTTGCGACGGACGACGCCAACCCGATTGTCTACTTCAAGATTGCCCAAAGCCACAAAAAGCTCGGCCGTGGCGATCAGGCCGTCCTGTCCCTGAAAAAGGCCGTGCAGATCCGCTCTGATTATTCTGAAGCGCTCTATGAACTGGGTTTTATCTATGCCGAGGCGGGCAAGCTGGACGAGGCCGTCAAGTATTACCGCGACGCAGCTCAAGCTGCACCGACCGATGCCCCGACTCGCCATAATTATGGACTCGCACTCATGCGATCCGGCAAGCTCGCCGACGCCGAAAAAGAACTTCGCGAGGCCGTCCGCATCAAGGAGGATTACGGCGAGGCACTCCTCAATCTTGGAATCTGCCTTGGAATGCAAACCCGGTTTAACGACGCGATCGAGCCGCTTCAGAAGGCCGCCGCGCTGCCCGAATGGACAGCCGAAGGGTACTTCAACCTCGGCGTGACTTACTCCAAAATGAAGAACCTCGAACAAGCCGTCGCCCATTACGAAAAGACCATTGACTATAAACCCGGCCACGTCGGCGCAACCGAAGCCCTGGTCCGACACTTCATTCAGCAACACCACATCGCCGGCGCCATTCGGGTGCTCCGTGCAGGTGTCGCCGCCGCGCCGGACAGTATCAAGTACACCAACATGCTCGCTGAGATGCTGGCAACGGCCCAGGACGACAAGCTGCGCGATGGTGCCCTAGCCCTCCGGTTGATCCTGCCCGCCTGCGAAGCGAGCAAGTATCAAGTCCCGGGCCTTCTCGCAACACTCGCCTCCGCCTACGCCGAAACCGGCGATTTTGAAAAGGCCGTCGAGTACGCCAACAAAGCGCTTGAACTCGCCTCCACCGCGAAACAACAGGCGATCATCGATCTGGTCCGCCCCCAGCTCGATCAGTTTGCAAAAAAACTGCCCTTCCGAAATCCGAAATACTGACCACGTCGCACACAGGGCAATCCACGCCCCCTATAATCTCTCTCGATCATGAAGCGCCTGATGATACTATCGCTGGGGAGCTGCCTGCTCTGCGCCTCCTGCGCGAAATCCTCTCCAATTCGCCTTCATGTGAACCCCGACGTCCAACGCCCCACGAAATCCGTGATCCTCTTCTTCGTCGACGGCCTCGATCACGACCGCTTCCAAGCCCTGCTCTCCGATGGCAAACTCCCCAACATCAAACAACGCTTTGTCGACGGCGGCGTGCGCGTCGAACACGCCATCACTTCCATCCCCTCCATGACCTATCCCAACACCGTCTCCCTCTTCACCGGTCGTTTCCCCGGCCACCACGACGTCACCGGCAATCAATGGTTCGACCGACGCACCCTCGCTTATCCGAACTACATCACCGCCACTGAATACTCCGCCGTGAATCATCACTTTCACTGGCCGACGCTTTATGAAATGCTCCCCGACCAGTTCAGCGTCAACATCCTTGGCAACGTCGCTCGCGGCGCGACCTACAACGTCGACTATCACGTCACCGAAGGTGTTGGCTGGTATCTCGGCTGGTACTCTCGTGTTGACGAATTGACAGCCGGTTGCCTGGAAGACGTCGGCCGTCTCGCCAACCGCGTCGGTCGCTGGCCCAGCCTCATTACGATGTACTTCATCGGTGTCGACCAGATCGGCCATGATGCCGGCTCCAACTCCGCCGCCTATGCCGAAGGCCTGCGCGGAATCGACCGACAGATCGGTCGCGTCTATGAGGCCCTCGACCGCAATGGCCTGAGCGACTCCACCTACGGAATCCTCATCACCGACCACAGCCACACGCCGACGCACAAAGACAAGACCCTCGACCTCGTCTGCTGGTTGCGTGACCATCGCGGTATCAAGATTCACGAAGGCCGAGTCTATGGTGACGATTACGCCGATCGCTCGCAGGAGTTGAAGCGATACGACGCCGTGATCGTGGATGGTTCGTTTCGACGCATTGTTCTCCATCTTCGCGGCAACCAAGGCTGGTTCGTCAAGCCGAGCCGAGACGAAATAGACGGTATTCTCGCGTCGCCCACGTCTAACAAACCTCTCCGCGATCTTGACGGCGTGGGCCTGATCTGCACGTCGCCCGGCCCGAACCACGTCCGCATCACATCTCGACGAGGCGATGCCTCCGTCCTTCGTCGCAGTGAACGCGGCACGATGCAATACCGACTCGACGTGGAAAACGCGAGCACCACCGCGCCCGCCGATCCGCTCGGCTACCGCGCCGATCCCGAACTGCGCTCCTTCGTCGACGCCGGCTGGCATTCCTCGCGCGAATGGCTCGCCGCCACCGCACAGAATAAATACCCCGACTTCGTTCCACAGGTCGTCGAGTACTTCGACTCCATTCGCGCCGGCGAACTGCTCATTTTTGCCGAAGAAGGCTGGGCCTTTTCCGGTCACGGTCGCGGTGAACATGGCGCGGCCCTCGCCGCTGATATGCGAATACCGATGTTCGTCGCCGGGCCGGGCCTGCCCAAAGGCACATCAATCCCATGTGGAAGAATCGTCGATGTCGTGCCCACCGTCATCGACCTGCTTGGCCGATATGATGCATTGAAAGACGTGCCGACCCTGGACGGCGTCAGCCTGCTCCCTCAATTGCGCACCGCCGGTGGAACCGAACTCATATCACCGAACCAATGACCGCGCCACCACGATTCCTCATTCGCCTCGGCTACGGCCCATCACTCATCCTCAATCGCGCGCTGTGCGCCATCGGTCTCTGGAATCAATGGGACGTCGTTGACGAGCATGTCCTCCTCGGCGCGGTCCCGGCTCGACGTCACATCTCCGTGCTCCGCCGCCTCGGCGTCAACGCCGTCATCAACATGTGCGAGGAGTTCCCCGGCCACCTCGACGAAATGGCTGCCCACGGCATCGAGCAACTCCACCTGCCGACCCTCGACTACCACTGCCCAAATGCCGACGACTTGATGCGCGGCCTCAGTTTTCTACAGGATAAAAAAACGCGAGGCGGACGAACGCTCATTCACTGCAAAGCCGGCCGTGGCAGAAGCGCTACCCTCGCTCTCTGTTATCTCATGGCCACGCACGGACTTTCGGCTGCCGACGCATACCGATCCCTGCGTCGAACCGCGCCCCCATCTGACCCGCCGTCTCGACCGGCGCAACCCCGTGCTCAAAATAGAGCGTTTACTAGCCGATCCAGCGTTCCGTGTGGACGGCCCCAATCCAGCGAATTAGAATCCCATGTGGGTGACCCTCCCCGACTCGGGGCCTTTCGCGGTGTCACCCCGGACGGAAGCGAAGTCTACGATCAACACGGACAACCTCTTCCAAGGAGCAAATCATGGGCGTTCTCGATGGAAAAGTCAGTTTCGTCACGGGTGGTTCGCGCGGAATCGGTCGTGCCATTTGCCTGGCCCTCGCCGAGGCCGGGTCCGACGTGGCTCTGAACTACTCCACCTCGCGTGAGGCGGCCGAGGAGGTGGCCGCTCTCATCCACAAGATGGGGCGCAAGGCCCTCATCTACCAGGCCAACGTCTCCAACCCCGACGAAGACGACACGATGGTCGCCCAGATCGTCAAAGACTTCGGCCTCGTCCACATCGTCGTCAACAACGCCGGCATCACCCGCGACAAGTCCTTCGTCAAGATGGACCGCCCGATGTGGCACGAAGTGCTCAACGTGAACCTCACCGGCCCCGCGATGATTATTCACCGCCTCATCAAACCGATGATGGAGCACGGCTGGGGACGCATCATCAACATCACTAGCATCGTCGGTCAGATGGGCAACTTCGGACAGGCCAACTACGCAGCGGCCAAGGGCGGCCTCATGGCCCTCACCAAAACGCTCGCCCGTGAGTTCGCCAAAAAGGGCGTCACCGTCAACGCCGTCGCACCCGGCTTCATCGACACCGACATGACGGCGGATGTTCCCTCCGCGTCACTCGATATCGTTAGACAAATGACTCCCATGGGTCGACTCGGCAAGCCCGAAGAGGTCGCCGCCACCGTCGCCTTCCTCGCCTCCCCCCAGGCCTCCTTCATCACCGGCGAGATCATCGGCGTCAACGGCGGCATGTACATGTAGTGGTTGGCTCTGGCAACCGGGCTCTATTGAAAAACCCACGGGCGATTTCCCGAGGGTTTTCGTATCTACACGATCGCCGCTTGGCCTACTTTTTCCCATCAAATTTGAGAGACGCCGAATTGATGCAATACCGCATCCGCGTCGGCATCGGGCCGTCGTCGAAGACATGGCCCAAGTGCGCCCCGCACTGGCTGCACGTCACCTCGGTGCGGTCCATGCCGTGGCTATTGTCGGTGTGCTCGTCGATCTTCTTCGCATCTGCCGGCGCGGAAAAGCTCGGCCAGCCGCAGCCGGAGTCGAACTTTGAATCCGACGCGAACAGCTCCGCCCCGCAGCAGACGCACTTGTACATCCCCTTTTCTTTGTGATTCCAGAACTTGCCGGTGAAGGCCCGTTCCGTCCCCTTCTCGCGCGTGACGTTGTACTGTTCGGGCGTCAGTTCCTTGCGCCACTCCGCTTCGCTCTTGACGACCTTTTCATTCATGGCGGCTCCTTTTTTTGGGGTGAACCCCTGTGTCTCAACAACGGCGGGCTTCTCACCTGGCGCGACCGGCGCGCTCACGCTTGAGGCCGTCGGCTTTGCATTTTCCTGGTCCGCACAGCCCCGCGCTATCAGCAAATTCAAGGTCGCCATCGTCAACCACACGCGCATCATAGAATCCATCCTGTCTTTGGTAGATCAGACGACATGCGAGATGGATCATGGATTCGCGATGAATCGTGACCCTCTCACGCCGGTCTGATACCAACCCTAACCGTGCGAGACTTGTGATGTATTCCCAGAAGTGTCAACCGATAAAGCGTTCCCGACTGCCCGGCGAAGACCTGCGACCGTCCCAGCTTCAAATCACGGATTTTCTTGATCCGCTCCTTCCCCGAAAAAAGATCGAAATCCGCCTCGTCGTCGTCGGTGTCCTTGAGGAGAATGCTGATCCCTTCCATGCCGGTCATGCCGCGAGAGAGCGATCGGTCCTTCAGACTGAGCGACTGCATGACCAGAAACTCGCTTCGACCGCTCTCACGAACCGGCTCACGCCGAATCGCCGGCCGCGACGGCTTCTTCGGAACGGGTCGCGCCTCCCGCTCCGGCGATTGCGTCGTCGGCCTTACGATGGGCTTCTCCTCCGGGATCGGCTCCACCGGCGCGGGTGTGAGTTGCACGGCCGTATCCTGTGGCGATTCAACAGCGGTTGACGCAGGCTCGTCACGCTTGCCCCCCGGCACTGGAATCACCACCGGCTCGGCTTGCCTCGTCGCGCCCGCATCCGACTCGCTTGAGCCACTCTCCTTTTTCGGCGGCGGCGCAAGCGCGACCTTTGACTCCACCACCGACTGTTTGTCATCCGATGTCGGAATCGGTGCCGGCTCCACCGTCGCCCGCCGTCGCGGCCGTAGCGCCGATGCCAGCGCTACCGATCCGCGTTGCATCCACTCCGTTCGAGCCTCGGCGATGGCCTCGCCATGTTGCAATTCTAGCTGACGAATCATTTTGGCTGTCGTCGTCGAGTCGGGCTGAATCTCCAGCGCCTTCATGAGCATCCGCCATGACTCGCCATAGTTCCCGGCATCCATCTCCAATAACGCCTGCGATTCCCAATACGCGCTCGCCCCGCCGCGCACTCGCGCCAGGCCCGACGCCGTCGCCCCGCCGCGCGAATCCGTCGCTGCTTTGCAATACTGGTCGTACGCGACGTGCGGATCGCCACGTTCTTCCGCCTTGCGAGCCTCGCTGAAGGACTTTCCGCCGTCGCAGCCGACCGCGAGGAGCGTCGTCACTACAAGACATGAAATCCGCTGCAAGCGTCGCGTCATCGCTCGCTCCCAACGGCGAATCGCTCCAGCACCGGTCGATCCAACGGGAATGGTTCGGCCGACAAAATACGCGGCGCGATGACGCCCGCGATAAAGTCGTCACTCGTCACGCCGGTATGACTGCCGTTCCAGTTGAATCCGACATAGGACGGCTGCCACGGGATGTTGATGACCCGCGCATACGCCGCCTGGGTCTGGGCGTCGCCCTTTCGCGGCATGCGCAGGCCCTTTTCTCCTGCCGGCGGCCCCGGCCTGCCATCCGCGTTCACGGCCAGTGCTGCCACGATCCCGTCGTGTGGGCTGCACGTCGCATACAAGTTCCGCCGAACATGCTGCATGATCTTTGTTAGATCGCGCTCGGCCGACGCTGATGGCGAGAGCAGCACGACGTTGTCCACCTGCACGCCATCCGGCAACTCCTCCAATGCCGACAATATCACGGCCGTCCCCGCCGACAGCCCCATCACCTGAATGGCCCCGTCTGGATCGTTTTTGCGAACGCGCTCGATCTTGCCGGCCAGGCGCCGCGCCACGATCTTACTTTGCGCCGTGATGAAGTGATCCTGCGCCGGCCCAAGGAACGCGCTCCAGGTGAAGACCTCGTACTCCCCTTTGTAGCCTGCCTTGCGCAGGCCATTCTCCACCGCGCCACCACTGGCATACCAGCCCGCGCCATCAAGAAAAAACACCACAGGCCCGCGCGTGGACTCAGCGCAGCCCGATAGCGAGGCAAACAGAAAGACTGTCAGCAAGATTCGCATTGAAATGCGAGGGCAAACGAAATGCGTTGTGCAGTGAATCAGGTCCCACCCGGCTCGGGAATATCCCAACCCTTGTCTTTTTCCTTCTTTTGAATCTGTTCCAGCGACAACGCGCCAGGCAGCGCGTCCTTCTTCGCTGTGATGTTTACGCCCTTCTTGAACAGCTCCCGGTTCTTCTCCGTCCATTCCTTGTACGGATCGGGAAGCTCGTCCTCGGTGTAGATCGCGTGGATCGGGCACTCGGGGATGCACAGGCCGCAGTCGATGCAGGTGTCGGGGTCGATCACCAGCATGGCCGGGTCCGTCGTCTCCCAGAAGCACTCCACGGGGCACACCGTGGCGCAGTCGGTGTAACGACAATTGACGCAGCGATCCGTGACAACGTGTGTCATGGTGGTTGTCCTTTGATGGCTCTCCGTCCGGCGACGACCGGTCCGCGGTCCGACACCCTCAGAGAGGTTTGATTAAGGGCGTATGAGACAACGCCACGGCCCGCGCGTCAACACGCACCACCTTGTTTAGCCGCGTGGTACATCCGCCGTGGCGAAAGGCTTCGTCGAGCGTTGCGTCCAGTGGGGGTTTGCCATTGAAACCCCCTCCCGCGATGATTCGCAGCGCGCGCCAGTGGTCCACCCTTCGTGCGCCTTGAAGCAAAGGAGACTCCGCCCTTGGCGACTGTTCCCGACAACTTTCTCGGACTACCCGACGCCGACTCCGACTACCGACGATCCCGCTATGCCGTGCTCTCCGTCCCCTATGACGGCACCGTCAGCTTCCAGGTCGGCACGCGACGAGGCCCCCGCGCCATCATTACCGCCAGCCAACAGGTCGAACTCTTCGACGAGGAATACGAACGCGAGTTCTACGACTGCGGCATCGCCACGCTCCCACCCCTCGCCCCCAACATGGCCGGCCCGAAGGAAATGTGCGACGACATCCATGCCGCCGCCAAAAAGATCATGGCCGACCGTAAGTTCCTCATCACCCTCGGCGGTGAACACTCCATCACCCCCCCACTCGTCCGCGCGGCAAAGGCCCGGCACAAAAAGCTCAGCGTGCTCCAGATCGATGCCCACGCCGACCTCCGCGACAGCTACGAAGACACCCCCCACTCCCACGCCTGCGCCATGCGCCGCGTCTGGGAGCTTGGCGTGCCCGTCGTCGGCGTCGGCATCCGTAATTACAGCCTCGACGAACATCGCTTCATGAAGAAGCGAAAGATTTCCATCATCACATCGCGCCAGACGCGCGAAGACCCCGACTGGATTCAACAAGCCGTGGACGGACTGAGCGACAACGTCTACGTCACCATCGACATCGACGGCCTCGACCCGGCCTACGCCCCCGGCACCGGCACGCCCGAACCCGGCGGCATGGATTGGTTCCAGGTCAACGATCTACTCAAAGCCGTCGCCATGAACCGCACCATCATCGCCGCCGACGTGGTCGAAGTGCTGCCCCTGCCCGGCAGCGCCCAAACCGAGTTCCTCGCGGCGAAGCTGATTTACAAGTTGATCGCACACATGGAGGCGGCAAAATAATCGCTGCGATCATGTAATGGTGGGGCTAACGTTTGGACTTGCGTGATGCACTTGAGCCGTTCTTGGCGATGTACTCGATGCGTGTGACGTGGATTGGGTCGCAATACGCCATCTCAAACGGAACCTCGCCTCCATTGCGATTAATGGCGACGGCGATTTCAGTCTGCGTGACGAGGATCATTTCCGGATGACGAATGTCATACGTCGCACCCTCGGAAACGAACACCCGGAATGGGCGAAACGGCTCCTTCTTCGTATGCTTCAATATCTCATTGGCCCGCATGGTGATCTCCGTTCGTTACATGAAAGTATAGCCACGAAGAAAGATGCAGTAAACGAGTAATACGATGTCCGATGCCATCCAAAGCCACCGCGCCGCCGAACCCGTCGGTGCCTACCCCCACGCCAAGCGCGTCGGCAATCTCCTCTTTCTCTCCGGCATCGGCCCACGCAAGCGCGGCAGCAAGGACATCCCCGGCGTCACCCTCGACGACCGCGGCAACATCCTCGCCCACGACATCGAGGCCCAATGCCGCAGCGTCTTCGACAACGTGCGATTCGTCCTCGAAGACGCCGGCGCGAAATGGGCGGACATTGTCGACGTCACTGTCTACCTGACGCACATGAAGGACGACTTCCCCATCTTCAACAAGCTGTACGCCGAATACTTCGCCGGCCCCGACAAGCCAAACCCCACACGCACCACCGTCGAAGTCACGGCCCTGCCCACGCCAATTGCGATTGAGCTAAAAGTGATCGCGACGATCCCGCCACTTGTTGTTTAGCCGCGAGGCTTCGCCGAGCGTTTTTTCCCCTCCCCTTACTAAGGGAAGGGTTAGGGTGGGGTTGAATCGAATTGTTACAACTCATGCCGGATCGCCCACAAATCCGCGAACACCGGCTGAAACAAACTCCGCTTCAGGAACTCCACGCCCAGCGAGCCGCCCGTGCCCTTCTTGTTTCCAATCGTCCGCTCCACCAGTTTCACATGCCGATACCGCCACTCCTGCAAGCCCTCGTCGAAGTCCGTCATGGATTCAAACAGGATCGCCACCTCGGGTCGTGATTTGTAGAGACGCAGAATCTCCCGCTGGACCTCAACATTCGGCGCGTTCGACGTGCGCACGTCCCGCTGTGTCACGGCTGCCGGAATCGTCGCCCCGCAATGCCCGAGGAAATCATAAAAATGATCGATCACGCTCCGCGCATCGAGCCGCGTCTGCAATCGTGCATACCCCCGGCTCGTCTTGCCATAGAGCGCCGCAAAGTCCAGGTCGGCCCGCTTCTGCCCCAGCGCGAACTCCATCTCCCGAAACTGCGCCGACTGAAACCCCGACGCCGTCTCCAATCGTTCCCGAAAGCTGGAGAAACTCATCGGCGTCATGGTCTCCAGAATGTCGAGCTGTCCCACGAGCGTCTTCATCACCGTCCGCACGCGCTTGAAGCTGTGTATCGCTCCGAAGAGATCGTTCGCCGAAAAGTCCCGCTTGATCTTGTCCAACTCGTGCATCGTCAGCTTGAACCATAGCTCATAGACCTGGTGAATCACGATGAACAGCATCTCATCGTGCTCCGGCGGGCTGGACCGAGGCTCCTGCAACTCCAGCATCGCCTCCAGCTTTAGGTACTCGGTATAGGTCAAGGCCAATGAAATCTCCCACCGTGCAACATTAGGTATCCCAGCGCTTCGACTTGAAGATAATCACCTGCATGGCGACATACACAATCGTCGCCGCAATCGAAAAGCACGCCACGCGCCGCTCATCCGTGAACATGCGAAACAGCAGTGCAATCACCATCACCGCAATCATTGCTCCCACGATCATCACCCACCGATCCTGCCGCTTCGCCCGCGTCACGGCCTCGGCATACGGAATGCACGAAAAGCTCACCATCCCATACAGCGGCAGATACCACCGCGGCAAGACCGTGTGCAGCGTCCGCTCAATCTTCTTCTTCCAAAGAAATGCCCGCGATGCCGTCTTGTCGCGCATCTCGATGAAGTTCCCGATGGCCAGGTCCGCCAGCGCATCGCAATTCGCTTTCCGACTCGTTTCATACGCTTCAAACACGCGACGCCAATCCGGTCCATGTCGCCGAAAGCTCTCGTCCAGCGCCACCACATCCTCAAACGCCGCGTTCATCCCCTGTCCATAAAACGGCACCACTGCGTGTGCCGCGTCGCCAACCAGCGCGACCTTCCCGTCATGCTGCCACGGCAGGCACCGCACCGTCACCATCGCCCCGGTCGGATTCGCCCGATAGTCCGCGAGCAACGTCGGCATCAGGGGCACCGCATCGGGAAACTCACTCTCAAAAAACCGCCGCACGTCGTCATCGGTCCGCAGCGCATCAAAGCTCGCCGCCCCCTCGAACGGATAGAACAACGTACACGTGAACGACCCATCCGGATTCGGCAGGGCGATCATCATGAAGTTCCGCCGCGGCCAGATGTGCAGTGCGTTTCGCTCCATCCGAAATTCACCGCCCGGCCCCGGCGGAATCGTCAGTTCCTTGTAGCCGTGTCGCAGATAGTCCTGACGATAGTCGAACCGCTCCAGCCGTTGCATCGACTTTCGCACCGCTGAGAAAGCCCCATCCACGCCGATGAGCAGATCGCTCTCCACGACCGTCTCGGCGTTCGTCGCGGTATGCACCAGTCGCGCCGACGGTCGATCCAAATCAACATCCACGCACCGCTGATCGAACAGCACCCGAACGTTTGGCAGCTTCTGTGCAGCGGCGAGCGTCACGCTGTTCAGGGCCGCCCGCCCGATGGAGTTGATGCACTTGGCCGGGTCTTTGTCGTACGGCTGAAAGTGCAGCCCGCCGGCGCGATCGTGAATCATCCGCCCGCGCATCTGAATCGCGTGCGACAGGATTTCATCCGCCAACCCCACGCGCTGCAGCGCATCAATCCCGCGCGTCGACAAGGCCAGATTGATCGACCGCCCGCCGACGAAGTTCCCCGCGCCCGGATCGCTCCGCCGCTCATACAGCGTCACGTCGTGCCCCGCGCGACCCAGATACGTCGCCAACAACCCGCCGGCCAGCCCGCCGCCGATCAACGTGATTCGTGGTTTCTCAATTTGCGCCATGTCGCATCCTATTTAACGCGACGCCGCGCCCGACTACCAGCGCGACGGCCTCCTGGGTACTGGTACAGTTTGCTGTGGCACAGCCGTCTCGGCTGTGTTCGCTAACCTAAACTGGACCAGTACGGCCTCCTGCGGGTGACTGACCTGCTTCCAGATACTTGATCCATATCTTATGAGAGTCTTTGCTGCCCGGATGGGCAAGTAGATTCTCGATGAAGCGGAGACGACATAGCTCGGACCAGTACATTACAATGACGAAGATGATTCTTGCTCATGGTGGGATCGTGCTTGTATTCGGCAGCGGAATCGCCATGCCGCTGCTCGTTTTTGGGCTGGGGTGTCTCATACGCGGGAGGAGGTTCTGGTGCTCAGCTTGGGTGTACTTTCTGCCGATCTTCCTCGTCGGATTGGGCATCTTATACGCTCATATGACTGCGGCGGCGTCATTTGCCAGCACTGGGCTGAAAGGACGAGCGTACGAATTGGCTATGGCAACTCAGAATCCGATTTGTGCAATCGGTGCGGGTGGAGTTTTTGCGGCTGTTGGCATGGTTTTTTCCATTGGCTTGCTCCGCAAGCCTTTGTTGGGCGGTTGCAAACAGTGTGGATA
>JBBTET010000039.1:0-9878 GCA_038042195.1 Planctomycetota bacterium | reverse complement strand
TGGGACTCGTCACAACATCGCAACATGCGGTTGCAGGTGTTTGCCAACTCGGCGGTCGCGAGTGAGATGACGGGCATCATCAATGTTGAATTGGAGTTCGCCTTTTTCCAGGATTACCGCAATCGCTACGGTGTGAAGACGCCGCAGGTCTGCGTGATGTGTACGCCCGACGGCCGAAAGGTCGGCACGTCGATGTACGTCAATCCCGTACCGACGCCGGAGAAGTTCGTCGAGTGGCTGCGGGCCTCGAAGGCGGAGGCCAAGGCAGGACCGCCCGCCGCGCCGACCGGCGCACCACCACCACCTGCAAAGAAGTAGCTCAGGGAACATTCCGTTCTACTGAAATAGAAAGCCCCGCGACATGGATCACGTCGCGGGGCTTTTTTCTTTTTCAACAAATCCAACGAGCCAGTCATCACACCGGCCGGTTGGCTTCAATCGTTTCAAGCTGTGCAAGTTGCTCGACCGTGAGAATGGCCTTCAGCTCGTCGAGCGCCTGTTGTCGACGGGCTTCGACCGCTTTATGCAGGGTCTCCTGGATCGACTTGATCTGTGTCTTCTGGTCCTCGGTCAGCTCCAATTCTTCGGCGAGCTTATCAAACATCGCCTGCCGCTGGGCTTGGAACTCTCCTTCGCCGCCCATCATGGGAGGCGGACCGCCAAAGCCCGGACCCATGCCGCCACCGAATCGGCCGGCCATTGCACCGGCTGGTCGATCACCACCAAACGGTCCGGCAGGGGGTCCAAAGCCGCCCGGCCCTGTCGGATGATTAGCACGGAGTTCATCGAACGCCGTCTGCTGCTCCGCGGTGAGGACATTGCGGATGTCGGTGTGGGCCTGCTCTCGAAGCGGCTGGATGTCATCGTGCATCCGTTGAAAGATGTCCAGGGCCTGGGCCTTCTGATCGTCGGTCAGATTCAGCGGATTCGGGAAGCTGCCGGACAGGGCGTCGGACGACGCATTCCTCGCAGCCGTATCGCCGGAGCCTCCGAGCGTCAGGCCTGAGCCGCAGCCGGCAAGTGCGACAGCCAGCACCGGGCACATTATCACACGGAGTCGATTCCATCGTGTCAGCATTCTCATGGGGTTCTCCTTCATTACAGGGGTTAACGAACACGGGCAGGGATTGTTGCAATCATGGTCAGGCTCTCAGTTGTATTTAACGACGAACCACCGTCAAACTTCCATCGAGATTGCGTAAATTAACGAAAGAAATGAATTGACGTTTCTTTACCTCGTGTCTGCAATGGTGTGTGCCAAAGCGTTCTATAATCATCGAACTCAAAGGAACCCCGCGCTATGGCTGTTGCGCCGCGAACTTCAAACAAACTGCTCATCGTCGATGACGACGTTGAACTGTGTGAGCTCATTCGCACGTATCTGAAGGCAGACGGGTTGGACGCCGAGGCCGTGCATCAGGCCGAGGCCGGCGCGCAGGCGGCATTGAGCGGAAATTACGACATGGTGTTGCTCGATGTGGGCTTGCCCGGTCAGAGCGGCTTTGACGTGCTGCGGCGCATTCGTGGCGAGTCGTCGATCCCGGTGCTGATGCTCACGGCGCGCGGTGAGGACGTGGATCGAATCGTGGGCCTCGAACTCGGCGCGGATGATTACTTGCCGAAGCCGTTCAACCCGCGCGAGCTGGTGGCGCGGATTCATGCGATCCTTCGACGGAGCCGCGCGACGGCCGGAGAAGCGGGCGTGCCTGATCGACTGGTCGTGGCCGACATCGAGATGAACATCGCGGCGCGAGTGGTGAAGCGGGCCGGTGAGACGGTCGAATTGACCGGCGTGGAGTTCAGCCTGTTGGAGGTGCTCCTGCGGGCGGCCGGCAAGGTCGTGCATCGCGATGATTTGTTCATGCAGGTGCTGGGCCGCCGGGAGATGCCCGATGACCGCAGCCTCGACATGCACGTCAGCAATCTTCGCAAGAAACTCGGCCACAAGGTCGGGGAGATAGAGCGGATCAAGACGGTGCGCGGCATGGGATATGTCTATGCCGTATCGTCGTAGGGCCTGAGTCAGCCAAATTGGTCCGTACGGCGGACCCTGCCGAGTATGAGAAGTCTGTTTGTTAAAATCTTCGTCTGGTTCTGGGCGGCCATTGTGCTCGTCGCCGGGGCGGCGTTTCTGTCCGCGACGTGGCTTCATTCGCGCCCCGAATCGGAGCAGGCCCGCCTTCGAGCGATGGCGGGGATGTTTACCACGATGCAGGGGCGCTCGCTCGTGGAAATCCTTGAGCGCGACGGGCCGGACGAGGTTCGTGAATTGTTCAAACGTTGGGATCGTTTCCCCGACTCGCATTCCCTGCTCTTTGACGATCAGGGGCGCGAGCTGCTCGGTTGCGCTCCCTTCAAAGGAGCGATGGATGCGGTCAAACTCGTCCTGGAGACGGACGATACGCAGGTCATTCAGACGGACGAGATGACCATTGTCGCCGTGCCGATTCGAGGGAAAGAGGATCGCCTATATGTCATGGCGCGGGAGTTGCCGGTGTCTGGGAGCGCATCGATGCGCGACGTGCCGCCGGTCAGCAGTCCGCCGATTGGACCGTTGGGTGATGTTCCGAGACAAGGCCATCGACCAAGACCGGACGGGCGACCGCCGCCGATGTCACGATTCCCCTATGACATGCTGATGTCGCAGCCGGAGATCGTGGTGAGCATTCTGGGTGCTGTGATCTTGACCGGTGGACTAGTGTGTTACGGCCTTGCGCGACACATGACGAATCCGGTGCGACGCTTGCGCTCGGCCGCGCGGCGGTTTGCCAACGGCGACCTGAGTGTGCGACTGGGTGCGACCGGGCGGCATGATGAGATCGGCGACCTCTCGCGCGATTTCGACTTCATGGCGGATCGGCTGGACCGACTCGTATCGGGGCAGCGCCAGATATTGCGCGACATTTCGCATGAACTTCGATCACCGTTGGCGCGATTGAGCGTGGCGCTCGGGATTGCAGAGCGCGGTTCGCCGGAGGCCGTGCGAGAGGCGCTGCAACGGATTGAGAAGGAGTCGCTTCGGCTCAATGAATTGATCGGGCATTTGCTCACGCTGTCGCGGTTGGAGAGTGGTGTCGATGGTGATGCCTATGGACCGGTGGAGTTGCACACGCTCATCGAGACCATCGCGCGGGATGCCGACTTCGAGGCGAAGGGGCGGGATCGCACCGTGCTGGTGGCGGCCAGCGAACCGTGCGTCGTACACGGCAGCAACGAACTGCTCAGACGTGCCATTGAAAACGTCATTCGCAACGGCGTGCGTCACACGGCGAGCGGTACGGCCGTCGAGATTCAACTGCGACGGGGTGAGAGCAACCTGGCCGTCGTCCATGTGCGCGATCATGGGCCGGGCATCCCTGACTCCGCCCTCGCCGACATTTTCATCCCGTTTCGCCGAGTCGTGTCCGACAATGGTGAACCCTTCGAGGGCGCGGGGCTGGGCCTGGCCATCACCGATCGCGCGGTGCGGGCACATGGCGGGACCGTTCGTGCGATAAATGCGAACGGTGGCGGGCTTGACGTGGAAATCCAGTTGCCGCTCGTTGAACAGCCGCCTTGCTAACGCCATCCTGATTTCGGAATGCCTGTGCCCGCTGATTGCCGTGGGGCCGCTGATTCCCACACTCCGGCAATGGTCTCATCACAGCCAGGACAGCGTCCCGGCGTCGTCATGCGATTTTCCAGAACATAGAACCCGCGCCGTCGAATGATGATCTTGTTGCAGGTCGGACAAAACGTATTCTCATTCTCGCCGACGTCGCCCGGCAGATTGCCCGCATAGACATACCGCAGGCCGGCTGCTTTGCCGATGTCGTGGGCACGTACAAGCGTCTCCACCGGCGTGCACGGCGGGTCGGTCATCTTGTAATCCGGATGAAACGCCGTAACGTGCCAGGGCATGTCCTTCGATACGCCGGCAAGAAACGCGGCCATCTTTATTAGCTCGTCGTCGCTGTCGTTAAAGCCGGGGATCACCAACGTCACGATCTCCACCCAGAACTTCATCACCACAAGTTGCTCAATCGTCGCCAGTACGTTCGCCAACACGCCGCCGAGTTCGCGATAGTGGCGGTCGTCGAAACTCTTCAAGTCCACCTTGTACAAATCGACATACGGTCGAATGAAGCGAAGCACCTCGGGCGTGCCATTGCCGTTGGAGACGTAGCCGCAGGTGAGGCCACGCGCCTTCGCCTCCTTGAAGACCTCGACGGCCCATTCGCTGGTGATGAGCGGTTCGTTGTAGGTGGAGACGACGACTGGGACGTTGTGCTCAATCGCCAGCTCTACCAATTGTTTCGGGGAACAGGAGTTCGGCAGGCTCACGGCCTCGTCATCCCTCAGTGCCTGCGACGTGACCCAGTTCTGACAATACGAACAGTGCAGATCGCAGCCGAGCATCCCGAAGGAGAGTGCGTCGCGCCCGGGAAAGGCGTGGTTGAACGGCTTCTTCTCGATGGGATCCACTTGCAGGCCCGCGACATAGCCGCCGGGGACGCGCAGCTCGCCATTGCGATTGAAGCGGACGCGGCAGATTCCCTCGCGGCCATCACGAATCAGGCAACGATGCCCACAGGCCAGGCAACGAATCGCATCGCTTTCGCGCGTGACGAGGTCGGAGTGCGCGGGAACCGTGTTGTCGGAGAGAAGGCTGCGTAGCGAACCGGTGGCGTTCATGGCATCCACGACATTGTAGCCGTAGAGCGATTATGCCGTCGCTGGAAGAGCCGCGCCGGCTGGCGTCGATCCATCACGCTCTTCGCGGAGAATATCTTCGTGCGTGGCCTTCTCTTCGCCGAAGCGCACGAGTCGGGCCGAGTTGAACACGACAACGAGGCTCGACACAAAGTGCAACACGGCCGCGAAGATGGGCGGCACGAGGTCGAACGCGCCAAGCGACATTACCGCGACGACAAAGAGCACACCGAAGACGAGGTTTTGCACGACCACCTTTCTCGTTGCGCGACTGAGCCGAATGAGGAACGGGATGCGCGTCAGGTCGTTGTTCAACAAGGCAATCGAGGCCGAGTTGATGGCCACGTCACTGCCGGCCGCGCCCATCGCCACGCCGAGATCGCCCGCGGCCAATGCCGGCGCGTCGTTCACGCCATCGCCAATGACCATGACGCGATGCCCTTCGGCGCGCATCTGCTCGACGAGGCTCAACTTCTCTTGCGGCAGGCACTCGGCCTTGAACTCGGTGCAGGCCATTTCGGCAGCCACGCGCCGGGCAACGGCCGCGCGATCGCCGGTGAGCATGGCGATGCGCTTGATGCCGGCGTTGCGAAGTTCTTCGACTGCGCCGCGGGCCGCGCTGCGGGTGCGGTCTTCAAGACCAACGACGCCCATGACCTTGCCATCGACGGCGACAAAGAGCAGGCTCATTCCCTCGGCTTCCTCGGCGAGGGAACGAAGGGATTCCGTGGAAATGCCGCGCTCCTTCAGGAACGAGTCACGACCGATCAGAATCTGGCGACCCTCGACGGTGGCGACGACGCCCTTGCCGGGGACTTCTTCAAACTTCTCTGGGCGCGACATGCGAACGTTGGCCTCGCGGGCGACTTCTATCAATGCCTTCGCGGCCGGGTGATTGCTGAGTTGCTCGGCCGACGCGGCCAGGCGAAGCAATTCCGCACCTTCGACTTTTTCGGCGGGCATGAGCCGCGTAACGGAGAGAATGCCGGTGGTGAGCGTGCCGGTCTTGTCGAACACGACGGCCGTGAGGCGACCCGCGCTCTCCAGATGGGCGACGTCCTTAATGAGAATGCCGAGCCGCGCGGCGCAGGACAGGCCGGCAATCATCGCGGTGGGCGTGGCCATGATGAGGGCGCAGGGGCAACTGGCGACAAGCATGGTGATGGCCCGCTGGATGCCGTGGTCGTCCTTGGTGAAAAAGAGAACCAGGCCCGCGAGCATGAGTACCACCGGCGTGTACCAAATAACATAGCGGTCGATGAGCCGCATGATGGGGATGCGGGTGCGCTCGGCTCGAAGGATGAGGTCCTGCACCTGGCCGAGCGTCGTTTCGCCGCCGACCTTTGTGACTTCGATTTCCAATGCGCCGGTGAGGTTCGACGTGCCGCTGAAGACGGCCTCGCCGGGACGCTTATCGACGGGCAGCGATTCGCCGGTGATATTGGCCTGATTGACCGTTGACTCCCCGGAGACGACGCGACCATCGACCGGGATGTTGTCGCCGGGGCGGACTCGGACGCGCTGGCCGCGTTGCAGCTTGACGACCTCGGTCTGCACTTCGCCGCTCTCGGTGATGAGGTTGGCCGTCTTGGGCGTGAGCTTGATGAGTTCCTCGATGCTGGCCCTGGCACCGATGGCCGTTCGAGTTTCAACGATTTCGGAGAGCAACAGGAAAAACGCAATGACCCCGGCGGCGCGGTAGTCATTCGTGGCAAAGGCAGCGACGATGGCAAGGGCGACCAGTTCATCCATGTGCATGTGGCCGTGGAGGAGATTACGCATGGCGTGCCAAAGAATGCGAACGGCGAGCAGCATGGCTCCAATGCCGGCGGCTACGTCCATGTGGAATTGATAGAGGTAGGTGGTGACGTAGTCCGACCCGCCGCCGGGTGTGCTCACGCGCTCGACGGCGTATGGGCTGTACCACTGCACGAAATAACTGGTCAGGACGAGCAGGCCGCCGATCATGGTGATAAAGAGCCAAAAGCCGGCCGCTCGCTCGGCACCTGCCGTGCCGGATTGTGCATGGTCGTGGAAGTGGTCGTGCCCGTGATCGTGTGGAACATCCGCCGCGGCGGAATGGGCATGATGGTGGGCTTCCGCGTCTTTGACTCCGAAGAACTCATGCGCCATGGGGTGTCGCCTGGTTGATGGTGTGCCTTGCCCAGGAGCACCGTTTGGCCCCTGCGAGGTCGGTACAATGGTCGTTGCCCGCCTAGGCGGGGTGTTCCATTTGGTACGGGAATCATAAGGCGAGTTTTGGCGATGGCCAAGTGATGGTGATCCGCACTGCGAACCCTACGGTTTCGTGATGGTGTACAGCCACCATCGTTTGCGAGGGTTTTCGCCCGCCTTGGTGTGCCGCACGGCGTAGAGGGTCATCACGTCGCCGCTGTCGGTGCGGACACGCCAAAAATGCTTGCGGTAATACCGTTCGCCGCCGCGATGGTCTTCGGCCTCGCTGACCTTCCAGTCCTCCAGCACCTCGATGATCTTGTAATGATGATCCCGCCAGGTGAAACCCGACGGAAGACCGGGGCGGCCGCCGGCCATGGCCGTCGTGTCGGCGGTGCCGGGGTCGGGGGTGATCGATTCGGAAACGAACTCTTCGCCTGCCGCCATGCGCTGTCCCAACGAGTTACTACCGTGTGGATGACTTGGAGGATAGACGGGAATCGAGTTAATGCCCACGCGGGTCTGGAAACGGCGGGCCGCTCAGATAAAGATCGCTGCTGATAATGTCCCCGGCGATCTGGCGATCCCAATCAACCTCGTATCGCAGGTATAGCAGATCGTCGAAGTCGCGGCGGCGCTGCCAGATTTCGCGCAAGTATTGATCGTCCACGGTCGTTGCCCACCATCGCCAAAGGGCGGCCATGTCATCGGGCGACAGGTGCGGTTGGTCAAACACGAATTGCACCGGGGAGGCCAGCGCGACTGTCATAGGGCGGACGACTTGTCGCAAGCCTTCTCGCGCCAGGTCGGCGTGTTCACCAACGCCGAGCATGGCGGTGGCGAAGATCGTGTTAGCGGCGCGGTTGTGCCCCGCGCGAAACTCGCCGAGCGCGGTCTCAAGCTCGATTGGATCGTTCAATGGTGCCATCAAGTCCGGCACGGCTCGTGCGGCAATTCCCGGCGCGGCGAACCGAAATCGTGCCGCCCCGCATTGGGGCGATGCGACATAGAAACAGTATCGCGCGTCGGCCAGCGGGCGCGGGAATGTGAATTGCAGTTTCCATACGCCCTCCTCGTTTGCATCGAGAATCCGCACGCGAAACCCCGGCGTCTCGAACTCCTGCCCGGTCTTGAATGTCTCTTTGCCACGAAATGCTTCCAACGTAAATCGACCGACAAGCCGTGAGAAATACGCTTGTCCTTGCACGCTAGCGGTGAAACTGTGATCGTCGATCTGCTCGACGACGGTCGGCCGATCCATGACCAATGGGGCCGGTGCCCACGTCAGGACGTGGACGTTCACATCCTCAAACGACGGTCCGAGACGATCAACGAGATTCGGCTTGCAGTAGATGTTGACGAACGGCAGATTGATGAAAAACACGTCGCGCACGTCGCGGCTCGGCGGCGACACCATGACCCAGGATGGTAGGAACTTCTCGGCGGCCGAAATGCCGGTCCATTGGAGGCGGTTCACGGGTGTCAGAAATGCGGCACCGAGCATGAGGATGATGGTCGTCCCTCCGGTCAACCTGGCAATGAATGGTGATTCTCGTCGCGCTGCCGTTGCACAGGCCAGTGCCGCGCAAATCGCCCAGCCGACGCCGCACATGTAGCCCGAGTGCGGCGTGGCGACGACGGCCGCGACAGGCACAATCGAAAGCACGATCCACGTGGGCCATATCCACCAGCCCCGTGCCGAGCGAGCGGCGCGCCAATAGATCAGCGAGAGTGTCGCGATAATGCCGATCATGAGCCAACAATCGCGTGGCATTTCGCTCCACGGGTTGTAGCGGCCCGTCGGGCCGATGCTCATGGGGGCGATCCAGATCGACGTGCAGATGTAATGCAGGAACTTCGCGGCAAGCCACGGCAGATACTCGCCCCAGTTGCCGTCGGGGCGTCGGCAGTAGACTTCGGGGAGACCGGGGATGTGCATCGCCTCGCGCCAGGCCACGAAGGCGATGCCGATCGCGCCCATGAGGATGTACAACCACTTGCGCGACCACGCATGGCGCAGGCCGCCGAAGGTGAGGTCGAGCGAGAGGAAGAAGGCGGGCATGAGGATCGCATTTTCGCGCGTCATGATCGCCAGGAGCCAGAACGCGAAGAAGATCATCAGCGGCCCACGAGCGAGGGGCGGGGCATCGAGTCGGTGTGAAAACCCGAAGTATGAAACATCGAGCCGGGAGGCGCGCAGGTAGGCGAACATCGCCGCGAGGAGCAGCGTCGTTTGCAGGACGACATTTTGCGCCGAAGGCCACGACACCGTGACGGATGAGTGGGGGTAGATTGCGAAGAGCAGCCCGCCGACGAGGCTCCACGTCGGATCAGCGGTGAGACGCCTGCACAATCGCCAGACCATGATCGCCGAGGCGTAATGCAGTAGCAGGCTGAAGGCGTGCAGGGCCATCGGATCGCCGTTCCCGATCACCAGGAACACCGTCTTCATGCAGAGGATGAAAAACGGGCGGAAGTAGTGCCATGCGACCGGTTTCGTCTGCCACCAGGTGTGCAGGAACTCGGCTGGAGCAAGGATGAGCGTGCGCTGCAACTCGGAAAACGACCAACCATGTTCATGCAGGCCCTTTTGATGCCAAAAGTCGTCGAGGACTTTGCCGTCAAAGAGGGCCAGGCCGTGTACGGCGAGGGTGATAAAGGTGATGATGAGTAAGCCGCGAACCCACTCGGGGCGCGATGTGGATGATCCGTGCAGACGCGATTTGGCGGGCGACGCACTGCTCATGTGGCGCAGTTCCACTGAGCACCGGCGTGTGATGCAATCTGATTAGTGCTGGCGCGATTCATCCGCGCACAGTGTCGTGGAGATTGCGTGGATTCTCAAGAAAGCGGCGTGGCTTGGAGGAACTGCGCTATCGTGTGCCGCCGCCCTGCTTGAAGAACATTCGCCCAATGGCCGGCCCGCTGCCGGGCGGGCGTTGCGCGGTGTCCTTGATGAGTGGCAGCTGACCCTGGCCGATGCCGAAGTCGCCGCCGTTGACGAAGGGCGT
>JBBTET010000038.1:0-11877 GCA_038042195.1 Planctomycetota bacterium | reverse complement strand
GTCCACATCCGCGAAGGAGCGACCATCGCCGCTGGGGCCGTCGTGCTACCCGGAAGTGTGGTAGGCCCAAGTGAATACTGGTCCGGCAACCCCGCACGACGGCGGCGCAGCGGCTCTGACGCTGCCGTTGACGCATCGACCGCATTGCCAGTCGATTAGCCGGGCCATCGGACGTACCATCGACCGCACGTCGGCATCGTGGAGCGCACCGCCGCACCGGGCGACGGCAAACTTCATGTCGGTCGATCCCATGACGAAATCCACTGCTTCAACCCCCGACGCACGTATTGGCATTCAGGCGTATCTCGTTCTCGACGTATTCGTACGGCTCATCATCTGGTCAGTCGCATTCACAACGGCGACGGCGGTCATGTCCGCATTCAACCGCTGGCCAAGCCCGCCGATCATCGGCGCGGATGTGTGGACCGCGTGGACTTGGAGCCAGGCTATCACGCTTTGGATGCTTCTCTTCAATGTCGCCTACATCGCCGCCCTCGTGATTCTGAAGCTGGCCCTTCCAAACCCACGCGAAGGCCGCTACGAACTTCGTCCCGGCTCGAAGCTCGACCCGCAACTCATCCGCGCCGCTCTCATCTCCGTCCTCACCAAGGCCCGCTACGAAGCCCCCTTCCCGGCGATCTTCGTCTATCACGTCGCCTGCCTTCCGCCGATGCGCTGGTTCGTCGGCCCCACCATCGGCCCACGAAGCAAGTCCTGCAACGTCACCCAGGCCATCATCGCCGACCCCCATCTCACCACGATCGGCAAAAACGTCGTCATCGGCTACGGCACCTCCATCACCGCCCACACTCAGGACCGCGATTCGGTTTCCGTCGCCCGAACCACCATCGAAGACGAGGTGCTCATCGGTGCGGAGAGCCTGATCTACGGCGGCTGCGTCATCAAACGAGGGGCCATCATCGGAGGAGGTGCCGTCGTCCGACCGTTCACTACTATCGGCGAATACGAAGTCTGGGGAGGCGTACCGGCGAAAAAGATCAAGGATATGCCGCCGATCGAGATGGCCTCATAAGCATGTCTACATCAACCAGGCATCGCGGCGTTCTGGAAGCCGCGAGGGCCAGTAGCTACCATGTACCTCCAACCATGAACGACACTGTCTTCATTCTGATCGTCGAAGATGAAACCTCGCATGGCGAGGCCATCAAGGAAGGCCTCGAACGCGCCGGCCATGCCTGCCACCTCGTCGACTCCGGCGAGAAGGCCATCGAATCCATGCGCAACCGCGCTCCGCACGTCATCGTCACCGACCATCGACTCGGCGGCGACCTCACCGGACTTGACGTGCTGAAGCAGGCCCGCGCCTCCAGCCCGTGGACGCAGGGCATTCTCATCACCGCCCACGGAGATGAACGTCTGGCCCGCGACGCCATTATTGACGGCGGCGCATCCGACTACCTGCGAAAGCCACTCGACCTCGAAGAGCTTCGCGTGACCGTCCTGCGCGCCGCCCGACAGGCGATCACCTTGCGCGAAAATCATTACATGAAGGACCAACTCGACAAAGCCGTCACCTTCGAGGGGGTCATTGCCGTCAGTGGCGCCATGAACAGTGTCATTTACCGCGCTCGCCGACTTGCGAAAACCAAGCTCACCGTGCTGATCTACGGCGAATCCGGCACAGGCAAGGAATTGATTGCCCGCGCCATCCATAACAACTCCGACCGTCGCACCAAACCCTGGGTGCCGGTCAACTGCGCCGGCATTTCCGAGGGCATTCTCGAATCCGAACTCTTCGGCCACGTCAGAGGGTCGTTCACCAACGCTCATGCCGATCGACGTGGTTTCTTTGAGGAGGCTGACGGGGGCACCATCTTTCTCGATGAGATTGGTGACATGCCGAACTCCATGCAATCCAAGTTGCTGCGCATCCTGGAGAATGGGGACGTTCTTCGAGTCGGCTCCAGCAAGCCGATCAAGGTTGACGTGCGCGTCGTCGCCGCGACGAACAAAGACTTGAAGGAGGCCGTGCAGCAGAAGACGTTTCGCGAGGATCTGTTCTTTCGCGTGAATCAGGCCGACATCAACCTGCTCCCGCTCCGCGACCGTCGCGAGGACATTCTGCCGCTGGTGTATCACTTCCTGCAACGTGCCAACGAAATCCACGACAAGAGCATCCAACGCATCACTCCCGAGGCCATGCGACTCCTGCACAACTACAACTGGCCCGGCAACGTTCGTGAGTTGCAAAACGTCGTCAATCAGATGGTTGTCTTCTGCGAGGGCGACGAGATCGACGTGCGCGATCTGCCGGCCACACCGCCCATCAATGCGACGACCGACATCGTGCCGCTCAAGCCGAGGCCGTTTAACGTGACCCTGCAAGAGTTGGAAATGATGGCCATTCAACACGCCCTCGCCCAGCACAAGGGCAACCGCGAAAAAGCCGCAAAGCAACTCGGCATCGGGGCACGCACGCTCTACCGCAAGATCAAGGATTACGACATCAAGTAGCGACCGCCTAACAACACCTCATCATGCCACGCTGGACCACACAAGACGCCGCCTTCATGTCCGAGGCATTGCACCTTGCGCTGCAAGGGCAGGGACGGGTCGAGCCCAACCCGATGGTCGGATGCGTCCTCGTCAAAGGCGGCCGCATCGTCGGTCGTGGTTATCACCAAAAACTCGGTGGCCCCCACGCTGAAATTGAAGCACTGCGCGACGCTGGTAAAAAGGCCGCAGGCTCGACGGCTTATGTCACCCTCGAACCTTGCAATCATCACGGCCGGACGCCACCCTGCACCGATGCACTGATCGCCGCGAAAATCGCCCGCGTTGTCACGGCCATTAAAGACCCCAATCCGCAAGTCACGGGCAACGGCCTGAAGAAACTCCGCGCCGCCGGTATTCATTGCGACATCGGTCCGCTGGAATCTCAGGCCCGCGAACTAGCCGCGCCCTTCATCACCTTTATGACGAGCCGTCGCCCCTATGTAATTCTCAAATGGGCGCAATCCATCGACGGCAAGATCGCCACCCGCACGGGTGACTCCAAGTGGATCACCTCGCTCGCCAGCCGTCGTAACGCTCACGCACTTCGCGCCCGCGTCGACGCTATTATTGTCGGTGTCGGCACCATTCTCGCCGACGACCCCGATCTCACCGCCCGCCATGTCCGACCTCTCCGAAAAGCCGCGCGCATCATCATCGATCCGCAATTGCGTACACCGCTTTCAGCGAAGGTCGTCCGTACGGCACGACAAATACCGACGTTCGTTGCCACAAGAACAAAAATGATGTCTTCACCGAAGGCACGCAGACTCGCTGCAAAAGGGTGCGAACTCCTTGCCATACCTGTCCATGGGAAGACCCTTCGGCTTCGCGCACTCTTGACGCATCTCCACGACCGCGCCATGACCAACGTCCTCGTCGAGGGTGGTGGTCGCACCCTCGGCGGATTTGTCGAACAAAAGCTGGCTGACGAGGCCCACATCTTTATTGCCCCAAAACTTATCGGCGGCGAAACCGCACCCGGGCCGCTCCGCAATCTCGGACCCGGAAAAATGACCGGCCTGCCCCGCGTCGTACCTATGTCGCTGGCCTGCCTGGATGGTGATCTCTGCTATACTATGAGGTTCGCGTAACAACACCGTGCAACACGGTCTCCCGGAAAACAAACCGCTCCCTTGGAGAGATGGATGAGATTCATACGACTAAGCACCTGCATACTCCTCGCCCTGACTCATGCGGTCGTTGCGGAACCAGAAACCACTAAGGACGCCCGGGCGCTGCTCACGAAGGCCAACGCAGCGGCCGCTGCGCTCTCTGCGGTCTCGTACAACGCCAAGCTCTATGCCGAGGGACAGTTCGCCGGCCAGTTCCCCGCGATGAGCGGCAAAGTGTTTGCCCGAAAGCTCGGCGTCGGTTCGCTGAAGCAGATTCGCATCGAGGCCAACACCGTCGCCCGCACCACCGGCCCCGAAGGCCCGAAGGAAACCATCGAGCCCGTCAAGTACGTGAACAACGGCACCGACCTGATGCTCATGGAAGACGGCAAGAAGGTCTTTACCACGGGTAAGGCAGACATGGCCAGCTTGCAACCGGTCAACATGCTCTATCAGGACAAGTTCCTTACGGACCTCGCATTTAAGGATGAGACCCAAAAAGGAACCGCGACCCTCGATGGTGTAGAGACGCTTCAAGGCATTGAGTGTGACATCGTTACGGTGAAATATGATCCGTCCGGCATGAGGATCGCCCGTATCTTTCTCGGAAAGAAGGACAACTTGCTTCGAAGGATGGAGACTGCTATCGCCATTCCCATGCGTGGAAAACAGGAACTCACCAAAGGAACGATTATCTTCAACATCGAGGGGCTAGACATCAAGCCGAAGATTGACGATTCCCATTTCGTCCTGAATTGTCCGCCGGACTATCGCAAGGAAAGCATGCAGGTCAATCCTCAACCCGTGGCTCAGGCCGCGATCGGTGGTGACGCCCCGGACTGGGAAATGCAGACGCCCGAAGGCACGAAAGTCACACTCAAGAGCCTGCGCGGCAAGTTTGTCATCATCGACTTCTGGTCCACCTGGTGCGGCCCCTGCAAGATGGCCATGCCGGGCCTGCAAAAGCTGCATGATCGCTTCAAGGGCAAGCCGGTCGTCGTCTATGGCGCAAACTGTTGGGAGCGATCCGCCAATGCCGATCCGATGGGCTACATCAAATCCAAGAACTTCACCTATCCACAGCTTCTCAAGGCAGACCAGGCAGCGACCGCCTACGGCGTCACCGGCATCCCGGCGATCTTTCTCATCGGGCCGGATGGCAAGATTCTCCACAACGTCCGCGGCTTCGACCCGCGCGCGGAGGAGAACCTCGCCGGCATCATTGAGGAAAAACTGAACGCCAAATGAGACCCTCATTGCCGCGCGAAGGAGCGGGGCTGCTAACTTCGAAGCGCGCCCTTGCGCTCACTCTTCTCGCAGCTGCATTGTTGCGTTTGGCCGCACTTGAGCAAGTCCCCCCTCCTCTCAATCACGACGAAGCGTCCCGCCTCTACGACGCGTGGTCGCTTCTCGATATCGGTGCCGATCGCACCGGTCGCCCGTGGCCATTCTTCCTTGAAGGCTATGGCGAAGGCGATTTCACCGCCGCGCTCACGGCTTACCTCACCATTCCATTCGTCGCACTGCTTGGGCCGACGGTCATCGCCGTCCGCCTGCCCGATGCCTTGCTGAGCGTCATCACGGTGGCTCTCGTCTGGCTGTGGTTGCGTCGCGCGCATTCCGAACGTGTCGCGAGCCTCGCCGCACTCTTTCTCGCCTTTGACCCCTGGCACGTCCTCGTGACCCGCACTGGCTGGGAGTTCGGCTATGTCCCGTTCTTCCTTGCGGCTGGGATGTATGCCGCGGACTGTGCTGGGTTGCTTCCGAGGTCTATTCAATCAAATCGTTCCCTTCGCTGGGCCATTTGCGCCGCCGTCATGCTCGCCTTCTCGGCCTGGACGTACCCCGCGACACGCATGGTCACACCACTTCTGTGCGTCGCGCTCGTCGTCTGCAATCGCTCGCACTACACCGGGTTGTTGCGAATTTCCACCGGTCGAAGGTCGATCCTCGCTTTTATCGTCGTGACGATCATCGCCGGCGCACCGCTCTGGATCACCATGCTGAACGACCCCGGCCGACTCGCCGCCCGTGCCAAGATTGCATTGCTGGACCTCCGTCCCGCGGCCCTGCCGACGTCGATCCCCCGCGCATTCGGCAACTACCTCGGCTACTTCAATCCCTCGCATCTCGTCACCTTCCCCGAGGAAATCACCACCATCGGCATCCCCGGCGTTGGTTTGCACCTCTGGGCCGTCGCGCCGTTCATCATCGTCGGTTTTTTTCTCGTGATCGGGCGATGCCGATCCGATGCCTTCGCGCGGACGCTGCTGCTCTGGCTACTGCTCACGCCCTTGCCGGCCGCCATCTGCGGCGACATTCAGCCGCACATGATTCGCGTGATCTCTGGAATGGTCCTGTGGCCGATCCTCGGTGCAATCGGGGCCGACTGGGCATACATCCGATTGTCGTCGTGGCAGGCAAACTCGCGCCGCTTGCTGACCGCCGCCTGCGCGATCCTCTTCGCCGCCAACGCCGCACACTTCATCCATCAGTATTTTCGCGTCTACCCCGCGCACGCCGAACTCGGCTTTTCGTCGGCATTCATTCGCGCCATGCAATATGTCACGGCCCATCAGAAGGAGGCCGACTTCGTCCTGGTCACCAATCGTGTCCATCAGGGCTACATTTACGCGCTGCACTATGCCCCCATTCCTCCGCGTGAACTTCGGGCCAATCCACCCGTTGTGGCCCGCGGGCCCCAGAATTTTCACCAGGTTCTCCGCGTTGGTCGGTACTTCTTCGCGCCGCGCGATCCTGTGAACTATCCCGATGCTCAGCAACTTTTCCAACAGGTGTGGAGCAGCTTGCCATCCGGAGCACGATGTTTCGTTGTCGAACAGCCCGGCTACTTTCCTTCCGGCGAGCTGGTCGCTTACTTCCCCGGGGCCGATCCAGCCACGCACCCCGGCGGCTATGAAGTGCGGCGTTGGCGAAAGGAGTGAGCACGGTGTGACCGTAATCCCTCCCCTTGATAAGGGGAGGGTCAGGGTGGGGTTGCGAAGTTAAGCAGACGCTGAATCTTGAATCAATGCTTAAAATGCCGCGTCCCCGTGAAGATCATCGCCACGCCTCGCTCGTCGCAGGCCTTGATCGTATCCTCGTCGCGCTTGCTTCCTCCGGGCTGAATAATTGCCGTCACCCCGGCGTCCATGAGGATGTCCGGCCCGTCCCGAAACGGAAAAAATGCGTCACTCGCTGCCGCTGATCCCGCCAGCTTGTCAGCATGACCATTCTCCTTCGCCAGCCACGTCGCGATCCGACAACTCATCACCCGACTCATCTGCCCCGCCCCGTTGCCGATGAGCATTCCGTCCTCGCAGATGCTGATGGCGTTGCTCTTGGTGTGCTTGGCGATGAGCCAGGCCAATCGCAAGTCCGACATTTCTGACTCGGTCGGAGCGCGCTTGGTCACGACCTTCCATTGGTCTTCGTTGAGGCCGAGGTTGTCGCGCGACTGAACGAGCATTCCGCCGGCGATGGTCTTGTACTCGAGTTGATCGGGATCGGGCGCGACCGTCATTTCTCCGACCGCAAGCAGGCGCACGTTCTCGCCCCATTTCTTCGCGCTTCGAATTAGTTTCACCGCATCTTCGTCGAACGAAGGTGCAACCCACACCTCAACAAAAAACGCCCCCGCACCGGCCGCCTTGCCCCATCGATCCAGCGAGTGCATCACCGCATCGACGAACTCGGCATTCACGGGAAAACTGACCGCGAGAATCCCGCCCATCGCGGCATTGACATCCCCAAGATACGCCCGGCGATAGGCCTCGATCGTATCATCCGCCACGCCGACTCCGCAGGCGTTGGTGTGTTTGATGAAAAGGCAAGTTGGCTTTGGCCCCGCCCGCGTTAGTTCTGAGCACAGTTCATGTGCCGCATCTGCATCTCCAAAATTATTGTACGAAAGTTCCCAAATTTCTTCATGTTGAAAACGTCCCCGCTGCTGAATCGGGGCAACGCCAAAGTTCGTCGATCCAATCATTCCATCGAGGCTAACCAGCCTCCCTGTCTGATGTCTATTTTCCCCATAGGCCAGACTACCCCACGAAAAAAAACGCCTGGCAAAGAAAACCGGAAAGTCGCCCTCATCTTTGCCGCCTAGCCACTCCCAAATTGCGGCATCGTATTCTTCGGTCGCTCCGAAAACATGGAAGGCTGCGTCACGCATTTCATCTGCCAGCGACTTTACTCCTCGCTCTCCTCGCAGTATTCGCAATATGCTGTCGTACCAAAACGACGCAGATACCACCAATACATGCTTATGATTCTTCGCCGCCGCCCGCAACATGCACGGCCCCCCGATGTCGATCATCTCAATCGCCTGGTCCATCGTGCAATTCGGATCGGCCACCGTCTTCTCGAATGGATACAGATTCACCACCACCATATCGATCGGCTTGATCCCGTGCTCGGCCAGTTGGCGCATGTGCTCGGGGTTGTCGCGGTCGGCGAGGATTGCCGCGTGGATCTTCGGATGCAGCGTCTTCACGCGACCATCCAGCATCTCCGGAAAGCCGGTCACCTCTTCAACCATTGTGACTGGGATGCCCGCGTCCTTCAGATGCTTGGCCGTCCCGCCCGTGGAGATGATCTCGATGCCGAACTCGTCCACTAGGGCGCGGGCGAATTCGGTGATGCCGGTCTTGTCATAGACCGCGATGAGTGCCCGCTTGATCTTCCGCTCCGCCACACACGACCCCTATAAAAAAACGACCGGCCCCGCACACGCGAGACCGGTCGTAGGATAACCCTGATTGTCGAAGCCGCCAGATCAACCACGCGACTTCTCGATGATTCGTTTGTTCTTAACAATTAGCGATCAACCACCGCCCTCGTCATCCTTGTCCTTTGCTTTGTCCTTGTCCTCGTCCTTCTTCTTTTCGCGCTTGTCAGGATCCTCCTTGTCCTTGGCCTTGTCGTCCGACTCGTCTTCATCCTCGGACGCCTCGTCGCCCTCGTCCTTCTTCTCCTTGTCGCCCTCTTTGGCCTTGGCGTCGTCGCCTTCCTCATCTGAGTCGGCGTCTTTTTCCTCGTCGTCGCCCTTCTTGGCGTCTTCGTCCTTCGCGGAATCCTCGTCTGACTCCTTCGCATCCGAGTCGGCCTTGTCCGCTTCCTTCTCACCCTCCGCAGCATCCTCACCCGGCTTCTCGGCATCCTCCTCCGCCGGTGCCGACGTCGTGGTGGCTGGCTCGTCCTTGTCCTTCACCAACCCATGCCCGCCGACCGGTTTCGCCGTGCTTCGGCTCGCGAGGCCGTCATCATCATCAAACATCCCGCGCCGCTTTGGCTCCGCAGGCATCGCCGCCTTCTTCTTCGCCTCGGCCGTCTTGGCCTTGGCGTCCATCTCCGTCGCGAGTTGCACCTTCTGATCGACCCGCAGCGCCTCCTGCAACTGCTCCGGCTTCAGCCGCGGGGCAGAGGCTGGTCGCAGGCACACCAGATCACCGGTCGAATTGCCAAGAAACATCAACTGGTCACCCAGTCCGGCGATCGCGAAATCTGCACCGCTCGAATGCGCTTCTTCTTTCTTGCGTCCATTGGCCGCACTCACTCGCACTAACTGAGGTGCGCCGCCCGTATCCAGCAGATACGCTTCATCACCAATCTGCCCCAGCAATTGTCCGCCTTCGGGTCGCGCCCAAACGCGCCGCCCCGTCTCCGCTTCCAGCACGATCAACCCCTGATCCGGCACGAGTTGATACAAGTTCGCGCCGGCCACGATCGGCGACGTGGTGAGTGGGGTGTCAAATCGCTCCCGCCACAAACGACGGCCGCTCAGACGATCAATGCAATAAAGTGAGCGATCACTCGATGCCACATAGACTCGCGATGCGCCGACCACGATGTCCGCGAAGATCGGTGCCTCTGTGGAGAATGACCAATTCTTCGCCTTCTCGTCACGTGTGCAGGAAATCACCTGGCCGTCCTGCCCCGCAATGTAGAGTGTGTCTTTCATCAGCACCGGCGACGCCGACACCGTCTGCGGAGTCCCAAGCTGCCAGATCTGAACGCCCGTCAGCATGTCCAGCGCGTAAAACCTCTGATTCGCCGCACCAACGTAAATCCGCTTGTTGTCCGACACGGCCGCGCTGCTCGCAGCGAACGGCAGTTTCACTTCCTGCAACGGCAGCATCACGTCGGCCTCGACCTTATCGCCCGACTTCGGCTTCTCGGAGGCGCTCATCCGTTCCATCCGGCCGCGCGACGACCGCCGTTGAACCGACGTCACTTTAAGCAATGCCAGAACCGAGCCTTCTTTGTCGCCCAGCTCATTGCCGTGATAGATGTTCAGCACATCGCCGATATGCACACCGTGCTCTTCGCCGATACTGATTGTCACGGTCTCGCTGATGACCTCAATCACCACGCCGCGCAGGCTTCGAGGCTGTCCCGCCAGTTCGCCGGTCTGCCGGTCAAACACGCGCACCGCGCCAGGCGTCGTGAAGAAGACATATTTCGACGCATGAGTAGGCCCGCGAACCGTCTGTCCCTCCTCGGCGACAAAGTTCGACCACCGTACGACGCCCGTTCCACTGTGTACCGACAGCGCCCGATTGCCCGTCGTAAGTGCATAGAGCGTGTCTTCCACCAGCGCAAGTCGTGTTACCGACTCCCCGCCCTCCAATGGCAGATGCAAATGCCAGAAGCGTTGCAGGTCCAACCGCTTCAAATCGGCGTCCGACACGAAGTCCGACGCCGGCACTCGGCCCGACGCGCCAAGCATCAGCGCGAGCGACATCCCGACTATGAATCGTTGGACACGCATAGGTACTCTCCCAAGGAGGCTGCCGACGACCGTGGTCGCCGTGGTAGGTCGTTCTCGTTGCGGATGAACAGCCGATTCCCCCGGTGGCTGTTCGCGCGTTCGCAGGCCGTTCAACTAAACTGAGCCGGGCAGCCTCGGCAAATGTTCGCCAAGGTTGACCCCCCGTTGTGATTCCAATTCCTGCAAGCGGTCGATCCGCTCCAGGTCTTCTTCAATTCGATGCACCAGCTTGAAGATGTACGGCTCTCCGCGTCGTCGTTGCTCCAGGTCGGTTCGCATCTCCTCCCAGTGCCCCCCATAAAGCTGATCGCGCAGGCGAACGAGCATCCACTCCTCCGCCGTGATGTCGCCGAGGGTGCCGGACGGTCGATCCGCATGTGGCGCCGGGAGGGCCATGAATACAGGGTACTTCCTTCGCTAATTTAAGGCCAAATGGCATGTTAGGTCAAGATTTCCCGGTCGAAAATGAGACGTATCTTTGCGTCGCGCCTCCGCCCCCGATAAGTCATCGCCCACGGTCACAGGCCAGCCGAAAGCCACGTCCGCATACCCACGTTCACAATCCCTGCCCCGTCGCACTTGCAATTCCCATGCAGGCAGGGGATAATTCAGTGATTCCGATGCAGGCTCGCTCCGCTTTCGGGGCGAGCCGACAAGCACCGGACCCTCACTCGCGCGGCATCGCAAAACAAACCGTCGCGCGGTTAGTAAAACGCAAACGGCCGAAGGCATTCCTCGGGGGAGGATGGTCGAACCATCCCAGTGCAGTCTTCCTACCGGCCCATGCGTGAATCAGTAACGGAGGTATCTCGTGAGCGTTCTGACAAAAGTCTTTGTCGTTCTGCTGACCGTTTCGTCCATCGCGCTGTCCATGCTCGTCGTCGCGGCCTTTAGCCAGCAGCAAAACTGGAAGGCCTCCGCCGAAGACTGGCAGGAAGCCGCCATCGCAGCCCAGGCCAAGGAACGCACCATGGCCGCCAACGCCGGTCTGGAGAAGCAGCGTGGCCTGGATATGCACCAGGAAGACCTTCGCAAGATCAACGACCTCAACGCCAAGGTCGCCGAGGCCAATGCCAAGATCGGCGAGTTGGAAACCGTCACCAACGGTGCCCGCACCAGTCTCACCGTCGAGCAGGGTAACGTCACCAAGCTCTCCGACCACAACAAGCTGCTTCAGGCTGCCATCAATCGCGAGAAGGAGTTCAGCACCAAGCTCGCCACGCGCAACAGCGAACTCGAACGCGGCAACATCGACCTCACCGATCGCATTAAGGAACTCACCGTCAACGTCGAGATGGCCCGCGCCCAGGTCCGCGCCCTCCAGCAGCAGATCGTCGGCATGGACAACTCGAAGTCAGGCACTCGACAGATGCCCGGCGGCCCCGACATCGTCGAAGCCGGTATGCCGTCCGCTGCCGCGCCGGCCATGGCCACGCCCGTTGCCCCGATTCGCGGTGAGATCAAAGACGTCAAATC
>JBBTET010000037.1:0-57185 GCA_038042195.1 Planctomycetota bacterium | reverse complement strand
ATCAGACGGCGGAGTTGATGGGCCTCGCGCCGCGAACCGTCGACAGCGAATGGCGAATGGCCCGCGCGTGGCTGTATCGCGCGCTGACGAAGTAGAGTCCGCTGTGCGGACCGTTGGATACTCATTGGTCCGCACAGCGGACCCTACGTGGATTTACCATGCCGGATCGGTGGGAGACCATACTCTCCATCTTTGACGCTGTCCGACACGCCCCGACGGCCGAGCGGCCTGCGCTGCTTTCGGATCGATGCGGATCGGATGGAGGCTTGCGTGCGGAAGTGGAGTCACTATTGGAACACGATGTCCGGGCCGAACCGGCATTCCTGGTGCCGAAGGAGATCGGCGAGTTTCGCACCGACCAAGCCGACCCGCTCATCGGCTGCGTCGTCGCGGGGTACACGATCAAAGAGGCAATCGCCCGCGGCGGCATGGGGACGGTGTATCTCGCAGAGCAAGTAAAGCCACGACGCGATGTCGCGCTCAAGGTTCTTCAGGCAGCATTCTGGACCCGATCTGCCGAAAAGCGGTTCGATGCCGAGTCGCACATCCTCGGCTACCTGCGGCATACGAACATCGCGCAGGTCTATGAGGCGGGGACTCACAGGTCGGAGACCGGTGCCACCATTCATTATTTCGCGATGGAGTACGTGCCAGATGCGCGGCCGATCACGAAGTACGCGGATGAGCACTCGCTGACGCAAAAGGTCCGCCTCGAGCTTTTTTTGCAACTTTGCGATGCCGTCGCCTATGGGCATCAGAAGGGTGTGATCCATCGGGATTTGAAGCCGGCGAATGTGCTGGTGGGTGTCGATCATATAGCCCCCGGTGATTCACCGGGGGCTAAGTGGGGTCGTGGTATCGTCAAAGTCATCGACTTCGGCATCGCTCGCACGGTGGATTCCGATATCGCCGCGACCACCATGCACACCGAGGCGGGGCAATTGCTCGGAACCCTGGCCTACATGAGTCCGGAACAATGCGCGGCCGATCCCAGTCAGATTGACGCAACCACGGACATCTACTCGCTCGGCATGATTCTCTACGAGTTGCTGACCGGGCGGATGCCGTACGACGTGTCGAACATGACCATTCAATCCGCCGCTCGAATTATCTGTGAACAGGAACCGAGGCGGCCGAGTACATTCAAGCGCAGTGATCGCGGTTCCATTCCCTCCCCTTACGAAGGGGAGGGCAAGGGTGGGGCTATCAGAGCGGGTTTTCAACCTGTGAAGGGTGACCTCGAGACCATCATCCTGAAGGCCATCGAAAAGTCTCGCGCGAAACGATATCAGTCGGTGAGCGATCTCTCGAATGATGTTCGGCGCTTGATCAATGGCGAACCGATCAGCGCTCGGCCGCCGACGGCATATTCAAGGATGCTGCGCTGGGCGGCGCGGCATCCCTTGGCGACTCCGATTCTCGCCGGGCTTCTTATTGCGGGGCTGATTGTGGTGGTGTCTAAACGTTCGATTGAACTCATACGCCATTCTCCGGCCAGCGTCGCCTTGACGCAAGGCGGACTGAGTTGGGATAGGCATAGGCATAGGCCGTTTTTGCATGGAGACCATGCTGTATTCCTTTCGAAGTCCGACGAGTACCTAGGTGAATGGAAATCTACTGACAATAGTGCCGGAATTCGATGTGCACTCAAGCTCGATCGCCCACGAGAAGGCATGGCGGCCCTGATCGGGTTTGACTGTCATCGCACCGACCGGTTTCGCGGCAAGTTGTGCATTTTTGAACCAGACAGGACCGATCCAGTTCGTGAGATGTTTGTTGATGAGGCTACCGTGCGGGCCATGCCGGATGATTGGTGGCCGCGACCGGCCCACGCGAAAGGCCGTGCTTATCGCGCGGAAGATTTCTGTCTCGCGCACGCATGGACGATTGACATTTTTGATGGTGACAGGAATGCCGGCGATGAAATCGTGGCCTGTTTTCAACATGAGCGATTTACGCAAGGCGTGTTGCGCATTTACAACCAGAACGGTGACGTCCTCTTTTCCGTGTGGCAGGACGGTGGAATTTCCGAAGTTGGCTGGCTTTCGGCGGAACGACTGCTTGTTTGCATCGCACCCAGGGGCGACCGAGACGAGCCGGCATTTACGGAACTGAATCAGTCGAGGCATCCAAAGGTCATATTTGGCATTCGCCCTGTGCTGGGGATGACATCAAATGCCTGGATTCTCCCAACTGCGCCGCCACAATGGACGGGCGAAGTTTTCAAGGTTGCCTGGTACAAGACGTTTTGTCCCGCCGTTTTTGCAAAGTCATGGCAGTTTGTTCCAATTGTCGTTTCGGGTTCGGCATTACCCAATGGCTATTTGCCCGATCGATTTATTTCTCTCAGGCTCAGTCCGGCTGAAGACTCGGGCATTGATCAAATGCCGAGTTTTGAAGTGATAGTTGATGCTGAGGGAAAAATATCGCATTACATGCCTGTGAGTGATACTGTTCGGCAGATGGCCAGATCAAGACCTGACTTGCCGAAGCCGGGCGAACTGCAACTTGTGGATTGGACAACCGAGAATTTCCCCTGCACTCAGCCTGCGTCGCCGTGATCGGGTTCAATAGCCCCCGTGTTAGTGCAACGGGCCGACCCTGCCTTCAACCGCTTTGAGAATGCTCTGCTCGCGCAACATGGCCAGCGACGTGTGAATGTCTTCGCCAAACGCCCGATCCGCCTCTGCGTGAGAAATGCGTGTGCGCAAGGCTTCCAACGCCGTACGCGGCCCAGCCCCCGGTTGGGTCGGCAACCGGTAATCCAACCCCTGCCCGGCGCATATCATCTCGATAGCCAGCACCGTCTCCGCGTTTTCCAGAACCTGCCGGCACTTGAGGGCGCTGGTGGCCCCCATGCTCACATGGTCCTCCTGGCCGAGGCTCGATGGAATGGAATCGACGCTGGCCGGCGTGCAGAGCACCTTGTTTTCATTCACGAGGGCAGCGGCCGTGTACTGTGGAATCATGAAGCCGCTATTGAGGCCCGTGTCCTTCATGAGCAGCGTCGGCAATTCGTCGGGGCCGGACAGGAGCAGATACGTTCGACGCTCGGAGATGTTGGCCCATTCGCTGAGGGCGAGACAGAGATAGTCGAACACCAGGGCGAGCGGTTCGCCGTGGAAGTTCCCTCCGCTGATGACCTCATTACCGACGACGACGGGATTGTCGGTGACGCAGGCCACCTCCGTCAGCATCGTTTGCGTGGCATGGCGCAGGGAGTCGCGGCACGCACCGTGGACCTGCGGCACGCAGCGAAGGCTGTACGGGTCTTGCACCTTGTCGCAGTTGGCATGAGAGAGAAGTATCTCGCTATCGGCCATCAGTCGACGTACGTTTTCCCCTACTTCCACCGCACCGCGATGCGGTCGAAGGGCCAGCAACCCCTCGCTAAAGGGCTTCAGGCTTCCCCGAATAGCCTCCAGCGACATGGTGGCGATCACATCCGCGTGCTTGGCGAGTCTATGGCCGCGCACGACGATGTCGGCAAGGTAGGCCAGCATCATCTGCGTGCCGTTGATGAGCGCAAGGCCGTCCTTCGCGGCGAGGGCGACGGGTTTGATGCCGTGGCGCGTCATGGCGTCGGCGGCAGGCTGCTCGACTCCGTTTTCCAATACACGTCCGCGCCCGATCATCGGCATGACGAGATGCGCGAGCGGAGCAAGGTCACCACTGGCACCGAGCGAGCCGCGCGTCGGTACCACGGGCAGGAGGTCGGCATTCAACATGGCGACGAGCCACTCGACACAGGCCGGTTGGATCCCGCTCGCCCCGGCAAGCAAGGCATTGATCTTGAAAAGCAGCATCAAGCGGACGATGTCAGCGGGGATGGGCGGACCAACGCCGACCGCATGGGAGAGGATCAGGTTTTCCTGGAGCTTGGCGAGTTCGGCATTGGAGATTCGTTTGTTGCAGAGCTTGCCGAAGCCAGTGTTGACGCCGTAGATCACGTCGCCGGCCGCGACGTGCTTTTCGATCACGGCACGAGAGGCACGGACGCGCTCCCATGCGGAGTCGGGGATCGTGACACGAATTGTACGACCGAGGGTCTCATCAAGCGTGGTAAGCGAAATGGTGCCGCCGTCGAGCGTGATGTCGATTGGAGCGCCTTTTGAACTGTGATGCGTCGCCATTTTTCAGCCGAACCCATGACCACGATTTAGGATTGCGGACTTTATCCAAAGTGGGCACGTGCGTCGAATGTGGCGTTACGCCGCGTGTTGGAACATGTAGACGATGAAATTGATGTTGGCGGCCAGGAGGGTGAGAAGGCTCAGGCAGATTAGGCAGATGACGATGTGGCGAAGTTTGGCTGGTAAGGATTCGACGGCGGTGGCCAGGAGCCAGGGGGCCGAGGAAACGGCGTTGAGCGTGAAGGCAGCCTTCATCGCGGACATGAAGGGCAACCGCAGAACCTGGAAGATGGGGACGAACAGGCTGGCCAACGGATTCAACGTATGCAGGCAGGTTGACGAGCACTCGCGCAGACGCCGCAGCGAGTGAAATAGACTGATGAGAATGGCGGCGGTGATCGGTATGCCGGCGCAGTACGAGGCGATCGCGCCAATTCGCAAGGTCCGGGGCACGTCCTTTTCGCTCCACGCGAGAACCCGCTTCCAATCCTCGCGCGTTCGCTGAGAGCCGGTCAGACGCAGACTGCGGACAAATCCCCGCCATTCATTTGAGACCGCAAGGCTGATATTCAGTCCTTCGTAGTCAAACCAATAGCGTGCATACAACTCGGTCCAGAAGCTGTTGACGTGCGATAGATGGACCCACGGACGATCGAGGAGGCTCACGATGCGAAATGTGGTGAAGTCGATTTGATCGCGTGAGCCGGGGAACTGGGATTGCATGGCCGTCTGGAAGAAGTCGAAGTTATCAACGTGCGGCTTGTTGTAATGTGCGAGATTGCGCACCGTCGGCCAGATTCCAAGGGCCAGACACGGTATGGCGATGGCGAGAACCGGCCCCAACATACGTCGATGCTGAGGCTGGGGCATGGTTCGTTCGCCCTTGCGACGCGGTTTGGAAGCATCGGATTCTCTTCGTCGACTGAGCATGGCGGTGCAGAGGAGCGCGCCGGCGGTCATCATCGAGTAGGCCTTGCAGAGGATGGCAAGTCCTGCCAAGCCACCCACCAACATGCAACCGACCAATGGCCAATTGCGCACCGACGTTCGTAAGAAGACATAGACGGCCAGGCTCGCCACAAGATAGGTGAGTGCATCGTTTGTGACCATTGCCGACATGTAGATATGTCGCGGTAGCAGGGCCACGCTGGCGAGACTCATCGCCTCGATTCCGGGTGGGCGTCGTGTCGGCACGCGCAGGATGAGTAGGCAAAGCAGCAGCGTGATGCTTCCCGCAGCAGTGGAGGTGCATTGCACAACCTTCTTCGCGGCGGCGGTTGCCTGCGTCGGCGTTGTGCCGACGAGCTTCGCCGTGGACTCGGTCATGCCATAGGCAAGGGATGCGACCGCGTAATAAAGCGGCGGCTGGTAGCACTCCCAGCATTCTTCCGGCAAGGGGGGGCGATGTTCCCTCACCATAATCTCGATGGGAGTGAAGTGATCGTCATAGGCCAGTCGCGCGGGCGTCGCCATGGTCAGCACGATGCACAGGCCCATACCAACCGCCAACACGGCGTAACTCGCCCAATAGACTCGCTCCAGCCTCATGTGAAGAGAATACTAAGATGACTTCCGGGCGTCGATAGCGTTTTCGCTCTACATCCATTCTCGACATGGGCTTGTTGATTGGCGGATCATCGGAATGCGAATAACCTACCTGCCTCCAAGAGGAAACTGAAACCCCGATGGACTTGGCCCACGAACGTATCCTCATCACCGGTGCCGCCGGCTTCCTCGGCCGACACGTCCTCGCCGAATTGCGCGCCCTCGGCGTCCGCGAGAGTCACATCCTCGCCCCCCGTCAGGTCGAGTACGACCTCACCCGCGCCGATCACGTTGAACGAATGTACGACGAGCTAAAGCCCAGCGTCGTCCTGCACCTCGCCGCACAGGTCGGCGGCATCGGCGCAAATCGTGAAAACCCCGGCCGCTACTTCCACGCCAACATGGCGATGGGCCTCCACCTCATCGAGCACGCCCGGCGCGTCGGCCTGAAGAAGTTCGTCCAGATCGGTACCGTCTGCTCCTATCCCAAGTTCGCGCCCACCCCTTTTCGAGAAGACGACCTCTGGAACGGCTACCCCGAAGAAACGAACGCCCCCTACGGCGTCGCCAAAAAAGCGCTGCTCGTCATGCTCCAGGGCTACCGCGCCCAATATGGTCTCAATGGCATTTTCCTCATGCCCGTGAACCTCTACGGCCCGCACGACAACTTCGATCTGCAAACAAGCCATGTAATTCCGGCCCTTATGCGAAAATTCATCGATGCTCGCAGGAAGAGTGAGCCGCAGGTCGTCGTCTGGGGTAGCGGAAAGGTCAGCCGCGAGTTTCTGTATGTCGAAGATTGCGCCCGTGCCATCGTCCTCGCCGCGCAGCACTACGACGGTCCCGACCCCGTCAATCTCGGTGCCGGCTTTGAAATCACCATCGCCGATCTCGTGGAAAAAATCCGCGCACTGACGGATTACAAAGGCACCGTCGCGTGGGACACGTCCAAGCCCGACGGCCAACCGCGCAGAAGACTCGACACCTCGCGCGCCGAAAAATTATTTGGCTTCAAGGCACAAATCGGTTTCGACGAAGGACTTCGACGCACCTTTGAATGGTATGAAACTAACAACCCGTGAATGAACGCTGAATGCTCGACGGCTACCGCGACGCCACCTTGGCCAGCTTTGCGACCTTTTCCACCTTTCCCACTGAACCACTGGTCGCACCAACCGCGCGCTTCGGAATTGCACGCCGAGTGATCTTGTGGGCGTGTTGCGTCTCGGAGTAGTCCACCGTCTCGACGTGATTCAACCCCGCCTCGCGCACCGCCGCGATCACGTTCGCCTTGGTGATCGTGCGAATGCTCTTGGGCAGCACGACCCAGATCGCCCCGTTCGGGTTCAGGCTCTCGCTCAAATCCTCGATCTTCTGCAACTCGCTCGGACGCTCCACGCCGAGCATCACCATGTCGCAGGTAGCCATCGGGTTCGTCACCATTCGAGTCCGCTTCGACTCCAACGAGTGGATGAGTTCGCTGTCATCCAGATTCATCACCCGAACGTGCTGCCCCTCCTTCACGCCCAGCTTGTCGGCCAACGTGCGCGGCAGCGCGATGTATTCCATCCATGACTCGGCCTTGCGCACTTCACCGAGGCCGATCGACACCGGATTCCCATGGAATGAAAACAGAATCGAATCACCCTCACGGCGCGCATTCGTCGCCTCGGTCAGACGAAATCGGTATTTCGTCGACCCGGAAAAATCAATGTAGTCCGCTTCCATGCGGACCTTGCCGGCATACGTTTCCTTGCCGACCTTGAGTTTGCAGGCTGATTCCATAGCCATGACTGTTTCCTTCTTGGTTCGCAGTCGAGCCGGCGACTTCGCCAAAATGGCGACGCCGCAAACCCATGCACGAGGCCGTCCGCCTCCGAAAATAAGCGAGTAACAAAGGGCGAGGGCCGTGAAGCAACTCGGAGCCATGATGGTCCGACGATGCCCGAGCCTCACCCCCTCGTTGCAAGGCGGGATTATATCCTCAATCCGGCAAACCGGAAAGACCACGTCAAATGCGAGAATCGAGCTTTGAGCCACCTCGTGATGAAGCCTTCCAATCACGTTGGCGGGATCGACTCACAAGCCTTGACAACAAACGCCTCTTACTCTTCGTCCACGGGCTGTGAAATGGTGGAAAAATCCTCCAGCGTCGTCGTGTCGCCCTCCACGCGACCCTTCGTCGCCAACTCCCTCAACAATCGGCGCATGATCTTGCCACTGCGCGTCTTAGGAAGCGCATCCGAAAATCGAATATCCTTCGGCCGCGCGATTGAACCAATCTGACTCGCGACGTGTCGCTTCAACTCGTCCTTCATCATGTCGTCGATCTTCACCCCCCCCTTGAGCGTCACAAACGCCGCGATCGCCTCCCCCGTCACATCATCGGGATATCCCACCACCGCAGCCTCCGCCACCTTCGGATGTGACACCAGCGCTGATTCGATCTCCGCCGTCCCCAGTCGGTGACCAGACACCTTAATCACATCATCCACGCGACCCATGATCCAGAAATACCCGTCCTCGTCACACCGCGCCCCATCGCCCGTGAAATACCGCCCCTCGATCTGCGACCAGTACTGCTGCTTGAATCTCGCCGCATCTCCGTAAATCCCCCGCAGCATCCCAGGCCATGGCTTCTTGATAATCAGCAACCCGCCCACATTGGGTGGCTGCTCAATCCCATCCTTGTCCACCACCGCCGGCTCTATCCCAAAAAATGGCCGAGTCGCCGATCCCGGCTTGGTCGGCGTCGCCCCCGGCAGCGGCGCGATCAGAATCCCCCCCGTCTCCGTTTGCCACCAAGTGTCAACAATCGGGCACTTTATCTTCCCGATGTGCTCGTGATACCACACCCACGCCGCCGGGTTGATCGGCTCACCCACCGTGCCCAAGAGTCGCAGAGACGACAGATCACGCTTCCCCGGCCACGCCGTCCCCTGCTTCATGAACGCACGGATCGCCGTCGGTGCCGTGTAAAACTTCGTCACCTTGTACCGCTCGATGATCGCCCAGAACCGATCCCACTCCGGGAAGTTCGGTGCCCCCTCATACATCATCACCGTAACGCCGTTCTGCAATGGACCATACACAATGTAACTATGCCCCGTGATCCAGCCGATGTCCGCCGTACACCAGTACACGTCGTCCGGTTTCAGATCGAAAACGTACTTCGCCGTCTGCGCCGTATAGACCATGTACCCAGCGGTCGTGTGCAGAATCCCCTTCGGCTTGCCCGTGCTGCCGCTTGTATAAAGAAGGAACAGCATGTGCTCGCTGTCCAATGGCTCCGCGGCGCACAGGTCCGTACAACTGGCAACCACCTCCTGCCACCACACGTCGCGCCCTGCCGTCATGGTCACGTCATTCCCGCAGCGCTTCAGCACCACCACCGTCTTGACGAGGTTCGTCATGCGGCACGCCTCATCAACATTCGCCTTCAACGGCACGATGATCCCGCGCCGCCAGCCGCCGTCCGCCGTGACGACGACGTGCGACTCCGCGTCCTGCAAGCGATCGACGATGGCCTGCGCCGGAAATCCACCGAAGATAACGGAATGCGGCGCGCCAATCCGCGCACACGCCAGCATCGCAATCACCAACTCCGGCACCATCGGCATATACAGCGTGACCCGGTCACCCTGCTTCACGCCCAGTTTGCGCAGTCCGTTCGCAAATCGACACACCTCACCCAGCAACTGGCGATACGTCAGCCGCACGACATCCTTCGGCGAGCCGTCCACATTCGTCGGCTCTCCTTCCCAGAGTATCGCCGTGTGATCGCCTCGCCCCCGTGCAATCTGATGCTCCAAACAGTTGTAGCTGACGTTCGTCTGCCCGCCGACAAACCACTTGGCGAACGGCACCTTCCACTCCAGCACCTTGTCCCACGTCTTGAAGAAATGCGACTCCGACGCCTTCTCCGACCAGAACACCTCGGGGTCCGCAATCGACCGCGCATACAACCGTTCATACTCCGACATCGACTTGACCATCGCCGTCGCCGCAAACTGCGACGGTGGATCAAACTTCATCGATGAACCAGAGATTGACTCGATGCCGGCTTCACTCATGTCGGACTCCCGTGGATCAGGTGACGACGCACCGCGATGCGATGCCGCTCTCCCGCGAATTATACGAACACCCCGCCATCGCTCCAAACGCCAAGTGGTGAATCGCCTCGGCCCGCATTACAATGGGCACATGGACCCGCCGCAGACGACCGCCGATTACTTCAAGTTCTGCCCCGGCGAGGAACACATCAAAATCTCCAATGCCATCTGCCGTGGTCGGCGCAAAACCAACTTTCCAAAATGCACCAGTTGTCAATTCAATGACGACCTGCAAAACACCGGCACCATCTCTGCAATGCCGTCCCTGCGAAACACCGCCCACGTCGAAGCCGTCTTCCAGCCCGAACAAATCTGTGCCACCACCCCGACACCCCTCTCCACCGACGTCGCATGGCGCATCGGTCACGCCGCCGGCCAATATCTCCACGGCAAACTTCGCGGATACGAACGCGCCCACCCCGGCTCCAAGTCCGTCGTCGTTGGCCGCGACCTTCGCTCCAGCGGGCCGACTCTGGTCCTCGCCCTCGCCGATGGCGTCCGCTCCGTCGGCATGGATGTGATCGACCTCGGCGTCGTCGACACGCCCCAACTCTACTACGCCGTCAACCACTTCAACGCCTGCGGCGGCATCCAGGCCACCGGCGGCCTCATGTCCGCCGACCACAACGGCTTCAAGCTCTGCGGCGCAAAAGCGACCCCCATCTCCGACCAGACCGGCCTTGCCGGCATCCGTGACATCGCCCTTCGCGTGCCCAAGCACCAGACCGGCGTCAACGCCCGCCTCCGCGAAGAAAGTGTCGCTGCGGAGTACCAGTCATTCATCCGCAGCGCACTCGTCGGCGCTGCCGTCAAGCGCCCCCTCACCATCGCCATCGACGCGGCCAATGGCGTCGCCGCCCGCTGGGCACCGATCCTTTTTGAAGGCCTCGGCCCAATCACGCTCTCGCAGGTCAACTTCGAAATCATGGAGCCGTTCGTCCACGACCCCGATCCCATGATCCCCGCCAACACGGCCGAACTGCGCAAGCGCGTCAAAGAGACAGGTGCCGATCTCGGCGTGGGCTACTCCGGCGACGCATCACAGTGTGCCTTCATTGATGAGAAGGGCGCGATCGTCCCATGCGACCTCATCGGCACACTGCTGGCCCGTTCCTTCCTTGAACGCACACGCGGCGCACCCGTCATCCTCGACGTCCGCTCCAGCATCACCCTCTCCGATGAAATTGAACGCGCCGGCGGCGTCGCCATCCGCGAACGCGTCGGATACCACCACATGCGAAAGCGCATGAACGAGGCCAACGCCATCTTCGGCATCGACTGGACCGGCCGCTACTACTTCCGCGACCACTTCGGCTGCGAGTCAGCCTTCCTCGCCGCGATGCACGTCATCAATCTCATCAGCGTCAGCGGCCGCACGCTCAGCGAGCTGGTTCAACCGCTGGTTCGATATCGCTCGTCCAGTGAAATGTCATTCCACTGCACCGACCCCAACTCCAGTCTCGAACGCCTCGTCCAATCCCACTCAGACGCCCAGATTGAACGACTCGACGGCGCCACCATCCGCTACCCCGACTGGCGCGCCCACCTCCGCACCCAAGACGGCGAATCCGCCCTCCGCATCGTGGTCGAGGCGAAAACAAAGAAGCTGATGGACCAGCACATGTCCGCTTTTGAGTCGAAGCTCGCGTATGGCCTCTCACGACCGACCTGCGCCGAGTCAATTTGACCACACGACAAGGGGCACTCCCCCCCAACTTAGCAATTTTCTGAGAGAAAACGTCCGAACTGCCCCTAGAACCAAATGAACACCTCGCCCAAGGCTTGGCGAGCGATTCAATCGGTTGCCGCAACGTATAATGTGGGCGAATGTACGCCCAATCGACAACCACGCACGGCACGCTCCTAGCGCGCATCGCCAACCCTGCCGACCCCATGGCTTGGAGCGAGTTTTGCCGGCAGTATGAGCGGATGATCCGGTCCTTTGCCGCGCGACAGGGCGTCGTTGGTGCCGAGGCCGATGACGTGGTGCAGGAGGTCTTGATTTCGCTCACCAAGGCGATGACGAGCTTTGAATACGACCCGGCCAAGGGCAAGTTTCGATCGTACTTGAAGACGGTGGTCGTGCGAGCGATTTACCGGAGGCGTCAGAAGTCTCCGAGCAACGTCAGCGGACTCGAGTCGATGGCCGATATTGCTGCGGCGGATGATGAATCGCTCGACGCCGTGTGGGAGGAAGAGTGGCGTCAGCAGCACTTGCGTCGGGCGATGTGTACCGTCGAGTCGGAGTTTAATTCGAGCGATTTGAAATGTTTCCAGTCGTATGTTCTGAACGGAGACGACGCCGCCGAGGTCTCGAAGCGATACGACGTGTCAGTGGGTCAGGTGTACAACGCCAAGCACCGAATCCTCACTCGACTGCGGGCCGTGATCGCGGCGCAGGTGGAAGACGAAGGATAGGACCGACGCAAGGCTTTGCTTGCGACTGAATCATATGGACACGAGCACCACTTGGTTTTGTGACGACGACCTGCTCGTGCGGGAATTGCGACGCGGTCGCGGCGGCACCTGCCCGGTGCCGCAAATAACCGGTTACGAGAATCTGCGAGAGCTTCGGCGAGGTGGACAGGGCGTCGTGTTTCTCGCCACGCAAGTCTCCACGCGACGGCAGGTTGCGATCAAGATCGTGCTCGACGGCACGCTCGCTTCCCGAGAGTCACGGCGTCGCTTCGAACGTGAAATCGATCTCGTCGCCACGTTGCGACACCCCAACATCGTGCGCGTCTATGACAGCGGCAAGATTGATGACGGCCGACTGTATTACATCATGGAGTACATCGACGGGGTGGGGCTGGACGAAATCATCGCAAAGGCGCACACCTCCCCGACCGATTCAACCGCCGCCGGCGGAGCGATGGGTCCAGAGCGAGACAGGCTGGAGATGTTCGCGAAGATTTGTGAAGGCGTGCAGTACGCCCATCAGCAGGGCGTGATCCACCGCGACCTCAAGCCGAGCAATGTTCGCATCGATCCCGCAGGTGAACCGCACGTCCTCGACTTTGGACTGGCGAAGGCGGCGGGCGAAGCACTCGAGACCACACAGGTGAGCCAAACCGGCAGCTTCATGGGTTCTCTGCCGTGGGCCAGTCCGGAACAAACCGAAGGAACGCATCGGCAGGTGGACGTGCGAAGCGACGTGTACTCGCTGGGGGTCATGCTCTATCAACTCCTGACGGGAACGTTCCCCTACGCGGTCGATGGCACGCTACGCGAAACACTTCATCACATCCAAACAACGCCGCCCCGCCCGCCGCGCGAGAATCGACGCGATTTGAGCGATGACATTGCAACCATTGTGCTTATGTCGCTCGCCAAGGAGCCTGAGCGGCGCTATCAAAGCGCCGGCGAATTAGCGCGCGACCTGCGGCGACATCTGGCCGGAGAGCCAATCGAAGCAAAGCGCGACAGCGCCTGGTACTCCGTTCGCAAGTCCATCAGTCGTTACAAGACGGCCGTTCGCGCGGTCAGTGTTCTCCTCGTCGCCTCACTTCTTTTCAGTGCGGCGATGGTCTGGCTGAGGGCGCGCGCGGTAAGCGCGGAGCAACTCGCCGCCAAGAGGCTTGCTGAGCTTGAGACTCAGGTTTCAAGAAACAAGAAGGTCAGCGAGTTTCTCGACACGACGCTGCGCGCCGTCGATCCGTGGAAACACCCCGGTCGCGACCTCGGGCCGTTGCGCGAATTGCTGGACGGAGCCGTGGTGCGTCTCAAGGGAGCCTTCCCCGATCAGCCGGAGGTCGAAGCAGCCATCGCCGCCACGCTCGGATGGGACTACCGGGAACTTGGAATCTACGACGAGGCGGAGACACTCCTGAGGCGTGCCGTTGAACTGTCACGCCGGACGTTGGGCGAACAGCACCTCGACACGATGAAGGTGATGGAGAACCTGGGCACACTCTTGACGGAGTGCGGCCGACATGGCGATGCGGCGGAGTTGTTTGATCGGCTGCGCGGGATACAGGAATCGACGCTCGGACCCGAGCACCCCGCCACCCTGGTCACGTTGAACAATTTGGCACTCGATCTCGATTGGCAGGGTCGCTCAGTGGAGGCAGAGGCCCTCTATCGCCGCGCACTTGAGGCGCAGTCACGGCTGCTGGGGAAACACCATCCCGACCGGCTCAATACGTTGAGCAATCTCGCGGCATGCCTGGCCGCCACAAGCAAGTCGCAGGAGGCGGAGCGGCTCTATCACGAAATCATCGAAGCCAAATCCGCGACACTCGGCCCCAATCATCCGGAGACACTTCAGGCCCGCATGAGCTTTGGGGATGTACTCAATCGACAGGGCCGATTGGCGGAAGCCGAATCACTTCTTCGCGATCTTCTCGGGATCATGACGACCGCCCTGACACCGAAACATCCGCTCACGATCTCAGCGATGCATAATCTGGCCGACACGGTGGCCAACCTCGGGCGACACGAGGAAGGCCTTGCGCTTGCACGACGGGCATTCGATGCACAGGTTGCATTCGCCGGCCCAACGCACCCGACGACACTGAATCGAAAAAACGAACTCGCTTGCACCCTGATTGAGATGAAGCGGTGGAATGAGGCCATCCCTATGATGACCGAGGTGCGCGATCAGTATCTAAAGATGTTCACGGAGGCGGATTGGCGAACCCTAAACGCGACGGGCAATCTTGCCTTCGCGCTCAATCGGACCGGCAAAGCAAAAGAAGCCGAGGCGACCTGGCGCGGCATGATCGCTCATGGACACCTGGAGCGTGAAGCCAATGTTGCGCCGATTGTGAACGCCAGGGCCAACCTTGGGTCGTTGCTTGCCGATCAGAAGCGATGGAGCGAGGCGGAGGTCGAATTGCGCGCCGCCATCGACACGCAAGATCGACGCGGCGAGTCCGACCATTGGCACACCGCCATCATGCGCACGGGATTGGGTCAAGTCTTGTTGGAGACCGGCCGGCATGACGAAGCAAAGTTGGAACTTGACCGTGCCTATTCGAATCTCCAGGAAACGCTCGGTGACGGACACGAAAAGACGCAGCGTGCCATCCGTTATCTGGTGCAATGGGCGAATGCGACTGGGAATGATTCGGTGGGAGCAACCTACAAGGGAAAACTGATATCCAAAGATCAAACAAGGCCGTAGCACAAGTTGGCGTTGCACGCCTGCAACACATGATCCGGTCGTGCAACGCCGCATGATGCAGACAGTCACCCATCGGTAACTCCCGCGTTCGCCACAAAGGCGGCATTGCTTCCCTAATCGGAATAATTAGTACTCGATGAGCATTGGCTGCAAATACGGACCCACGCACAGACCCTTGCATCTGCTGGGTTTACGCTCGCTCCCTCGTTTCGACCAGTTATTCACTCATTCCCCACTCGGCGAAATCGCCGCCCTGGCACGCCCGTTGCTCCGTGCAGTGGCGAGAGAGTACGAGAGGGGGAGGGAGAGAGATGTCACGGTGGAGTCAGCGAATCGTATGTGCTGTGATTTCCACTCTTCCGCTGGTGGTCGGTGCTTGTTCAGATGGCGGGTCGCTGCGTCCGGGGGGACCGCTTTCGACCAGTCTTCTGCTCGGCAAGGAAGCGTCGGCGTCGCTCGCCACGCAGATCGGCCGAAGTGAGTGGCCGGCGACCAGCGGACGAGTCGAGACGCCTGAGCAGACAATCTTCGTGGAGTATTACCGTGACTTCACAGGCAACGCCGCCAACGAACGAAACAACCCGTACCGAAACTTCCATAGCTACCGGGTCGGTACGAGCCAAAAATAGTCCAACAGAACACACCCAAGGCACACACCTTTGCTCTACACCGCGAACACGCCCGCCGGTCGAAAGACCGGCGGGCGTCGTTTTTTTGCGCTCGCGTAAATTAACCTACGGCACTAACAACGCGGTGAAATCGGCAACATCAACCCCGTCAATCGCCAAGTCACCGTTCACGTCGGCTTGTTGAATGTCACACCCCGGATGCGCGATCAGGTAACTCGCCCCATCCAGCATCGCCAGCACGAACGCATCTACATCAGCAACGCTCACAGTGCAATCACAGTTCATGTCGCCCAGGATCGGGACATCCGTCCCGGCAATGACATACACGAGATTCCCCAACGCTGCCGAGCACAAGAAGTCAATCGCACAGTCTCCATTGACATCGCCTACTCCGACTGCGTCGAAACCTAGTTGAGATCCAAGGATCGTGTGGGTCAGGGTGCGCAGTACCGATCCGTCCGCGCCGGAGAAGACCTCTATTCGCCCGGCATTCGACCCGCCCGCCCCACTGGTGTAAGAGCCAATGATGAGATCCTCTCGCCCATCACGATTCACGTCGCCCGCGCCACGGCCAGGGCCAAGGCCTGCACCGGGAGGACCGATGAACGTCCGAACAAGTGAGCCGTCCGAGCCGGAGTAAACATAGGCCTTTCCAGCCCCGGCGCCATTCGTGGAGTCGGAAAAATCGCCCACATACAAATCAGTCGTGCCATCCCCGGTTGCATCTCCGATGCCCGCGACAAAAAAAGTGCCGAAGCTGGCACTAAAGGGCTGATCCGGAGCCAACGCAGGCAAAAGGAGTGAACCATCCGCCCCGGATTAGACATACGCACGCCCGATCGGACTCGGACCCGCCCCCGGTGCGCCAACGATCAAATCAGATTTCCCATCGTGGTTCACGTCGCCCGCGCTAGACAGCCCGGAGCCGAACGAGCTGCCCGTCGACCCATCGATGGTTCGTATAACGAGGCCCGTCATGCCTGAATACACATACACGCGACCCGCCAGCACCCCAGCCCCATCATTCCCCGGCGCGCCGACAGCAACCTCAGCGCGCCCGTCACCGTCAACATCGCCCGCACCTGCCACTGCCGCGCCAAAGCTATCGGCGGCCGCTTCGCCATTCAGCGTCCACAAGATCGCTCCGGTCGCGCCCGAGTACACGCGGGCACGCCCAGCCCCATCAATCGGGCCACCAGCGATAATGTCGGGAATGGTGTCACCGTCCACATCCCCGGCATCGGCGACGGAGTAGCCCATTTGCCAATCACGAGCGACCCCGGTAACCGCGAAAAGCAAGGCACCCGTCCTCCCCGAATGGACAGTCACTTTCCCAATGCGACGAGGGGCCGCGCTGCCAAACAAGGGTGCCCCGATGATGACTTCTTTGATCCCGTCGGAGTCGATGTCATTCAGGTCCGCCACGGCCCATCCAAAAGTTCCCGTATCCGTGAATGTATGGAGGATGGTGACACCGGGTTCAATGAATTGGCTGAAGGCGGTATTTGCCACAAGGCACACCAGTGCCAAAAAAGTCATACTAATCATGCGTAGGCGATGCATTTCTCAATGCTCCTTTCAGTTGGATTCCCTCGCAGGCTCGCTCAGAGGAAGTCGGTCTAAAAGGAGAATACGCTCGGCCCAATCACGAGGCTTTCAGAATCCTGCTCATATGTGACAGTCGCGAGGACATACGGCTAATTCCGCAACCGAGAGGGAGGAACGTTAAAGGTCCGGGTAAAGGTCGACGTGAAATGCGAGTGGCTGGAAAAGCCCAGTCTCAGGGCCAGGCTTGAAAGATCACATTTTCCATTCGCCATCAACTCAAGCGACGTGCGAAGGCGAAGTTGTGAAACATACTGATGAAGTGATAGACCGGTGAGGCGACGAAAGACTCTGCATAGATGGAACGACGACAGATGCGCCGCCCGGGCCACATCGTTCAAACGGATTCGCTTATCCACACGAGCTACGATGTATGCTTTGGCCGCTTCCACTGACTCCCGATGGGCGCGATCCGTGTCGGACCGCCTTGTCATGCGGCACTTGATCCCACGCGTCTGATATGCCATCGCCACGACTCGGCGAAGGACGCGGATCATTGTCTCCTGAACGTACAGTTCATCAGGCACTTCTGTGCGAGCGATATAGTCAAAGATTTGTCGCTGCGCCAGGTAGCTCGGCGCATCACTGGGACCGTTGCAGAAATGGAACGGATGGTCCGGCGCGTCACCGGATGCTGGACTGTACTCAGAGACAATGTCGGTGAGCAGCGTGGGATCGATTCGGAAATACTCGCAATGATCCCCACGCGTATGAAGCAATTGTCGCCGATACATTTGCTGCGAGTTGTAGTACATCACGCAATTGGGATCCGCCACCACCTCGTGCCGACTCGACTGTTTGATCCGCACCGGTACTCGCGGAAATACGATCAATGGACTGTTGCCGATGCAGTTTTCCTCGATCCACGCCCGATGATCCGCCGGGCAACGAAATTGACCGATGCTGAGCAACTCAGTGTCAAAGACCAATTCGGAAATGCGATTTGTCGCGGGCATGGTACCGGTCCCCACCTGGTTGCTGATGAAGCAATTCGACTCCTTGAGTATATGCCGCACGGCCCCCTCCAATTCACAACGAGGCCGGTGTACGTCTATGCACGCTCCTGTGCATAAACGTGCAAAACAAAGGACTAACCCGGGGGATTGAACTTACAATCGAGACTACGCCAGGGTCTTCTTACTTCCGATATCGCAGTGCTTTACGACCAATTCGTCCAAAAGTGTGTCGGCTGGCACACGGTGTGCATAAGTAACAGTACATACCCCCGTTCGGGGCATGAAATTGGGCGTGGGGACACAGGAGATTCTTCAGCCGCGTCGCGGATTCTCGCGGCAAAGGCAAGCAACGAAGTCAATTGCATTGCGGAACGGCTACAGCCAGAGGCACTTTGATGCCGTCCCGAGTTGTCTGATTGGGAGACGCGGCAACCGGGGCGGCGTCACTTTTTTACCCCGAACGCTCGTGACCGTCGCAATCACGTCATGAACTGTACAGCCTGACGAACCAATAGCGGGAAATTCGTATAGGTCTCTTTTCGCAAGGCGACTTTGCGCAGCAAATGAGACGGACGAAGGAAGAAACTGCGAAACGCCTTCTTGTACATCCGCAGGACATTCTCCCTGCGGAGACGACCCAACTCAAAATAGACGGTATTCTCATAGGGGCCGAATTGGTCGTAGTCCTTCACAAACCAGCGGCCTTCACGATCGATGCGGTCCCATAGCGTCGTACCGGGGAACGGCGTGCAAATCGTGAACTGCGCCCGATCCAACGGCAGAGAACACGCGAATTCGATGGTCTGCTGCATCTCTTCGAGAGTCTCGTCGGGGTTGCCAAAGATGAAAAACGCGCCAGTCTGAAGCCCTACACGGTGTGACGCCTCAATGGCACGACGAACCTGCTCGACCGTGTTCTGCTTGACGATGATCTCGCTGCGAATCCGCTCCGACCCGCTCTCCGCAGCAAACCAAGCATCGACACATCCGGCGCGCTTGCATAGGCGGAGAAAACCCTCGGTGACATTCTCGACGCGCGAAATGCCGTTGGGGATGGACCACTTCACGGGGAGATTTTTGCGAATGAGCTTTCGACAAATGTCCTCGGCTCGGCTCGTGATCAGATTGAACACGTCGTCCTGGAACTCGACGAAGTTCACGCCGTAGTCGGTGTGCAGCCATTCTATCTCCTCAACGACACGGTCCGGCGACATGGCCCGAAACTTCTTCCCGAACGGCTGGTCAGCGGCCGAAGTACAAAACGTGCATTTGTACGGGCACCCGCGAGAGGTCATCATGGAGCCGCACTTGAGGCCACGCTTGTTGATCCATGTGGGCCGCGTCGGTTGAAGTCTGTCGTGTGGGAAGAGGTGATAGGCTGGGTACGGTAAGTCATCGAGCGACTCCGGCGCGGGAGCCTTGCCGTTGTTGGTGATGGTGCCGTCTGCGTTGCGAAAGGCAAGCCCGGGGAGCTTGTCACGAACGGCGGGATTGGTCAGATTCTCGGCGAACTCGCAGATGAGAATCTCACCCTCGCCCTGCGCGGAATAATCGACGAACGGCGACATGAGTGCGTCATTCGGGCGCGACGTGGGATGCGGCCCACCGAGCAGAATCTTGCACGTCGAGTTCAACTGCGTCTTGATCTTTTCCGCGAGCGCGACGGCGGCCTTGAGTGCAGCGGTAATCGTATAGAAGCAAACGATGTCTGCCTCGCGGAGTTTCGCGGGCAACAGCGAGTCGTGTTCGAGATTGCAATCATGGACAACGACATCGTGCCCGCGCTCCTCCAACACCGCCGCCATGTATGCGAGACCTAGATTAATGGTGTGCGCCGTGTCGAACGTGATTCGATTCGGCTTCGGATAAATGAGTGCGACGCGCGCCATGGATCGGTCCTGTCGAACTATGACACTGGAAGTCGGGTGTCGGGTTTGGTAGCGACAATACGCAGTAGCGGTGCCCAGCCTCTGGCGCGTTCGCGCTGGCCGAAAAGCAGATTGGTGATGCCGGTCAGGCCGTACCAGTGAAAATCGGTGCGCGGCGTGAGGCCGACACTATGACATTGCCTCGTGACGAAGTCGCCATCGACGCCGTTCTCTCGGAACTCTGCTAACTCATAGGTGCGCGCGTCGATTCCAGCCACACCTTCATAATGACGGTCCGCACCGCGAAGGGCGCGATACCCTTTCAGCGGCCAACGAAAACGACGGAAAAAGGCCGCGTCCATGTCATGGTCCGACCAAAACATGCCACCGGGTCGAAGGACCCGGGCGACTTCACGTAGGAGACTTCCGGTGTCGTAGAGGTGATGTAGCACGGCGAAGCAGCTCACCACGTCGACCGTATCACTCGCAATGGGCAGTCGGTCGGTGTCAGCGGCAATCCGCCAATCCGCAATCGGGCCGGCCGTCGCGAGGATGCGCGGAGAGATGTCCATTGCGATGGTGCGTTGAAAGAGCCCCTTCGCGGCCCGCGTCACGACCCCACTTCCGCTGCCAAGATCGAGCAGGAGTCCATTACCCGCATCAATGGCAAGTCGAGTCAGGCGATGCCGAATCCATGCCACCAACGCGTCGCCTCGGCGACCGTCAATGCGTTCATAATCACCGGCGACGGCATCGTACAATCGGCGATTGGCCGCCTTCACTTCCTCCGCCATGAATGCGTAGCTGTTCATGCAATGGCCCCGGTCGGCCCAATAATCAGACCCTCGCGCTGGTAGTAATCCCAGGCATCGGAGAGCGTGGTCGTGAAATCGCGGCGGGCCTTCCAACCAAGTTCAACCTCGGCACGGCGGCTGGAATAAAACTTATACGCAAACGTATCGGCGATGATCTGCGGCGTAATGAGACGGCTATTCGTCAGACGACCTACCATCCACGCGGCCGCCATCATGGGGCGACGAGCCAACGAATGAACGGATACGAGCATCGGTCGGCGACCGACCACTTCCGCTATTCGGTCAATGATCTCCCTGAATGTCAGATTAACCCCGCCGAGCACATAGCGAGCACCTTTCCGCCCGCGCAGCGCGGCGAGAATCATGCCATCGACCACGTCATCGATATCCGCAACGTTAGACCCACCCGGCGGCACGGGAATGACCCGCGAGCGGGCCACCTGTCGAACCATCGTGCCCGCGTTGAGCGACTTATCACCGGAGCCGAAGACGGTCGTCGGATTCACGATGACCACCGACTGCCCGGCGTGAACGGCTTCTTTCGCGTGTCCTTCCGCGAGGAGTTTGCTGCGAAGATACGGATTGCGACGGATTAACGCTTCGCTTGCAACCGCGGACTCGTCCAACGGTGTCTCACCCGTTCGAGAGAGGCCGAGCGTGCAGGCACTGCTGACGAGAACCGAGCGCGGCACCAGCGCTTCCCTCGCGGCTGCCAGTATCTTTCGCGTGCCCTCACCATTGACACGGAGCAAGTCGCCGAGTGCGGAAGTATCAAATGAAACCATCGCGGCAAGGTGGAATACCACGTCGTGGCCGCGCATGACTCGGGCGAGTGTCGGAATGTCGTTGTCCAGCGTCCCGCGAATTCGCTCGACGCGTCTCGGCAATTCTTGCGTGTCCTTGCGGATAAGTGCGGTCACGTCGTGGCCCTGGCTGAGCAACCGATCGACGAGCCGACGACCAATGAACCCGGTGGCTCCCGTGATGAAAACGCGCATGGGGACTCCGAATCAATGCGTGTGCGGATTGCGCCGGTCGCTTCAACGGCGAGTCGCAATGTCTGTGGGCATTTGTTTATCGACGGGGCGAAAGTGGCGGGATAAACCCATTGGCGCATGAAAAAGGCGGCCACCAGGGTGAACCTGGTGGCCGCCTTTGATGCACAAACTTACGACAGTCTACAAACCGGCCATTTCGGCGCGTGCGGTCTGGGCGAATGTGGATTCAGGAAACTCGTCCATGACCTTCTTGTAGTACTTGGCGGCCTCTTCGTTCTTACCGTTCTTGGCGAGCGATCTGGCCATTTGAAGCCAGTCCTCGCACTTCTTTCGCATGTCACCTTCGGACACCGAGGCCATGATGGATTTGTCGCCCCTGATCTTTCCGACCTGGGCCTTGGCCTTTTTGCCGACATCGGTGTCCGAATACACCTTGGCGAGTTTTTCGTATTCCTTCAGCGCCTTGGCATACTCTTTTTTCTTAAAAAAATCGTCGGCCTTGGCCAGTGCCGTCTTGGCCGCGCCAGAGCCGAGCGGCTCGAGCGGCTCGCGCTTGGTCGGACCTTTCTGCTTGAGCGAGTCTTCCACGGCCTCTTCGGCGTCGTCGGCACTGTGGCCCTTGTAAACAATCTCGCCGGCCCTATCGAGCACAAAGATCGTGGGATAGCCGCGAATGCCAAACTCCTTAAAGGTGGGTTTGGCATCCATCCCGATGACGTAGTTTATCTTCTGTTTCTTGGCAAAAGGCTTGACCGTGGCGGAAGGCTCATCGGACAGCGCCACCAGCAGAAATCCCTTTTCATCTGCGTACTTTTTTTGCATCTCAACGAGATGCGGTATGCCTCTTCGGCACGGGCCTCACCACGTTGCCCAAAACTCAACCATAACCACGCGACCCTTGAGGTCAGTCGGGCTAATCCCCTTCATTCCTTCGGGAAGGTTCATCCATTCAGGGGCCTTGATCGCCGGTGCCTTGTCACCTTCATCAGGCGCGGCCTGAGCCGTCGCGGCAGTCGCTATCAATGCGACCGCGAAGAGCCATCTACCACTACGCATGGACCATTCTCCTTTCTGAAAAAAAACGCCACTCCAAATACATCGCAACGGACTCAAGAGAATGAATCCTCCTCACGCCACGTTGTCGGAGTCAGAGTTCACTATTGTAACGGTCGGGACGGGGGTGTCATTCCAAATTCTAGATACTTTTTTCGGAGAAAATCAGTTCGACAGATTCAAGAAGTTGATTCAGTGAGGCCACCGGAGCTGCAAAATCGCCGATTTTGGCTATCGACGCTTGGCGAAAGCCCTCAGTTAGGAACTAACCTGTGGTCAATTGGATGCACGGTTGGAGAGCTGAGTGTCGATCCGAACCGCTATGTCCAGTCCTTAGTATGTGCATTCCCTCAGCTGGGAAATGTGCCCACCAAATGAACAGTGACTTGGGCAATATCTCCCAAAAGACGGCCTTAGTCGAAGCAATTCATGTGGCTTTGATAATGTCAAAAAACTCCGAGCAGATATAAGCTAAGCTTCGATAGTCACTTACGCGCGAGTGAGCCTAGCCAATTACCAAAACTCCGATTCACTGGCACGTTCGTTGCTCCCTTCTCCCAATGTACGACTGGTGCCCCAAGAATGAGTGGGTGCTGGACGTAGGAACAAAAAGCAAAACGGACAGCCGCTGAGTTGTCCGGCTTCAAACGTACCAGCCCAGAAATGGGTCGGTTGTGTGGGGCGGATCCGAGTGCGAGGCGGGTCCGCCCTTTTTTCGTCTACCGATATTTGACCCACTATATGAGTTTCGCCCGAAACAGCCGCGACGAAACGCCGCCGGGGCCTACTCGGATTAGGACTTCGCGTTGACACCTAGGGCAGCGTCCGACGTACTTGGAATCATTGGGTTCGCGGTAAGTGCGGGCATAAACATCACAGCATTCGTAGTGGATTCCAATCCAGAGGCGACCTGCCGTCGGAGCCTGTGACTGGTCGTCGCCGTGTTCGGGGGGCCAGACGAGGTCGAGATGTCCTACTGAGTTCGTAGCCATCGCACTAGTTGTATCGGTCAGGAATCACAGCCAGGGGTGCCTGTGCTCCATCGCGTGGACAGGTCGGCCCGATCCGATAGCATGTCCGCCAATGAACAGCACGAACCGATACCAGATTGCCGGTTCCATCCTATCAGGGGATCTCCTGGACCTCACCGGTGCCATTCATATCTGCGAGAAAGCCGGCGCAGACCTCCTCCAACTCGACATCTGCGACGGCCATTTCGTCCCTACCATCAGCTTCGGCGAAGAGGTCGTCCGGCGGACCTGCCAGGTGACGAAGTTGCCCGTCGAGGTGCATCTCATGGTCAGTCGTCCGCAGGACTGGCTGAGCCGGATGAAAGGGATGGGCCACTTCCGCACCATCTTCCACCTGGAAGCAAGTCAACGGGCGATGGGCCTGGTGCAGGCCATCGTCGCGGAGGGATTGAAACCGGGCATCGCCATCAACCCAGAAACGCCGGCAACGGCACTTGAACCACTGCTTCCGTACATTGACAACGTGTGCATCATGGGCATCGCCCCGGGCTTTTCGGGTCAACAGTTGCTTGATTACACGTTTACCAAGATCGCGGACGTGCGCGGCCTGATCCGCAAGACCGGCTCGCCTGCAACGATCACTGTTGATGGTGGCGTCAAAGCAGCGAACGCGAAGAAACTGATCGACGCCGGCGCGGACATCCTCGTGGTCTCATCCGGCATCTATCAACATCCTACGCCCGAAAAGAGCCTCGAAGAGCTGCGCCACATGGCGGCGGAGTAGAACGGTTTCCGAGTCGTAGCTTGTTTCAAGAGCCGCTGCCGATAACGGCGGTCCGTCGTTATCACGATCATCACCTTCGCACGCCATTATCGACCGCACAAGTTAGTCGCGTCCCATAGACATTCCGACCTTGCATTAGCCCATTCCGAATTGGATTCTTGTCGATGAACAACGGCTCGGATTCCCAGGAGGATTGAAGCCATGCTACGTGCGGACACGCTTTCTCAGCGGATCATTCTCGCCATCTATCTGGCCATACTTGCGACCGTGGTGTCTCCATCGGTCGTCCTAGGGGCGACGCGAACTTGGGAGGGGGACGTCCCGGGGAACAAGAACTGGACCACCGCTGCAAACTGGGCTGGCAATAGCGTCCCCGGCTCGGGCGACATCGCCCTGTTTGATGGAACGGCGTCAGGCAATTGCGTCATCAACTCAAACGTGAGCGTCGCGGGGATTACGATCGCGAGCACGTTCCCGGGATCGATCACTCAATCCGCAAATGTCAATGTGGTTGTGGGCGCCACCGGCATATCGGTGGCTGGAGGCACATTCATCGGAACCGATACTGGAGGCAGTGGCACCGGACTCATCACTGTGGGCGGACCCTTCGCCATGACCGGCGGCACGTTTACTGCCCCGAGGTTTTCGTTGCAATTGAGCGGAAACGTCACGATTTCCGGCGGCACATTCAACCACAATAGCGGATATGTCAGCTTGAATGGCGGCGACAAGACGGTCAACGTCGGCAACGCAGTTTTCTATGATCTCACTTACGCCACGGGTGGCAACAGCGTGACCGTAACCGGCACGATCAATGTCGCTCACGATTTCAAAATCAACTCCGTCAATTATATGAACTCAGGGACGCTCGCCGTCGCGGGGAACGTGATCTCGAACGACACCGCCTTGATTGGATATCCCGGCACGATCATTCTGTTTAACGGCACCGGCAATCAGTCGCTGACGGCCGGAGTTACGGGTGCCTTGGTACCGACCGTGACTATTAACAAGTCATCGGGCACGCTCACGCTCGTCGGCTCCGTTGGTGTGTTTAACCACTGGACGCACACGGCGGGCACCGTGGATTGCGGAACGGGCACACTGAGTTTCGTGGGCTACGACAAAACCGTGACGCCGGGCACGATGACCTACGGAAACGTCACCTATGACACCGGCGGCAACAGCATCACGACGTCCGGCACGATGACGGTGAACGGGACGTTCACGCTCAAAAGCGTGAATTACATGAACAGCGGCACCATCGCGGCAAAGGGCAACGTCATCACGATGGACAGCGCCCTCATTGGTTATCCCGGCACTATCATCGAGTTCAGCGGAACGGGCAACCAGTCATTCTCAGCAAACGGGGGCTACAACCTTGTTCCCACCATCTCGATCAATAAGCCGTCGGGCACATTGACCCTGACGGACTCCATCGGCGTATTCAACAACTTCGCTTACACGACCGGAACCGTCGACGCCTCAAACTGCACGGTCAAGTTCGTCGGCTACGACAAGACCATCACTAGCACGGCGGGAATGGTATTCAGCAACGTCGAAGTGGCGACTGGTGGCAACAGCGTCACCATCGCCGGCGCGCTGAAGACAAGTGGCAACTTCACGCTCACCTCGGTGAATTACTTTCAGGCTGCCTCCTCAGGGACGAATGGCGCGATCTACGTCGGCGGCAATCTGACCAGTGCAGACGCGACCGTCAACAGTTGGTACGGCGTGCCCTTCATCCTCGACGGCAGTGGTGACCAATTGTTCACCACGTCTGGGACGGGCGTCTTTCCGAGAAATATCACGATCAACAAGGTTCGCTGTACCGGCGGCGAGGTGAAGTTGGCGGGAAATGTAACATTGAACCAGAGCAGCCAGGTACTGACGGTCACGGAAGGCACGCTCAATCTTCAAGGCTATTCGCTCGTCGTCAACGGAAGCTCGGGCAAGTTCATCCTCGAACAGGGTGCCATCCTGAAACTCGATGCTGGAGCAACGATCACCACGCCTATGTATTACCCTGAGTTACGCTGCGGAAGCATGGTCCAGGTCAGCGGGGCCAGCGCCTATTCCTACCCATCCAACACCGCTGCCCAGTTCAGTGGCGTGGGCGGCAACACGTACTGGACGACGACGGGAAGCTGCGTGTCGGGTGACACGCCATCAACCTGCGGCACTACCAAGAAACAGGTCATTCAGTGGAGTGAGGTCCGGAACAAGGCCCCGTAATACGTAGAAATCCCTTACACCATGCATTTCTGTGCTGCACCGACATCGTTCTCTGTGCATCCCCCCACAGTCTAGTTGTGGCACAATTCCAATTGACTCGGCTGCCATAATTGCGATAAAATGGTCCTCTGTTCTCTCCCCTTCCTCGCTGGAGTGGTCCCATGCGTTACCGTGCAATCAATGTTCGTTCGCAACTTCGATTGGCATCTAATCCGTCCGCCAATCATGGATTCGCACGACGGCCGATCCAATGGACCCTCGCCACGTGCCTTATTGCACTGGCCCTGGTGTCGCCTGGTTGCAATGTGTTCGGCTTCCTCCCCGTTGACGACACCAGCGTGAAGACGGCTTTCCTGCGATGGAACCAGATCGCTACCGATGCCAGCGGACTCGATCACACCCCCCCGAAGGCAGGCGAGACGCGAAACTTCAAAGAGCAAGTCGGCCCCTGCCGAGCCAGCCGCGCGATGGCCATCGTTCATATTGCGATGTTCGACTCTGTTGTCGCTATTGCCGGCGGGTTTGACAGCTACACCGGCATCGACCCGGCACCCGTCGGCGCATCCATCGCCGCGGCAATCGCCCAAGCGGCGCACGACACGCTGGCGTCGCTCTTCCCCGCACAGACCTCCATCTTCGACAACAACCTCACCGATGACCTCGCGGCCATTCCCGACAGCACCTCCAAGACCGACGGAATAAACACCGGTAAGGCGGCGGCAGCGGCCATCCTCGCCCAGCGCACCAATGACGGCTCCGAGATCGATGATCCCTACACCTTCAACACTGATCCCGGTTACTGGCGAGTCGATCCGATCAATCCGACCCAGACGCCGCTCAATCCGAATTGGTTCCGAGTAAAGCCTTTTGCGATCAACAGCGCCACCCAATTCCGCGCTCCCGCCCCACCGGCCATGACCAGCGCCGAATACACCACCGCCTACAACGAAGCAAAATCTGTCGGCGGTGACGGCATCACAACCCCGACCACGCGTACCGAGGAGCAAACGCAAATTGGTAACTTCTGGGCCTATGATGGCACGCCCAGCCTCTGCGCCCCGCCCCGCCTGTACAACCAGATCACCCGACAAATCGCCTCCGATCAAGGCACCAATGGAATGGAACAGGCCCGGCTGCTCACGCTGGTCAACATCGCCATGGCCGACGCCGGCATCGCCGTCTGGGAGTCGAAGTACTACTACAACCTGTGGCGGCCGGTCAGCGGCATCCGCGAAGGCGACCTCGACGGCAATGCCGACACCGCCATCGACGCGACTTACGTCCCACTTTGCGCCCCCGCCAGTAATCTGGCCGGCGCGAACTTCACGCCCCCCTTCCCGGCATATCCCTCCGGCCACGCCGGCTTCGGTGGCGCGCTGTTTGAAACGCTGCGGAACTTTTACGGCTCGGACGACATCGGCTTCACCTTTACCTCAGACGAGTACAACGGCGTAACGGTTGACAACCTCGGCAACGTCCGCCCGCTGCTGCCGCGATCATTCACGACGCTCTCCCAAGCCGAAGAAGAAAACGGCCAAAGCCGCATCTACCTCGGCATCCACTGGTCCTTCGACAAAACCGAGGGCATTGCGATTGGGAACAACGTGGCCGATCACGTATTCTCGAATGTGTATCAGGCGAATTGACTTTTGGCCTCCTGATCTTGCGATACAATTAGACACCCGTCGAACTCCCATAACTGCCTTCTAACAGTGACCTTATGGATGTGTCGTTTTACAACCCCAACTTTTTTCAGTATTGAAACGGCACTCTTTTAGTGCTATATTCCTCCCGGCTAGGTCGAAACAGGGTAACCGCATGTTCACGCTCACGAAGAAAACAGACTACGCCCTCATCGCCTTGACGCACCTGGCGCGGCAGGATGCCGGCAGAGTCTCGACGGCCCGCGAGATCGTCGAACGGTACAACGTGCCGTCGGCGGTACTCGTGAATGTGCTAAAGACCCTGTGCCAACATGAGATCGTGAACTCGACGCGCGGCACGAAGGGTGGATACGCCCTGGCCATGCCCGCCGACGAGATCACGCTGGCCACGATCATCCGCGCGACCGAAGGGCCGGTGCGATTCGTGCAGTGCTCGGGCGAATTGGAAAATGGACACGCCCCGTGCGAGCTGATTTGCTCATGCCCGGTGATGTTGCCGGTGAAAAAGATACACAACCGACTGGTTGATTTCCTGAATCAGGTCACCCTGGATCAAATTGCATTTGACGATGAATACGGAGACTACGGCGTCCCGCTCTCAGTAGCAGGCGTCGCCCTAAAGACGGAGCACGTTTCATGAAGCTTCCTATTTACATGGACAACAACGCCACGACCCCGATGGACCCGCGCGTCATCGAGGCCATGATGCCCTACATGACCACCAAGTTCGGCAACGCCGCCAGCCGCAATCACACCTTCGGCTGGGAGGCCGAGGAAGGCGTCGAACATGCCCGCGAACAGGTCGGTGCCGCAATCAACGCCTCGTCCAAAGAAATCATCTGGACCAGCGGCGCGACCGAGTCCAACAACATCGCCATCAAGGGCGTCGCCAACATGTATCGCGAGAAGGGCAACCACATCATCTCGCAGGTGATCGAGCACAAGGCCGTCATCGACCCGTGCAAGTACCTTGAGCAAAACGGATTCGACGTGACCTTCCTCCCCGTGGACAAACACGGCATGATCCACGCCGACCAAGTGCGCGAGGCCATGACGGACAAGACCATCCTCGTCTCCATCATGCACGGCAACAACGAGGTCGGCACGATCAACCCGATCAAGGACATTGGCCGACTGTGCAAGGAAAAGGGCGTCCTCTTCCACACCGATTGCTGCCAGACCTTCGCTAAGCTGCCCATCGACGTCGAGGACATGGGCATCGACCTGCTCTCCGCATCGGGTCACAAGATTTACGGCCCCAAGGGCGTCGGGGCGCTCTACGTCCGGCGGAAGAAGCCGCGCGTGCGCTGCGAACCCATCGTCCACGGCGGTGGCCACGAGCGCGGCATGCGCAGTGGCACCATGAACGTGCCCGGCATCGTCGGCATGGGCAAGGCCGCCGAGTTGTGCGTGCAAAGTCAACCCGAGGAAATCGCCAAGATCACCCGAATGCGCGACCGCTTGAAGGACGGCCTCTTCAATCGCCTCGACGAAATCTTCCTGAACGGCCACTCGACACAGCGGATTCCGAATAATCTGAACATCAGCTTCCTCTATGTCGAAGGCGAGAGTCTCATGATGGGCTTCAGCGACATCGCCGTAAGCAGCGGCTCGGCCTGCACGAGCGCGTCGCTGGAGCCGAGCTACGTGCTCAAGGCCCTGGGCCTTGGCGACGACCTGGCCCACAGCTCGATTCGCTTCTCCATCGGCCGCTTCACGACCGAGGAAGAAATCGACTACACCATCGAGCGTGTTTGCGTGGCCGTGGAAAAGTTGCGAGTGATGAGCCCGCTCTACGAAATGGCTCAGGAAGGGATTGATTTGAAGACGGTGCAGTGGGCGCATCACTGATGAACTAGTGGAAAAGACTGAACTGGAAATAAAAAGGACCCTCCATTTGAGGAGTACGTGAGTATGTCATATAGCGAAAAAGTCGTCGATCATTACGAGCACCCCCGAAACGTCGGATCGTTCGACAAGACCGATCCGAACGTCGGCACCGGCATCGTCGGCGCGCCCGAGTGCGGCGACGTCATGAAGTTGCAGATCAAGTGCGACGAGGCCGGACGGATCGTGGACGCGAAGTTCAAGACCTTCGGCTGCGGCTCGGCCATCGCCTCCAGCTCCCTGGCCACCGAGTGGGTCAAGGGCAAGACGGTGGATGAGGCCCTGTCGATCAAGAATACCGAGATCGTCAAGGAACTGTCCCTGCCGCCCGTAAAGATTCACTGTAGCGTGCTGGCCGAAGACGCAATCCGCGCGGCCATCAGCGACTACAAGACCAAATGCGAATCTCGAACTGGCGTCACGGCCGGGGCATAGACATTCGTTTCGAGTGAATAGGCGACGTGCGCCATGAATGGTCGCCCGCGCCAGCGATTCATCCTAGAATATGTTCGCCCCGATCCACGGGTGCGATAGAGGAGACTTGAAAATGGTTCAGATCACCGAACGAGCGGCAAGCGAAGTTAAAACCATCATCGAGCAGCAGAAGCTCGACGCCGAGAAGACGTTTCTTCGCGTCGGCGTCAAGGGCGGCGGGTGCAGTGGCTTCTCGTACACCCTCGACCTCACCGAAAACGTGAGCGAGAACGACGAGCAATGGGAGATCGGCGGCGTCCGGGTCATCTGCGACCCGAAAAGCCACATCTACCTGCAAGGCACGGCGGTCGACTTCAAAGACGAAATCATGGGCCGCGGGTTCGTGTTTAACAATCCGAACGCCAGCCACACTTGCGGATGTGGCAGCAGCTTCAGCGCCTAACGCCGCGCCAATCGATTGCGCCGTCGTTCGATTTCCGACGGCACGGAAACGGCCCGCTCGTCGGACGCGCCCGGTTGGCAGTCCACTGGCGAGCTGTCTAGTCATAACATGGACATTCACTTAACCAACGAATCCCAGCCAACGGCCACGCCGGTCCGCTGCGGCACATGCGAAATGCTGCAACACGCCCCGCTGGCGTGCCAGGATTGCCACCAGTTGATGGACCATGTGCAGGGCGCGGATTACTTCGAGCTGTTCGGCATTGCTCGTGCCTATTCGGTCAACGTAGATGAGTTGGGCCGTCGGTATCTGAGCATTAGCCGCAACATCCACCCCGATAAGTTCGCGAATACCGGGGCCGAGATGCAATCCTTCGCCTTGCGCATGTCGGCCGCCGTGAATCGTGCGCACGATGTGCTTCGTGATCCGTTCCTGCGCGCCGAGTACCTTCTGGAAACGGTGGGTGGACCGTCAGCATCGCAGGACAAAAGCGTCCCCGGCGACCTCTTGGGCGATGTCATGTCGCTTCGAGAGGACATTGATGTCGCGCAGTCCACGGGCGATACGGAATCGCTTCGGCGTATCCAAGATGGCGTGGATCACCGCAAACAGACCATCGTCCGGCGAATCGAGGAGATTTGCGCGACGCTGGACACCGGCACGGTCGCCGCCAAGGCCGAGTTGCGTCAACAACTAAACGCCCTGAAATACCTGAACAATCTGCTCCTTCAATCGTCATCGGACACCCAGGGCGCGACATGATGACGACCTCGGAAATAATCCTGGGCATCGACCTGGGTACCACCTTCAGCCTGGTCGCCTATGCCGACGAACGTGGTCCACAACTCATCCGCGACGCTACGGGTGAGGCGCGTCTACCGTCGGTACTGGGATTCGAGCCGGGTGGCCGCGTCACCATCGGTTGGGAGGCCCGTCGTCACGCGGTCGAAAACCCCGAGCACACTGTCTATTCCATCAAACGATTGATCGGCCTGGGCTTGGACGACATAAAAAAGGAATTACCTTATCTGCCCTATCGAGTCGAACGCGGCCAACGCGACACGGTCCAGATCGAGATAGATGGCAAACCGCGCACGCCGCAGGAAATCTCGTCAATGATCCTGAGCGAGTTGAAACTGCGCGCCGAGCGACACCTCGGGCATTCCGTCCGCAAGGCCGTCATCACCGTCCCGGCCTACTTCGACGACGCGCAGCGACAGGCCACGCGCGATGCAGGCCAAATCGCCGGGCTGGAAGTCGTGCGCATCGTCAACGAGCCGACGGCCGCGGCGCTGGCCTATGGGATTGGTGCTCACGGCAGTGATACTGCGAAGGCACCGACACGTAGCCTCCCCATCGGCGACAAAAACAAGTGCACCGGGACCGACAGCAACCGGATGACACCGGCGAACACCGGCACCATCGCCGTCTACGACCTCGGCGGCGGCACCTTCGACGTCAGCATCCTCCGATTGTCCAACGGCGTCTTTGAAGTTCTGGCCACGCACGGCGACACGCATCTTGGCGGCGACGACTTCGATCGTGCCATTATTGCGCTCGTGCAAAAAGAGGTTGCGGAGCAATTCAATCTCAACATCGACAGCCCCGCCACCAAGCAAGCCCTGCGGCTCTTCGCCGAAGAAGTCAAGATTCGACTAAGCGAACATGACACCGCGACGCTCGAACTGGACCTCGGCACAGGCCGCACCTATCGGCGAATCATTCGACGCGAAGAGTTCGAGACGCTAATCGCCCCACTCGTTGAGCGGTCCATCGAGGGCTGCCGACGCGCTGTCGCGGATGCAAAGCTGGGGACATCGGACATCGGACAAGTCGTCATGGTTGGCGGCTCCAGTCGCATCCCCCTGGTTCGCAAACTCGTCGCACGGTTCTTCGGCAGGCCGCTCTACACCGCGCTGAATCCCGATGAAGTCGTCGCCCTCGGCGCGGCGGTGCAGGGCCAGATTCTCGCCGGTCGCCGCGACGATGCCCTTCTACTCGACGTCACGCCGTTGTCACTGGGCATCGAAACGATGGGCGGCGCGATGGGCAAGCTCATGATGCGAAACACCCGAATTCCCTGCGCAGCGACGGAGCACTTCACGACCTTCATGGACGGCCAGACGAATGTGAAGATCAACGTGCTACAGGGCGAGCGAGAGCTGGCGGCCGACTGTCGCAGTCTCGCCTCGTTCGACCTGCGGAGCATTCCCCCGATGCCGGCCGGCATCCCAAAAATCGCCGTGCAGTTCCTGATCGACGCAAACGGCATTCTCATCGTCTCGGCCCGCGAAGAACGAAGCGGTGCCGAAGCACAGATTCAAGTCATCCCGTCCCACGGTTTGACGCGAGAAGAAGTGGCCCGAATCGAGGCCGAGTCCGTCACACACGCCCGTGACGATATGACGGCCCATCGCCTGATCGACCTGCGTAATCAAGTCGAGTTCGACACGCACAAGACCGAGCAAACGCTGGAGAGATTCGGCCATCTGCTACCCCTCGACGAACGCGAGGAGCTGTTCGCCGACCTGTCAGAATTGCGAGAGATGGCCAAGACATCGACCGATTGCAATGCGCTACACGCGGCCTTGGATCGATTCGGAAAAATGACGCTGCCCCTGGCGAATCTCGCCATCACGGCCGCACTAAAACAGGCGTCCGCCGAACAGGAAACATCGGCACGGAGCTAACAGGGAGACAACGAATGGGCGGACAGAATCCATACATCAAAGGACCGGAGGTCGCTCCTCCGACGAAAAAGTACACGCTGATCGTGGTCGATGAGGATGGCAAAGAGCATCGTGTCGATGTCGATCCGGCGAAGGTGCCCTATGAGGATCACGGGTTGCCCGGATCGATCCTCGAAATCTGCATGGGCCACGGCATCGAACTCGACCATGCCTGCGGCGGCGTCTGCGCATGCAGCACCTGTCACGTCCATGTCCTCGACGGGCTTGATAGTTGCAACGTAGCCACGGAAGAGGAAGAGGACGAACTCGAAGAGGCCTACGACCTCAAGCCGAACAGCCGACTCGGGTGCCAGTGTGTGCCGACCGGCACCGCACCGATCGTTCGAGTGCGTATCCCACAATGGAACCGCAACCTCGCCCGCGAGCCGCACGGGGCCGATGGCATGACCACGACGCACGATGAATGAGGTGACACATGCCGCCGAAACTCAAATGGCTGGATATTGAAGACATCGGGATTCTCCTGCACGAGAAGTATCCCGAACTCGACCCGCTAACGGTGCGTTTCACCGATTTGCGCGAGTGGGTCGTGGCGTTGCCGGATTTTTCAGACGATCCGCACTCCTCAAATGAGGCAAAGCTCGAAGCAATTCAGATGGCCTGGCTTGAAGAATACAAAGATGCCAACTAGTAGGGGTGCGGCCTAAAGCCCTTGGGGCACCGTCTGCGAATCCCCCACCGACACGCGCTCGCCGTTTCGCTCGCAATCGTCGTCCAGCAACTCCAGAAACGCTGTGGTGTGACCTGGACTCCATGCCTCCGGGCCACCCTCCACCATCGGCATCCCCACATTCACGCAATTCACGCGGATATTGGCCTGACGAACCTCCTCGGCAAGCAGGCGCGTCAGCCCCTCCACCGCATGGTTGCCCACCAGATACGCCCCCCACCGCGGCTTGGCATCCTCCGCCAGGCTCGTCGTCACATTGACAATGCGGCCATATCGCTGCCGCTGCAACCACGGCAACACTTCACGACACACCAGGTACGTGCCGGTCACGTTGGTCGCCAGAACGTTGCGCCATGGATCGACGGGATAGTCCACGATCGACTCGCGTGGCCCGAGTGCGGCCGCTGCATTAATCACGCCATCGATCCTGCCGAACTGACGAACGACCCGATGGACCATCCGCACCACGTCCTCCTCATAGCGCAGATCGCACGGCGCAACGAACGCTTGAATCCCACGCAGGAGGAACTCACGCTCGGTTGGATGGACCGCATCCATCCGGCGAACGCTCAGCGCCAGACGCACCCCGCGCGAGCTAAACTCCTCGGACAACTGCCGCCCGATGAAGCTGGTCGCGCCGGTGATCAGGATGACTTTGTCACGGATGGACACGCGAGGATTCCCTCCCACAGAAGACTCAACACCCCATGCCTTCACTATAACAAATCGGCATCCCGGATTCGGGTCGGAGAGTCCGATTGTTCGACAATATGGGGCGGTTTATACTCGGCCCCCAGCGGAAGGACGACGTCAATGGCCCATGTTCCCATGATCGAAGCGAGCCTGGCGGTCGTAGTGGTCGTCGATTTCCAGGAAAAAATGCTCGGCGCGATCGGCACCAGCCCCAAGGACACCCTGGCCCGCCGAATCATCATGCTCCTTCGAACAGCTCAACTCCTGAAAATGCCCGTGATCTACACCGAGCAGTATCCGCAGGGACTGGGGACGACGGATCGATCCATCATCGAAACGCTCACGGGGGCCACCGGACCGCTCATTAAGACGACATGCAGTTGCTGGCGCGACGAGGGCTTCCGGACCGCCCTCCAACGGACCGAACGAGAGCACGTCATCCTGTGCGGGCTGGAGACACACGTCTGCATTCAACAGACCGCGCTGGATCTGCTGCGCGTGGACTACGTCCCGATCGTGCCAATCGATGCCGTCGGCTCGCGCTTCCAAACGGATCACGACGCCGCCATGCTTCGCATGAGGACGGCAGGGGCAAGCGTGACCACCACGGAGTCTGCCCTGTTTGAATTGATCGAGCGCTGCGATCACCCCCGCTTTAAGGACTTCCTCCAAATCGTCAAGTGACAACTGCGTCAGGACTACATCATGGATGATGACAGCAACGATCTGGCCCGCTTCGGCGGCGACGAACCGTCCGAGATGATGTGCCCTCAATGCCGCGGCGTCGTCAGCGAAGACGCGCAAAAATGCCCACACTGTGGTGACTGGATCACACCAGTCGACCCCGAGCGAACCGGCCCGCGCCGACTTATCTATATCCTTGCGATCCTGGTCATGCTGCTCGTTTCACTCCTCATGGCACTTCCATGAGGCGCACGGTGACATCGGTTAACCGATCACGCACGACCCATTGAACATCCGGTAAATACTGATCGGCTCGATCACGTCGCCCTACGAATAACGCCGATCACCACCCCCTGGATATGAGGGTTGGTCGTGTAAATTGGATGGTACTTGGGATTGGCCGGTTGGAGCCGAATGCGGGACTTCTCGCGGTAGAACCGCTTCAGTGTCGCCTCGCCATTATCGAGCAAGGCCACCACGATTTCGCCGTTGTACGGATTGGGCCGGTTCTCGACCACCACATAGTCGCCGTCCGCGATGTGGTCGTCGATCATGCTGTCGCCACGCACTTCCAATGCATACGTGCGGTGGCTCGACTGAAACATCGTCTCCAGATCGATCACCTGCGAATCCTCAATGGCCTCGATCGGTCGGCCGGCCGCGATGCGACCCAGCAGCCGAATGCAACTCGGCCGATCATCGGGTAGCTCGACGTGATCAGCCAACTGCAAAGAGCGAGCTTTGTGCGCATCCTTGGTGAGCAGGCCGAGGTCTTCGAGCTTGTTGAGGTGCTCGAAGACGGTCACTTTTGAGATGTCGAATTCGGCGGCGATCTCGTCGTAGGTCGGGGAATAGCCATTCTTGTGGGTGTAGTCCCGGATGAAGATCACGATCTGCCGTTGACGAGGCGTCGCAGGGCGCGTCGTCTTCTGTCGGCGGCGGGACGAGCCGGAGGATTGGCCGCGGCTCTTTCTTTTTACCATGGTCGAACTCCATTTCTTGTGGCCACGCTCGACCCATCAAACCCGCCGGCCCGAGGATGACGGGCGGCAGGGGCGGATCGGCCTTGGCCTTTTTCAAACCAGACACCGGAACCAGCGCAACGCGACCGGTCCCGACACTATCGTCCGCGTGCGATCCATCCAGAATGCACGCATCGGCCCCCAACTTCCTAGTCGTAGTCGCGCTCAGCCGCGACCTCGAAGCCGGTGCATCGTGCGCGCCCCCGGCGAGAGCGGCAAGCCCCGCCGAAATACGCGACTCCGCACGTCGCCCGGCACCAACCACCTTCAGCGTCTGGCGTGCGGAATCCAGCGCCTTCAACGCCTCCTCACCCGATTGTCCACGCGCCACCACGGCCCGCCGACTCTCTCCACCCGGCCCCAGGCACACCAGCGGCAACTCGTCCACGGCCACGCCGCCAACGTCTCTTGCACCAATCGTCGATGCCCCGACCTGCGGATGATTGCGACCGGTGCGTGAACCGGCCCCGCCGTCGGCTGCATCGCCGTCAAAAAGGATGCTCCAAAGACGGTCGGCGGTCACGCGAATGGCATTCTGCAGCCACCGCTGGGCCTCTCGCCGCTGGTTACTTTCGGCTTCATCCGCCGTTCTGGGCACATACTTCAACGTAAGCATAGCCTAACATCGACCGTACGTCAACCCTAACAGGAGCCGAAGTAGGAAAATTTTAGGGCGGGACACCGTACCCGTTTTCCCCCCGCCTTGTGCCCGACCAAGGCGTGCGACTTTTCCCCTCCCTGTTGACTTGGCTGCGTCGAATAACCCCGCTCGCGACGGCAAACGGTTACGCTCGAAAGCCACACAATCGCATTGCCGCGCAGCGCGGGTCGTGACATTGTGTTGAGGCACGTGGAATTGCGGCAGTTTGTCTGAAGATCGCGCAAGTCTTCGCAACGTCTGGAGTTGCATGCGGCTGTTTTGCATGGAGTCGGTTCGCGGGAGGGGATTTTCAAGTGAGAGAAAACACAGATTTCACAGGTGGCCGCAGATTGGAGTTTGAATTGCGGCAGTTTGTCTGAAGATCGCCGCTTGGGGGCGGACATGGGATTGCCTCCTTGAAAAAAGGTGGGACCCCCTGGGATTACCTGGGACGATTACATACGTAACCTGCATTTCTTGGCGAGATCGGCATCGGCGCGTGTTCGCGACCCCACCCTGGCCCTCCCCTTATCAAGGGGAGGGGATGTGTGTGGGCGCGTTCGAACGGTTCGCGCGCGGGGGATACATACGAACATACACCTAACTAATCTTGCTCAGCGCTTCGCGCGAGGTGTGACTTGTTGTATGTCGTTGTCGGGGCGGGGGTTGGGGCGAGATCACGGGGCCAGCATGGCGTTGGCAAAGGCCTGGATGTCGGCGGCGTTGGCGGTGCCGTCGGAGTTGAGGTCGGCCCATTTGCAGCCGGGGCCGGCGGCGTCGTAGTCGGGGCCGAGCAGGCAGTCGATGAAGTAGGTGAGGTCGGTGTCGTCGATGGTGCCGTTGTTGTTGAAGTCGCCGCTGGCGTCTTGCGGGATGACACCGTAGCGGACGTAGTCCCATTGGGCGGTTTGCTCGGTTAGGTAGTAGCGTGACCACCAGTTTAGTCGAGCATTAATTGTTGGAAATGCACTCGGGTATTGGCCGGAATTAACCACAACCCCATCAATGTACCACTCGTATGAGAGGTCGTTGTGAAGGGCAAGGTAGTAGGTGTGGTGAATATTAGGGGTAATGTCACGGTATTGTACGAGTCCGATGGGGTTGTCGCGAATAAAACGCACCTGGTCGGTCGTCACAGTAAAGTGAAAAGTGGAAGAGGTGCCTGCCGTGAGGGAGACACCTGAAGGCACACCGTCCATTTCGGTACGAGGGCAGTTGGTCAATGCCCGCCATGTCGTATAGAAGCTCGGCGAGCCTGCAAGCTCACCGAAAGTACGCTTGTACCCATCGAACTGTCCAAGAACCACTAAGTGACAGAATTGACTGTTGTCGAACCAACGTTGAGCCGGCGTACCTTGAGCGACGCGCATCCAAGGGGGCAAGTCGCTTTCAGGCAACACATTCCCCTCATAGGCAATCACCTGCCCTTGAACGATTGCTGATTGAATCGGCGCTCCCGCCACCCAAAAGATTCCTCCCAAAATTGTCAGAAAGCGATTGATGAATCGGGAGGGGGGCATCATTCATCACCATCGGCACCATCATAACAAATGCGAGCAGCCCTCTGCAATTATCGTCGGTCAGGTCGAGTGAAGCGTGGCCTGTGATCCGGCCTCACGGGGCCAGCATGGCGGTGGCGAAGGCCTGGATGTCGGCGGCGGTGGCGGTGCCGTCGTGGTTGAATTGGAATTATGGAATATGGTCAATGTGCCCGGGGCGCGTCTGACGTGCCCCTGGGCTATTGTCTTTCCGGGGAGTCACTCCGGATGCAGCGAGCGGTCGTATCGACAACGCCGGGCGCGGCACATTCGCAACCCAACCGGCACCCTATTTCGGGACCATGGACGCCGGGTCGCGATTTTTTTGCCGCTCGCTCCGGCGTTTGCCCCTCGCCTCCGCTTTGACCTAAACCCTAAAACCAGCACTCCGATAAGAGGACGGACTCCGACCCCCGCCGACGCGCGGATCGGGCTTGCGCAAGGATGCCGTCTGATATGCGAACGGATTCAAATACAACGATTCAAAAGAGTTGGACGCGTTGTGCGTTTGTGGCGTTGCGGCGTTTCAAGGGAACCCGCTTCCTGACGGGCGCGGCTCTGATTTGCGCAGCTCTGATTAGTGTGGTGGGCTGCGTTGAACTCCCCCCGCCTGCCCGCGATCAACTCTCCGAAGCAGAAAAAGACTACCGCAATCGCGAGTACAAGGGCGCGGCCACAAAGCTCGACGACATCCTCCGCCAATACCCCGAATACCAGCAGTCCGCCGAGGCCTACTACCTCCGCGCCCAGGTCCGCGCCGTGCAGAACAACAAAGTCGCCGCACTCACCGATGCGAAAAAGTGCATCAGCCTCTCCCACGACGCCGACCTCACCGCCCGGGCCAACGCCACCGCCGGCGCGATGTGCTTCGAGGCCGGCAATCACCGGGACGCCGTCAACTTCTTCGAGGCCGCCCTTAAGAAAATGCCCGAAACGCCCCCGACCGACCTCGTGCGATTCCGTTACGCCGTCTCACTGCAACGCATCGGCGACTGGCGCAAGGCACGACCGGCCTTCGCCACCGTTTACCAACGCTATCCCAACAGCACACTCGCCAACCAGGCCCGACTCATGTTCGAGTGGCCCTGGGATTACTACGTCATTCAATGCGGCGCGTTTCGTGATGCCGCAGCCGCTAACAAGCTCGCCCAGAAGCTTCAAGGCAACGGTGTCTCGGCTCGCGTCGAACAACGCCAGCGACTCGGCGAAACCCTCCACACCGTATGTGTGGGCAGCTATCCCAAATACGAACTGGCGCAGGAAGCCCTGCGCACCGTGAAATCCCGCAGCCCCGCGGCCACCATCGAACCGGGGACGTAATGCTTTCACTCTCAACGAGGAGTCTCGGATGAACCGCCTGCTTCAGAAAATACTGATCTCCACTCTTGTTGCCCTTGCCTGTGGCGCGGGCTGCTCGCGCACCGACCACCGGATTCCCGACTCCGCGCCCGCCGAGCCGCCGGCTCTGTACCAGCCGATGTCCAACGCGCAGGGCATTCCCGAGGTCCTCCTCGACCGCCCGCCCTACCGCCTCTCCCCCGGCGACGTGCTTGAAATCATCTATCAAGTGAAAAACATCGTCTCCGAGACGCCCTACGAATTGAAGATCGAAGACGTCATCAAGCTCCAGTTCCCCTATCAGGAGCGATTCGATCAGAAGCTCACCGTTCAGGGCGACGGCCACATCCGCTGCCTCCTCCTCGGACAGATGCGTGCCGCCGGTCGAACCTCCAATGACCTCGAAGAGCAACTTCGCAAGGGCTACTCTCGCTACATCAAAGAGCCGGAAGTCACCGTCGTTGTTGAGGCTGCCAACCAGAAGATCACCGAGCTGAAAAAGGCGATCACCACCGCCCCTCGCGGTCAGTCGCGCTTGGTCCCCATCAAGCCCGACGGCACCATCGACCTGCCCTACGTCGGAGAAGTCCTGGTCGCCGGCCGCACCGTCAATCAATCCAAGAAACTCCTCGACCAGCTCTACGTCGAGAACGATCTCCGAGAAGTCGAAGTCACCGTGCAAACCCTCGACTTCGCCGCCAAGAACATCTACGTCATGGGCGAAGTCCTCTCGCCCGGTTCCTTCCAGTCCGCCGCGCCATGCACCATGATCCAGGCCCTCATCCGCTGCGGCGGCCCCAATGGCCGCGCCGAGAAGTCGAAGATTTTGCTGATTCGTCGGCAATATCTGCCGCTTCCACAGGCCGTGGTCTTCGACATGAACCAACTTCTCACCGCGACCACCGCCTCCCCGGAAGGACGGGTGCCCAAGGGCAGCGAATTCCGATGGGATATGTATCTCGCGGACGGGGACATCATTTACGTCCCGCCGACCAGCCTCGCGCAGGCAACCGATTGGATCGATCAGGTCTTCACGCGCGGCGTTCGGGCGGTGTTCCCGTACAGCGGAGTCGTGGGCATGAACTTCGGCTACCAGACCTACCAGGCCCCGTCGGGTATCACGACGAAGTCGGCCCCGGGTTGGCCGAATGTGAATACTCAGGTCGGCCCGTAAGGCAAATAGCGGATCGGCGCTTCCGGGCGAGCCGGGGGCGCCGGTCCTTTCAAGTTGAATCCGTTGTGGGGATGCCGGGCATGGACGCCCGCGCGTGCGATGGAATAGTCGGCCGCGACGTTGCGGCATAATGGTGGTGAGGATATGGATTCATACGGAACGCGTTCCCTTCGTGAAATCGTTCGCATTCTCTTTTCGCATTGGTTCATGATGATCGTCATCCTCGCCGTCGGTGGGGGCGGCACATGGTACGTCTGCGAGAACTGGGCACCGCGAAAATACCGCAGTCAGGTCAGCCTCATCTACAAGCGGCCCGCCAACAAAAACCCAATCACCTCTGAAGTCGTCGGGGAACGCGCTCTCGAAGTCTTCGTGAAGGCTCAGCAACAGGTCTTGATGTCCGACCTCGTCCTTGCCAGAGCCAAGGTCATTGCCGAAAACAACAATCTTCGAAAACGCTGGTATGAGCTGCGCGGGGTGTGGGATGAAGCCCAACAGACGGCCGGCGGCGCGGTGGCTGATGCCCGGCAAGCGATTGACGAGTTTCTAACGAGTGAACCAGTCTCAAAAAAGGTCGCGGAATTAATGGGCCACGAGGGTGGTAAGTCCGTTGCAAACGCTTCGGCCAAGCAACGGGATCTCATCGACTTCCGAAAGTCCATCAAGCTCGAAACCCCCGGTGGCGAACAGGTCGGAATGACCGAAACCTTCATGATCACCGTCGACCAGCCCGGCGAACGCGTGGGTGAATCCTACAAACGTGCCTATTACGCCGCCGATCTCGTCGCCGACATGTACATCGTTCGCTACCAGGAATTGCAACGCGCCCAAAACGACCCCGCCCTCCGCGTCATGGAAGACGTCGTCGCCAACTTCGGCCGGGAACTGGACGTTCGTCGAAAGGCCTACGACGACTTCATCCAGGCAAACGTCGAAGACATCACCGGCCTCGAACAGCTCCTCAAGAGCGGCACCGAGCAGGGCTACCAGATCATCCTCTCCGAAGTCCGCAAAAACGATGCCTCCCTCAGCCTCGATCTTGCCAAGGATCAGGCCGTCTACGACGCCATCAAGAAAACACTCCCGGAAAAAGCATTCGAGGCGGGCTTCATCGCCACCCTCGCCGACGACCTCGTGTCTTCCCTCGTCGATGCCGTGGCCTCCGAGTTCATGAGTGAAAACACCGGCTTCGTCGAAATGACCAAGAACATGGCCAACCTCGAAACCAAGCGAGCGCGGGTCGAAACCCAATTCCTCGATGAAAGCCGCGACCTCCAATACGTTCGCGAGCAGATCGGCCGACTCAAGAAGCAAATGCTTTCGCAGATCATCGCCCACGCCCGCGGCCTCGAGCTGCGCGTCGCCTCGCGCAAGCAGCAGAAAATAACGAATGATGAACTGATCACCCGCTACACAAAAAACCTCGGCAAGGTCCAGGCCAAGCTCGCCTCCTACGCCCGGCTGAAAAACGACTTTGAAGTCGCCCAAAAACAAATGGAGCGCCTCGAACAAGATAAGATCGATGCCATGTCCAACCGCCTCCGCGCCCGCGAGGCCGTCACCATTAATAAACTCGACCAGGCCTCCATGCCCGACGCCGAGCGCCCCGTCGTCCCGCTCACCATGATCTACACCATTGTGGCCTGCGCCGTCAGCATCCTCCTCGGCGTCACCCTCGCCTTCCTGGCCGACCACTTCGACCACACCCTTCGCTCCGCCGTCGACGCCGAACGCTACCTTGGCGTCCCCGTCCTCGGCTCCGTAAAGAAGCGCGGCCGCCGAATCATCCTGTCGTCATAGCGATGGTCGTTTTGTTTAGCCCCAAGCGCTTCCGAAGGGGGTGACTACTTACCACCGCTCCGGCACCGCGCAGCTTTCGCCGATCCACACGACACACTTCAACCTCGTTTCTGATATCCCATTTCAGAACGAATGATCGACTCGTATGATGCCGATAACGAATAACGGACTAGAGACTCGGTAGGTAAAACACCTGAGTCCCACGGAGTAATCCCGTTTGGCGGACAACCCTTTCAACTCCCAGCCCGACCCTCGAAAGCCAGGGGACGATCCGCCCAAGCCGGAGCAAATCTGGCCGCCGCCCGAGCCAAAACTTCCCAAACGCCCCGCCGGTGATGAAGGTCCCGTCGACCTCGCCTGGGACGATGAGGTCGAAAAAATCGACGAGGCCATCGACGAAATTCGCAAGATCAACGGCACCGAAGCCATCGACGACGAAATCTCGGTCTCTCCCATCGGCCTGATTGATGATGAATTAGCCGCGACGACGCCCGGCGGACATTCTCCCGTCGCCCACGGCTCCAGTTCAAAATCAACCTGCCGCGTTCGCCCCCAGTCCGAAGCCGAAATAGGACAGCTCTGGGGCAGCGTCTTCTTCTCAGCCGAACACTCCGCCCCCCGCGCCATCGTCGTCACGGCCGCGCGTCGGGGAGATGGTGCAACCCAAATCGCCACGTCGCTCGCCATCGTCGGCGCAGAGGCCAACCGCGAACTCTCCATCTGCCTCATCGACTTCAACATCCGAAAGCCCGGCGTCGCCAACGTCCTCGGCATCACCGCAAATCATGGCCTCACCGACGTGCTCAGCGGCACCTGCGGCCTCGAAGACGCCATGCACGCCCTCATCCTCAAAAATGGCAACACGCTCAACGTCCTCACCGCCGGGGCACTGGCCGAGCAGCCGCTGGGCATGTTGAAAAGCCGCCAGGTCAAGGCCCTGCTGTCGCAATTGCGCGAGCGTTTCGATCACACCATCATCGACACCGCCAGCGCAAATTCCTACCCAGACGCCCAGGTGCTCGGCTCGCAGGTCGACGGTGCGCTACTCGTCGTCCGTGCCAGCGAGACGCCGCGAGAAACCGTCGCCGAAGCCAAGAAACGCCTCGACATCGCCGGCGTCCGCTGCCTCGGCCTCGTCCTCAACCTGCGAAGCGACCCCATCCCCAGCCTCCTCTATCGCATGACCTGATCCATTCTCCGTTTAGCCGCGTGGTACATCCGCCGCGACGGAAGGCTTGCCGAGCGCTGTCGCGCGCGATGCATTAACTATTCCATCCGCCCGCCATCGCCGATGTTTTCTATGACGGCGCGGCTTCGTCGCCCGAAAGAACAGGACACCCGTGCACGCCCTTTCCACACAACGAATCCCCGCCTCCATCGTGCTCGTCGCACTCGCCCTCATCCTCGCCGGGCTGGGCATGTTCAACTACACCGACCTCTCCGGCGATGCCCTCCTGATCTTCTGGCTCGCCATCGGCGGACTCGTCGCCTTTGCCTTCTACACCATCGAGGGTGACCTCCTCATGGCCTTCTGCCTCTGGATGATCACCCTCATCGCCCTGCACGAAGAGTTCTGGCGTATGCAGGTGCCGCTCTTCTTCTCACTCACCATTCCCCGAATCGGCATCGTCGTCCTCGCCATGCTCTTCATCTCGATGTGGACCATCGGTCGTGTGAACTTCCGCTCCGCTTGGCCGATCAGCGGCATCCTCTTCGCCGTTGCCGCCTACTTCTTCTTCTCGGCCTACGTCACCGGTTTCCAAACCCGTTCCGTCGTCAGCGTCCACTACCGACTTATCGGCGGCTACATCTTCCCCTTCGTCGTCTTCGGCGTCGTCCTCCACGGCTTCCACAAGGAACTGGACTTCCGTCGTCTCAGCCTCTTCTTCGCCGGCCTCTCCGTTTACCTCACCTTCACCGGTTGGTGCGAACAGTTCGACATTGCCGCCCTCATTTGGCCCCGCTTCATAAACGACTCCAGCGTCGGCATCCATTGGGGTCGCGTTCGCGGCCCGTTCGTCATGTCCGCCGCGATGGGGCTTGCCCTCGTCTATTGCTACTTCAACAACCTCGTGCTCGCTCGCAATGTCCATCGTTTCCGCTGGCTGCTCTACCTCATCAACGCGGCCATGCTCCCGGCCATCTTCTGGACCAAGACGCGATCCGTCTGGCTCTCCTTCCTGCTCTGCGCCATGATCTGGGCAGCATACTCGCGCCGACGAACCACCCGAATCGTCAGCGTCAGCCTCCTCGTCTCATTGGCCCTCCTCGTCGCCGTCATCAACATGGACAACTTCCTCTCCTCCGACCGCGCCAAGGGCGGACTCACCGACACCGAACCCATCCTGCTCCGTGTCGGCCTCGCCCAAATGACCTGGGAGATTCTCAAGGAACACCCGCTCTTCGGACTCGGCTTCGGCCACTTCCGCGACTTCGCGCCCAACTTCGCGCGCGATCCCTCCAGCCCCTTCTACGCCTTCGGCACCACCGCACTCGAACACAACAACCTCCTCTCCATCGCCGCCGAAACAGGTGTCATCGGTGTGACACTCTACCTCGTCATGATGATCGTGCTGATTCGTTTCAGCGTTCGCCTATACAAGAAGCTCCCCCCCGGTGCCCCCGGCCTCATCAGCCGCGATCTCCTCGTGCTCTACTGGATTCTCACCACCGCCTACTTCATCGACGGCACCTTCCGCGAAACCAGCGACAACCCCTTCGCCAATAGCCTCTTCTTCGGCCTTAGCGCCATCCCCGTCGCTCTCGACATGCTGCTCAGCCCCGTGCCGATTCGCGCCCGCCCCGGCTATCCGCCGATGGGCCGCTCAGACTCAACCGGCCCACGGCCCGCGCCGCGCCGACCGTCACCCACGGGGCCGGGTATAATCCCTCGGCGTCCCAACCTCGCGTCAGGCTCGCCGCGAACTGCAACTCGTTCCGCTTCGCCCGGGGGCGCTGTGTGAAGGCCGATGTGGACATCCCGGCTCATAACTCCAGCCACGAACCGCCCAGGCCCGTCAACCTGCACGGCTCGGTCGCATCGGTAGTCGACCCCAACGCGCCGCGCGGCCTCTTCGGCAACTCCGGCCTCGATCAAGCGATGGGCATGTACCTGCCCGCCACCGTCGCCGTCCGTCTCATCAACTTTCTTCGCGTCCTGCTCCTCACGCGGTGGATGCTCCAGCAGCAGTTCGGCCTGCTCAACATGGTCCTGCTCGCCATCAACGTCCTGACGCCCCTCTGTTCCCTCGGACTCAACGAAGCCATCACCCGCTACGTCCCTCAATACGAAACGCGCGGCTCGCTTCGCGCCTTCGCCTGGCGATCCTTCGTCCTTCTCGTCATCATCACCGGAATCGCCGTCGGCCTCATCTGTTTATTCTCACGATACCTCGGCGACTTCTTCTACGGCCAGGTCTACGCCGACCCGCGACTCCGAGAAGAGTTTGGCCGCGATGCTCCCGAACTCGCCCAGGTCTCCGCCGGTGTCACCGGACTCGTCATTCTCTATTTCTACCTGCTCGCCGTCTTCAAAGGACTGCGAATGTTCCGCGCCGTCGCCGTCATCGAAATGGCCCACGCCGTGATCTTCTTGGGCGCCAGCGCGGTGGCCGTCTACTTCGATCACCGCGCCGCCATCACCATGACCGCCATGTACGGCCTCTCGCTCGCCATCCCCGTCGCCTGGTTCGGAGGCCTTTTTGTGGGCACTCTGCGCAACTGGACTGCTCAATCCCTCAATTCAGACAGCTCCCCGTGGGCACGCATGTTGCTTCGCTTCTCCGTCTGGACCACCCTCGCCGGAATCACCTGGCAGATTCTCGTCTACTACCCCGTCTGGTATCTCAACAAAATCTACGGCCACGTCGCCGTCGCCGTCTTCAGCGCGCCGCGTCAGATCGGCCAATTCATCCTCATCGGCGCGGTCGCCGTCGTCACCGTCGTCATGACCACCGTCACAAAAACCTGGGAAAGTCGCGGCCGAGAAGCCGCCCAACGACAACTCTCCCTCGCCTTTCGGGGCAGCGGCCTCGCCCTCCTCATCCTCTGCACCATCGCCGCCCTCGGCAAGAATTGGATCATGCATCTCTTCGACGATCGCTACCTCCCCGGCGCCGACGTGCTGCCGCTGCACCTGCTCTTCTTCCTCATTGGCTCCTTCCTCGCCTTCCTCCCCATCCACTTCCACCTCATCGAAAAGACGCGCCACCTCTTCTGGCCCTGGGCCGTCGGCGTCGCCGCCAACGTTCTCTACGCCTTCTGGCTCGCAGGCCCCGGCTTCCTCATCACCCGCGACTTCGCAGCATGGAAGTGGTGTGCCACCACGATGTCACCGTGGTTCACCACCGGCTTCTCCGATCCAATGGGCCTCGGCAACGCCGCATGGTGCGGCGTCTTCGCCATCGCCACGGCCCTCCTACTCTGCATCATCCTCATCCATGCTGAATGCACCAAGCTCGACCGCGGCACCTACATCGTCATCCTCTCAGCGGGCCTCCTCGCCATGAATCCGTGGATTCTCGGCATCGGCACCCTTGTCGTGCTGATCATCGCTTTCCAAACTCAACTAATCTTCAGCGACTCCGAACGTCGTCGCCTCACTGGATACGTCCTCGGCACGATCGGCCACATGCCCACCCTCGGCCTCAAACACCGCAAGCGCTAGCGAGGCCGTCGCCCATGTCCACCACAAACAATCAACATTCGCACCACGAAGCGCTGCCAACGCTTTCCATTGTCATCTGCACGCGCAATCGTCCCGACTCACTGATGACGACCCTCGATTCCATCTGGACACAATCCCAAAAACCCGACGAACTACTCATCATCGACGACGGCGAACTACCCACATCGACCGCTCGCTCCATCATCGAGAACTGCCGCGTCCACGGCATCGCCTGTCGTATCGAAAAGAACCCCCGCCCCGGTCTCACCCCCGCCCGCAACCACGCCGCCACCCTCGCAAGAGGGGACCTTCTACTTTTCCTCGACGACGACGTGACCTGCGATCCCATCGTGATCGCCGAAATCACGCGCCTCATGTCCGACTCCACCATCGCCGCCGTCACCGCCACCGTCATCGAACCAACATTCGATTCACCCTCCTCGCGTCTCTACCAACTTGGATACCGTCTAGCCGGCTGGTGGAAAATCGCCCCGCGCCGCAAACCCACCACGCCGCCTCCCGCTGTGTTGGCTCACTCCAACATCGCCACGCGCGCCCGCTGGCTCTCCGGCGCGGCAATGGCCCTTCGCAAAGATGTCGTCCTCGCCGAGCACTTCGACGAATCCCTCACCACCTACGCACTCGGTGAAGACCGCGAAATGGGCTACCGCCTCGCCCCGCGCCACTGGCTCATCGAATCCAAACGCGCCCGCGTCATCCACCGTCGCGAATCCTCCGCCCGCACCGACAGCCGCCGCCTCGGTTTCATGACCACCCACAACTACCTCTACATCCTCCACAAAACTTGCGACCTCGGCCCCGGCCACTACCTCGCCATTGCCTGGAGCTTCATCGTCCTCGCCGCCATGCACCTACTCTGGTCCCTCGGCGCAAACCGCCGCGCCCATCTTCTCGAACTCCGCGGCATGGCCGACGGCATCCTCCAGTGGTTCCGCGAAGCAAAGAGGCACAAAGGCACAGAGGCACCCGCCGCGGCGGGTAAACTGCGGCACGAAGCACCGCAAGTCACATTGCGGTCGCTCCGCCGAGTCCTCTTCGTCACCAACCGACTCGAACCCGGCGGCGCCGAACTCATGCTCGTCAACCTCGTCCGCCACCTCCCAACCCATAACATTCAACCCTTCATCCTCTGCCTAAAAGACGCCGGCCCCCTCGCCACCGACTGTCGCACCGCCGGCATCCCCGTCTTCGAGAACCTCCTCCACCACAAAACCGACGCCGCCGTCATCCCGCGTATTCGCCGTCTCCTTGATGAACACGCCATCGATGTCCTCGTTGTCGCCCACAGCGGCGGCGACCGCATGTTTTGGTCCACCCTTGCCGCAGGTCTAAGCGACATCCCCATCGTCGTCTGGTCGCACTGGTTCCCTGAAGCCGGCCGCCATCACTTCGAGCGCCCCAACCGCGCCCTCTATCGGCTCGTCGATGCCTACGTCGCCCTCGGCGTTCGCCACCGTGCCGCCATGATTCGTCACGAACAAGTCCCCGCCGGCCGAATCAGTGTCATTCCCAATGCACTCGACCTCGCCCGATTCATGCACGGCGTCTCCCGCGCCGAGGCCCGCCGTCGTCTCCGCCTCGACGATCATCACGTCGCCATCGGCATCATCGCCAACCTGCGCCGCGAAAAACGCCACGACGTCTTCATCGAATCCGCCCGCAGGATCGCCGCGACCCATCCACACTTCCGATTCTTCATCATCGGCGACGGCCCCAATCGCGACGCCGTCCAAGCCGCCGCCGCCGCGTCCGGCCTTGACCACGAAACACTTCGCCTGCTCGGACCGCGCTCTGACATCCCCGAATTGTTATCCGGCCTCGACATCTCCTGCCTATGCAGCGAAGTCGAATGCTTCAGCGTCACCATGCTCGAAGCCGCCGCAGCGGGGTGTGCCTTCATAGGTCCGAATACCGGCTGTCTCCCCGAGTTCTTGGAACATCGCCGCACCGGTCTCCTGATTAGACCGGCGGATGTGGCCTCCCTGACCGATGCACTCATCGAGTTGGGGCAAAGCGCATCGTTGCGACAGTCGTTATCCGATGAAGCCAGAGCCAGTGTCCTACGCGACTACAGTCTCGAACGAATGGCCGAGCGATTCGCGGACCTGCTGACAACCGTGCGAAAGCCTCGTTCGATTCAGTCCCAGCGACGGTTTCGTACAATAATGAGAAGTCCCGTTCCTATTCCCTCTCCCTTGATAAGGGGAGGGTTAGGGTGGGGTCGATGAAGCATGAAAAACGTCCACCAAGGCACTGTATCCGTATTTCTTGTTGACCCTCCCCATTCGCGGTAAACTTTGTACTGAGGGGTGCTTAGAAGCGTGTCCTCTGTTCCTCACCCGGACTGTGGCGTCCTCCCGCGCCGACTGCTCCACTTCGTCTCCACCTTCGCCGTGAAGACGGACACCAAGTGGCTCGTCCAGCTTGCGCGCCACCTCGACCCCGCGCGTTACAAGCTCTTCGTCGCCGCCTTCTACGAGGACGGCCACATCCGTGAGCAGCTCGAATCCCTTGGCGTCGAAACCTTCAACCTGAACTCCCCTGGCGAACACGACCCCCGCGCCATCCTCCGCGCTAAGACCATCATCCAACAGGTCCAACCCGACATCGTTCACACGCACCTGCTCCGCGCCGACCTCTTCGCCGGTTCCGCCGCGCGCTGGGCCAACGTGCCCGTCATTATTTCCACCGTCTACGCCGTCGGACAATATCGCCGATCGAAAAAGCGTCGCGCCGACCGACTCCTCGACCTCGCTTGCGCCGCGCTGCCGACCCATCTGCTCGCCGTCTCCAACGCCGTCAAAAACGATCTCATCACCCGCATCGACATCGACCCCAACGACATCACCGTCATCCACCCCGGCATCGAACCACCTGCAACGAGCCGCGCTACGCAAGAGCTTGAGCGCACGACGAATCCAAACATCCTCACTATCGCCCGACTCAGCTACGAAAAAGGAATCGACACCCTCATCGATGCCGCCGCGATCCTGCATCACACCCATCCAAACACCCGCTTCACCGTCATCGGCGACGGTCCCCAACGCCCCGACCTTGAGGCCCGTATCCACGCCCGCAACGTCACCGGCATCGTCCGCCTCGCCGGGTTCACCGACGATGTCTGGCCCCACCTCGCCGCCTGCGACATCGTCTGCATCCCGTCCAAGTCCGAGGGCATGCCCAACGCGCTCCTCGAAGCCATGTCCGCCGCCAAGCCCATCGTCGCCACCACCGTCGGTGGAATCCCCGAAGCCATCACCCACCGCGAGAACGGCCTCCTCGTGCGCCCGGAGGCCCCAACCGATTTAGCCGACGCGCTAGCCCAGTTGCTCGACGACCCGAATCTCGCCAACCAACTCGCGATCGCCGCGCGCCAGACCGTGGACACCCGTTTCCACGTCCGCGACATCGCCGCCCACTACATGAACCTCTACGACTCGCTACTCATAAACACGAAAGGAGAACATGCTCACCACGCCGGCAAATAGCGATCTGCCCCGACCCATCGAGGTCGTCGGCCTCCCGATCCGCCCGTTCGACATGAACGGCCTGATCGACGCCGCCATCTCGCGCGCCAAGGCCGGCACGCGCACCTTCGCCTGCTACGCCAACGCCCACACCGTCAACCTCGCCTGCGCCGATGATCGCTATCGCCGCGCCCTCACCGACTGCGACCTCCTCTACTGCGACGGCGCATCCGTCGTCTGGGCCAGCCGCTTCGCCGAGCGCCGCCTCCCATGTCGCATCACCGCGATGGATTATTTCCCCGTGCTCGCCCAGCGCTGCGCCGCCGACGGCCTCTCCATGTTTCTCCTCGGCAGCCAAGACGGCACCGCCGAAAAAGCCGCCGCAGCATTACGAACCGTCTACCCCAATCTCAAAATCGTCGGCACCCACACCGGCCACTTCGATCTCACGCGCTCCGACGAGATCATCACCAAAATCAACGCCGCCGCCCCCGATTGTTTAGCCGTCGGAATGTCCAGCCCGCGACAGGAACTCTGGCTCGCCGACCACGGCCACAAAATCAATGCCCCGCTCCACTGGTGCGTCGGCGCACTCTTCGACTACCTCGCCGGCCGCGAACGCCGCGCCCCCCAATGGCTCTGCCGCCTCGGACTCGAATGGCTCTTCCGCCTAGCAATGGACCCAATCGGAAAATCGCGCCGCTACCTCGTCGGCAACCCGAAGTTCATCTGGAATACGCTTCGCTGGCGCATGAAGCAATCAAGTCACACACAGGCACAATCAATCAACAAAGGAGTAAGCCCCGTAACGCATCGGGTTTGACAATGGCGGCCCAACCCAACAAAGCAACCTCCGTGGCCCTCACCGCCACGACCGCCGACGCGGGCTTCGCCCTCCCGGCTCGCGGGGCCGCCGCGCGCACCATCGCCCGCCAGGCTGTCCTCGCCCCGCCCAAGTCCGAGCGCCTCTATCGATTCATCAGTCGCACCATCGACATCGCCGCAGCCGGCATCGCCATCGTCATCATCTCCCCGATCATTCTCCTCACCGCCCTCGCCATCAAGCTCACCTCCCCCGGCCCCATCTTCTTCCGCCAGGCCCGCGCTGGCCGCGACGGCAAGGCCTTCATGATGCTCAAGCTCCGCTCCATGTACAGCGGTGCCGACGACGACAAAGTCCTCTTCCGGAACTTCAACCACCTCCCCACCGGCCCCTGCTTCAAAATGAAGAACGACCCCCGCGTCACCACCGTCGGCCGCTGGATTCGCCGCACCAGCATCGACGAGTTGCCGCAATTCTGGAACGTCCTCACCGGCGACATGGCCCTCGTCGGCCCGCGCCCGCTCCCGCTGGACGAAGTCCAAACCGACACCCCCGAGCAGCGCCTCCGCCTCAGCGTCAAACCCGGCATCACCTGCCTCTGGCAGGTCAGCGGCCGCACCGAAATTCCCTACGACGAATGGCTGGCATTGGATGTCTGGTACATCCGCAATCGCAGCCTCGCCCTCGACTTCCAAATCATCATAAAAACCATCCCCGCCGTCCTCTCCGCCCGCGGCGCATATTGATCCACTCCACCGCACAGGCTCCGTGACTCGGGCGTCTTTCTTCACGGATTCATCGATACCACAGCCCCTTGTATTGGTCCGCAGTGATCCGTTATGATTCCAAATGATGGAGGCCCTTATGCACCACAAGGCCCTTACATTTCTGTTGCTCTTCCTGACTCCCTCCCTCTCTACAGCCCAATTGTCCATCCGCACCGTCGCCCTCTCCACCGATGAATGTCCTGGCACTCACTCTGGACAAACACTCGGCCATTTGGGGCCTGATGTTCAAAACAGCTATTTTCAGCCCGGCCCGGCCATCAACAAGTTTGGCCAGGTTGCCTTCCTTGCACAGACAAACTGTGTTGACAAGTCAATTTGGTCCGACAGCACGGGAGGGCTGGCCCTCGTTGCGAAATATAACGATGCGTTGCCCGGGTTTGGCCCGTTCACATACATGGACAGCGGCCCGCGAATTACGGATGACGGAGACGTTATCTTCCAAACTATTAATGGACTCAATCCTGGCTACATTTCCAATCGCGGCGGTAGCAAGCATGTCGTCGCACGCGGCGGAGCGCAAGCACCAGGCACACCGCCCGGAACGAATTTCATCTATTTTGGCGGGTGGGACGGTTATTCTCATTCCCCAAGCGTCAGTCGTAACGGTGTATTTGCGTTTCCGGGATTTCTAAACACGCAATCCAGGGGCATTTGGACCGGCACGGAGGACAACATTACGGCGCGTACGTTGGTGGATGGGCAAGTGCCTGGCCATCCTGCCGGTACCATCTTCGATGACATTAGTTCCCTCCAGTTTTCCCCGTCCGCCAATCGTTACGGTCGTGTCACCATACTCGCATCGGCAGGATCCTCGTCCGGCGTATGGTCTGTTGCTGAAAACTCGGCCCGATTGGTGTTTCCAACCACTTTGTCCATCCCTGAGTGGTCATCTGGCGGCATTCTTATTTCGAATTATCCAAAAGTCAATGACCAGGGCGACATAGTGGTGAAGGTGCGCCCGTGGGCATTGGGTGGCGATGACACGTCCGTGCTCGCCTGGGACGCCGATGACGGCAAGATACGGCACCTAGCATCAACCAGTCTGACCCATGCACCCGGCACGGAGCCGGGCGTCGTTTTTTCTAATACTGGTGATAATCTTCCCGCCATCAACGGTCGCGGTCAGGTCGTCTTTGGCGCGGAATTAACCGGCCCGGGTGTGACGCCTGCAAACAAAGACGGCTTCTGGGCCGAAGACCTCCAAGGATTCCTAAAGCTCCTGGTCCGAACCGGTATGGAGGCACCAGGCTTGGGCCAAGGCGCCACCTTCATGGAATTGTGGGGGGAGGCCTCGATCAATGCCCTCGGAACCACCGTCTTTTACGCGACCACCGTTGACAATGGAATATATCGTTCCGGATACTGGGCCGCAAATCCAGACGATGGAACCCTGTACCCCATCGTGTTATCTAGGCAGTTAATTGAAGTAAGATCAGGTGTAATGAAAGAAGTAGATTCGATCGGGCTATCTGACAACTTGGGTTCCCGTTCATTTTCCAGCGGCGGCCAGGACGGCCTCCCCACTGGCCTGAACGAAAACAATCAAGCCGCCTTCCGCATCGCCTTCACCGATGGCACCTCCGGCGTCTTCGTCGTCACCATCCCCGAACCATCGTCCTTAGCCATCCTTGCGCTTTGCATGCTCTCCATATTCCGCCACCAAGCACGTCGTGCCTGTTCCGCCCCTATCCGAGCAATCTCAGAAACCAGCTTGCCTCTTCGCGGGTAATACAAAAAGAACCAGAAATCAAAGGCCGCGGTCGGATTCGAACCGACGAATTACGGATTTGCAATCCGCTCCCTTAGTCCACTCGGGCACGCGGCCGGGCGTGGGCAAACCACTCGATTTGCCGCACCTATTCTTATACGCGATGCCCACCCTCGTCAAGATTCGCAGCGCTGTGCCATGCGGCACCAACGCCGTCATCCGGGGATCGACACGCCGCGACGCACCGCCCCGCGTCGCAATTTCTCGATCCGCTTCAGCGCCTCGACGCTGGGACGAACCGTGCCGCGCTCCCACCGTGAGACCGTCATCTTGTCCACATTCACCTTCTCGCCAAACTCCTGTTGCGTCATGCCCAGCGCCTCGCGCAGCGTCGTGATGTATCCAGGGCTGGGGCCTGCCCGAAACGTGTCCAGTGACATGGCGAGAACCTGTGCTTGGTCGATCAGTTTGACCGCCCCCGGAAGAAACGCCGGCTCGCCGCCGCGATCTTCCGTCATCAAGCGTCCGGGGATTTCGATGAACAGTCGTCGCCCGTCGGCCAGCTTCATCACGAAGGGATAATCCGGCCGCGAAAGTTGCTGGGCCGGTCGTCGCCCGCGTCGTCGTTTCTTCACCGTCGCAGTCGCCATGTCGTCCTCAGTAAATGGTAATGAACACCGTCACATTGCCTTGGTCGTCTTCGTCGATCACACAGACAAACTCGACCGGCAGTTCGTCAGGTGCCGTGCCGGATACGATCCATTTCGGCCGATGGTATCGGTCGTGCCCATCGGCTCGCACCTGGGCCGGATCCTCCAAGACCGCCAACAGGTCCGGCCAGACCAAGCCTCGCTGCGCCATACGCTGACGAAAGTGCGGCAGGAGGCGGTAGTGCTCGGCATCCACGCATTGCCGGATAATCCTTAATGCGTGCCGTGAGGGGGCGTCCATGCTCATTATAAATATACACCATACTAGGCGTGCTGTCAAGTGGAGTTCGATTTCACGGTCCACCTTCTCCCAACACACCCGCACGCGGTAACATACCCTCGCGATGACCGCCCTCCTCACCATCGATCCCCCCGCGACGGACTACCTCCCCGTCAGCCGCATCACGCGCGACGGCGACGTCATCAAGTTCTGCCAGCGCACCGGCGACCACTACGAAATCGAATCCGTGATCATCCCCATGGGCACGCGCGACAACACTTGGAGAACCCTCTGCGTCTCCTCCCAGATCGGCTGCGCTCGCGGATGCACCTTCTGCCAAACCGCCCAGATGGGCCTCCTGCGAAATCTCACTGTTGACGAGATCATCGGCCAGGTCCGCGCTGCCCGTGATCACTTCGGCGCCTATATCCGCAACCTCGTCTTCATGGGCATGGGCGAACCGATGGACAACCTCGACAACGTCATCGAATCCATCCGTCGCCTGCACGATGACCAGTCAAAAATAACTATCACATCCCCTGTGGTACAGACTATGAGTCTGTGCAGCCCAATTGAGGCACCGATGGTGAGTCGGTACGATTCCAATGTCGCACTCGCCGGTAAACTGCCCCCTTCAACCAACGAACCCACCACCAACCAAATCCCGCGCCGCAGAATCACCGTCTCCACCGTCGGCCGTTGCGACGGCATCCGAAAGCTCGCCGCCCTGAATTGGCGCCGGCTCGGTCTCGCCGTCTCGCTCAACGCCCCCAACGACGACATCCGCTCCCAGATAATGCCCATCAACCGCACCGAGCCGATGGCCATGCTCCGCGACGCCATCGCCGCCTACCCCGTCCGCGCCGGCGGCCACGTCCTCATCGAATACGTCCTCATCAAAGGCGTGAACGACCATCCCGACCACGCCCACCAACTCGCCGAATACCTCGCCGGCCTTCCCACCTGCGTCAACCTCATTCCGTATAACCCGCGCGAAGACTCCCCCTTCGAGACCTCCACCGAAGCCGCCTGCGACGAGTTCCAAACCATCCTCATGCAGTCCGGCCAACTCGCCTTCCGCCGCAGTACCAAGGGCCAAAGTGCCATGGCCGCCTGCGGCCAACTCGGTAATCTCGCCCTGCGACGAACCTCGCAACGGGTATAATGTCACTGGGTGATGAACGATGTCTGAGTCGTCGATAGTTGAACCAAAACGAGG
>JBBTET010000036.1:0-16809 GCA_038042195.1 Planctomycetota bacterium | reverse complement strand
CTCACCTGCGTCGGCTCCTCGCGTGAAGAGATCGCCGCCATCCTCCAACGGCTGACCACGGCCGGCGTGGAGAACATCCTCGCCCTCCGAGGCGACCCGCCCAAAGGCGAGACAGCCTTCATCCCCGCCGCCGACGGGTTCCGCTATGCCAACGAACTTGCCGCCTTCGTCAAACAAAACACCAACGCCTGCATTGGCGGCGCGTGTTACCCCGAGGGCCATGTCGAATGCGTGCGCCCCGATGGCCACCGCGATCTCGCGCTCGACCTGCAACACCTCCAGCGCAAGCTCGACGCCGGGGCTGAGTTCCTCATCACCCAACTCTTCTTCGATAACAACGCCTATTTCAACTTCGTCGCCCGCGCCCGCGCTGCCGGTATCGGCGTCCCCATCATCCCCGGCATCATGCCAATCACGAATGTCGAACAGGTCCGCCGCTTCACCCAGATGTGCGGCGCAACCATCCCCCCAAGCCTCCTCGAAGAACTCGACCGATTAAAGGACAACGACGACGCCGTCCTCAGCCAGGGCGTCGCCTACGCCACCGCCCAATGCCTCGACCTCCTCCAACGCGGTGCCCCCGGCATCCACTTCTACACCCTCAACAAATCGTTCGCGACGAGAACCATCCTCACTTCGCTCCGAGCCATCTGGCCCCCAGCGATGCGCCCGGCGGGCCTGCGCGAATAGGGCGGGTTACGATTTCGAGTTGCGGAACGAATCAGAGCTGGGACCCTACGGGGAGCACTCTCTTTTCTGTAAAGCCGCAGAATGAATCGTGTGTTTTGGAACAGGCGTCTCGCCTGTGATGCGCCGGCGGGACGCCGGTGACATATAGGATTACCTCAGCGTTTCTACTTAGGTCGATGTGGGGTCTGTCGCCGCCGGTTCCTTCACGGGCAGGGGGTTTTCGAAGCCCTTTCGACGGCAAATCTCATCGATAACATCGTCGAAGCGGGCGAGGTGGTATTCATCAAGGCGCATTCGACGTTCGCCTCCGTTGACACCGTAGACCAACTCCAGCCAGCCTTTTTTCTGAAAGCGTGAGGTGTCGAGGGCCTTAATCTCGTCCCATGACACCGGTCCGACGCCGTTGAGTGTGAGGCCGGTCTCGTCAAGAACCAGCCGGGTGCCGCGCACGCGCGAGACGAACCATAGCAGGTATAAGGCAAGGACGCCGAGACTTCCTGAGAGAAACTTCTGGAACAGCAGATCGTAGTTGCTGCGTTGGCCGCGGCGTCCGTCGACCTCGGCGATCTTGCCTCCCTGAAGGCGGGCGGTCACTCGATAAATGACACCGAAGTAGTGGATGCCTTCGGCGTTTTCATAGGTGGGGGGACCGCCGAAGAACTTGGCGAGGGCGTCGTGCTGTTGGGTTGCTGTTACCGCGTCCTTGAGTGCCGCCCTGGCACCATCCACGGAGATTTCGGTGATGCCTGGATAAATGGGACCGGTCGATGCCTTTGGGCGTTCATCGAGGGGGATTTGCTGGAGGAACTCTTTGTGGTTTTGCTTCGGCCAGCCGATCAGGCCGTCATAACCAAACCAGACGGAAAAGACCGCAACCATGAGTAGCAGGAGGGTGGTGCGGATCTTTCGCTCGGTGGTCGGTCCGCTTTCGATTCGCATGAAGTGTATCCTGCCCGGTCGTCGGGGTGCGAGTGTACGGTGTCGAGGCGGGAAGGTACCCGCACGCTCGCGATTTAGTCAACTCATCCGGCGCGTTGGAAGTCCTGGACCTTCTTGGTGAGCTTGTCCACGTCCTCCTGCTTCAAGACGAAGATGCGATCACGGGTGGACGACACGCAGGCATAGCGACCGCCCTTTTCGGGGCCGCTTCTGGAGATTAACAGGGTGATCGGTGATCCACCCTCGCACTCGGCCGTGACGGAGAGGAGAGGTTTGTCCATGCCATAGTCGCCGGGCTTGGCACCCATGTAGCGAGAATATTCGACGCACTTGATGCTGTTGAGCGTGGTGAAGGTTTCGGTGATTTTGGCCGGGTCCACGCCGAAGGTCGGCTCGCCGAGCAGCTTCCATGTGTCGCCAGATTTCTCGAATGCGAATTTTTCCATGCCATCCAGGGCCAGCCGTCGGGCCTGCGACGCTTCGAGGTTGGCCACCTTGGTGTCGAACAATTCCATCAGGCAGTCGTCGATGACCTTGCCGTCAATCTCACAAATTGTCGAGCCGCCGACGGCCATTGCATGAACCACGTCACCGATCCGGGTGATGTCGATCGCGTATATCGACGGAGGCTGGGCTTCCAATTCCGGCGCGGCATCGGGACCGGGCTGGGTGGTTGGCGGTGTCGGCTTGGGCTTCGGCGGATTGTTGACCGTGATGGTGACACGCACGGTCGGGGGTGAGAGGCTGAACTTCGCGGCATCTTTCGACAGGCCGACCACACGGCGGCCGCGCAACATCGCCAGGTCGGTGAGGATTGCGTTGACCGCACTGGTCTCGGCATTGCCCAGTACCGGCGAAGTAAACTTCCAGGCATCGCCATCTTTGGCAACCACCACGTTGTACTTGGGGAAGCCCAGTTCGATTTTCGACGCCATCTCGCGCTGGAATCGCATCAGGTCGCGGCTGAGAAACTCGACCGGCTTGGCCACCAGCGGCATCACCGCGTCGGCCTTTACGACGGCGACCACGCCACCCCGGTCGTTTCGCACGTAGGCACCCGTCTTGCTGGCCGTGACGCCGCCGACGGTGATACGCGTCGGCTCCAGTTGGCCTTCGCAGGTGATTTCGATGGTTGACCGTGGACTACCGAAGCCGTGAATGGAGGACTCAGTTGCCTCGAATCCGATGGCTTTGAGGTCTTTGAGCGATTTCAGCATGTCCTCGACCGCCGTCGTATCGGCTGAGGAGGCTCCGCTGCCCTGCAAGCCGGAGCTAATGGTCCATGCGCCGTTTTGTTTGGCGAGGGTGATGGATTCGCCTTGAGAGGAGACCGTGACTTTTTGGGCCTTCATCGGTTCCACGTCGCAGATGGACTTGTCGCGCAGGTCGTCGAGTTTGACGGCGATCTGTTTGAACACGGCCTCGGTGACTTGAAACACCGCCGGGCCGGCCGGATCGAGCAGCATGGCGAAGACTTTGTCGTCGGCGCTTGCTCCGAAGGCGATCTTGTATTTGTGATTTGCCACGTCGAATTGCGGTTCGGCGGGTGCGGAGGCTGGGGGGGCGGGCATCGGCTTGGGGGTCTTTGTTTCGGTCTGGACGGTCATGACGAAGCGAGGCTTATCGAGGCCGTAGGGGCGCAACGATTTCGAGTCGTCTTCGACAAAACGATCCGCGGAGAGCTGCGACACGGCGCGCACGAGGTTGGCAATGGCCGTGCGATCTCCGCGAGCCTTGAATGGGGTTTCCATCGTCCACGAGGCCATGCCGCCGGTGAAGGCGTATTGCGTGTCGCCAGAGGCTTCGACGCGGATCGCGTCGGTCGGGGTGAACTCGCAGACTTTTTTGCCGCGATAGTCGGAGAGGCCGTGCTTTAGCTCGGCGTTGAGATCGGCGTCAACGAGATAGATGGAGTCGTCGCCATCTTTTTGAACATAGGTCTTACTGGAGAGCGACTGACGCGTGCCAATCTTGATGACGACCGATTTGCCGGCCTTGTCGGTGAGCTTGGCGGTGCGTGTCGGCTTCTGAAGGCCCGCCATTTCATCGGTGGGGCGGTCGGAGTTGTTCTTGGCATAAGCGGTGGAATACTTCAGGCCTTTGAGTTTTTCAACATCCCCATTGACGACAAAGTGCTCAGCCGATCCGGCCACCGGCGCGGTCAAGCGCCACTTGTCCTTTTCCATGACGAGCTTTAGCGCCGGGGAACCTTCCTGCATCCATTCAAACTCGGCGACGTCCGTGAGGGGCGGATCAAACAGGGCCTTGGGACCGGACGCGGTCTTTTCCGTGGGGGCATTGCCGCCGGACTCGGCCCACCAGACGCCGATGGCTGCCAGCACGAGGGCAATCACCAATCCTACTGTTGTCTTCTGATTCATGGCTCTTGCGATGAGGCGTTGAGGTTTAAGGAATCATCATCAATCGCGCGCGGCATTTCACCGGCGGCGAACATACCAGAGGAAAATGCCGGGGGCGAACACGAGGGCCGGCCAGACGCCCCAAACGACGAGACGCATCATGCGGGCCTCGTTCGGCTCGATCGGCAGGACGCGGGGAACCGGCACGGGGCCGCGGGCAATCCACTCGTTCTTGCCGGAGAGCCAGTACATGGCGTTCACAAAGAGGTCTAGGTTCTCGGTCGGCTCCGGCTCGAGTCGCAATCGCGTCCCGCTGCCCATGACCTTTTGCGTGACAAACTCGTCGCGGAGGCCGGCCCCAAAGGTGCAGAGAACGATTTTGCCTTTGCCCTTGTCGCCGTCCTTGCGTTCGGCGGTCAGCATCAGGTCGTAGGGGCCGTGGTGCGGCGGCGACTTGAGTGTGATCGTGCCGTCGCTGTTGGGGTTCTGAATCTCGTCGATGATGTGGATCAACTCGGTCATCGTCGCGCCGATGTAATTCTCGCGGTTGGGCAGCTCAAGCACTTTTTTGATGGATACGTCCTTGGGAGCGTCGCTCTTGACGACGACGTTGCACGCGTCGGAGAGGAGCAGGCGAGTTCCCTGCATTGGCGCGCCGACCGGGTGCTTGGTAAATCCCATCGCCGGCATGTGGACGAAGTTCTTCGGAATGATGCCGAAGCTGTTCGACTTTTGTCGATCCGGTTCGACCCAGACCATGCGGCGGTTGTTCTCGACCTTCAGGCCCCACTCCTTGTCGAGGATCGGGTTGTATCCGTAGGGGGGCGTGGTCGGAGGGCCGCCGAAGAAGCCGCCGCTGCGCACTTCCCAGGAGGCGAGAAAGATCATCTTCGCATCGGCGTCGAGGAGCTTACGAATGGTTTCGCGGTGCGGCTCGCCGAAATCGTTTTGCGGCATTTGTTGTTGCTGTTGGAATGGATTCTGCTGGGCCGGGGGGGACGGGGGCAGGACGACATATATCTTCGGGATGCCGTCTTCTCCCTTTGGCTCTTCCTTGGTCGTCGCCATATTCCAGTCAAGCGATTTGAAGTTGGCCCCCTCGAGGCGCTTCTTCACTTCGGAAAGCTGCTGTGATGGAATCCAACTGGGCTGCGGTGGAGGCGTGAACTGGTTTCGCTGCTGCTGCGGAGGTTGTGGTTCAAACGAGACGAAGACGGCTGTTGCGAGGGGCTTTTCCGAGGTGATGGCCAGGATTGCCGATGAGATGGCACTGTCGCCGTTGAAACTTCGGGAGGTCTCTTCTTTCGAGGAGCCTCCGCCGACGCTCTCGCGAATGGGGAAGACCTCATTGAACCCGACGACGCGAATCTTTCCGCCTGCCTCGACGACGACCGTGTTCTCTTCTTTCAGCCGATCGGCCACGCTGCCCAGCTTCAACTCGGGAAGGGCCGCGATCTTCGTGTCGAGGTCGGCGATGGCCTTGATTCGTTCCTGGAAGAGTGTGCCGCTACGGGCACCATCGAGCAGCGCCTTTGATTCCGGGTCGAGGGCGAATAATTTCGTGGAAAGTTCTGAGAGCAGTTTTTCGCAGATGCCCATGTTCTGCTCGAGGACCGCGACGCTGCGCTGAGCGCTCGACAGGGCACGGGCCAGTTCGGCCTGATCCTTGGAGTCTATCGCGCCGAGAATCACCAGGCGCGTCTTGGCCAGAGATTGTGACGCCGACTGGAAGACCTCGGCGATCTCCATGCGGCTGACCATCGGACCCATCTGGACCGAGGTGCCCCAGTTTGGATGTTGCCGGACCATTGGGAAGGCGCGGGCGAACTGATCGACGCGCTCGGTGAGCGTTTCCAGGGCAGAACCGACCTCGGTGCCTTTGTCGGCAAAGTTCTTCAACGATGAACCGATGCTGGACGCTGACTGACCCTCGCTGCCTACCGCATCGCGGAGCGGCGCGACGATCACCTTGGCCTGCGACGCTACTTCGCGGAGCATGGCCGTGTACTTCGAATCGGCCTTGGTGGTTTCATCCGCAAGAACAGCCAACTCGGCCAACCGTTTGGAAATGGCTTCCATGTGACTCTTCACGTCGGTGAGGGCCGTTTTGACTTTGGCCGTCGCGTCGGAGTATTTGGGGATGCCGCCCTTGGGGGTGAGGTCTTTGATTTCGTCGGCGGCTTTTTGCAGTGAATCCCGGTCGGCCTTGAGCGTGGTGACGATGCTGGCGAAGACGGGGAAGTCGCCGAGCCACGACTCCGTATCCATGAGTCGTTTGCCGTTGGTCATGCGTTGCTCAAGGTCGGCTTTGAGGTCGGTCTGGAGTTTGGCGAAGGTGTCGAGGGCCTCAATGTGTTTGCCGGCCTCACCGCCGAAGGTTTGGCTGATGCGATTGACCAGCTTTTCGCGTTGCATGGGTCCAGCGGCCTGGGTGACTTTGACGCTGCTGGAGAAGCGCGTCATTTCTTCGCAGTAATCCTCAAGGCGTTGGATATAGTCGCGCTGCTTTTGATCGTCCTCGGCGGGCATGTACAGGGTCGAGATCAAAATCTCGTCCTTGGAGCCGTTTAGGATTTGCTTGCTACGATCGGAGAGGCCGTAGTTCCCCGTGGCGGCTACGTCGCGGCGATAGGACTTGCGGGCCGCGATCCAATTCAGCGCCACCGTGAGCATTGCGGCCGCGACGATGGCGATGACCACGTTCGCCCCAATGCTGAATCGTTTCGTACCCGCCGTATCGGCAGGGCTCTGTGCTGTGTTTATCGCCATCGTCGGGACTCCAGCATCTTGACGGCCAGGAAGAGGAAGAACGCCGTCCCACTTACGAAGAAAACAATTGCCTTGGTGTCGAGTATCCCTTTGCTGAAATCCTGGAAATGGTGGGTGATGTTAACGTAGCTGAGGACGCTGCGCCAGAGGCCGCCTTTCCATGAGGCGAACGAATCCACCACGAGACTGAAGAGGCAGAGGACGCCCATCCCGATGAGAGCGGCCACGAGTTGATGCTTGGTGAGCGCGCTGGCGAAGACGCCGACGGACACATACAGGCAGCCGAGCAAGATCATACCGACATAGCCGTAGAGGATCGCGGGTAAATCGCTGCCGCCGTAGCGAAGGAGCAAGAACACATGCACCAGGGTGGTGACGAGGAGGGTCAGGTAGAAGGCGAGCACGCCGAGGAACTTGCCGAGGACGACTTCGACATCGGTCACGGGGGCGGTCATCAATGCTTCAATCGTTCCCGATGCGAATTCGTCGGAGAGGACTCGCATAGTGAGGAGCGGAATGGCGAAGATCAAGACCCATGACATACTGTCGAGCAGGGGGCGGATAGTGGCCTCGTTGCCTTCGATGAGCGTCGAGTTCATAAACAGATAGCCGGTGGCCATGAGGAAGATCGCCGCGACGATGTAGGCCACGGGCGAGTAGAAGCTGGTCATGAGTTCGCGCTGGGTCAGGGCGGTGACGTTTCGAGTCATGAGCGGGCCTCCTGTCGGGCGGCGCGCTGCTCGGCCATTTGCTGAGCGACGATCTGCACGAAAAACTCCTCCAGGCTGCCGACCTCCAGACGAAGCTCTCGCAGGGACCAGCCTTTTTGCTTGACGATCTTGAAGATGTCCTCGCGCGGGTCGGTGCCACGCTTGGTTTCGATAGTGACACGCTGCCAGCCGTCGTCGGCGGAGGTCTCAACCTTGTCCACGCCGCTGACGCCCTTGAGCGCGTCTTTTACCTCTGCGTTCGGGCCGGAGACCTCGGCGATAAGCCGTGAGCCGCCGCGGATGCGCTCTTTCAATTCGTTCGGCGTCCCTGACGCGACTATTTTTCCACCGGCGATGATGATGGTCCGCTCGCAGGTGGCCTCGACTTCAGGGAGGATGTGGCTGGAAAGCAGGACGGTATGCTTCTTGGCGAGCAGGTGAATGAGATTTCGCGTCTCTCGAATCTGCGTCGGGTCGAGTCCGATGGTGGGCTCGTCGAGAATCAGCACTTTTGGATCGTGCAGGAGGGCGTCCCCCAATCCGACGCGCTGTTTCATTCCCTTGCTGAGTTGGTGGATCGGGCGATCAATGAAGTCGCCCAGCCAACACAACTCCGTGACTCGGCGAATCGCGGACTCTCGCTGAGCGCGATCCAGGCCGCGAATTTTTCCACGAAAGGTGAGGTACTCTCGCACTCGCAAGTTCATGTCCAGCGGCGTGCTTTCGGGGAGGTACCCGACGACGCGTCGAACACTCATGGAGTCGGAGAACACATCATGCCCCGCCACGCTGGCGTGCCCGCTGGTGGCCGGCATGAAGCAGGTGAGGATGCGAAGCGTTGTAGTTTTTCCCGCACCGTTGGGGCCGAGAAAGCCGACGATTTCGCCTTCTTCGATTGAAAAGGAGATGCCGTCGACGGCCTTTCGATCGGTAAACATTTTCGTCAGGTTTTGAACCCGAATCATGGGAATCCAATCCCGGCGGTAGCAAGAACCTCATGATGTGCCCCGTGTCCTGTACCGCAATGGGCGGGGCTTTGTGTGGTATTATTCCGCAAGTTATCTAATGCGCGATTCCAGACCACGCCGAATCTGGGCTTGGTGGGTACTCGCAAGGATCGACGTTGTAGTAATTCCGGCAGATCATGTCAACCCCAACTCCTGACTGGAAGCCGTGTTAGCTCCCAATAATATTATGCAACGTCTCGCGTGCAAGGTGTGCATAGTCGTTCAAGACGGCCTGGATCGTGAAACCTGTCAACAGAACGGGTTATGTGACAGATTTGTTACAGGCGTGTAATAGCACATGATGAATCTCACAGGGCATTCCACGAGTTCCACTGCATCGTGCTGACAGGGGAGACCAGCATGAATAAATCACCAAAAAATGTCTCTTGCATCTTTCCGGCATCTCGGCCATGATTCCCATCGAATCGTTGGTCCGCTTTGTTCTGCTTCGTTGGGGCCGTCTTCGATAGTGCGGGGTGTGGTCGACGAGTAGCGTTGACGTGGGGGAGTAGACGGCCGGCTCCATATCGGGTCCGGTCAAGACAATTGGGAACCTTATTTTGTAAGGAGACGACCATGCGACTTAGTCGCGCAGCATCGTACGGAATTTTTGCCACCACTCACATTGCGGAAAAGTCCAAGGACTCACCGGTCCCCGGCCAGATCATCGCAGCCGCTTGCTCGATTCCGCCGGGACACCTGCTCAAGGTGTTGCAGCAGCTTGTGAAGTCCCGAATCCTCGCCAGCGAGCGCGGACCTTCCGGCGGCTTCTCCCTTCGCCGTGCGGCCAACAAGATCTCACTGCTCGATATCATCGAATCCATCGAAGGCCCGATTGACGGTGAAATCGGCGGCTTCGACGACATTACCGGGAAGAACCGAGCCAAGGGCGTGGCCAAGAAGGTTTGTGACGACGTCGCCAAGGCGACGCGAACCATCCTTGCGAAGACCAACGTCTCCGACTTGACCGCCTAGAGTTTGGATATGTTAGTACTACATGACCCCTCCACATCGCGCAATGCGGTGAGGAGGGGTTTTTCTTTTCCAAGCCGATGGCTGCAACGAGCAACGCCGTTAGTCGATTTTCGCGATCACCGACTTGGCGTACTCCAGATCGGCGTCGAAATCCGTCGGCAACGGAGGACGCTCCACGATCGTGACGCGCCGCTCGGAGTCGGCGTGATGCAGACTTGCCTCCAGCGCCTTCAGCGTCAATTGACGGTCATTGCACGACAACAGAATAAGTCCGCCGGGGTCGAGCAACTCCATCGCGCCGCGCACCAACTCATCCAACTGATCCTTCAATACAAAGACACGCTCCGGTCGCCGAGTCTTTGAGAAGGTTGGAGGGTCGAGGATGATGAAGTCGTAGCGGCGATTCTGGCGTTTCGCTCGGTTGAAAAACTCAAACAGATCGGAGCAAAAGAACCAGTGGCCGTCGAGGGTCAGACCGTTCTCAGTGAAGTTCTCCTTTCCCCATTCCAGATAACGTACCGAAAGATCGACGCTCGATGTCGATGCGGCACCTCCCTGTGCGGCGGCCACGGAGAAGCCGCAGGTGTAGGCAAATGTGTTGAGTACGCGCCGGCCCTTCGCCAATTCAGTGACCCGTCGGCGATTCTCTCGTTGCTCCAGGAAGAGGCCCACTGAAAAGCCGTCATAGGGTCGGACGATGAACCGACAGGTGCCTTCGAGTATTGACAAGTGTTCTGGTGAGTTTTCGCCGATCCATGCGCTAGGGTTGCGATTAGCAACGTCAATCGCGTCGTCTACATGCCCCCGGTCTCGAACGAATTGTTTGAGATAGACGGACTGGATGCCGTGCGGCACGACCACATCGCGGATGGCGTCGCGTAGGGCGTCCAAATCCGCCGCGATCTTTCCTTCATGAAGCTGGACGATCAGTACGGGGCCGAATCGCTCGATGACCAGTCCCTCAATGCCGTCACCGCTTCCGTTGAACAGTCGGACGGCGTCGAGATCAGGCCGATTTAGCAGGTCGCGCCGTTTCTCGATGGCGACGCTCAATCGTTCACGGAGGGAACTCATGGTCCACCCGGCGGACGAAGGCGCATCGTGAGTAGCATCGGCCAATGCAGGTACTTTTGTGACCGAGGCGATCTTGCGGCCAGGGCCTCATCGACCCGATGCTCGCCAAGTTGATCAATCCGCAGCCCGGCTCGCACGGCTCCAAGCACGAAATCGCTGATTTGGTTGTCATGGCTCTCCGGTCGCGTCTCTCGGCCGGTCGTCGGATCCGTGAAGCGAGCCGAGATGCCCTTGAGCATCATCGCGGGGTGCATGGCCGAAATGACAATCCAACCATTGGGTTTGCAAATGCGTCCCATCTCGCTGAAGAGGGGAGTCAAGTCTTGAATGTGTTCCAAAACGAGGCAACATGTCACAGCGTCAAACTGATGGTCCCCAACAGGCAGCGGCGTGTTCAGATCGTGAACGCGCCAATCAATCGTCAGGTCCACCGCCTTCTCGCGGGCCTTTGCCAACATGCCCTCGGAAAAATCCATTGCCGTGACGACGGCTCCGGCACGGGCGAACTCAATGGCGTGTCGGCCGGTGCCACAGCCTACGTCCGCGATGCGCAATCCGCGCACGTCACCAAGCAATCGCCGCACCTCCGGCGTCTCTAATGCGATAAGCGGATTGTCCTCTCCGTCGTAGATGGATGACCACTTGTCATACCCTTCGCGCGTACTGAGTTGATCGTGGAGTTGTCTGTCGGCGGGCGATGTGAAACTCACGGGTGATTCCTCCTGTATGGGCAGGAATACAGTACCCGTTGATGGGGGTGTCGATCAAATTGGAATTGAAAAATCGATGCGGATTGCTGTCAGACGCCCGCCGTCTCGGCGACTTCGCGCAGCAGTCCGGGCGGGGCTTCCATCGTTTTCTTGCACTTCGGATAGCCGCTGCACCCGAGGAAGCGACCTGTTCTGCCCATGCGCAGCAGCATCTTTGAGCTGCAATCGGGGCACTTCACGTCCGTCTCGATGGGTTTGGCCTTCTGCTCTTGCGGCATTTCCTCTTCGGCCCGCTTCTTGGCGTCGCCGCGCAGGTTCGCGACGGACCGACACTTACCGCAACTGTAGAAATGGCCGAATCGCCCGGTGCGCAGGCTCATCGGACCGCTGCACTGATAGCACTTCAACCCGTTGGTCGGCCAGGTTTCGACGACGGGACGGCCCGTGCGCGTCCACGCGAAACCTGTCGGAGGTGAACCCAATGCCGCGACCTGTTCGCCCGTGAGGCGTACGCTCTTGCCTTTTGTGGTCGCCCTTGCGCCCTTGCCCTTTACTGTTGGGGCGGGGGCTTCTGGGATCAGTCCATCCGCTTCCAGTTTGCGGAGGTGCTCCAGTTTTTCCATCGGCATCGCATTGCGACAGCGCGGGAATCCCAGGCACGATAGGAACGGTCCGCGTCGACTCTTGCGAATCACCATTGCACGGCCACACTTGTCGCATCGTGCTCCGGCGTCTTCCGGTTTGGGCTTCTCGATGTAAATGTCGGCCGGCATCTGGGCCGTGCCTTTGCATTCAGGATATTTCGAGCAGCCGAGGAACGATCGACCGCGCGCGAACTTTACCTGCATGGGCGAGCCACAGTCTCCGCATGTCTCTTTGATGTCTTCGGGCTTCACCTTGCGGAGCGGGATGCCTTCCTCGTTGCACGGCATCGTGCTGCTGCATTCGGGATATCCGGAGCAACCCAGGAACGGACCCATTCGGCTCTTGCGCAGGGCCATCGGCTGGCCGCATTTCTCACACTTCGCATCGACATGGACCGGCTCGACGATCTTGCCGTCCTTGTCGACATTTTTGGCCATCTTGCAATCGGGGTAGCCCGTACAGGCAAGGAAGCGTCCGTTCTTCCCGAGTCGATAGACCATTGCCTTGCCGCATTTTTCGCAGACGTAGTCGCTCGGTTCGGCGCGAACCGCCTCCATTTCCTCGTGGGCTTTGGCCAGCGCCTCTTTGAACGGGTCGTAGAACTCATGAAGCACCTGGTGCCACTCCATGTGCTCTTCTTCGATCTTGTCGAGGTCTTCTTCGATGCGGCTGGTGAAGCCGATGTCCATGATTATTGGGAAATGCTCGACGAGCTTCTTGGTGACGATCTCGCCGCGCGAGGTGGGCTGGAACTTGCGATCTTCCTGCTCGACATATCCACGGTCCTGGATCGTCTTAATGATGGCGGCATAGGTGCTGGGGCGACCGATGCCTTCGGCTTCGAGCGTCTTGACGAGCGAGGCTTCGGTGAATCGCGGTGGGGGGGAGGTGTACTTTTGCTGCGGCGTGATCGCCAAGGGGCCTACCTTTTGTCCCTCTTTCAACGCAGGCAGAAGCTGGTCTTCGCTGCTCTTGGGAACGCCTGTTACCTTGTAAAACCCGTCAAATGCCAGCACTCGCCCGCTTGCTTTGAAGACGGCCTCGGCTTTTGGTGTCTTGGTGGAAACTAATACGTTCGTGGAATCCCACTCGGCCGGGACCATTTGGCAGGCTACGAAGCGATTCCAGATTAATGTATACAGTTTGTGTTGCTCGGGGGTGAGATGGCCGGTCAGCGAATCCGGGGTGCGCGTCACGTCGGTGGGGCGGACGGCTTCGTGGGCCTCTTGCGCCTTTTTGCTGCTTGCATAGACGTTCCACGATTCGGGCAGGTACTTGTCACCATACTTCTTGCCGATGAACTCGCGCGCCGCGATCACAGACTCTTTGGAGAGATTCGTCGAGTCGGTTCGCATGTAGGTGATGAGACCGACGTTTCCCTCGCCGGTCTGAATGTCCACGCCTTCATACAGGCCCTGGGCGATTTTCATTGTCTTCGACGTGGCCATGCGAAGTTGATTCGCGGCGGCTTGTTGAAGTGATGCCGTCGTGAAGGGAGCGGACGGTCGCGTCTTGGATCGCTTGGTCTCGATGGACTTGACGACGAACTCGGGCAGCCCGGATGATTTCAGCCCGCCGACCAGTTCGATTTTCTTCAAGCCGAGGCGCTTGTACTCGTCCCATTCCTTTGTCTCGACTTTTTGCGTGTCGAATCCCAACGCTTCCGCCAGTGGGCGCACGCGATCGACGGCGCTTTCAAACCGCGACTCGTCCGGCTTCTTGGTGTTGATGCGTCCCTCTTCTTTGAACGAAGCACCGTTGACTTCCACTAACTCGGCATCGAAGCAGCCGCGCTCGCCAAGCCATGCGAGTCGTTCCTTCTGAGTCGTTTCGCCCGGCGTCTCGCCGCCTTCCTTGAGGAACTTCATCCACTCGGGTCGCAGCTTTGAGGCCGTCGCTGAGTCCGGTGAGAACACGCCGTCCACGGCCCAATACTCTTGCGGCTCGAATGCGCGAATGTCATCTTCGCGATTGACAATTAATCGGACCGCGACGGACTGCACTCGCCCGGCCGACAGGCCCTTGGCGACTTTTTTCCAGAGCAGCGGTGAGAGTTCATAGCCCACCACGCGATCTAGAATGCGCCGCGCCTGCTGCGCCTCGACCTTCGGCATGTCGAGCTTGTGAGGATGTTTGAAGGCATCGGTAATCGCCGCTTTGGTGATCTCGTTGAAGACCACTCGCTGCGTCTTCTCTGGATCAAGGTCGAGGGCGCTGGCGAGGTGCCACGCGATGGCTTCGCCCTCGCGGTCCATGTCGGTTGCAAGGTAGACCATGTCGGCCTTGCCGGCCAACTCACGAAGCTCGGTGACGATCTTCTGATGGCTCTCCATGATTTCGTATTGCGGCTCGAAGTTGCGACCGGGATCGATGCCGTACCGATGTTGCGGCAGGTCGCGGACGTGTCCCTTCGATGCTCGAACGACGAACTTGTCGCCGAGGTATTTATTGATGGTCTTGGCCTTGGCCGGCGATTCGACGATGACGAGGGACTTGCCCTTGCCGCTCGGCGCGTCATCGGACTTGGGTTTTGTAGCCGTCTTTTTTGCCATGTGTCATGGCCCCGCTTTCAGTGCGGCTGGCGCAGCCGCTGACGATTCGGTGCTATATCGGCCCCGATCAGGGTAGGCTCAACGACCAATGTGGGCGTTTCCCCCGGTGATGGGCGCGGGAACCTAGCATGGTGAAAATTGCATGTCAAATGGCGGCGGTTTGTGCGGGGTGGGTTTTTGACGCTGATATCAACAGTATACATGCCAAATAGGCTGGGTTTGGTCCTGGCAATTCGAGGCACAAACCCTGCATGGCAAATCAGGCTTAACCCTAGCTGCACCCGTCCCTTATCTCGCTGCATTGTATTGGCACGCCTGTGATTTTCTCCTGACTCGTCGGTGCGACCGCTGTGATCTTTCTGTGGACAGCCTGTGGAAATCAGAAAATCTTTCTATCGGGGCATGGCCAGAGGATTCCATATCATCCACTCAAAAACCAAAGGCGGCCCCATCGCATCGCCGATTTCAATGAACGGGTCCGTGAAGGCGGCCGCCGGAATCCGGTAGAAACCTCGGGTGGATTCCAGCGTATCAGATACGGAACTCGTCGCCGACTCGGCTCGGTTGCGAACTCACTCCCGAAATCGACATCGAGCGCACCCATATCACGGGTCCAGGAGAAAACCATGCTTGTTCGAGTCACTCACCGTTTCGTCGCGACTCTCACGATCTGTCTGGCGTGCTTTGCCGTCGTCGGATCAGCCCGCGCTCAAGGCGGTCCGCCGCCAGCGCCGCCGATGACACCGGTGGCCGCGCCTGCTGAACGGCCTGAGTTCCCGAAGTTTGAAGAGGTGATGAAGGACTACGCAGAGGTACCGACCTCGGAGCCGCCACTCTTCGAGCTGTACCACAACAAGAAGACCGACTCGCTTCGCGCCGCGATTCCTTCGTCGTTGGTCGGACAGAGGTTTCTCATTGCCACGAGCATGGCCGGCGGTCCTGTCGCGACCGGATTTCAACTCGACCACAATCTTGTCTACTTTGATCGCATGGACAAGAACCTCGTTCTGATGGCCGTTGATCCTCGCTACGTCGAGGGCGGCACCGAGCCGGTGGCCGATGTCATCCGCCGAAGCTACGGCGGTGATGAGATTCTCAAGGTCGTCCCCATCGTCACCACCAAGGGCGGCGATCTCATCATCGATCTCGACCAGCTTTTCAAAGGCGACTTCGCCGGCATCAGCGGGTGGGGCGGAGGCATGGTGAATCCGTCGCTCTCGAAGTGGGCGAAGTTCAAGGCATTTCCGCAGAACATCGAACTGACAGCCGACCTTGCGCTCATGCGCGGCAGCAGCGGACGGCGCGTCCTGTTCCATTACAGCATCTCGAAGATTCCTGAGTCCTCCGCAAGTTACAAACCGCGCGCCGCCGACGACCGCATCGGCTACTTCATGACCGTTCGTAAGGACTGGGCCAAGCCGCATAACGCACCGACGCTTTTCAATCGCTACATCGAGAGATGGAATCTTGAGAAGCGCGACCCCAGTGCCGAACTCTCGGCCCCGAAGAACCCGATCATCTGGCACATCGAGAAGACCGTGCCGCTTAAGTTCCGTCGTTGGGTCAAGGAGGGCATTCTTGAATGGAACAAGGCCTTCGCCCGCTGCGGCTTCCTTGATGCCGTCGAAGTCAAACAGCAGGAAGACTACGACCGCGAGACGAAAGACCTCGACCCCGAAGACGTGCGATACAACTTCTTCCGCTGGATCGTCACCGGTCAGGCCTTTGCGATGGGACCGTCTCGTGCACACCCGCTCACCGGGCAGATTTTTGATGCCGACATCGTCTTCGATGATTCGATGCTGCGGTATTACGTCACCGACTATGAACGACTCACCGGCGGCAACAGTCACGGGCACTCGTACAACCCGGCCGTGGAGGACTTCTTCACGACACATCCTCAGTGGGACTTCCGCTCTACATGGCAAAAGCTCATGCCGAATGTTCGGCTGATGAAAGACCCCGACGACGAGTTCCGCCGCAATCTAATGCGCCACATGTCTCAAAACGGCAAGCCAGTCTGCGAATGCGCTGCCGGCATGTCCGACCAGATGTTCTTCTCCGGCATCGCCCTCGAAGCAGCGGGCCTCGGTCGGGACAACGACGAGTTCATCGGTCAGGTGGTGAAGGAAGTCGTCATGCACGAAGTCGGGCACTGCCTCGGCCTGCGACACAACTTCAAGGGCAGCGTCTGGATGCCCATGGATGAAATTGAAAAGCACCAGGCATCGGGCGACCCAAACATCGGATCGGCGACAGGAATCATCGAGGTGCCTTCTCTTCCGACTCCGACCGTGTACACTTTGATTCCAAATTGCTTGGCCAGATTGGCAGCCGTCAGGGGATCGATTTCACCCGTGTTGTTGATGCCGTCCGTG
>JBBTET010000035.1:0-22165 GCA_038042195.1 Planctomycetota bacterium | reverse complement strand
AAATCGAGCACTCCATACGATGGTCTATGATGCCGCGCGAGATCGAGGCGTTTTTTTTGGCGGCTCCCCCAGTCAGCATAGGTATCAAAATGACACTTGGGAGTTGGACCAGACAACGTGGTCCGAGCGATGTGCGATTGGGCCGTTGGCCCGCTCGTTCCACGCCATGGCCTTTGATTCTTTTCGTAATCGCTCCATCCTGTTTGGGGGCGGTGGTTCCTCTGGAATCTTCGGCGACACTTGGGATTGGGATGGTGTTCAGTGGACTCAGCACTTGGTGACCGGACCGACCCCACGCAATAGCCACGTCATGGCTTACGATTCGGCTCGCGATCGTATCGTGGTTTTTGGAGGAGCCGACTTCGGTACCTTTTTCAACGAAACGTGGGAGTGGGACGGTTCATCATGGACACAAATGGTGATTGGCGGAGCAATCCCTGATCCGCGTGTTGCCGCCGCGATGGCATACAATCCAATGCGCGGCCGAGTGATTTTGTTCGGAGGCGCAAGTTTCCAACCCTCCAACAACTATCTTGGCGACACATGGGAATGGGACGGCTCGTCGTGGACACAGCTTGCCATGAGTGGAGCCAGTCCGACACCGCGCTACGCACATCGAATGGCGTTTGATTCAGAACTCTCGCGGATTGTGTTGTTTGGGGGCTTCGACGGATCGATACTTAGCGATACGTGGGAGTGGGACGGCACGACTTGGGTGAAACGCACCGTGATCGGCCCGACCGCCCGAGCTTCCCATGCGATGGCATATGACGTTGCAAGGGCGCGAATTGTGCTCTACGGCGGCGACACAGCCTTCGGAACATTCTTGAACGACACCTGGGAATATCACGGCGTGCGCCTTGGTGACATGAACTCCGATGGCAATGTGAACGGACTGGACATCGCCCTATTCGTTCGTGATTTGCTTGCCAATTCGATGGACCCGGTCGACCTATACCTTTCCGATTTTGACAGTAATGCCATGCTGGATGAGGGCGACCTCAGTGGATTCGTCAGCACCCTGTTGGCCGATCCTTCGTAGTTTGATTTGCATCAACGGCTAGGAACGACCACACCTCAACACTTCCACATTCCATCGGGTCCAAAGATAGAGGCAATCAACGATGATTGGTGGAAGTTGTCCGCATTTGTAGAGAAGCGTAAGATGGCAACTCATGCGGAGGAACGTGATGATGCGGTCGGCCGGTTGGTGCATACCGGTGGTATTGATCAGCCTCGTGGCGAATTGTACGCGCGGTGCACCTTGGCGGGCGTCGATCCAGTCCAACGACGTCAATGAGAGAATACTCGCGGTGCGCGAGGCGGCTGAAAAAGGGGACAAAGCATCGGTGCCGGCACTCGTGGATCGGCTGGAGGATGAAGACGAGGCAGTTCGGTTCTTTGCCATCCTCTCGTTGGAGAAGATCACGGGGTCGCGATTTGGCTATGACTATGGGCAGCCGGCGTGGCGTCGGGCGCGGTCGGTGGAAAAGTGGCGATTGTATGTGAAGGATCCGCAGGGGGCGGTGGCGATGGACAGCCAGGATCGTCAGGGGTCCGGTGCCGGTGGGGAGACTGGTCCGGCTACGGAAAGGCATGGCAGCCCTTGAGTCGCGTGGAATTGACAATCACGAGCAACGCACGCAGCCTGCCGATCGTGCGCAGCGCCGTGGAGAAGATGGCGAGCCTGGAAGGATTCGCGGCGGATGATGCGCACGAGTTGACGCTGGCGATTGACGAGGCGCTGGCCAACGTCATCAAGCACGGCTACAACGGGCAGCCGGATCAACCGATTTCGATTTCGCTGGAGCCGGTGCGGTCGGCGGATGGGCGAGCAGGGTTGTCGGTGGCGGTTCGGGATCGCGGCCGGCAGGTGGACCCAACCACGATCAAGAGCCGGGATTTGGCGGAGGTGCGTCCGGGGGGGCTGGGCGTTCATATCATCCAGTCGGTGATGGACGAGTATAATTACAGCTGCCCTCCGGATGGGGGGATGCTGCTGGAGATGAAGAAGTACGTATCGAAGCACGTGGCCCCTGGGGAGCAAATCGGGTCGTAGCTTCGGAAAGTGATGTCACTTTGCACAGACTAATAGTCTGTGCCACAAAGGCAACGGGCGGGACATAGAACGCGCAGGCACTCATGGCGTCGGAAACATCGAGTTTGGTACGCGAGATTCGCAAGCAGCCGGAGTCCACGGTGGTGGTTCTGGCGGGCGACATTGATTTAAATCATTCGCCGTCGTTGCACTCGGCACTGGTGGACGTGACTTCGGAGCGGCCGAAGCGGCTGCTGCTCGATCTGCGCGAGGTGCCGTACATGGATTCCTCGGGCGTGGGGACGATGGTGGAGGTGTTTCGGCGGGTGTCGGCGTACAAGGGGAAGATGGTTCTGTTTGGGATGAATCCTCGGGTGCGCAGCGTGTTTGAGATTACCAAGCTGGACCGGTTCTTCACGATCTGCGACACGGAAGAGCAGGCGGCGTCGGCTTAGACGGCTCCTATCTATCTCGTTTATGTCATCATGAGCGATACACCGATTAACGCTTCAAGTCGAGTGGTGCGAGCCGTGGAGGCCGTTGGCGAGGCTGCGGAAGCGCAGCTTGAGTCCACGGCGGGGACGGTGCGATTTATTGGGGGAACGACGTTACTGCTCGGCGAGACGTTTGGATGGGTGTATCGAGCGGTGGTGAAGCGCGAGGCGAAGGTGGGGTGGGACCACGTCTTGTCGCAGATGGTGCGGGTGGGGGTTCGCAGCATTCCGATCGTGGCCATGGTGCAGGTTTTCATTGGGATCATCCTGGCGTTGCAGATGGCTCCGACGCTCCGGAGTTATGGCCAGATACAGCGGATCGCGGACATCGTGGGGATCGCGGTTTTTCGGGAGCTGGGGCCGCTATTGTCGGGGATTGTTTTGTCGGGCTTCGCGGGGGCGAGCATCGCGGCGGAGCTGGGCACGATGGTCGAGGGGGAAGAGATCAAGGCGCTGCGGAGCATCGCTCTGAATCCGATTCGGTTCCTCGTCGTACCGCGGTTTCTGGCGACGGTGGTCATGATGACGCTGATCACGGTGATCGCGGACGTGGTGGGCGTCTTCGGTGGGTTTCTGACGTCGACGCTGGTGCTGGGGATCGCGCCGGATGTGTATTTGTCGGGGACACGGCTTGCGGTGACGCAGAGTGATTTCCTTAGCGGGGTTGCAAAGGCACCGCTGTTTGGGCTGCTCATCTCGATGATTGCGTGCTACGAGGGGTTGAATGTCAGCGGGGGAGCCGAGGGGGTCGGCCGGGCGACGACGAACACGGTGGTGAAGTGCATCGTGGCGCTGATCTCGGCGGACGTGGTGGCGACGAGTTTGCTGTATGCGTTTGGAATCTGATTCACCAATCTAATGCCCACGCCGGGTCGGAAAAAGCGCTCGGCGAAGCCTTCCGCCACGGCGGATGTCCCACGCGGCTAAACATCTTTGAATTCAGGTAGATTCGCCGCAGGCGGGGCAGCGCGGGCTGGATGCGAAGGGGAGGTCGCAGCCGCATTTGGGGCAGCGTCTAGTGCTTGCCGATGTGGTTTTTCGCAGTGTGACGATGATCCATCCCACCACCAGTACGGCAACAACGATGAAAGTATAGACGCTCATGGATCTTGTAAAAATAAAAAAAGGCCCGCGGCGAATATGGAATTAGGCCCGTCAATCAACTGGTTCCCACTTCCGGAAAGCGCCGTTCGCCGCGCACCTTTGGGCACTATTATACAGGCTCAGGCATTGCAACAAAGCGGCAAATTAATAATGTAACACTAAGACAAACGCCTGTGCGACCACGCACGACTCGTTGATTTTCAGCTATTGTGAGGGGGTTCCGATTTTGGTGGCGCGAGGTTCGAGGGTGAAGGCGATTTCGTAGGGCGGATTTCCGGTGGCTAGCGCAAAGCTTGGTGGCAAGACAAATTGCACCGGGCGGCGAATCTGGGCCGAGGGTGTTTCGGTGTCGGCGGCAAGGACATCCACGAATGCACGGATGTCGCGAGGGTCGAGTTGATCGATGAGGTCTTTGGGGCCGGTGACATCGATGTCTGGGCGAAGGTTTGTTCCTGTTTCAATGATGATGCGGAACTCATCCTGGACTTGCTGGGGGATGGACCAGTTGATGAGGATGGGGCCTTTTCGGCGTGTGGCGGTGAGCGCCTCGATGCGGCCGGTGAGGGTGACTTCGGGCGCGGGGAGGATGTCGACTTTCATGTCAGGGTCGAGGTCTTTGAGCGCTTCAAAGGTGACGGGGATTTTGATTTGGAAACTGCCGTCGGGTTTGGCGGCGGTGCGGATTCGTTGTTCGGCGTCGGCGCGGGCGACCGGGTCGGCGGCGAGGCGTTTTGCGGCGAATCGGGGGAGTCGGGCGGAGACCTTGGCAGGCACGGGGTCACCGCTGATCTTCAGGTCGCCGACATCACAGGCCACGCGGATGTCGGGGACGGTGTTGTACTCGTCGATGCGGATGGTGGCGGAGGGCGGATCAATGTTGCGAATTCGCACGGGGGCCTGGGTAACTTCCTTGATGGCGGCGAGGAGTTCGCGCGAGGAGATGGATTGTTCGTTGGCCGAGGATTCCTTGGATTCGTCGATGGTCGCATCGAAGATGGACTTGGTTGCCAACACATCAGTGAGATCCTTGAGGTGGCGACGCCTCCCGACGGCCGTGAAGGTGAGAGTGAGCTGGTATGGGGGTTCAGTGAATGCGACGTAGCGGCTGGGCACGGCGGAGACGACGCGGAGGGGAATGGTGTAAGCCTGCTCCTCTGAGACGTTTTGGTCGGCGGTGATCCAGATGAGGACGGTGATGAGGGTGACGGCGGTTGCGGATTTAAGTTTTTCCCACATGAGTCGATCCTTTAGCGGAGCGCGGGATTACGCCATGCGTTTTTGAGCGTTGACGTCCGTTGACTCGGAACCGCCGAGTTTTTCTTGCAGGATGTCGCGGAGTTTTTCCGCTGTGAGGTTTCGTTGCATGGTGCCGTCTTCGACTATGGTGATTGCACCGGTTTCCTCGCTGACGACGAGGATGAGGGCGTCGGACTCCTGGGAGAGGCCGAGGGCGGCACGGTGTCGCGCGCCAATGGCGGCGTCGAATCCTTCGGCGTCGGCCAACGGGAACTGAACGGCGGCGGCGGTGATACGGCCCTGGGAGACGATGACGCCCATGTCGTGCAGGGGCGTACCTGGCCAGAATATGGTGAGCAGTAATTCCTTGGACAGCTCGGCATCGAGGCGGATACCGGTTTCCTCTAAGGCGCGGAACTCGGTGGCGCGCTCGAAGGCGATGATGGCACCCATGCGGCGTTTGCTGAGTTGAACGGCGGCATCGACGGTTTCGTTGATGACGCGGTCGACATCGCTGGTGGTGTCGCCGAACCAGGTGGCCGCACCGAGGCGGATGAGGGCGCGGCGCAGTTCGATTTGGAAGGCGACGAGGGCGCTGAGGAAGAGGCCTCCGACGAAGAGGGGGTAGATGGTTTTGATGCGTTCGAGGTCGAAGGCGTTGGCGATGAAGTTCAGGACGAGCGTGCTGCCGAGAAGCAAAAGGAGGAAACCTCGGAGGAGTCGGGCACCTCGTGTTCCCTTGAGGAAGCGCATGACGGAATAGACGCCGGCACCGATGATGGCGAGTTCGACGAAGTCGGTCCAGGTTCGCCGGCGGAGGATTTCGAAGAGTGGTTCGAAGGGGTTCATTCGCGTCCTGTCGGAATGATACAAGGATAGGCGGGAGTTGTTGAGTCAGTGAAACCAGCCCGATGCGCAAGCGAGGGAGTGTTGTGGCTTGAGGCGTTAGACATGAGACTGGTGGTGTGAAGACCGAGGCACCGATGCGACGACGGGCGTTGCCATTTATCGTGGCGGCGGGGGCGTATTGCGCGGTGAGCGCTGCACCGTGGCACGATCAAGAGTCAGTTCGTCGGGCGGCGGGGATCGTGCTGGCGACGCTGGTACTGTGGATCTCGGAGGTTGCTCCGCTCGGCGTGGTGGCAATGGGGATTCCGATCGCGGCGACCTTCACGGGACTGTTGGAGTGGGAGGATGCTCTGGGTGCATGGGCCGATCCAGTGGTGTTTCTGTTCCTGGGGGCGTTTCTGCTGGCACGAGCACTCGACAAGCATGGGGTCTTTGACTGGATACTGCGGGTTCAATGGGGGCGGGAAGCACGTGAGGGAAATCTCGTGCCAGTGGCGGGCATGGTGTTCGTCGTGCTGATCGTCTCCGGAACGCTCTCAACGCTTCAGAATAATACGGCCGTGACGGCGATGCTGTTGCCGATCACATTGACGCTGGCGAAGCGGACGCGTGCGCCGTGGGCGGTGCTGATCGCGCTGGCGTGGGGGGCGACGTTTGGCGGCATGGCGACGCCCGTGGGGACTGCGCCGAACTTCATCGGCTTTGCGGCGATGAAGAAGATTGATCCGGCCGTGCACTTTTTTGGATGGCTGCGCGTCGGGCTGCCAGTGTGGATCGGGACGACGCTGATAGGGTGGGGGGTGTTGTGGGCGGCGATTCGGTTGGTGGGTCGGAAGAGAGTTGCGAAGGAATCCGTCGGGGGCAAATGGATCGATCGGTTTGTTGAATCGGATGTGGGGCCGGTTACTAACAAGAAAGCAAGCGACAAGATCAACGCATCACCGCTGTCAGACGCTGACCAGATTGCCGTGCTAGATTATGCAGGATTTGTCGATCCGAAGTCATCGCGGGTTGCGCGGCGGGCAGTGGCGATCATCTTTGGATCAGCGGTGCTGTTGTGGCTGGTGCCGGGGTTGGTGATCAGTGTGACGGAGGTGAACGCCCCGGCGGCAATTTTCTTGAAACGGTATCTACCGGAGTCGTTGGTTCCGCTGGGATTGGCGTGGGTGATGTTCATGCTGCCGGTCGGGGTGAGGCGGCGGCCGTTGTTGGATCGGCATGATTTTCAATCATTGGATTGGGACACGCTCTTTCTCATCGCGGGCGGATTGACCCTGGGCAAGGTGTTGGAGACGAGCGGGGCGGCGGCTTCGTTGGCGCGGTCGATGTCGGGCGTATCGATGCACCCCATGTTGCTGATGCTGGCGCTGGCGGGGGTGACGGTGTTGCTGAGCGAACTCACGAGTAACACGGCGACGGCGTCGTTGATGGTCCCGATTGCCGGGTCGTTGGCGGAGGGATTGGGGATGTCGGCGTCGCAGGCGATTTGGCTGGTGGCACTGGCGGCGAGTCTGGGATTCGCTTTGCCGGTATCGACGCCGCCGAATGCGCTGGTGTATGGGACGCGATTGATCCCGCTGCGGCGCATGGCGGCGACGGGGATTGTGATTGATGTTTTGGCGACGATTTGGCTGGTGATGTGTGTGCGGTGGTTTGGGGATTGAGAAAGAAGAGACCCCGCCCTAACCCTCCCCTTATTAAGGGGAGGGAAAAGAAAGCGGAAGTCGGCTGCTCCAATTGGCTAAGCGCGGGTGATGGTGGCGAGGTCGAACTCTCGGCGGGTGCCGTTGTCGAGTTGGAGGAGGAGTCCGGCGTGGGGGTTGATGTCGATGATTAGGCCGGTAAAGGTTTGGCCGTCGGAGGTGAGGGTGACGCGTGCGCCGATGTCGGATGATTGTTGACGCCACTCGTCGGCGATGGCTTCGTCCGTCAACGGGTGTAATTTTGAGAAGCAGCGATCGAGTTCGGTGAGGAGCGCCCTTGCGACGGTGGCGCGGTCGATGGGTTGACGCGATTCGATTTCCAATGAGGTTGCTGTGTCGCGGAGTTCGGGGGGGAAGTGGTTCCGATGTTGTAGGCAGTTGAGGCCGATGCCGACGGCGATGGGCATGGGTTGATTCGCACAGGCGCGGGCCTCGACGAGGATGCCAGCGAGTTTCTTGTTTCTTACATACACATCGTTCGGCCAGTGGATGGCGGGCACGATGTCGGTGGCGCACTCGACGGCTCTGGCGACGGCGATTGCGGCGGCCATGATGAGTCGGGCGGTGGGCAGTGCGCCCGGTTGTTCCCAGAGGAGGGCCGTCAGGGTGAGGCCCGCGCCGCGCGGGGCCAGCCAGTTGCGACCGAGACGGCCGCGACCGGCGGATTGGTGTTCGGCGAAGACGACGTGACCGTCGGAGGATGGGCCGTGTTGTGTTGCAAGGTGATCGAGGGCGTAGGAGTTGGTGCTGTCGATGTCGGGGAGCACGGTGATTTGTCGACCGATGCGCTCGGTGAGGAGGCCGTCGTTGAGGATGTCGGCGGTGAGTTGGTGCGACATTGTGGCATTATACGGCGTCGAGACCGAGGTCGAGGATGGGTGCGGAGTGGGTGATGGCTCCGACGGCGATTCGATCAACGCCGGTTTCGGCAATGGCACGGACACTATCGAGGGTGATGCCGCCGCTGGCTTCGAGTTCGATCTTGCCGCGGAGTCCTTGTTGTTCGCGCAATTCGACCGCGGCGCGGAGGTCGGTGGTATTGAAGTTGTCGAGGAGGATGACGTCGATGCCGACGACTTTGAGGAGTTGCTCGAACTGGGCGAGGTCGTCGCACTCGACTTCGACGAAGGCGGGGCGGGAGGGAAGCGAGGGGATTCGGTTGAGCATGTCGAAAACGGCGCGAGCGAGGCGCGCCGCTGGGATTCCGGCGAGATGGTTGTCTTTGATCAGTACCGCGTCGTAGAGACCCATGCGGTGGTTGTGGCCGCCGCCGCAACGGACGGCATATTTTTCGAGGGTGCGTAGGCCGGGGGTGGTTTTGCGCGTGTCGAAGATTTTGGCATGGGTGCCGGCGACGGCCGCGACGAAACGTGCCGTGAGGGTGGCGATGCCGGAGAGGTGTTGGAGGAAGTTGAGGAGTGTACGTTCGGCGACGAGCATTTGATGGGTGTTTCCGGTGAAGCGGGCGATGGGGGTTCCGGGTGAGAGTGGTTTGCCGTCGGGGGATGGAAGCCGCCAGTCGAGGGTGATTTCGGGGGCGAGGGCGGCGAGCAGATCGGACAGGATGACTTCGCCGGCGAATCGCCCCGGCGCGCGGGCCACGAGTTCCCAAGTTCCCGTGGTTTCGAGTGAGGCTTCGGGGAGGAGGCGCGAGGTGATGTCGCCGAGGGAGCCGATGTCTTCTTCGCGGGCGAGGGTCAGGAGTTGGGCGAGGTGAGTGGGGTTGATCCCGGGGTCCATGAGGGGTCTCCTTTGAGAAACGAGATTGCACCGACTAATAGTCGGTGCCACAAGGGCTGTACAGCGCACTCTTATTTTATGCGGTAATCGCTTCTATCATGCGCTCGCTCCGGGCACCATTGGCCTCAGTACGGAACACTCACGTGAGCAAGGAACGCAAACGAACGTCACGATTGCATTGCGGCGACAACCTGCCGTTCATGGCGTCGTTGCCGAGCGGCTCAATTGATCTGCTGTATCTCGATCCGCCGTTCGGGACGAATCGGGTGCGTCGAAAGGCCGGGGCGACGTACTCGGATGTGTGGCAGGGGGGGATCAAGTCGTACCTTGCGTTTCTATATCCGCGCCTGGTGGAGTGTCATCGGTTGTTGGCGACGCACGGGACGATCTATGTCCATCTGGACTGGCGGGCGTCGCATTACGTTCGGATTCAGTTGGACACGATTTTTGGCGGTGAGAACTTTCTCAATGAGATCATCTGGCAGTATCGCACTGGGGGCGTGTCTCGGCAGTGGTTCGGAAGGAAGCACGACACAATCTTGTGTTATGCGAAGAAGCTGGGGCGGCATCGATTTACGATGATGCGCGAGGGGGCGTATCGCACGGATGGGTTGAAGCTGGACGAACAAGGTCGTCCGTACAAGTCGACGAAGAAAGGGCGGTTGTATTTCGATGCGCGCGGGCCGGCACTGACGGATGTGTGGGACATGCCGTTTTTGTCGACGGTGTCGCTGGAGCGCGTGGGGTGGCCGACGCAGAAGCCGCTGGCGTTGCTGGAGCGGATCATCACGGCATCGAGTCGGAAGGGGGACGTGGTGGGCGATTTCTTTTGTGGGAGCGGGACGGCCTTGGTCGCGGCGAAACGGCTGGGGCGGTCGCCTGTCGGTTGCGATTCGGCAGCGGCCGCCATCCGCATTGCAAAAACGCGGCTGGCGAGCGAGCGAGTTTGATATTCGGACTGATTTGGTTGGTGGAGGGGCGAGGCGGTATAATCGGGGCATCATCGTATCCGCCGCTGCAGCGCGGAATTTCTCATTCAAGCCATTCGAGCTTGACGTGAATTGGAGGAGTTGATCATGTCGGATGTCGTCACCAGCCGAGTCTGTCAGCAGTGCAACGGGGAGATTTCCACCGAGCAGATCGTAAACAAGTCAGCCGGGCTTGTGCAGGGGGTGTTGCTTTGCCCGGAGTGCGTCGAGGCCAAGCGCAAGGAGATGATCGAGGCACACAAGGCCGCGGCCGCGGCGATGCCTCCACCACCGACCAAAGACATCACGGACGAGAAACTTGATTTGATCGACGAATTGGAAATGCCCAAGGGGCCTGAGGCCTCGAAGATCAGGAGCTTCGCACAAGGCAGCACGCTGGGCGGGGCGCACCACGAGACGGAGTTGAAGCGGAAGCTGGGCGGCATGAGTGAGCCGGCGACGCGGTGCAGGACGTTTCACAGCAAGCTGACGCCGGGAGCGCTGGCGCACATGGATGATTTGATCAATCAGTTCCTCGATCAGAATCCGGGGACGTATGTGAAGCTGGCGTCGACGACGGTGGGAATGTTTGAGGCGAAGCATCCCGAGCCGCACTTGATTATGACGATTCTCTATTGAATCAACGCCTGATTCGGAACCAGTGAAAGTGTCAGGCAGTTGCTCCGAGGAGGAGCCAGAGGAGCGTTTTGCCGTTGAAGACCGCGTGGGAGAGGATGACGAGGGTGAGTGAACCGGTGCGGGCGTAGATATAGCCGAGGGCAAGGCCGAACGCAGTGAGGGGGATGATAGTGTCAAGGTAGGGATAGTGGATGAGTCCGAAGAGGGCACTGGTGAGCAGCACGGCGGTCCAGGGGCTTCGGGTCCAGCGGCTGATGGCGGGGAGGAGGATGCCGCGAAAGAGCATTTCTTCCGTGATGGCGGCCAGGACGAGGGCGTTGAAGACGGTGAAGGCGCGGATCAGTGCGGGGGTGGCGGGACTTTGCAACGCGACGATAGAGGCATGGGTTGTTGATTCAACATTCAACACTCCCAAAGTCCACTTGACGGCTTCAAGCAACGCGAAACAGACGGGCGTGATGAGAACGATTGCGGCGACGGCCTGTGCGCAGCGGTCCGTGAGACGTGAAAGGGTGAGGCCCCACATTGCTGTGCCACCGGTGACTCTGCGGCGGGCGAGGACGATGAGGAAGGCGATGGCGGCCGCTTGAGTGGCGCCAATCGTGGTGAGTTGCTTCAGTGTGGCGATGTTCGATGATGATGAGGCGGGCTGAGTGGTCGCTGGGTTGGTGATGGCGTTGACCAATCCAGGCAGGTAAAGCACTGCGACGAGGGCCATCAAGACGTCGGCTCCCTCAAATTGATGGGCGTAGGTCGGCGGCAGGTGGAGGACATTGGGCCACTGGCGGCGAGCGGATATCACGACTATTGCAACAATGAGGGCTGCGACGCCGGCGCCGAGGATCGCATAGTCGAACAATTGAAGGAGACGCGGGGTGTCCGGCATCGGCGTTGCTTCTCTGGCGTGTCGTTTCTACAGTGCCTGCGGAGAGGGCGATGGCAGCGACTATATTGCAAAGGATCGTGGGGACCAAACGGGAGGAGGTCGCATTGGCACGGACGGCGCGTCCGATGGTGGAGGTGCAGGCCCGTGCGCGGTCGATGGAGGCGGCGCGTGATTTTTACGCGGCGGTGACGGCGACGAGCGATCAGGCGCGGTTGATCGCGGAGATCAAGAAGGCGTCGCCGTCGGCGGGGTTGATTCGGAGCGAGTTCGATCCGGCGGGGATCGCGCGGGTGTACGCTCGTTGCGGGGCGGCGGCGCTGAGTGTGTTGACGGATCGAGTGTTTTTCCAAGGTGAAATTGGCTTTATTGAGTTGGTGAAGGCGGCGGTTGTATTACCGGTCTTGCGGAAGGATTTTGTGATTGATGCGTATCAGGTGGTGGAGAGTCGGGCGGCGGGGGCGGATGCGATTTTGCTGATTGCGGCGATTCTGGAGCGCACTCAAGTGGAAGAGTATTCGGCGCTCGCATTTGAGTTGGGGATGACGACGCTGATTGAGGTGCATGATGCTGCGGAGTTAGAGACGGTCGGGGCGTTTGTCGGGTCGGAGCGACGATCTCTGCTGGGGATCAACAATCGCAATCTGGCGACGCAGCAAATCGATCTGGCAACGACGACGACGCTCGCCGTGCGTGTGCCGGCCGGGGCAGCGTTTGTCGCGGAGAGCGGGCTGAAGACGCGCGAGGACGTAATGGCCATGCAGGACGCTGGGGCATCGGCGGTGTTGATCGGTGAGACGTTCATGCGCGCGCCGGAGGTTGCGGCGAAGGTACACGAATTGATGGGACACTCGGCAGGCGGCGATCTTTGACACGTCTTCGCGTGGGATTGAGAATCGATCTGGAGCCGATCATCGCATGAGCGCGGAGAAGATATCACTCACCACCGAAGGAGATCACCGCGACGAGATTCGTCGGGCGGCGCGGATTCTCGCGGACGGTGGGCTGGTGGCCTTTCCGACGGAGACGGTGTACGGCGTGGCGGCGAACGCGGCCAATGAGTCGGCGGTGAAGCGGTTGCGCGCGCTGAAAGGTCTGACGACGGATCAGCCCTTCACGGTTCACATCGGTCGCCGTGAGGATTGGGGCGACTTCGTGTCTGTGCGGTCGGCGATGGCGGAGCGGTTTGTGCGGAAGGGGTGGCCCGGGCCGTTGACGTTGATTCTGCCGGTGGAAGACCCAAGCCGCACCAAGGTGCATGAGCGGTTGGGGGAACTAGGCTCGCGTTCGATCTATGCCAACGGTACGGTGAGCATTCGATTTCCGGATTACCCGGCTGCTGAGCAATTGTTATCGGAGTCGGGGGTGCCGGTGATCGCGTCGGGGGCGAATCTGCCGGGCGACGCAGTGCCGACCGATGGCGATGGCCTTGAAACGGGGCTGGGAGATCGAGTGGACGTGATTCTCGATGGCGGGCCGACGCGATATCGAAAGGTTTCGACGGTCGTATCGGTAGACGGGAACGGCTACAAACTGTTGCGGGAGGGTGTGTGGGACGCGCGGACGATTCGTAGCTTGGCGACGCTTCAGGTGTTGTTTGTCTGTTCGGGGAATACATGCCGCTCGCCGATGGCGGAGGGGCTGTTTCGGCACATGATGGCCGAGCGGATAGGCTGTCGGGACGACGAATTGGCGATGCGTGGGGTGGTGATTCGTTCAGCCGGGACGAGTGCGCATGGCGGCGGCGGCGTGTCTGAAGAGGCCGTGGGCGTGTGCCTTCAACGCGGCGTGGATATCGCGGGGCATCGGTCGCAGCGGCTGGCGATGGAGTTGATTCACTCGGCAGACTACATTTACACAATGGCGGCACACCACGCGGATGTTGTACGATCCCTGGTGCCGTCGGCGGCGTGGAAGGTGACGACCCTGGCCGGCGACGAGGAGATTACGGATCCGATCGGCGGCTCGGTGGACGAGTACGTGCGCGTCGCGGATCGGATCGAGCTGGCTTTAAAGAAACGACTGGACGAGGTATCGCCATGAAAATTGCCCTGGGAGCCGACCATCGAGGTGTGACGGCCAAGAGTCACATCACTGCCGTGTTGCAAGAGCTTGGGATCGAGGTCTCGGATTTCGGGACGGACTCGACCAAGGCGGCGGACTATCCCGACCCTGCGGGGGCGGCATCACGATCGGTCCAGAAGGGTGAGTGCGAATTGGGCATTCTCTTCTGCGGCACGGGCATCGGCATGTCGATCACGGCGAACAAGCTTCATGGGATTCGGGCGGCATTGTGCCATGACGAACTGACGGCGGAAATGGCCCGACGGCATAACAATGCAAACGTTCTGTGCCTGCCTGCGGATTTGGTGGGGAATGCGCTGATGCGACGGATCGTGGAAGTGTGGCTAAAGACGCCGTTCGAGGGCGGACGGCATCAGGCGCGCATCGACAAGGTCTCTAAGATTGAAGAGTCGCAGTGCAAGCCGAAGGAGGGGTAGGGCGCGGCGTCATTCATCTCGCTGAGTAGGCTCGACGGCAAAATGGGGTGACGATTACAGACGCTCACGGGGCGCAAAAAAACGGCGGTGTCCCGACTGCGAGAGGCAGGACACCGCTTCGAGAGTGAATCGTCGGCTGGCCGTTGCAAACGCGGCCCCTCTCCCGATGTGGCCGCGTTGCTCTGGGCCGACTGATTTGTGAGGGGGAGGACGACTCCCCATGAAGGGGTTAACGGTGGTTACCTTGGATTATTCCGGCAAGTAGAACCAACTCGATAGATAGATGGGCGGTCATTATTCCACCTCCGAAGATATATTGCATAGTCTATTAACTATACAGTGTCACATGTGCATAGTTCATTGACTAAGTATTTGATTCTACGTGGTATGCTCAAGTGTATTTGTTAGGAAACTGGCGATTTAGCTCGGTCGCCATATCCTTAATCTCGTCTAGTTTATCCCAGCGGCAGATCAGAGTGGCATCAGGACTATGAACGATTACCAGGTCGTCCACCCCAATGGTCACTATGAGGTGATTGCATTCCGACACGATAATATTGGAGCGACTATCGGTGAGCAGGGTTCGTAGGGCGCTGGTGGTATTGCCGTTGGCGTCGGCACCTAGGACGGCAGGCAGGGCGGACCAGTGGCCGACGTCAAGCCATTCGAGATTCATTTCCACCATGAGGACGCGGGGGGCTTTTTCCATGACGGCGAAGTCGATGCTCGTCTTTTTCAGCGTTGGATAAACGCGGGATGCTTCTGATTGGCCGGCGGGGGTTGACCAGGTCTCGGCGAGCGCGGTGATGGCGCGGTGCGTGTCGGGCAGGTGTATGTGGAGTTGATCCAGGATCGTCGAGGTGCGCCAGACGAACATGCCGCTGTTCCAGAAATAATCACCGGATGCAAGATAGCTCTTTGCGATTTCGTGTGTCGGTTTTTCTTTGAAGGCGCGGACGTTGTGGAGGCCGGGGCTGATGGGGTCGCCGCGTTGGACGTAGCCCATGCCGGTGTGCGGTTCGGTGGGTTTGATTCCGAACGTGATGAGTGCGTCAGGGTGTTTTGCGGCTGCGTCGTAACCACGTTGGACAATTTCGGCGAATTGGTCGGCGGGGCGGATGAGATGGTCGGCGGTGAAGACGCCCATGATGGTGTCGGGGTTCTTGTGGTGCAGCAGGGCGGCGGCGAGTGCGACGGCGTTGGCGGTGTCGCGGCCGACGGGTTCGCCGATGAGGTTTGTGGCTGGGATTTTCGGTAAGGCGGCGGCGATTGCGGGAATGTGCTCGGCAAGCGCGATGACGTAGATGTGCTCGGGGGGAACGACTCGCGCGACGCGATCAAAGGCCTCTTCGAGAAGGCTGCGACCATTGAAGAGCTTGAGCAGTTGTTTGGGTTTGCTACGTCGGCTGAGGGGCCAGAGGCGTGTGCCTGATCCTCCTGCCATGATGACGGCGGTGTTCATAACCGGGAATAGTATCACGAGGCGTTCCTCTCGCATTTTCCGAGTGTGGAAATCACACAAACGATTAGCCCCGGGCTTCAGAGTCCATCATGACTCTGATAGTCCGGGGCTGCTTGAGCGAGCCAAAGGCTATTGTGGCGGAGTGAAAACGGGCCTAGCGCCGAACGCGTCGTCGTCCTTGCGTTCCCATGCCCAGTCCGCACAAGCCCATGATCATGCCCATCGCTGCAAGCGGCGAGCACGTTCCGCACATGGAACCGTCGCACGCCGGCAGGTCGGTGATCGATGGGGTGAAGTCAATCGACAACACATAGCCGCTCGTCCGGCCTTGATAGGGTGCGACGAGGATGACGTGCTCGCCTTCGGACACTTCGACGATCACGGTTTCATTCGAATCCTCGCGTTCCGAGGTCATCGCGTTTCGGGCGTTTTCAGCGGCGAAGTTCACGCCGAGGTCGAGGTCGCCCTGCGGACCCTGGATGGTAACGGTCAACATGCCGCGGCCCGTTTCGATGGAGAAGTAGTCGTTGTTCAGCCCTTGCAGTTCGTAGCTACCGGGATTCAGAAAGACGGCCTGCTCCATCGTGTCGTTCGGCTCTGCTTCGTCATCCAATCCCACCGGCGTGGGTGTCGGCGTAGGCGTCGGCGCAGGAACCGGATTCGGATCGGGATTCGGCGTCGGTGTATTCCCCAGTGACGCGATGGCCTGACCAAGATTGATGCGAGGCTTCGTGATCCCGGCCTTGGCGTCGGCCACCGCAGTGCCCGTGCTTACTAATAGTTGTCGAACCTCCGCAGGCGTCAGGAATCGTCCAAGCTGCTGCTTTGCGGCGGACTGAAGCGCGGCGCCCGCACCGGCGGCGTAGGGGCATGCGGCTGATGTACCGCCAAAGTCCGCAGAGAAGTCGTTGGAGCTGTAGCCGCCAGCGCCGACGATGTCCGTGGTGAATGCGTCGTGCGATGGAGCGAGGAGCGTGAGGATCGCGGCCGTGTTTGAATAGCAGGTGACTTGATCCGTCTCCGTGGAGTTGTCGGTGCAATTCTGATATCCATGGTAGCCGACATTCGCGTCGTACACGGCTCCGACCGAGATCACGTCGCTCAGGCAGGAAGGCCCGGCGATTGAGTCCGTGAATCCGTTATTGCCGGATGAGACGAACAGTGTGATGCCGGCTGCCGTCGCGTTTCGAGCTGCTTGAGCAAAGGCCGGCATCTGATTGTCACAGGCCGAAAACTCCTGGCCACCGCCGATGCTCATGCTGATGATCATGATGGGGTTGTTCGGATCGTCCTGCTGATGGGCCACGCACCAGTCCCACGCGGCAACGAGGGCTGCGTCGGTGATCACGCCATCGGCGCCTTCGACCTTGACGGCGTAGATCTTCGAATCGGGCGCGATGCCGCCGTTGTAATCGCCCATGGTCGCAACATCGCCCGCTGCGATGCCTGCGCAGCTCGTGCCGTGCGCCTCCGCGGCCGGGAGCGGGTCGTTGTCATTATCCGCCGTGTCCGTGCCGCCGATTACTTTGGCGTTCGGGAATCCACCGCCGCCAAGTTGCGAATGGCGATAGTCGACCCCACTGTCAACGATGGCGATGGAGACGCCCACACCGCCGAATTGCGGGCGAGTGGCGAGGGCGTTCATGAGCGTTGCCCCCTGGACATCATGGAGTTTCATCGTCTCGACCGGTTCGATACTCTGCACATCCGGGTCGGCTTGCAAAGCCGCCAATCCGGTTGCCGTCACCTCGGCCCAGATCGTGGCCTGCATTTCAAGTGACCTTCGCACGCGAACATGCTCACCGGACATTCGCAAGACCACGCGCTCGGTCTTGGCCTTCACCATTTCTTTGCGAGCCGCCTTGTGATCCAGTTGATTAAGATCGGGTACGGCCTGAGTGGCATCGCCCTGTGCAAGGTTGATGAGCACCTGCACGCGCTCTTCGCCTCGATTCAGCCGTTCGCGAATCATCTCTTCACGCAGTACACGGGCCTTCGGCGACTCATGCTTGGAAAACTTAATCTCCTGTGCGCGACTGGCGCTCGTGATAAGCGTCACGCAAATCGTCATCGCAACCGCTGACAGTCGCAAAATTGTTGACCTGGTGTGCATTGAAGCGTTCATGATGTTTCTCCTGTAAGGCGTTTTTTTCCTTGAGGCGCGGACGTAGTCCGGGCTGACGCATCACGGGGATGCGCGGAATCTCTATGGTCAACTCTATGAAATCAGGGAGATCGAAAACGGGTTAAGCGGACAGGGCCGTTCGTCGGCGTACCAGCGACATCAGTTCATGGTTGCGTCGAAAGACCCAGAGGACGGCGGCCACCTGCTCATGGATGCCGGTAATGCGAAGGCAACCACCGCAGAGCCGCGACAGGTGCATGAACTGAGCCAGCACCAACGTACATTGCCCGTCGATGGAACTTACGCCGTCCAGATCGAGGTTTATCTCGGTCAGTCCGTCGAAGACACCCGGGCGCATCAGGCAGGCAATCAGTGCGGCCATATCGCTCGTCCGAACGTCGGTGCCGAGCGCCACGATTCGCAAGTTTCCGTCAACGTTGCAGACGAATTGGAAGCAGCTCAGTATGCCTGCCGTCGGGTTCGTCGTGAATGCGTTGATTCGTGCCATGATTACATCTGCCTCTTCGTACCCGCGGGCTGCGAGGTTGCCCGGGTGCGATACATAAATACATACCGCCCAGGATGGCTTTTCTATAACGATTTCACGATTTTTTTGAGGGCGGAGGCCTGGCTGAAGTTCCGAAAAGCGGCTTGACTTAGCCAATTCATATCGTATGCGAGGTTCGCCGCGCGGCGGAGAATCGTGGCCGATGGTTTATTGACTTGATCCGGACACTGCTTTTTCGCGTGATGTTGAGGCCCAGAGTGTGCCCAAATGAAACCCCCTCAATCGATTACATACAACGGCACGTGGTCGAGAGAGAAGGCGCGTTCACCGTGCTCGGCGAAATGAATGCGGATGTACGTCGTTCGGCCGCGCGGCTCCAGCTTTAGCACTTCGCCGTCTCCATACTCGGCATGGCGGACGCGTTGGCCTGGGTAATAATCGGAGGCGGTGTCCGGGGCGTCGTCATCGTAGTTGAAGCGGCCGAGGTGTGAGCGGCTGCGATCTTGTTCGACCTCAAAGATGTCGTGGGCGAGTTCGGCTTTGGGCAATTCCTTGATGAAGCGGGAGACGATTGTGCGCTCGGTGATGCCACGGACCATGCGATATTTGGCGTGCGTGAGGGTGAGCAGCGATTGGGCGCGGGTCATGCCGACGAAGCAGAGGCGGCGTTCTTCTTCGAGGTCGTCAGACTCGCCGGAGGTGATCGCGCGGCTATGCGGAAGCAGGCCCTCTTCCAAGCCGACGATGAAGACGAGCGGGAACTCCAGTCCTTTGGCGGTGTGGAGTGTCATGAGGAGAACTGGGCCGCCCATGTCGGTCAGTGCGTCCTGATCGCTGGTAAGGCTGATCTGCTGGAGCCATTGGCCGACAGAGCCGTCGGGGTTGTCCATGTCGTATTGCTTCGCGGCGGTGACAAGCTCGCGTACGTTTTCGAGCGGCTCGTTGTCAATCTCGGTATCAAGCGCCAGGGCGTTTTCGAGGCCTGATTTTTTCAGCACGGCCTCGACGGAAGGTGCGACGGGGCGCGGCGGCAGGTCACGCAAGTCGGCGAGTAGAGCGGCGAAGGGTAGTAGCTTTTTAGTAATCGCCGCCGAGGTCACGGGGGCGTCGGGGGCGATGAGGCTGAGGATCGTCTCGTAGAGCGTGACACCGTGGGTGAGCGCGGAGGCTTTTAACTTTTCAATGGTTGTCTTACCGATGCCGCGAGGCGGGGTGTTGATGGCGCGGAGCATGGCGGTTTCGTCGGCGGGGTTCACCATGATGCGCAGGTAGGCGAGACAATCCTTGATTTCCTTGCGGTTGTAGAACTCGACGCCGCGAACGATCTGGTACGGGATGTTGAGGCGGCGCAGCTCGTCTTCGAGTACGCGGGTGAGTGCGTTGACGCGGTAGAAGATGGCGATGTCGCCGCCGCGACCGCCTTCGTCGAGGTGCTTGCGGATGTCCTGGGCGATGAGCGTTGCCTCATGGCGCTCGTCCTCACAGGTCCAGACGCGCACGGCTTCACCGGAGTCGGACTGGGTCCAGAGGTCTTTCTTTTTTCGTTTGTCGTTGTGGGCGATGAGATTGGATGCGCCGGAAAGGATCAGCCCGGTGCTGCGGAAGTTCTCTTCGAGCCGGACGACTTTTGCGTCGGGGTAATCGGATTCAAAGTCGAGAATATTCTGGATGTTGGCCCCGCGCCAGGCATAGATGGACTGGTCGGGGTCGCCCGTGGCGCAGATGTTTCGGTGGCCCGAGGCGAGTTGATTGGCAATGACATACTGGGCGTGGTTGGTGTCCTGATACTCGTCGATGAGCAGGTAGCGGAAGCGGTCGCAGAGGGCGGCGCGGACGTCGGCAAAGTCTTGCAACAGGCGGGCGACGTACATGAGTAGATCATCGAAGTCGACGGCGTTTTGCGCGACGAGGAGTTTCTGGTACTCGGCATAGATGCGGGCGACGGTCTTCGTGGTGAAGTCTTGAGCGCCGGCCTCCAGATCACCGGGGGTCTTTATTTGATTCTTCGCTCGCCCGATGGCCTCCTGCACCATGCGCGGCGGCCAATTGTCGGTCGAAAGGCGGCACGACGTGACTGCTTCCTTCAGCAGGGCGCGTTGGTCGGAGTCGTCGAAGATGGAGAAGTTCTCTTTCAGGTGGAAGAGGTGGCCGTACTCGCGCAGGAGACGGGCGCACAGGGCGTGAAACGTACAGACCCACATGGGGCCATAGGGGCCGCGACCGACGCCGAGGTCGAAGATTCGGCTTCTCATTTCGCCGGCGGCTTTGTTCGTGAAGGTGATAGCGAGGACTTGATCGGGTCGCGCGACAGTACTGGCGATGTGGGCGGCACGGCGGGTGATGACGCGCGTCTTGCCGGAGCCGGGGCCTGCGAGGACGAGGAGCGGCCCGTTGGTGTGGGCGACGGCCTCGCGCTGGGCATCGGTGAGTCCTTCGAGGAGTGATTCTGGCGACATCAAGGGTATAATAGAAGGGGCGCAGTCGAAGAGCGAATACAGCCACGCCACGCCGGAGGCGGCAATCCCCCATGCGGCCGATCATGATGCAAGAGATTTTTCGGAAGTTTGACAGGTGCCAGTCCTGTTGTGACGTTCTCATTATTACGGTTCTGGTTTGTGCGCATGTGTGTGTGGAATCGGTCGCGCAAGAGAACTCGGCTGGTTTGGTCGACAAGACGGGGCGACACCGTGTGGAACTTCAACCGACGACGCAGCCTGCCGGAGTTCGCAAACCACTCACGTTGGACCTGTCGGGGTGGACGTATCGAGCGGTTAAGTCGCCCAATCCGCGCGATGGCGTGCCGTGGGAATTGATCGCGACGCCGACGGAGAAGATACCGGAGGGGTGGCAGAAAGGGCGCGCGTCGGAGGGGGCGAACCTGATGCTGGGACGGCGTTTTAAGGGTGATATCGTCGTACAGCCTGGGCCGATTAACTCACCGATCCCAATCGTGGAGGTGCCGGAAATTCTGTGGAGGCAATGGCTCGCGCCGAATATGCAGGATGTGGTCGGGATTCACTTTCATGAAGCTGTCACGAAGGACGTGGCGCGAATTCTCTTTACCCTTCACAAGATTCCGCCGGATGAACCGAGTGACGGCGCGACCGCGCGCGACAGATTGGCGACGTCGAAGCCCTCGGAGGCACGCGGGACGCGCATCGAGGCGACATTGTTGACGCCTGTGGCGTACTGTTTGGATCAGTCGATCGTCGTTCGGCAGGATGCAAAGAAAAAAATGGCGGCCGCGCGACGAGGGCAGCACGAATTGGGACACGCGGGCGTGTCGCAGAGCGTGTTCTTCGCCGCGCTGGCCGGTCCGCAGGATTGGAACCCGCTGTACAACACGGGACGGCGTTCGCGGATTGAGTATTACTGGAAACGAGAGCGGCTGGGGCGGACGTGGGACGACTTTCGCACGGGAAAGGGGGAGCTGACCGGGACGCGGACGATCGTGGTGCTGGTGCCCCCGACGCGGTGGTCGATCATGTTGCCGATCCCACCGGAGCGGGTGACGCAGAAGCAGATAGACGAATTTAATGATGCGATTGTCGGAGTGTCGCGTACGTTCAACGCGCTGGATGCGGCCGAACAGGAGAGGTTTCACGCGACGCATGGGGCGTATGAGGAGGCGGCGGGGCCGTGAGTGGCACGGTAGTTAGGAATGAAGTTCGGGCTGAGCGCGGGCATGGGATTAGCTGGAGACAGCCTGAGCGGAGCCGAGTTGGGCCGGCTTGAATGGCACTGAGTGGCGTCGAGTGCATGCGAAGTATCTCGACAGCGGGTATGGAACTGCTTCAGTTGACAGGACTTGCGTTCGCAACTATTGTGGGAACAACAGATTGCGGGGTAGAGCAGTTGGTAGCTCGTCGGGCTCATAACCCGGAGGTCGCTGGTTCGAGTCCAGCCCCCGCTAGT
>JBBTET010000034.1:0-21487 GCA_038042195.1 Planctomycetota bacterium | reverse complement strand
AACAATACCATGCCTGTCAAGAAAAATTCTCAGGCTCTGACGGGACTGCGGGGGATGGGGTGAAGGATGGGCGGGATGTGCAGGTGTTTGTGGATTCGTTGGTGAATCATGGGCCGGTGAGCGCGGGGCTGTGTGCGTATGAGTTGAATGGGGATGGGATTGTGAGCGAGGCGGATGTGGAGGGGTTTGTGGGGCGGTTGGTGGGGGAGTGAGGATCGCGCAAAGTAGCGTCCGTCCTTCGTGGCGGACGACGTATGCGGGGCAAGTCTGGTAGGCGTGAGTTAACTACTAGTCGGCCCCCACGGAGAGGGGCCGCAACGACACTTCGGCCCCCACACGGAGGGGGGCCGCTACGAGGGCGGAGAATGTGGGGCAGCGACGAATAGATGTTTCTTGTGTGAATTGGTTCTGCGCGCACAATTAATGCTTCGTCGGCCCCCACGGAGGGGGGCCGCTACTGTCGTCGGCCCGCACAGAGGGAGGGCGGCACGGGAGGAAAGTCATGGACCGAGACGACCGACGCCGTGTCGACGATCTTCGGACCTATGGTCAATCGCGCGCGGTGCGATGGGACCGGTATGACTATCGTGAGGATGCCGTCGTTCATCTGACCATTTGCGCCGACCACGGAGTGCCATTTGCCGACGTGTTTGTTGCCCGGATGGTCTGCGACAGCGTCGTCAAATGCTGCGAACTGCGCAGCTACCGTTTGTTCGGCTATTGCCTGATGCCAGACCACCTGCATGTACTCCTGTCGCCCGCCGACTCGGGCGTCGAGGTCGCCCGCTGGCTTGCGGCGTTCAAGAGTTTTACAACGCATGTGTACTTCGAGCGGGGCGGCACTCCACCGCTTTGGCACCGGTCGGCTTACGATCATGTTTGTCGTGACGGTGAAACGGCAGAATCTGTATTGCGCTACATTGCCGACAACCCCGTGCGGAAGAACCTTGTCTCCGATTGGCGGGAGTGGCCGTGGACGAGGGTGTTTGTTGAGATTTAGAAATTAATCGTGGTTGAGGCGTTCGTCGGCCCCCACTGGGGGTCGTCCGCCACTGTGGGGGGACGCTACGAGGCTCCGTCCGCCACTGAGGGCGGACGCTACTTTGGTTGGGTGGTGGGTGTTTTTTTGGCGGGACGCGGAGGGGCGCCGGTTTCCACTTTGGATCGAATGCGTTGGCCGCGCGCTTCATCTCGGATGGCCTCGAAGGTGCCGAAGAGGAGTACGTTGCCGGGGCGTTGGGGGAGAATTGAAAGGATGTTCACCTCGCTGAGGGCGGTGGACCAGAGTCGGAAGCTGCCGCGCAGGATGTTGTCCTTGCCGATGACGACGGAGACGATTCCCGCGTAGGGGACGAACCGCATGTTGGCCATTGCGGAGGTGTACGAGGCGCGGGCTTCGCGCGGGCCGACTTTGTAATTCTTGGCTCGGCCGGCGGGGGCTTCGTCGAAGACGAGTGAGAGGCCGACGTCGAAGCTGCCGAATTTCCCCAGCACACTCGAATGGCCGTGCAGGATGGAGACGTTTAGTTCACCGTTGGCATCGATCCACCAGTAGTTTTCCTGCGACGGGAATTGCCACGCCTTTGCCTCGGGCGGGTCCACCTCTGTCATGTTGAGGGAGACGAGATGGATGGTGCCTCGGCCGGCGCAACCGGTGAACAGGAGGAGTGTGGCGAAAAGAAATGCCCGAGGCAGGCGGATAAGCATGATATGGTATTCAGGTGGGGCTATTGTCCGTGCAGGGGGAACTGTTTGCAGAGGTCGAGGACTTCGCCGCGAATCTTGCCCAAGGCTCCGGCGTCGCCGTTGGACGCGAGGGCCTGGTTGATGAGTCCGGCGACTTTTCGCATCTCGTCCTGACCCATTCCGCGCGTGGAGAGGGCCGGCGTTCCGAGACGCAGGCCGCTGGTTTCCATTGGTTTGCGTTCGTCGTAGGGGATCATGTTTTTGTTGGTGACGATTCCCGCTTGGCCCAGCCACGCTTCTGCCATGGCACCGGAAACGTTTGGATAGCCGCGTCGCAGGTCTACGAGCATGAGGTGGTTGTCCGTTCCGCCGGAGACGAGGTGCAGCCCCTTGGCGACGAGTGACTCGGCGAGTGCTTTCGCGTTGTCGAGTACGAGTTGTTGATAAGCCTTGAACTCGGGTCGGAGGGCCTCGCCGAATGCGACCGCCTTGGCTGCGATGACGTGCATGAGCGGGCCGCCTTGCAAGCCTGGGAAGACGGCGGAGTCGATTTTTTTCGCCCACGCCTCTTTGCACATGGTCATACCGCCGCGCGGGCCGCGCAGGGTTTTGTGCGTGGTGGTGGTCACGAAGTCTGAGACCGCTACGGGTGATGGATGCAGCCCCACCGCGATCAAGCCGGCGATGTGGGCGATGTCGGCCATGAGAATCGCGCCGACATCCTTGGCGATTTCCGCAAACTTGTCCCATTCCCAGATACGTGAGTAGGCCGACGCCCCGGTGATGATAAGTTTCGGCTTGCATTCCTTGGCGAGGGCCCGCACTTCGCTCATGTTGATTCGGCCGGTTTCACGATCCACGCGATAGTGCGTGACGCGGAACCACTTGCCGCTGATGTTCACATTTTTCCCGTGGGACAAGTGACCGCCGTGGTCGAGGTGGAGCGAGAGGATCATGTCGCCCGGTGTGCGGACCGGGGCATCGGGCGACTTCTCTCGTTGTTCGGCCTCGCCGAATTGCGAGCCGGGACTCATCGCCGCCAGCAGAACGGCCTGATTCGCCTGGCTGCCGGAATGCGGTTGTACGTTGACATGATCGCAGGAGAAGAGGGTCTTGGCCCGCTCAATGGCGAGGCGTTCGACGGTGTCCATGTTCTCACAGCCGCCGTAGTAGCGACGACCGGGATAGCCCTCGGCATACTTGTTTGTGAAGTTGGACCCTGCGGCGGCCATGACGGCGGGGCTGACGTGGTTTTCCGAGGCGATGAGTTCCAGGGTGTGTTGTTGTCGCTCCTGTTCGGCGATGAAGGCCTTCCAGAGGTCTGGGTCTTGTTGGGCAATGGGATTCTTGTCGTTGGTCATGTGGAGATGTTCCTCGTCCTCGGCGGCCGGAATCGTGTGGCCAACCGTGTGCGTTCATGTGGTAATGTAGGTCGAGGACGCCGGTTGGGCAACGCTAAGATATAATGAAGTGCATGGCTCGCACGGCCTATTACTGGGATGCACTGACCCTTGAACATGACACCGGTCCGCATGTTGAGTGCATCGCGCGGGCGGAGCGGCTTGCTCCCGGTGAGATGCTTTCTCTGATTCCACGTCTCGATGCCCGCCCGGTGTTGGAACACGACGCGGTGCATTGGATCACGCAGGTCCACAGCCCGCAGTATCACGAATTCGTGAAGTCGGCGTGCGAGACCGGTCGTCGATTGCTGGACGAAGGGGACACGGTTGCATGTCGGCGAAGTTATGACGTGGCTGTGGCGGGGGTGAATGCCGTCTTGACGGCGGCTGATGCGTTAATGCAGGGGCACGCAGACAATGCGTTTTGCGCGATGCGCCCGCCGGGGCACCACGCATTGCCGACGAGGGCCATGGGGTTTTGTTTTTTTGCGAATGTTTCGATTCTCGCACGATTCCTTCAGCGAGTGCATGGGTTGGAGAAAATCGCGATCGTCGATTGGGACGTTCATCACGGTAATGGAACGCAGGATATTTTTTATCACGATCCATCGGTGATGTTTGTATCGCTGCACCAGGTGCCACTGTGGCCCGGGTCAGGAATGGAAAATGAAACTGGCGAAGGGGCGGGTAAGGGATTCACGGTGAATGTCCCCATCGCGCCGGGGACGCCTGAATCGGAGTATCTCAAGACGTTTGACGCGGTCGTGGTGCCTCGACTGACGACGTACAAGCCTGATGCCATTCTGATCTCTGCGGGTTTTGATGCTCACCGCGACGATCCGCTTGGCGGGCTGATGCTGACGGAGGCCGGATTCGCGCAGATGACGCAGCGACTGCGCGAGATCGCGGACCGTCACTGTGATGGCCGACTTATCAGTTGCCTTGAAGGAGGCTATAACCTTCCGGCGTTGCAGGGATCCGTGGCCGCCCATGTGAACGCGCTTGGCGACTGAGCGTGAGTTTTCTGTTTGAGACCTTCCGTCCGATCGGCCGCGATCAGCCACCGTTACAGGGATAACCTTTGCCACCCGCACGAAGGAAACCAGTCCAATCGGGAGCGATGTCGGGTGGACCCGGCACAGTGGGAATTGTCGCAATCTCATCCATTGCGGGGCTCGTCGTTCGTCTCCTGATGATTTTCCTGAGTCCTCGATGGGGCTACTACCATGATCATGACGACCTAGCGCGATGGGGGCTTCAATGCGTCGAACAGGGCATATTGACGATTTACGACCGCCCTCCGGCCCCGGCGGAACTAAGCCTGTGGACGGATCAAGGATGGGCCATCGCTCGGCGTGACATGGATCGGCTGTGCAACTATCCGCCGCTCTGTGTGTATCTACTGGCCGGTTCGGGGGCGGTTTTCAAGGCCACCAGCCCGGACCGAATCATCAACACGATCTACTCCCGGGCGTCGATCGGCTTGTGGAGTGTACTGTTCGATTTCGTATTGGCGGCGGGCTGTGCCAAGCTGGTGTCACATTATCGTCCGGGGAGGTACGGGCTATGGGCGTATGTTGTGTGTATTCTTGCGCCGCCATTCTGGCTTGTCTCTTGTTTATGGGGGCAGGTCGATACGTGGGTTCTCGCGCCTGCGGTGTGGATGCTCTGGGCGATGGTGGTGAACCGATGGTTGGTTGCGGGAGTGCTCTTTGGCGTGACGGCCGCGATGAAGCCTCAGGCGGCCGCGATGTTGCCCGTTTGGGCCTTGGCACTGGTGACGATTCGGCCCTACACGAAGGTGCTGCGTGGCGGACTGATGGCGGGCGTCACGTTTTTTTTGCTCGCGATTCCCTTTTCACTGCACGGTGGCGCGGCGTGGTGGAAGGAGAGCTATCAGGCCAATCTGTTTGAACATTCCAAAGGCTTTACGACGCTCATGGCCTTCAACATCTGGTACCTCGATGTCCTTCTGACCGGCTCGGTCGACGAGAAGATGCGATGGTTTGGTATCACGAAGGCGGGCTGGGGTCAGATTGGACTGGGGCTTGCTTTGATCGCCGGCTTTGGAAAGATGGTTCGACAATGGACTGGCGATTCGCGCGGACTCATCGTGTGGACGGCGCTGGTCATGATCGCATTCATCAGCATCCCGACGCGTGTGCATGATCGGTTCATTCTGTTGATCCTGCCGTTCTTGTTGGTTTGTGCTTTCATGTGGAGAGGCGTTTGGCCCGGGTTTGTTGTGCTGGTGGTGGTGGCGACAGGTCAGGTGTCGTGGCCTCAGTGGCTGACGGCTGCTTCGGTCGATTGGGAGCCATTTGAGAAAGAAATGCGCGTGACGTATGAGGCAAAGGTGTTGCAGTTGCCACCGGCTGAACGCGCCGTTCAACCGCCCATTGACGAGTTCCTGCGTCATGCACGGGCGGAATTTGATGTGCGCGTGTCGCGGGCCAAACCAGTGGAATGGACCCTCACACTGCTTGGACTCGTCGGTACATTGCTCGCAGTGACCGGGCTGTTACGTATTACGTCTTGATACACTGAGCCAGTTCGTCGCCCCCTCGTCGTCATTGGTATCTACGGTTATCCTACCCACCGGCTCAGATCCGGTGTGCGGCGGTTGCCGCGTGCTACCCCTTGAATGACAAGACGTTAGGCGCGCCTCGTGCAGCTATACATAGCCAACGAATATGATCGGCTCGACACAGTTCTCGTCCACCGACCGGGGGAAGAGATCGACCGGTTGACGCATGACAACATGCGCCGGTTCTTGTTTGAAGACATTCCGTTTCTCACGGGGATGCAGGAGGAGCACGACGAGTTTGTCGGCGACATGCAGGATCACGACATTCGTGTTCTGTATTTGGAGATACTACTGCTAGAGCTGTTCAACGCCAATCCGATGGCGAAGACACGACTCATTGAACAAATCTGCCAGACCGAGCAGTGCAATGCCATCATGCCTGACTTGCTCGACGTAGGCGTTTTTCCAAATGACCGCTTGGTCCGAATCCTGTTTTCAGGGATTACCAATGGCGAGTTTTACGAACTTACGGGGCGGCCGCCGCTCGAGGGGTCAGCCAGAGGCACGTTCATCCTCCCTCCGATTCCGAATGCATACTTCTCCAGAGATCCGGCGGTTGTCATTGGGCGTTGCGTGATTAGTTGCAAGATGCACTACACCGAGCGCGTACGAGAGACACTGCTGGTTCGCTCTGTGTTGGAGAATCACCGCGAGTTCGCCGGTCACACCGTGGCCTATGGCGGATCGCAGAATCCGACTGAGGATCGTCCGTTCACCATCGAAGGCGGCGACGTCATTGTCTTGAATGAGGAAGCAGTGCTCATCGGCGTCTCCGAGCGGACGCGGTCTGAGACGATCAAAGTTTTCGCCCGCAAGGCCTTTAGTGCCGGACACGCCAAGCGGTGTTATGAAATCCCCATTCCCACGGAACGCACGTTCATGCATCTCGACACGGTGTTTACCATCGTGGATCGCGGGGTGGTGGTGTGGTACCCCGGGGTCATGGAGCAGATCAAGCAAATCGAGCATTTCGCGTGGGATGCCGTCAATGGGGTCGTGGTGCGCAAACCGGAGTCGCGCAGCCTGACTCAAATCCTCAGCGATGAGTTCGGGCGTGAATTGAAGGTGATACGCACGGGCGGCGGCGATGAGCACTACGCCAGCCGAGAGCAACGTACCGACGGCACCAATCTGCTCGCCGTCGCGCCGGGGGTGGCCTGCACATATCGTCGCAATGTGAAAACGATTCAAGCGATGGAGAAGGCCGGCATCAAGATCATTGCGATCAGCGGTTCCGAGCTGGTGCGCGGGCTGGGCGGTCCGCGGTGCATGACGATGCCGCTTTCTCGAAAGGTCTGAGGCGTGGATCGGCGTGACGTCGACGAAAGGGACGCAGCTCCGGCTTTTCCGACTGCCGCATTGCGTGTCGACTCTACCGGTTCCAATTCGTGGCGACTGCCGCTCGTCGCAGTCGTGGTACTTGCGGGAGTCATGCGTATCGCATGGTTGGATTCCGTGCCGCCAGCGATCAATCAGGATGAGGCCATCCACGCATGGGAGGCCCGATGTCTGTTGAAGCTGGGATGCGACCATTCGGGTGCCCGCTGGCCGATTTTCTGTCACGCGTATGGTGTCCGAGAAAGCCACGCATCACCGTTTATCTATCTTTTAATACCATTTCAATGGCTGATGGGCATGAACGTATGGAGCACGAGGCTTCCCGGGGCGCTGGGCGGCGTGCTGGCCGTTCCGCTCGCGTATCTGTTGGTGCGGCTGTGGTATGGAATCATCCCTGCCTTGTTTTCGTCGCTGCTCCTGGCGATTTCGCCGTGGCACATACATCTCACGCGACTGGCTTTTGAAGTTTCCGTCTGCCCGACACTTTTCCTGGCAGCATTGGTTTTGTTTTCGTGGGGTGTTCGGAGGACTGCCGAATCCAAACAGAGTCGTTTGTTGCTGCCGGGGTTTCTGGCATCCGGGTTCGCCATCGGCCTGGTTTTGTGGACTTACAACGCCTACCGCGTTTTCATTCCGATCTTCATCGTGGCGACGATGGCGGTTTACGCCCGCGCAGTCATCGGCCAAGCGCGTACGGCTCGTGGGCGATGGTGCATGGTTGCCTTCGTAGCCGGGTTCGTGATCGGAGTCGCACCGTTTGTGATTGCCTGCATCACCACGCCTGAGCGCGCCTGGGGCCACGCCCAGGCGGAATTCGTACTGAATCGCGAGCGCACGGTGATCGCGGCCATTCGCACCGGCGCGGCCAGTTACCTCCATCAGCTTTCTCCGGAGTTCCTGTTCGGAATCGGGGAACCGTCGCCCATTCAGTCCGTCCCAGGTCGGGGCAAGCTCTATTGGATTTGCGCACCTTTGTTGGTGGCGGGGCTGATTCGTGTGTTTCGTCGATGGAGTATTGAACCTGTCGGGCGGCTCCTCCTGATTTGGATCGTCCTGGCTCCGGTGCCGGCAGGACTGACCAAGCTGACCGACGGTCACTCGCTCCGATCAGCTACGGTGTTACCGGCTCTTCAAATCCTAGCGGCTCTGGGCGCTCACTGGATTTTCGAAATGGCCGGGAAGTGGTCGTTCATTTTGAAACGGGTGACGCAGGTTTCGATCGGAATCATCCTCGCAGCGAGCACCTTGCAGTTTGCGAGAGTTTTCTTTCATTATTATCCAATCGCCTGCGCCCGATTCTTTTCGTCGGAATTCCGGCCAGTGGTTCAGGATGTCATGCACCGTGCTGACGACTATGACCTGGTGTTGTTGTCGCCCCAGGATTGTGGACAGATTGGTACGCTTTTCTTGTTTTGGAGCAAGACGGAACCGAGTGAGTATTTCAGCGCACCACTGAACATCTGGGAAGGTCCGAAATGGGATGCGCTGCTTCAGATGGGGAAGTTCGTTTTTGCCCCGAGCAGTGATCTTTCTGATCTAGTAGCGCAGATGCCCAAGGAGCTGACGCGCGTGCACGTGCTGATCGCGGAGAAACCGGGGCTGCCGGTGGATGGCACCGTCTTGCAGCGGTACTTCCACCCGAGCGGAGATGTCGCGATGGTGCTTTATGACGTGTGGGTTACGCGTTGAAATTGGGAGTGACACCGGTCACTCACCTACTTGACATAGACCCCAAAGTGTTTCAACGCAGCGGCGTCGTCGGGGAAGAACTTGAATAGCTTGTCGAGGCTGGTGATCGTGAACACCTTCATCAAGTCGGACTTTAGCCCGCAGAAAACGAGCGTCCCCTTGATTGCAGCCGCCTTTTTGTTCAGCGTGATGAGGACGCCGAGTACTTGCGACGACAGAAACTTCACATTGCAGAAGTCCACGATGAGCTTTTGTTTGTTAAGCATATCAGTCAGGTGATAGAGGTCTTTTCCGAGTTGATCGATGGTGGCCGAATCGAGGATGGAGCTGTCGTTGAAGGTGACCACCGTGACACCGGCGTATTCCTGAACCACGATTCGCGAGGCGGCCATGCGGGGAACTCCTGCGTGCGGCACGTTGTGCCATTTGCTGCGTGCGAGGTATCCTAAGGTCGATGACGCAGCCATGCGACCCCACGAATCCGCCTCGAATCATCGCCATCGAAACCTCCAGCCGACAGGGATCGGTGGCTGTGGGGGTGGGGGCGACGCTCTTGGGTGAACGCTGCTTTCCTACGCAGACGGACCATGCCCGTGACTTGCTGCCCGCGATTGATGCACTATGTCTGGAACAAGGGTGGAAGCCCGCCGAATTAGATGAGTGTTTTGTCTCCATCGGACCTGGCAGCTTCACGGGGCTTCGTGTTGCGGTGACGTTGGCTCGTGCGTGGGCGTTCGGGCTGGGTCTGCGCGTAGTCAGTGTACCGACGCTAGCGGTGATCGCGGCGAACTGTGATGATTTGCCGATGCCGCCACGGCGGTTGGCCGTGATCCTTGATGCGAAGAGAAAGCAGGTGTTCTGCTCGGTTTTTGAATGGACGCCAAATGGCTATGTGGCGTTGATGAGTCCGACGTTGATGGACCCGATTGCGCTGCTTACAGGCGAAATGCGTCCAGATGCGATTATTGGCGAGGGTGTTGGTTTCCATCGAGAGTCCGTGCTTGCGTCGGGGGTTCCCTCCGTCAGCGAAACACTTTGGCTGCCCCGCGCTTCTTGCGTTTACCGCTTGGGACAGGCACTGTCAGAAGGCGGCGTGTTTACGGAGCCTCGAAGACTTGTTCCGCTGTATATCCGGCGACCCGAGGCGGAAGAATTATGGGAAGCGCGCCGCGCGGGCACAAAGACCTCGTCGGTGTGATTGACCGCGAGGATGAATAAGGGCCTCATAAGCTGCGAACGATTTGCGGTTTGGTGGAGGGCAGTAAACCCTCAGAAATCGCCGGTGCGTGGATTGGAATCGGGAGAATGGTCGCGCGGTGTACGAGATAGGATGTGTTCTGTATTCATAACTATGCGGCGGTAAGATTGGGGAGGCGAGTGCGCCCTTGTAAGGATGGATTGTTTGGAGTCGGAGCAGGACCATCTTCCGGTGTCGCAGTCGGCCGCAGAGCGGTTGGATGAGTATATTGCCCAGTTCCCGCATTTGGCGGATCGGATTTTGCGGCAGTTCATGGTGTCGCTGCACGAGCGGGGGGTGGTGTCGATCGATCAGATTTATGACGAGGCTCGGATCTTGGCGGGGGAGGGGCCGAGCGGGATTTCGGAGAATCAGAATGTCGTGGAGGCACCGCGGGGCGGGTCGTCGGAGCGCGAGACGGTCAATGAACTGACGCGGAAGTACGCGGTTTCGTTTTTCAGCCGTCATCAGATCGACAGCATTATCAATCTGGCGTTGAAGCGCGAGGAGGCGGACAAGCTTCGGGCGATTGTCTCGCTCAACTCGGTTTCGTTTCGATTGATCTCCGACACTTTGCGGCGGTTCTGTGCGTTGCCCGAGGGGGAGATGCAACTAGCCCCGGACGAGGCGATTGGGATACGCGTCGGACTGATTCGGCACTTCATCAGCGATCAGTTGGAATTCATCGCGATTGCGAAACAGTACCTGCGAATCCGAGATTTCGAGCACATCGTGAATCGGATCATTGGGGCCGAGTCGGGGATGGGTCGAATCGGTGGCAAGGCAGCGGGGATGTTTCTGGCGTCGACGATCATCTCGAATCGACGCGTGCCATCGACTCAGGAGCCGGCATTGCCGAAGGAGTTCGTCTCGACGGGCGGGAGGTCCGCGGATGGTGAGGGGGGCGTGGCGATTCCGGAGTCGTACTTCCTACGGAGCGACGTGATTGAGGACTTCATCGCGTTCAACGGGTATGGCGAATATCAGAATCAGAAGTACAAGACGCCGGAGGAGATTCGCAAGGAGTACCGCATCATTCGCGGGGCCTTTCGGAACGGGGAGTTTCCGGCGGGGATCGTGGATCGGCTGCGCGGCATACTCCAGAAGATCGGGACGCATCCGGTGATCGTGCGGTCGAGCAGTCTGCTGGAGGATCGATTTGGGACGGCGTTTTCGGGGAAGTACGCGAGCATCTTCGTGGCCAATCAGGGCAGCCCGGAGCGACGGCTGAAGGAGCTGCTGGGCGCGATTGCGGAGGTGTATGCGAGCGCGTTGGGGCCGGACCCGTTGCTGTATCGGCGCGAGCATGACTTGATTGACTATCAGGAAGACATGGCGGTGCTGATTCAGAAGGTGATCGGGCGGCGGTTTGGGCCGTATTTTGCACCGATGTTCGCGGGGGTGGCGTTTAGTCGGAATGAGTATCGGTGGAGTCCGCGCATCAAGAAGGAAGAGGGGTTGATGCGGATCGTGATGGGGTTGGGGACTCGGGCGGTGGACCGGGTGGGGTCGGAGTTTCCGCGGATGGTGGCGTTGGGGATGCCGACGTTGCGACATGAATCGACGATGCCGGAGGTGGTGCGTCATTCGCAGCGGACGATTGACGTGATCAATCTTGAGAAGAACAAAATGGAGTCGATCACGATCGAGCAGCTATGGGGACATGCACGGGATCTTCAGATGCTGGATCGGGTTTTCTCGATTCGGAAGGATGGGATGCTGGTGCCGCCGACGGGGACGTACATTGATTGCGACCCGAGCGATCTGTTTGTGACGTTCGACAAGCTGATGAGCGAGGGTCAGTTTCCGAATCAGATGCGGAATATCCTGCGGAAGCTTGAGGAGGCGTATGGCGTGCCGGTGGATGTCGAGTTTGCGCATGATGGGGAGCAGCTTTACCTGTTGCAATGCCGGACGCAGTCGCAGGTGGAGGAGGCCGAGCGGGTGCAGATTCCGACGGATATTCCGGAAGAGCGGGTGGTCTTCACGGCGAACAAGTTTATCCGGACGGGATTGGTGGAGAACATTGAATACGTCATCAACATCGATCCGCGCGATTACGACGCGCTGCCGACGAAGGAGGGGCGAACAGCGGTCGCGCGAGTGGTGGGACGGTTGAATGAGGTGCTTTCGGGACGGCGATTTATTTTGATCGGACCGGGTCGGTGGGGGAGTAACGACATGCGGCTTGGGGTGCCGGTGACCTACGCGGATATTAATAAATCAAAGATGTTGATTGAGGTGGCGCGGGAGCGGGATGGGTATGTGCCGGAGGTGTCGTTTGGGACGCACTTTTTCCAGGATTTGGTGGAGGCGCGGATCGCGTATCTGCCGTTGTACCCGGATGATCGTCGGAACCGGTTCAATGAGACGTTCTTGCAAGAGAGTCCAAATTCGCTGGCGCGGCTGTTGCCGGAGGCGGCGGACATGACGGGGGTGGTGCGAGTGATCGACGTGGCGGCGGTGTCGGGCGGGCGAACACTGCGCGTGGTGATGGATGGGGAGACGGACCGGGCGACGGCCTATTTGGCGGAGTGAGCATGGTGCGATGGCGGCTTGTAGGCTGTTGTGTGGTCATGAGTTGGGTATGGAATTGGAAACCCAAGGCTTGCTTGACGGCGGCCGATACAGGGCTTATATAGAATAACTCGGATGAAGCTCATCCGGGGCTACGCGGGTGTAGCTCAGTGGTAGAGCGTCACGTTGCCAACGTGAATGTCGTGAGTTCGAATCTCATCACCCGCTGTCATCGGCTTGATGGCGAGCCATGCGGATCGTTGGGTCCGCTTTAGAAAATCACAGGCCCGTCGCAGGGTACCGACCGGAACGGTCAGGCGTTGGCTGCGACAAGGTTGGACACCACGGATCGATTCAAAGTCGGTCGGGAGTTTTCAAAAACGCCTGACCGGCTTTTTTTGTTGCGCTCGAGGCCGTCAACCCTGATGGCGCGGGGCAACCGCTCAGAAGGGAGCACGACCATGGGAAGAAACCAAATCGAAGGCAGTCAGAAGGACGACGGTGATGTCGCGGTGGCGGACGAGGAGGAAGACATCAAGACCGTGTTGGGGAAGGCGATTGCCGTGACGGTGGCGGATGCCGGGGTGCTTCGCAAGACGGTGACGGTGACGGTCCCGCGCGACAACATTCAGAAGGAAGTGGACCGCGAGTTCAAGGACTTGATCAAGGAGTCCATCGTTCCGGGTTTTCGGCGCGGGCGTGCTCCGCGGCGGCTGATCGAAAAGCGTTATGGCGGCGAGGTCGGTACGCAGGTGCAGACGCGGCTGGTGTCGAACGCCTACATGGCGGCGATTGAGAAGGAAGACCTGAAGGTGCTCGGCGACCCAATGATGTGGGTGCGCGAGAAGGGTGCGAAGGGCAAAGACGGCGAGCGGCTCATGGACATGCCGACGGCACTTCAGCAGATGAGGTTGCCGGAGGACGGGCCGTTGGAGTTTCGGTGCGAGGTGGAGGTGAAGCCGCAGTTCACGGTGCCGACGCTTGAGGGCGTGGAGGTCGAGCGACCGGACCTGACCATCACGGATGACGACGTTTCCAAGCAGATTGATCGCATTCGCGCGCGACGGGGCCACTGGGCACCGGTGGCGGATGGCAAGGTGCAGGAGGACGACCTGCTGATCTGCGATGTGACGCTGATGGTGGACGGCAAGGAGGCAAAGAAGGAAGAGAATATGCAGCTCTTCGCGCGGCCGCAGGTGATCGAGGGCATGACGTTTCAGGACTTTGGCGAGAAGCTGAAGGGTGCGAAGGCCGGAGACGTGCGGAGGCTGGAGGGGGAGATTCAGGATGACTTTGAGGTGGAGGAGCTTCGCGGCAAGAAAGGGACGGTCGAGCTGAAGCTGAACGAGCTGAAGCGGATTGAGCTGCCGCCGTTGGACAAGGACTATTTGTCGAACATGGGCTTCGACAGTGAGAAGGACTACCGCGACTGGGTTCGGAAGCAGATGACGGATCAGCTTGAGGTGGAGATCAAGCGCGGGATGCGCGGTCAGGTTCGGAAGTACCTGCTCGAGAGTACGAAGCTGGATTTGCCCGAGGGGATTTCATCGCGTCAGACGGAGCGAGCCGTGATGCGGAAGGCGATGGAGCTTCGGCAGCGCGGCGTGCCTGAGGCGGAAATCATGAAGCACGCGGACGAGTTGAAGACGATCGCTCGGGAGGAAGTGACGACGGAGTTGAAGCTGTACTTCATCATTGAGGAGATCGCCGAGTCGGAGAAGATCGAGGTGTCGGAGGAGGAGATCAACGCAGAAATTGCCGCCATCGCCCGCTCCTATAACCGGCGGTTCGACCGGGTGCGGGACGACCTGGCCAAGGCGAACGGGATTGAGTCGTTGTATCTGCAAATCCGGGACGACAAGTGCATCGACGGCATCCTCGCCAAGGCGAAGATCGTGAAGACCGACCCATCGAAGAAGCCGACGGAGACGCCCAAGAAGGCGTCCGAAACAAAGGCGAAAAAGGCTGACCCGGCGGAAAAAGCGGAAAAGCCGAAGAAGGAAGCGGCTCCAAAAGCCGAAAAGCCAAAGGCGGAGAAGAAGCCGGCCAAGGGCAAGTCGTAAGGACTGGCACCTGGGCGACGATTACACTCCGGACAACGCTTGGGCGATCAAGATGTCGCCCGTGTGCCGAGCATCGAGAGAAGGGACTGAATCATGGATGAGACTCACATGTTTCCCCACCGCATGATGACAGGTCGGCCTGATCCGTTTGGGTCGATGGCCCAGGGCGGCGCGCCGTATCAGCGGATTCGGGAGATGTCCATCGAGGACATGCTCCTTGAGAATCGCATCATCTTTCTGGCCGGCCCGATCAATGAGCGGTCGGCGAGCCTGGTCATCATGCGAATGCTCTATTTGCAGAGCATCAAGAAAGATCAGGACATTCACCTCTACATCAACTGCCCCGGCGGCATGGTGGACCAGACGCTGGCCATTTATGACACGATGCGGTTTTTGACTTGCGACATCGCGACGTACTGCATTGGTCAGGCGGCGAGCGGCGGGGCAATCATCCTGACGGCCGGGACCAAGGGCAAGCGCTATGCCCTGCCCAACAGCAAGATCATGCTTCACCAGCCCTGGGGCGGGATCACGGGTCAGGCCGAGGACATTCGAATTCAGGCGGAGGAAATCCTGAAGGACAAAAAGAAGCTGAACGAGATCATCGCCTTTCACACGGGCATGACGCCGGACAAGATTCAGGAAGACACGGAGCGCGACCGCTACATCGATCCTGTTGAGGCGTTGAAATGGGGCTTGGTGGATGAGATTCTCGAAGCAGGCGGTCCGAAGAAAGACAAAGAGAAGAAATAAACGGCAAGAAGGAGCGGCCGATGGTCAGCAACAATGGAACGTTGATTCCCTTCGTCATTGAGCGAACGGGCCGCGGTGAGCGGTCGTATGACATTTACTCGCGATTGCTCAAGGATCGGATCATTTTCCTGGGCGGCGGGATTGATGACGACGTGGCGAACGTGATCGTGGCGCAGATGCTCTTTCTGTCGAACGAGGATCCGAACTCTGACATCCACTTCTACATCAATTCGCCGGGCGGCAGCGTGTCGGCCGGTCTGGCGATTTATGACACGATGCAATTCCTGAGGTGCGACGTGGCGACCTATTGTGTCGGCGTATCGGCGAGTATGGGTGCGATCCTGCTGTGCGGCGGGGCCAAGGGCAAGCGCTTTGCTTTGAACAACTCGCGCGTGTTGCTGCATCAGCCGTTGATCGGTGGCTACATGCAGGGCGTGGCGACGGACCTGTCAATCGAGGCCCAGGAAATCCTACGGCTTCGTGAGATTCTGTACGGCATCATTCAGAAGCATTCCGGCACCCAGATGAAGAAGATCGAAAAGGATTGCGACCGGAATCTGTGGCTGGCTCCGACCGAGGCGATGGAGTACGGCCTGATCGACAAGATTCTCGAACGGCAGCCGGACGTTGCACGACGGGCTGCTTCCTCGGATGATGAGTAAATGATCCACTGGACCGCTCGGCTGCCGGGGGGCATCGTTGGGGCCGTGGTCTGCGCGCTGGTGGCGTTGGCGGGGTGTGACCCGACTGGCTCGCCGAACGGGCAAGTCACAGAATCGCGGCAACTCGAAGACAAACTGGCGGAAGCGAATCGCATTCGCGCGGCGCAGTCAGATCAACTGACCGAGCAGGCGAATGTGATTCAGCAGCTTCGTGGGCTGGATGCATCGAAGCGGTTGGAACAACTCGTGCGCGTGGATCGCATTGAAATCGAGCGGCTTTCCGGCGGGTACGATGACAATAAGGACGGGCGCGATGATGGCGTGGTGGTCTATCTTCGGTTGTTCGATGCCGAGGGAGACGTAATCAAGGCGACCGGCTCGGCGAGCGTGAAGCTGTTTGATTTGGCCAAGTCGGATGGGGGGCAACTCGTTGCACAGGCGAAATGGTCGTCTGACGAGATGCGATCGCTCTGGTATGGGAAGCTGATGACAAGCCATTACACGCTGCGGGTTCCGATTGGGGGGGCAACAACCGTGACCGCTGGAACGGCGTTGACGGCGACGGTTGAGTACACCGATCTATTGACTGGTCGGACCTTTCAGGCACAGAAGCCGTGCGAGGTTGCCGGATTGGCGTCCGCAGGCAATTCAGGCGGCTAGATTCTGCTGCAATGGCGTTTTAGTGTTCGGCAGACAATAACGTTATCGCATTTTCAGGCTCGACCCCGATGGCCGAAAGCTAAGTAGACTCGGCCGACTGTTTTCACTATTCCAAGCAGACAATCACGATCTCAATACTGATAGTGCAGTTTTTGCGCGGCCAATGGTACGCCTCTAGGCCCAATTTTTTTAGTGGGTGGGGGCATATTATCGGCATTCTCGTAAGGTTCGGAGGCCGAATCGGCCGTTTATAGGTTATGGGGTCTGCCAGTGGCATGGAGGCCATTGGCGGACCGACCTCTGCGGCGATGTGCTGCGGAGGCTGAAGCTGCGCGTCGGGCGCATCTCCGGCCGAGCATGGACGAGGGTGGCTCGTTCTGATCGGCGTGGCCGACGCGGTGAAGTAGCCATCGCCTGGGACCGCAGCAACTAAGGTGATGAACCAGTGAGCAAGGAAGCGAGTGGGTGTAGCGTGCAGGGAGCGCAAGTTCGTTTAGTCGCACAGCATCGCAACGCGCGGCAGCCGGTGCGCGAGGTGCGCGAGATCATCACGATTCTCGGATCGGGGGATGGTTGCGATTTAATACTTGCCTCCAGCAAGGTGGACGCGGCGCACGCGGCCATTGTGAAATTGAATGACACGGCCTATCTCTGCGATCTGGGCGCGGCGGGCGGCACGACGCTGAATCGTCGACGCATTCGTTGGGCGCGCCTGGCGGACGGCGACCTGCCGGCGATCGGACCGTTCAGCTTCAAAGTGGACATGGACGAAGGGCCGAACCCGATTCACTCGGCACATCCGGCTTTTTCGATGCGTGACGACCGCACGATTGGAATTGTGAAGTGCGTCGATCCGGTGCTCATCATCGGCAGCGATGCCGGCTGCGACGTGGTGATCAAGGACGCGACCGTCGCACCGCGGCAGGCCATGATCGTGTGGAGTCAGAACGGCCCCATCGTGCGTGATTTGCTCCGCCGCAAGAGCGTTCGACACAATGGCGAGAAGATCAATGAGTCGCCGCTTGAGCACGGCGACTGCGTCGGGGTCGGTCGTTTTGAGATGGTTTTTGAGATTCTTGATCAGCCGGCGGAGGCTGGGATCGAGAACGCGGATGAGCGCATGGAAGCGGCCCTGTCAGCGTATGAGGAAGATGCCGTTGCACCGACGCAACGTGCGACTCCGACCGCGAGCGCGGAACAGTATGGGGCGATGAGATCAGTTCCGCAGCCGTTGTCAGTGCCGTTGGTCACGGTAGGCCAGGTGCCGAGCGTGACGCCGCCGACGTATGGCGCGACGGACCACGAGTTCGCTCCGGATCGCGTGTGGACACCGCCTGCCATGAGTGAGACCGTGACGCTTTCGATGGCGGAACGAGACGTTGACACCAAGGCTCGATTCGCGGCGGCGCAGTCGGCGCTCGATGAGCGTGCGCGGAAGATGTGGGACGGTATTCAAGCCGAGCGCGAGCGGCTTCGGGCCTATCAGGAAGAGCTTCAACGGAAATCGAGGGAGCTGCTCGACACGGCGAACCAGAAGTATGAGGAGCTTCGCACGCGGGAGCAGCAGTTGGCGGAGGAGGCGAGCCGACGCGATGAGGCGGTGCGCGTGGCACAGGTTCAGACTGCGGTCTCCGTGAATATGGAGGCACCTGAAAAGGACACGACTTTAACCGCCATGTCGACAACTCCACCGGCCGAGGATGGGGCGACGATTGAGCGACTCTTCGGAGGGTTGTTTGAACCCGAGGCGGCGACGTTGCGGAATGCCGAGGAGACGGCGCGACTCGCGGCCACGCTGGTGAAGGAAGGAATCAAGACGCCTGAGGCAGATACGAATCTGGCACGGCAGGCCGGCGAGTTGGCCGAGTTGGTGCGGTATGAGCGCGAGCAGATGGAGGCGGCCGAGGGCAGGCTGGAGACACTGCGGTTTGAGATTGAGCGATTGCAGGCGACGGTGGCTCGTTCGCAGGATCGAATCAAGGTGCAGGAGACACAGGTCGAGGCACGGACCCAGGCGATTCGGACGGCCCAGGGCGTGATTCGGAAGGATCGTGACGAGATTGCCGCGAGGATTCGACAGCTTGATGCAAAGGACGCGGCGCTGAAAGCACGGATGGAAGAGGCCGACCGGGGACGGCGTGAACTGGAGCGAGAGACGAAACAACTGGCCCGCTTGCAGGAAGAGCACGAAGAGCGACGGCGCGAGCTGCGGCTGAGCCTGGAGAGCGAACGGCATCGGCTCCGTGTGCGACAGGCAGAACTACAGAAGAAGGCCGCCGAGTTGGTGAAGGCGGCAAAGGCCAAGCGGCGGATCATCGAGGACGAGGTCGCTTTCAAACAGGCGGAGATTGAAGAGCGCGAGATCGAATTGAAAGCTCGGCGCACGGCGCTGACGGATTCCGGGCGTGCTCAACTGGAGCGAACCGCGGCGGAACTGGAGCAGGTGCTGACGGTTCGGTTGAATGACATAGAGTCCGAGGTGTCGCACCGACAGACGGAATTGGACCAGCGCATGGCGGAGTTGGTCTCCGCGAGCGGCGGCCACGGGGCGTTGTCGCCAGAGTCAGCCACGTTGGAGATGTCGCTTGAGGAGATTTCCGCACTGGCTCGGCTCGAAGCGAATGATGACAGCGGTGAACTGACTCGGCTCGAGGCGTTGCAAGGCGAAGTGGAGGCACTTCGGCACGCCGTGGGCCGATTCGACGAGCATGAGGAATCGTTGCGATCCGCCACGCATGAGGCGCAGCTTGCTGCGTTGGCCGGCCGACGGAATCAACTACAGCGTGAGCAGCGATGGGCCAGTATTTTGCGGTCGAAGTTACATGAGAAGGCGGCCTCATTGCGCGGTGAGACCGTGGTCGCGGGCACGGTGGCGGAGGCCGGGGTTGCGGCGGAGTCGTCAGGAACGGAGTAGTTCATGGATCGTGAGAATCAGCAACCTTCTCCGGATGTCACCACGGACCCAGCGGCTCCGAGGCCGTCGCCGTTCGCGGGATTGGCCGCGTCGGCGGAGGCGGATTTCGCGAGTGATCTGGAGCGGATCGCGTCGGCCTCGTGGGACATTGAGGCGACCAAGCAGCGAATCGAAAAGACGGGTGACGTGAAAGCGGCGGCGTCAACAGAATCACGGACCGGTCGGGTGGGCCGTTGGCTTGGATCAGCCACGAGCAGTCTCGCATCCAAGGTGGGTGGCGGTCAGCTTCGAGGTGACACGCCAGAGGCGGGACGCATACAATCCGGCGACGCTAATGGACAGAGTGGGGGGGATGCGCCGGGGACCGTCGGGGGCTATACTGAGGATTCCGGCGAATCGGATGTACTGGATTCGCAAGTAGATACGTCGATTCAGGGCGAGGCTGGTGACTACGGCCCGGCTGGATCGCGCGGCAACCACCGCATGAGCGGCACCATGGCAGACCCCGTCATTTCACAGGATTCAGAAAGCGACGCGCACGAAGTCGAGGCCGGGATGCAAATCGTTCCGTCCGCCGCTCCGTTGCTGGGGCTGGATCGGTTGCAGTCGGAACTGAGCCAGGCACGGGAAGAACTAAACCAATTACGGAATAAGTCGTCGGCCGCTGCGCCGACGAATGGGTCGGCGGATGGTCAGCGGCAGAAGCTGGACCAGCGGGCAATTGAGCTGCGCGAGCGCGTGGTTCGGGCGCAGCAGGCGTTGGACGAGCGGGCGCGCAAGCTGCGGGCCACGCTGACCGACGAGCGAGAGAAACTAAAGGCCTACCACGCCCAGTTGCAGCGCAAGGCGCGACAGCTTGACGAGGCCTCGCGTAATCAGAAACAGGCGGTCGATGGCGAACTCGCCAAGCAGCGCGACCTGTTGGATGCCGAGCGGACCGATCTTGAACGTCGGCGAATTCAACTGGATGCACTGGAAGCGGACCTGCGCGATCAAGCTCGGCACGAACTAACCAAGCGCCGCAAGGAACTGGAAGGCGCGGTTGAGACGCGACTGGGCGAGTTGCAACGGGAGTTCGAGGTTCGACAGGTTCAACTGGACTCGAAGGAACGATCTATCTCCGAGAAGGAGGCCGGGGTCGAGCAGATCATCCAGAAGCGCCTGATGGACGTGAAGCATCAGTCGTCACAGTGGCAACTGCAACTTGAGGAGAAGGAGCGATCCCTCCACATTCGCGAGCAACAGTTGCAACATGCGGCGGTGAATCGGCTGGAGCAGGTCAAACGTGACGCGGCTTCATTCGAGGCGGAGCTTCTGACGCGCGAGCAAAAGCTGGGCGAAAAAGAAGCCCTGATGAAGACGTCGATCGACTCGCGGATCGCCACGCTGGAGCGAGAACACGCCGAACGACAGGCGGAGTTCGACGCGAAGCTTCGCAATCTGTTCGAGCGCGAGGGCCAGCTCAATCGCACGCATGAGTCGAAGATGGCCGAATTGCGGCGCGAGTGGGAGACGCGAGAGTCGGAATTCCAGCACAACGTGAAGACGCTGGCCGATCAGGAGGCTCGGCTTCGCCAGGAGTTCGATCAAAAGCGCGCGGAGATGGAGCGCGAGGCCTCGCAGCGGCAGTTGGATTTTGAGAACAAACTGCGAACACTGTCAGAGCGTGACGGAACCTTGCAGGACGCCGTGAACGCGCGGCTGGAGCAGGTGAAGCGCGAGGCCGCGACGAAGTCGGCGGAACTTGACGCTCGTGAGCGTGCATTGCGAGAGCGTGACTCGGACCTTCAGGAAGCGGCCAATGCCCGCATCATGGAAATGCGGCGCGAGGTTGAGTTGAAGGCCGTGGAGTTGGAGGCGCTGGAGCGGTCACTGACCAAGCGTGAGACCGATCTAGAGTCCGTGGTCAAAGAGCGCATCGAGGAGATGCAGCGCGCGCTGTCAGAGAAGCGGTCGGATGTGGATCGGCGGGAGCGCGAGG
>JBBTET010000033.1:0-35352 GCA_038042195.1 Planctomycetota bacterium | reverse complement strand
GAGCACGCTTCGAGTTTCGCGCAGCGTCAGCAGGTCGGCCTTGGTCAGTTTGCGTGCGATGGTGGGACTGATTCCAACCATGCCGCCCATGTCCGCATAGACCGCATACACGGCCGGCACCGCATGGCCCTCCGACAGTACGAGCCGATCATTCCCCGCGTTCCACGGGTCGGCCGGATCCCACCGCATGACGTCTTGCATCAGCGCGACGACGATGTGCATGATCGATAGCCCGCTGGAGGGATGCCCACTCCCCGACGCGGCCGTCATGCGGAGAACATCCTTGCCCAGTTCAATGGCCTTTGCGTTGACGAATTCCTTGAGTGTCATTGTCCCTCCGTTTATCCGTAGGGTCCGTCGTGCGGACCGATTTGCCTATTCGAACCAAAACGGCAGCTTATCCCAAAAACAATCCACCCGGCAATCACCTGGTGCGGCAAGATTCTCGCGGCCTAACTGATTTGCCGCTATATTTGTCAGCCGTAGTCTCGCCGCCTCCGCGCGGCCTGTGAAACCTGCACACCTCATCCAAGGATGGACGACTCGTGGACTCACTCCTCATCACCGGCGGCAACAGGCTCAAAGGCTCCATCACCGTCAACGGCTCGAAGAACGCGGCCCTGCCGATCATGGCGGCCTGCATCCTCACCGAGGGCGAGACGGTCCTGAAGGGCGTCCCCCAGCTCGAAGACATTCGCCACCTCTCCGCCCTCCTCGAAAAGCTCGGCGTCAACGTCTCGCGCGATGAAAAGGGCAACCTCCGCCTCAAGGTCGAGGACGAGATGAACTGCCACGCCGAGTACGAACTCGTTCGCAAGATGCGGGCCAGCGTCTGTGTCATGGGGCCGTTGCTCGCCAAGCGCCGCCGTGCGCAGGTCAGCCTCCCCGGCGGCTGCAACATTGGCGACCGTCCCGTCGATCTGCACATTCAGGGATTCCAGTGCCTCGGTGCCGAGTCCGATCTCGTCGGCGGTGACATTTATCTGAAGGCCAAGAAGCTCAAGGGGGCCGAGATGTTTCTCGGCGGTCCCTTCGGCTCCACCGTCCTCGGCACGGCCAACGTGCTCATGGCGGCCACGCTCGCGGAGGGAGTGACGGTCATTGAATCCGCCGCGTGCGAACCGGAGGTCATCGACCTCGCCAACTATCTCAACGCATGTGGGGCGCGCATCATTGGGCAAGGCACGCCGCGAATCACCGTCGAGGGCGTAAAGGAGTTGCACGGCTGCGAGCACACCGTCATCCCCGACCGCATTGAAGCCGGTACATTCATGATGGCTGCCGCGATCACGAATGGGGATGTGCTGATCAACAATTGCCGACTCGATCATTTGATGGCGGTCGTGGATCGGCTTCGAGCCATTGGCGTCAACGTCGAACGCAAGGGCGATGCTGTGCAAGTCTCATCGTCGCGCCGCCTCGAACCGGTCAGCGTCACCACGCAGCCCTACCCCGGATTCCCGACCGACTTGCAGGCCCAGATCATGGCCCTGCTCGCCCTCGCTGATGGCAACAGCATCATCACGGAGAAGATTTTCCCCGACCGCTTCGTCCATGTCGCCGAGTTGAATCGCATGGGTGCTCGCCTCCGCAAGGAAGGCCCGACCGTCATCGTCGAGGGCGTGAAGAATCTCGTTGGAGCGCCGGTCATGGCCAGCGACCTTCGCGCGTCGGCCGCCCTCGTGGTGGCCGCTCTCGTCGCCAAGGGCAAAACCAAGATTTCGCGCGTTTATCACATCGACCGTGGATATGAACGAATCGAACAAAGGCTTGCCGCCATCGGGGCCGAGATTCAGCGAGTCCCCGAATGAACTGCGTGCGCTGTCATTATCTACTCTGGGACTTGCCCGAAGATCGCTGTCCCGAGTGCGGCCTGAACTTTGAAGTCACCGACTACGCCTTTCAGAAACAAGCCGTCGCATTCGCCTGTCGCGCCTGCGGGCAGTCGTACACCGGCAACGATGAGCATGGCCTGCCCGCGCCACGACGGTTCACCTGCACGAAGTGTCACGCCGCTCTCGATGCCGCGCATCTCAGTGCCAAGCCGCTCAATGATCAGGCCGTTGGTGAGTCGCTTCGTCTTGGGACGCCGTGGGAGCAGCGCCATCGTGTCGGTTTCGTTCGCGCGTTTCTCGACGGAGTTTCCAGGCTCGCCATGCAGCCGCAAGAATACTTTCGATTGTCGTCGGCCAGTCATAACCACGGCGAACTAATTTTTAGTGTGCTATGCGCGTATGTGGCGGGAGCCGTGCTGATTGGAGCGATCGTGCTGCTTCAAAGTGGAGGACTGCTGGCGTGGCTTCCCGACGTGCGCTTCGCCCTGAGCACACGATTCGCCTTGATCCTGTTCACCCTCGTGCCGCTGGTTCAGATTGCATGGAACTATGTGTACGGTTTGTTGATCCAGGGCGTCCTCGCCATTCTGGGGCAGCAAGGCTCCGACTATGAATCAAGCGTTCGCGCCGTCGCATTCGGCAGTGCGGTGCTGCCTGCTGTGCTGTTGCTTCCTCCGATTGGCGTCCTTTGGTACATCCGCGTCGTCAGCAGCGGCGTCGAACATCTTCACCACACCACCCGCAGCCAGGCCCTTATCGCCACCATGATCCCCATGCTCCTCGCCGGGAACATTCTCCTTGTTGCAGGCTATGCGATGTTTGGGTCGTAAGATGCAATGTAGTTGATTGCGAAATAGGATAGGGTCGTTTCCCCACTCCACTCCCTTAGAAAACATCTAAGCTCTTTTGATATCAAGGCTTTACAGATTCACCTGCCCCAATTTCGGAGTGCCTGCAATTCCCGGATAAGGCTACCCATGCTCAAAAGTTATTCTCAAAAGTATGGCTATTTCGGACCACAACTGTGTATAATCAGGCCGCATGCCCGCGCGACGCATTTCGGGATACGCGTAGGGCAACCAATTCTAAGAAGTTCTGGATGGGAGTGGATTGTAAGTAATTCCGTTTTGTATTGATGTTTCTTTGCACTAGTGGACCTGGGGGATGGAGATTTCTCATGCGACGCACGTTACGCAAACTGTCATTAACCATGTTGATTACAGCCGGCCTCTGTTGTCCGGCCATCTGGATGTTCGGGATTGGTGTCTCGCCTGTTTCTGGGCAAGGCTTCATCTGTCCAATCGCCGATACGATGTGCTCGGGTCTGCCGGGCGATTGCGTGACCACCGTGGTCGGCACGCAGTGCTTTGCGAAGCGTTTCATCATTAATCCGGCCCCAGGCGGAGTGTCGGCCGTGGAGTGCGCCTGTTATGCCGGTGAGTGCGGCGCGATCTCGTACGTCCCGGCCGTCAACTCCGTCCGATGTCTGGCGACGTGTCCAGTCCCACCCCCGGGAAACGAATGCCAGGTCATTGTCACCATTCCGCCGCCAATGGGGTCGGGCATTCCGACTCCCTCCGGCACTGGCTTCCTCGATATCACCCCCTATCCACCCGGAACCACCTTTGAATGTGGATGCGTATCCTCGCAGCCGCTGCCCTGCACACCCAATACGTCCGGGACTGCATGCAACCCCACCCCATGTCCGCCCGATCCGCTAGGGCTGCCGCAGACCTGTCTGCCGGTGTGCATCAAGGTCGGCCCCAATGGCCAGCAGCAAGTGATTGACTGTATCTGCATGCCGGATACCCAATGCCATATCGAGTTTGGCCCGGTGCCGGGGACACCGCAATGCGTGGGGGATTGTCCGCCGGGTTGGATCTGCAATCGCACCGAGTTTTACAATCCAGCCGATGGCTCCACCACCTATTGCTGCCATTGCGAGCAGCCGCCCTTCTGTGAGCCGCTTCCGGATAATTCGGCCTGTGCCCCGGTTCAATGTCCCCCCGATGCCCAAGGCCTGCCCCAAGTATGTAAACCGAAGTGCATTTTCATAGACAATCAGGGCCTCATCACCGTCGCAAACTGTACCTGCGATAGGGATGATCGCTGCCACGCCGAAATGGGACCGGCCGGACCGATCTGCGTCGGCGATTGCCCGCCGGGCCAGGTCTGCATCCAGCGGATCACCCCGACGGCGAACGGCACATCTTATTGCTGCGTGTGTGTGGATGATCCTCCGCTATGTGAGCCGACCTCCGACGGTCTGGGATGCAAACCGTTCAATTGTCCGCCCGATGCCATGGGTGTAACGGAGAATTGTCGGCCACGTTGCGTGCGGCGAAATCCGCTCACCGGCAGTTTCACGGTGATTGGCTGCGACTGCCGTGGCCAGAATGAGTGCCACGTGGAAGCCACTCCCGGGACGTTGCCCTTCTGCGCCGGGGCCTGCCCGCCCGGAACCTACTGCGTGCAGAATATTATTCAAAATGCCGACGGAACCGAAGACACCTGCTGCGACTGTCGGCCGATCATGTGCGAGTGCCCAGGCGACATCGACGGCAACGGAATTCTGAATGGTCTGGACATCGCCGGATTCATCCGCTGCTTCCTCGGCAATCCCTTGCCGGTGGACAACTGCGCCTGCGTCGATATGGATGGCAACGGACTCTACAGCAACATCGATATTCTGATCTTTGTTGACTTCCTGCTCACCAAACATGTCTGCAACCCGACGCCGTGTTGCCCGAAGATGGACCTCTCGCTGAACATCGGCACGGGCGTCGACGACAATGGCAATTTGCTTCCGGTCAACGGCCCGGACGACAACTGGATCGTCACGGTCGACGCCTCTGGCGGTTCAGTCCCGACTCCGGCGACCATCGTAGTACCGCACCCGTCGTGGCTGACGATTCCCGGAACGCAGTGGATTTCCGCGAACTTGAACGGCCCGAACGGCAGGTACGAATATGAGTACTGCTTCTGCCTGGATGATCGATTCAAGAATCCGCAGTTGTCGTTGCAGATCCGTGCTGATGATGCCTCGATACCGCCCTCGCAGGTATTCCTCAATAACAACTACCTGGGCGATGCCGCATCCTTTGGCGCAGCAGTGCCGGCATCCCTGTCCACCAGCAATGCCGGTTTCTTCCTCAAGGGACGGAACTGCATCAAGGTCGTTATTGAAAACGTCGGCGGCCCACCGACCGGCTTCAACATGGCTGGTACTGTTACCGCCACCGACGGCAAGTGCTGCTGCCCGCCGGCGGATTTGAATAAGAACATCAACTCCGGCGTCTACGACATCAACGGCCCGTTCATTCCCGTGGGTCAGGATGATGACACGTGGACAGTGACCTGCGATGCGTCCGGCGGCTCGGTTCCAAGACCGGCACAAGCCATCACCCCACACCCGGCTTGGGCCACGATCCCGGGCACAAAGTGGATCTCCGCGACGACCGGACCGATCAACGGACTGTACTGCTACAAGTACTGCTTCTGTCTCGACCCGCGATTCAAAAACGCCACGCTGACGATGGACCTGCTCGCCGATGATTCGGCCACGGTCTGGCTCAACAACATACCGATCGGGGCCACACCGAACGGCTGGGCCTTCCTGAACCCGCCGACGCACATCTTCGTAACCAACCAGGCGTTGTTCAATGACTGCGAGAACTGCATTGAGATAAGAGTCATCAATGGTGGCGGTGTCATCACCGGCATGGACGTGGCCGCGACGATCACGGCGCAGGATGGCCTGTGCTGCGACGATCGACAACTCTCATGCTGCCTCGGCACGGTGGGGTGCATTGACATGGCACCCGGCACAACTCAATGTCCTGCGCCCGGTCAGCCGATTCCGGGGCCATGCGAAAACAGTCAATCGTGCTGTATGCCCGATGGGTCGTGTTTGTTCATTTCGCCGAAGTGTTGTCGCATCGCCGGTGGAACAGTCCTACCGCCGTTGGTCGCATGCGGCGGCGGGCCGCAGGCCTGCTGCATCCCCGCCGGCGGAAGCCCGTGTGGCATCTGTATCGAAGTAGATCCAGCCTGCTGCGCCTTCGTCTATGGGGGTTCCCCACAAGGCCCCGGATCATTCTGTCCCCCGCCGCCTCCTTGAGCTTCGGATTGATGCCGCGCGATGATCGTGTCGTGCGCATCAGCATTTGATTACAAACAAAAAGCCCGTGGCGTCTGCCACGGGCTTTTTCAATTGGTCGCGATCGAGCGAGGGGTTGCGGCTGCTCATGCCACCGCCGGCTGTTTGCGATCCTCTTCGAATCGCACGCTGACCCGCTTCGACACACCCGCCTCCTGCATGGTGATGCCGTACATCACGTCGGCGATGCTCATCGTCCGCTTCGAGTGGGTGATGACGATGAACTGGCTGAGCGATACGAACTCCTGAACCACATGGTTAAAGCGAATGTTGTTGGCCTCGTCCAGGGGGGCATCCACTTCGTCCAGCACCACGAACGGCGACGGTCGGCTTCGGAACACCGCCATCAGCAGGGCGATGGTGGTCAACGCCTTCTCACCGCCCGACAGCAGGCTGATGCTTTGCGGTTCCTTGCCCGGCGGCCGAGCCATGATTTCGATGCCGCATTCCAGCACGTCGGCCTCATTGACCAGGGTCAATTCGGCCCTGCCCCCGCCGAAGAGCTTCTTAAAGAGCGCCGAGAAATGCTCGGCCACGCTCTTAAACGTCTCCAGGAACCGCTGCTGGGATTCGAGGTTCAGCTTGTCGATCAACTCCAGGAGCTGCTTTTCACTGGTGCGCAGGTCCGTGAGTTGCGTACTGAGGAACTCTTGGCGCTGCTCCAACTGGGTCTGCTCGTCGATGGCGTCGAGATTCACGTTGCCCAGCCGCTCGATCTTCTGGCGCAGATCGTTGATCTCCGCCTCGACGGCCGGCCAGTCTTCCTCGCCCTCCGGCGTGTAGCTCTGGTACTGATCCTCCAGATTCACGGACAGCTCTTCCGCGATTCGGGCGGTCAAGTCTTCACGACGAACGCGAACCTCCTGCAACTTGATCTGTCGCTCGTGGAGTTGCCCGTCGATCTGCTCTAGGTCGGCGCGTAGCTGCCGTGCCTCTGCCGCAAGCTGCTCGACCCGCGTCCGCAGATCATCGCGCTCCTGCCGCAAGATGTACGATTGTTCGGTGAGGGCGGCGTGTTCGCCTTGCAGGTCGCTCAACGCCTGCCGCGCCGCGTCCATCTGCCGCTGCGACTGCTCGATGCGATCCTGCGCCTCGATGACGTCGCGCTCCGCCTTGTCGCGGTCGGCCTGAAGCTGTATCTTGGCCGTCTGCAACTCCCGCACCGCCTCGGCCACGCCGGTCCGCCGCTGTGCTAATTCGCCGGAGCGCACGCGAGCCGACGTGATTTGTTCGGCAATGGCCTGCCGCCGCTCGCCCAGTGTTTCCAGGCGGGAGGTCAGTTCCAACACCATCCGCTCGCCTTCACTGCTGCGCGTTTCAAGCTGCGCGAGGACTTCCTGGCTGGCCTTGCCGCGCTCCTGCATCTGTGTCAGGCTTTGCACCAGCATGGACACTTCCGTCGCAATGACGGGCCGCTCGGCGGAAAGCTGTCGCACGATCTCATCGACGCTGGAAAGTTGGGCCACGGCCTCCACACGTTGCGTATTCGCCTCGTAGATCGCGGTGCGTAGGTTCTGTTGCAACTGATCGAGGTGGCTGATTTCGGATTCGCTCTGGGCCAGTTGCTCCGTCAGTGACGCGATCCGCTTCTCGACTTCTTCAAGCTGCGTCGCCAATTCGCGTAGCTCGCTGCGCCGGCTGATCAACCCCGTCCCCGTGCCCAGCGGACCGACGCCGATGCGCCCATCCGGTTCCCACACCATCCCGTCCATCGTCACGAATCGGGCGATGCCGGTGTCGAGCTTTGCCAATCGCCGCGCATCCGACATGGATTCCACAACGTACGTCCGCCCGAGCAGATGCCGCGCCAGCCGCTCGCAATCCGTCGGATACCGCACCCAGTCGAGCAGATTGGCAATGAAGCCCTCCTGCCCCGACAGGTCCGGCCCGCCAATCGCCGGCGGCACGGCATCGAGGCAAAACGCCCGCACCGGTCCCGACAAATCCGCCAGCGTCGCTCGATCTTCCAGCAGTGCGTCACGCTGATTGACGACCAGATACTTCTCATAATTCCCAAGCACGGCCTCGACGAGACTCGCATGGGCCACGTCGGCCTCGAACAACTCGCCGACCGCGCCGCGAACGTAGGCGAACGCCTGTGGCGTGGAGCCTGAACCGTGGTGGTCGGACTTTGCGGCGTCTCGCTTTTCGAGAATCTCCCGCGCGCCGGTCAGTAGTCCCTCATGCTTGCGATCCATCTCCGCCAGCAGTTGCCGTCGGCTGTCCAATCCACTGCGATACTCTTTCGCCGCCGCCAACTGATCCTGCAACGCCACGCGATGCCGCGCCGCCTCGCCAGATCGCTCGCGCGTCTCGGCGAGCGCCTTCGTCTGGTCTGCAATCAGCGAGTCAATTTCGTCGCGCCGGGCGACGAGCTGCTGTGATCGCGACATGGCCACGGCCAATTCCGTCGCAATGGCCGCGTCGCGCTCGTCGAGCTTTGCCTTCTGCTGCGTGAGCGATTCATGCTGAAGATTCAGCCCCTGAATCTCGTTATGAAGCTGGCTCGTGCGGCGCAGCAGATCAATGATGCCGGCCTTTTCGTCTTCCAGCCGCGACTGTGTCTCGTGATGCTCGTGGGCGTGCGAACGATCCTCTTCCTGCAACCGCGCCAGATCGCCATGCACCAGAGCCAGATCGGATTCAATCGCCGCAGCCGCCGCGTTTCCTTCAGCGATCTTCGCATCCAGCGCCGCGACCTGTTCGTCAAAGCCCGCCAGTCGTTCGCGCGATCGCGCCAACAGATGCGTCTGATCCGCAATGCGCCGCTCGGATGCCGCAATGCGTTCCTCATGCGCCGTGATCTGCGATGCCGCCGTGAGCAGCTTGCCCTCGGTCTGCGAAATCTCCCGCTCCAAATCAACAATTCGAACATTGGCCGAGCTGCTCTGGGCGTCGTTGTTCGACAACTCCGTGCGAATCCGCGTTCCGTTGTCCGACAATTCACTGATCGCCGCGTCAAGTTCATCGCCGCTGACGCGCAGCCGGTGATACTCCGCCAGTGCATACCGGCTGCGCAATTCTCTCAATTGCTGCACGTATTGCTGATAGTTCCGCGCCTTCCCCGCCGCGAGTTTCACGCTGCGCAACCGCTTCTCGACCTCATCGACGATGTCTTGCAAGCGGAGTAGATTCTGATTGACGCGCTCCAGCCGACGCTGGGCCTCTTTCTTCCGCAATTTGTACTTGCTGATGCCCGCGGCCTCTTCAAAGATCAGCCGCCGATCGGTCGGGTTCGCCTGAAGCAACACGTCGAGCCGCCCCTGCTCGATCATGCTGTAGGCATCGACGCCCACGCCGGTGTCGAGGAAAAGTTCCTTGATGTCCTTGAGCCGGCACGACTGTCCGTTCATCAGGTATTCGCTCTCGCCAGAGCGAAACAGTTTCCGGGAGACGACGACCTCGGTCTGATCAGTGGGCAGCGTGCCGTCAGTGTTGTCAAAGGTCAGGTCGACCTGCGACATGCTCATGCTCTTGCGCGTGCCCGATCCGTTGAAGATGACGTCCATCATCTGTTTGCCGCGCAGACTCTTGGCCGACTGTTCGCCGAGGACCCATTTGATGGCGTCGACGACGTTGCTCTTGCCGCACCCATTCGGGCCGACAATACAGGTGATGCCGGGTCCGAAATCGAGTTCGGTTTTGTCGGCAAAGCTCTTGAATCCGGTGGCTGTGAGTTTTTTGAGAATCATCCGCTTGCCGGCCTCCATGCCGCAACCTGGCTAAAAAAGTCCCCCCCCGAAACGCTCCAAGGCGTTAAGTCTACGGGCTTTGCGCAAGAATTGCCAGTTGAAAATACGGATGAATTGAGTGGCCGGTTTGGTCTAGCGACGGCGACAAATCAGAAGGACCGCGCCCGTAAGAACCAGGGCGATCGATGAGGGCTCCGGGAACGGGTTGTACACCAGCGAATCAATACCGATGCTCGATCCGTTCACTCCGTGAAAGCCACCGTCCTCTATGAAATATCGAAACGCCAGCCGGCCGGAGGTCGCTGCCGGGATGCCGCTGAGAACGAGGTTGAACTGTGTCCATGCCGCTGTTGGATATCCCGCTGCGGAGTAAGTCGGGTTGATATCAAGGAGCAGCGCGGTGAAATTGCCAACGCTCGTTTCGGTCGCTCCGACATCCCCGCTGGCTCCACTGAGGCTCATTCTCACCTGGAGACGGTCGTAAAACTGCGTTGCACTGCTACGTGTCCAAAATGACAACGTGTCGCCGCTCGAGAGGGTCCGAGTCGGTAGGATCATCCAGTTGCTGATCGTGCCGAAGCCGGCAGCACAGACCGGACCACCTGTGTTGCAAAAGTTCGCCGCGGCATAGGAGGTGGCCGAGCCGGATTGCGCCGAAAACGGAGGCACCTCTCCCTGGAACCAGTTCGTTTCCCCCAACGGGTTGCTGTTGTTCGTAAAAGTCCACCCATCCGGCATCAAGAGGGAGATATCCTCAAACCCGACGTTCATGGCCTGACCGCGCGCGACGGTTCCAGTCGCGCTCGATAGTGCGATGGCTGCAATCAAGCACAAGATGTGTCGCTTCAAAAACAAGTCATCCCTCACGAAGACACGTCGACAGCCCCGTCCCATCGGACGAAGTCGCCGCGCGCGGACTATCCGCGCTCCCCTCCACCGTCACCTTGCGAGGATAGGTCCAGCCTTTCGGCCGAACCAAAGTCGGTTGGAATCACCTAATTAGAACCCAAGACAGGAGCCGAAGTCAACCCAATTCAATTCGGCAGGCCGATTTTCGGCCGCCCCACACTTGGTGTGCCCCGTTTGAACGGGGGTATTCCCCTAGTCCTTCTTAATCGTCGTATGCCCTTTCGACTCAGAAACCGGCCGCCCCTGTCGCTCCTCGTTGATCCCCGGAGCCGCGCCGGCCCACTCGCCGTTCTTGCCGTCCATCCATTCCTTGCGAGTCACCACGCCGCGCTCGTCAAAATGAACGGTCGCGTGAACATGCTTGTCCTCGTCCTCGAACTCCCACTGGTTCGCCATCTCAATCTCAGGCGCGCCCAATGTATTGCGAACCTCGTCCTTCGCCGATGTGCCTTCCTTGATCATTTCCCAGTTTTGACGGGTCATCTTGTTCTGCGCACAGCCGGCCACCATCATCGCGCCGACCACACACCCAAACCACTTCATGTTCGCCTTCATGATTGTCTCCTTGGCCTTAGGGCTTGCTGCTCCCAACGGCGTTGATGATCTCTTCCTTGTTTGGACGGAACTCGAATTGATACTCGTCGAACAGCCGCGTTGCTCCGCGCGACTGGAAACTCGCCACTAGAATGTACCGGCTTTCCACCGGCAACGGCTTGCCTTCCCAACTCAATTGAAACTCATAGGTGGACGTCACCCGCTCCCAGAATCGCTTCTGCGCATCAGGGCCGAGCACTGGCTGCGTCCACTGTTGAATCATCTCCCCGCGATGATTGCCGAGCGCCGCCTTGTATCCATACAACTCGAAGATGAACACCCCATACGCCTTCACCGGATCGCCCGCCGAATCCAGCGGTCGCAGCGACACCGACACACCGTCAGGGATGGTGTCTTCATCGAAGCTGCGCGGCTTGGTAAATGGCAGAATGCGAATAGCGGTGGGGGAGTAGTACTTGACGAGTTCGTCCGTCCCTGGCCCTTCGCCCATCTCACTGATTTCGCCGCGCTGACAGGTCCCGGCGATGAGCATCGGCAGGAACCCACTCAACAGAACGGCTCGAAGCGACAGGCGGGTGCGGGTCAAGGTGACAGTCCTTTGTCGATTCATGGGAATGCGTCTCCCATTCTCGCGGTCGATTGTAGCGGGGGCCAGAGGGGCGTCAACGAGAAGTTCTTGGCTTCGACCCGCCGCCCAGCGAAATCCAGATTCGTGGCGGTCCTTGACCAAACCACGACAGGCCAACAGAATCCGCATATCTGAATATACGCACCCCCGCCTTGCAAAGGAGCTACCAAATGATTCGTCAATGCCTGCTTGCCGCCGTCGCCATCATCGCCCTCGCCTCACCCGCCCGCGCCGATGACGACATCATTATTGTCAAGGTCCAAGGCCAGGGCATCAGCAAGGACGCCGCCCTCCGGGACGCCCAGCGACGGGCCATCGAACAGGTCAACAACGAGATCTTCAGCAAGACCAAAACCAAGGACTTCGCCCTCGAATCCGACGTCGTCATCTCCCGCGCCAGCGGCCTCATCAAGGATTTCAAAATCCTCAAGGAAGGCTCGTCGCAGGGTATCTACATGACCGACATCGAGGCCCGCGTCAGCAAGAAACTCGTCGACGCCACCTGGGGCGAGGTCGCCATCCTCCTCAAACAACTCGGCCGCCCCAAGATCATGGTCGTCTTCACCGAAATCATCCACGACCTCGACCGCGCCGAACCCAGCCGGGAGACGATCCAACTCGACAGCATCCTCGGCACGGTCATCGAGAGCAAACTACTCAAGCTCGGCTTCAAGCTCGTCAACCCCGGCCAGATGAAAGAGATTGACCGCAAGAAGGCCGAAGTGGCCGCGCTCAAGGATGACACGGATGCATTGAAGGCCCTCGCTTCCAGTTACGGCGCGGCTGTCTATATCAAGGGCACCTCGCGCGCCAGCGGCCCGCAAAAAACCACCGCCGCCGGCATCGACCTCAACATGTGGGAAACTGACGTGACCATCCAGGCCTTCTGGACCGAGACCGCCGACGCCATCTTCTCCAACACCATGACCGGTACGCGCGGCGGCTCGCGCGTCGCAGGGCCGGCCGGCGCACGACAGACCCTCGAAAAGACCGGCCAAAAGCTCGCCGAATCCAGCGTCTATGACCTGCTCGAAGCCTGGACCCGCGGCACGGCCGGCGGCCAGGGCGACATCATCATCGAGGTCGCCAACGTCGCCGACATCAAGCAGTCCATCGCCATCAAAAAGGCGCTGGAGGCGATCCAGGGCGTCGAAGAAGTGACCAAGGACGGCGCCAAGGGCCTGGTGAAATACACCGTCCAGACCCACATGACCGCCGAGAACTTCACCGAACACCTCGTCGAAGCCAAGTTCGACGGCTTCACGCTCGACGTGGAGGATCAGAAGATGAAAACGATTAGCTGCAAGGTGAAATGATCTCGCTCGACACAGGTCCGAAGATAGTGCATTTGCTATTTTATCGAGCGTATGAAGTGGTACCGCAGGAAACGATCATGCTATAATGGTGAGTCGTAACCTTACTGCGGAGTGCCTATGTCAATCCACATCGAACTGCCCCAAGCAGTCGAAGCCAGGCTCCGTGCGGAGTTGGGTGATTTGGATTCCGCGGGAAAGGAAGCCATGCTCGTCGAGCTTTACAGGCAGGGAAAACTGTCCCATGGCGAACTGGCGGCCGGCCTTGGATTGTCTCGCTACGAAACAGACGGCCTGCTCACACGCCACAACGTGATCGAAGATCTCATCACCGGTGAAGACCTTGATACTCAACTTGCCGGGCTGCGGTCGCTCATCGCCTCATGATTGTTGTTTCAGACACATCGCCGCTTAATTATTTGGTGCTCATCCACCGGGAGCATATTCTTCCGACCCTTTTTGGTCGCGTGGTAACCCCTCCGGCAGTAATCACCGAACTCTTACATCCAACGTCGCCCGCGCTCGTGCGATCATGGGCCGAGCAGCCGCCAGTGTGGCTGGAAATCCGCTCACCAATGAGTCTGCTTCCTCAGCTCAAACTTGGACGCGGAGAATCAGAAGCCTTGAGTCTGGCCCGTGAATTGGGAGCCGACGCGGTCCTGATCGATGAACGACGCGGGTACATGAAGGCACGACAACTCGGCCTTTTTGCGACCGGTACGCTCGGCGTACTCGAAGTTGCTGCGGAAAGGAAACTTATCAATCTGCCTGCAACGATCAACCTATTGCTGGACACATCGTTCCGAATCTCGCCTGAATTACTCAGAAGCGCGCTCGAAAGAGATGCCAATCGGTCAATGCGTAAATAGCGCGCCTTATCCGTGCGGAAAACACTTTGCTATTCCTCAATCAGCCTCAAGCGACGCCTGCGCCTTCAACTTCTCATCCTCAACGATAGGCGTCTTGTCCGAAGACTCGCTTGGCCCGGTCGTGGGAATCTTTGACGTCCCCCCGCGCCGAACAATGTGCTTCGATATCTCCACCTTCACAAACCGCGAGTTCGTGCAGTCGGCGTGGCCACCTGTCCAGCCCAGGCTTTGATACTTCGAGCTCCAGCCAATGTTGCGAACACGCCCGCCCGAGGCCCCCGGCCCACGCAGCCCGACCAACCCCGCCGCATCGTCGAACTTGCCGTCAATCGTCCCCAGCAGCCGCACCGGCCCCTGCAACACCGGATCGCTCGCTGCGTAATAGACGTAGATATTGCCCTTCATATTTGCCAAAGCCTTGCGCACGTCGTAACTGCTGGAAATGCTCGCCCCGACGAGGATCAGATTGTTCACCTTGGCCGGCGGCTTCAAGTCTTCCACGGCCCACATCGCCACGCCCGTCCCCGCCGACAGGGCCATAATGTTCGCATCGGCGTCGGGGTGCCGCTTCAGAAAGTCCTGAATCCCACCCGCCAAAACGCCGCCCGAGCCGCGGGCAATGAACCGAAGCGTCTGATCCAGAGCCGGGTTAAACGTCAGTGACCAGTGGTGATTCGACACCAGCCCCTTGTAGCCCGCCTGCTCCAGCCCGACCGGCACGTCCAGCACGCCAAATCCCCAGTTGCCCGCGCCATCGATGTACCACGTGTGCCCGAACTTTTCCTTCGGATCCGCGCAGCCGACCATCGCAGCCGCCGCAACGACCATCAAAAACATCAAAGCGCGTCTCATCATGTTAATCTCAAACAGGCCGTCGCCATGACCGCCGTGGTCGCAGTGTCGCAAGATGACCGCTGCTTTTCAAGCCTGCTCCCGTATCAGTGACTTCAGCCGCTCCAAAATCGCCAGCGCCTCCATCGGCGTCGTCCGTTCAATTTCTGCCGCCGCCAATGCCTCCACCAATTCCCGCCACCACGCCGGCAACTCGGCGACGGCCCCAAACAGCATCATCTGATCGCGCTCTCGCTCGGACTCGGCCCGCAGCCCCTTGCCGCGCGACGTCTCCGAGAACCGCGACTCCAGCTTGGCCAGCACCGTCTCGCTCCGCCGGACCACCGACTTCGGCAGCCCCGCCATCCCCGCAACATGGACGCCATAGCTCCGATCAGTCGGACCGGCCACGATCTTATGGAGAAACACTACGTCCCTCCCCGCCCCCTCGGGTCGAAGTTGCTCCCGTACGGCGACATTGAAATTAGCCACGCCGGCCAGTTGCTCCGCCAACTCCGTCAATTCGTGATAGTGCGTGGCAAACAGCGCGCGACACCCGACGCGCTGAGCCAGGTGTTCCGTGATCGCCCAGGCAATCGCCAGCCCGTCATAGGTGCTCGTGCCGCGCCCGATCTCGTCGAGCACCACGAGCGACTCAGCGGTGGCGTTGTTGAGGATGCGTGCCGTCTCCACCATCTCCACCATGAACGTCGAGTGCCCCCGCGCCAGTTCATCCGATGCACCGACGCGGGCAAAGATGCGGTCGACCGCGGAGAGCCGCATCGACTTGGCGGGAACGTAGCTCCCCGTGTGCGCGAGCAACGTAAGCAACGCGACTTGGCGAATAAACGTGGACTTCCCCGCCATGTTCGGCCCGGTGATGACCAACAACCGATCCGCGCCGTCAGACATCATGCAGTCATTCGGCACGAACCGCTCGGCAAGCAAAACGTCAAGCACCGGATGGCGGCCATCAACAATCTCCAGCAGCGAAACAGCCCCTTCCTCCCCTCGGCCCCTTTCTTCACCGACCGATGCATCCGAAGACTTCGTGCCTCCGTGCCTCCGTGCCTTCGTGCCTTCCCCCTCAAACACCGGCCGACAATAATCCCGCCGCCTGCTCAACTCCGCCAGCCCCGCCAGCACATCGAGCGTCGCCAGCGAATCGGCCGCCGACTGCAAACGCGGCAACTCGCCCGCCGCCTTCATACGAATCTGCTCAAACAATTCCAACTCAAGCTGGGTCGCACGATCAGCCGCCCCCAGGGCCTCGTTCTCATAGCGTTTCAATTCGTCCGTGATATACCGCTCGGCATTGCGCACCGTCTGCTTCCGCACATACTCCGGCGGCACTTTCTCGCGATGCTGATGCGTAATCTCGATGTAATAGCCGAACACCGAGTTGTAATCGACCTTGAGCGTGGTGATGCCCGTTCGCTGGGCCTCACGAGCCTGGTATTCCGCAAGCCATTTCGCCCCGTCCCTGCCCATCGCTCGCAGCCGATCAAGCTCGGCATCAAACCCGTCCGCAATGAAACCGCCCTCGCGCGCCACCGGCGGTGCATCATCCTTCATCGCCCGCGAGAGGTACTCCCCCAAGTCGCGCATCCCTGATATGTCGGCGCCACAGGAGGAAAGCAGATCGCGCTGAGTTGCCTTCGCCGATGCGTCACACGCGCTCCGTGCATCCTCCCCAATAATCCCGCGAACATCATCGCAAAGCAGCAGCGCCCGACCCAGCCCCACCATGTCACGCGGCGACGCCCGACCGACGCCCACCCGCGCGAGTATGCGTTCCAGATCGCCGGCCTCCTTCAACAACGCGCGCAACGCCCCAAGCCGTTCCGGTGAATCGCGCAGGTCCGTGATCGCCCGTTGTCGCTCCTCAATGGCCGACACACTTCGCAGCGGAAAACAAAGCCAATCACGCAGATGCCGTGCCCCCATCGGATTGACCGTCATGTCGATCGCATCCAGAAGCGACCCCGCCCGTGACCCATCTCGAATCGTCCGCTCCACCTCCAGCGACCGCAGCGTCACCTGATCGATCATCACGCTGGCCGACGAATCGCGCGGCTCGACCTTGAGAATATGGGCCAGCGCGGTCTTCTGCGTCTCCTGCAAATAATCCAGCACCGCCGCCGCAGCACAGAGTGACGCATCGAACACATCAAACCCAAACCCCGCCATCCCCGCGACATGAAAATGCTCACACAGCCGCGACTGCGCCAGATGCGAGTCAAACACATGCGCCGGTCGCGGCGTCACCGCGGCTCCCAGCGTCTCGCGCACGCGCTCCACCATCGGCTCAGACGTGTCAATGCTCGACTCCGGCACCAGCAACTCCGCCGGCTGCCATCGAGCCAGTTCATCCGGCACCTGCTCGGCGTCCACCATCTGTGCGAAGAATCGCCCGCTGGAAAGCTCCACGCACGCCAACCCGACCCGCCCCCCGCTCAGCGTCTTGCCCTGTGGACAAATCGCCGCGAGAGTGTTCCCCTGACGCTCCTCCAACAGCGATTCATCCGTCAGCGTCCCCGGCGTGATGATCCGCACCACCGCGCGCTTCACCACGCCCTTGGCCAGCTTCGGATCCTCAACCTGCTCGCTGATCGCCACCTTGAACCCGGCTCGCACCAGCCGCGAGACATAGCGATCCACACTGTGATACGGCACACCCGCCAACGGCACCGGCGACTCACTGTTCTTGTCGCGTGTCGTCAGCGTCAATCCCAACACCCGCGCCAGGGTCTTGGCATCGTCGTAAAACGTCTCGTAGAAATCCCCCATCCGAAACAGCAGGATCGCCTCACCGACCTGGGCCTTTTGCTCCAAATACTGCCGCATCGCCGGCGTCACGGTCGACGCCTTGGCCGTCGGCTCGCGAGGCGCACGCGTCTTGGTGGGCGGCGACATCCGCGCAGCCTCTCCGGCGACAACAACAGGGGGCTCAGGCTTCAATCCGCAATCTCCAGTGGTGTGATGGATCGACTGTAGAACCGGACACGGGGGCTGGCAAGGCAGGCTGGCGAAGCCTGTGAATTGGGCAACACGATGCTCGCAAATCGCCGCTTCCCATTATGATGCCGCCCCATGCTCGCCACCAATCCGACCAACGTGCATCGCTACGTTTCGCAAAAGGCCGCCCTCTTCGAGGAATCCGTCATCCGCAAGATGACCCAGGTCTGCCTCGCCCACCACGGCGTCAACCTCGCCCAGGGTTTCCCCGATTTCCCCACGCCGCCGGAGCTGCAAGAGGCCTGCTGCAAGGCCGTCCGCGACGGCTTCAACCAATACGCCCGGACGTGGGGAGCACCCGCAATGGTCGAGGCGCTGGCGGAGAAAGTCCGCTGGTTCAACGGCATGGAGATCGACCCCAACACGCAAGTCACCATCTGCTGCGGCACGACCGAAGCCATGATCTCCGCGCTCCTCGCCACCGTGAACCCCGGCGACGAAGTCATCGTCACCTCCCCGTTCTACGAAAACTACGGCGCGGATGCCATCCTCTGCGGCGCGACGCCGCGCTATGTCACTTTGCACCCTCAGCCTCCCTCCCCTTACAAAGGGGAGGGCAGGGGTGGGGTTTCTTTTGTATTCAATCCCGACGAACTCCGCGCCGCCTTCAACAACAAAACCCGCGCCATCATCGTCAACACCCCGAACAACCCCACCGGCAAGGTCTACACTCGCGAAGAACTACAACTGATCGCCGACCTCTGCATCCAACACGACGTGCTCGCCTTCACCGACGAAATCTACGAACACATCCTCTACGACGGCCGCCAACACATCAGCCTCGCCACCCTCCCCGGCATGGCCGAGCGCACCATCACCATCAGCGGCCTCTCCAAAACCTACAGCGTCACCGGATGGCGTGTCGCCTGGGCCATCGCCTCGCCCCCGATCACCGCCGCCATTCGCAAGGTCCACGACTTTCTCACCGTCGGCGCACCGCACCCCATGCAGATCGCCGGCGCCGCGGCCTTGCGACTGCCTCGTGCGTTCTACGACCAACTCGGAAAAGAGTACGCCCACCGCCGCGACGTGATGTGGGCCGGGTTACAGCGAGCCGGCTTCCAGGGCTTCTACCCCGAAGGCGCGTACTACATCATGGTCGACCTCGCCCCATTCCTGCGACCGGGTGGCACATCCGCCGAGGCGGACGAAGATGACACCGCCTTCGCCCTGCGACTCATCAAGGACGCCGGCGTCGCCACCGTCCCCGGCAGCAGCTTCTACAACCCGCCATCACTGGGCCACAAACAGACGCGATTCTGCTTCTGCAAGACCGACGCAACGCTCAATGCCGCCGCGGATCGACTGGCGACGTGGGCTGGACGTAGATAAGTTTTCCGCCCGGAGGGCGCACGAGCATAACCGGTGGCTTTAGCCACCGGAAAGTTATCCATATCATTCGTCCCCCGCACGGAGAGCGAACGCCAACCTCAATGCCCGGCTCTACGTGGTCTCTTACAAGAATTTGGATACAGACACATCATTACGAAAAATGAATCAAGTGAACTTGACAACGCTTTCGGTTTCACTTCACGGAAGTGAATTTCTCACGCAAATGGAAGTGTGCACGAACTCTCGCACTACCGGATGCGTATGATTACGATGACTCTCGCCGTTGTCTCCGTCATTTGGGGCAGACAATGAAGGTAGATGGATCAAACTTGCCTTTAGCTAAGACGCGAATGAGAAGCACGGCCAAAGTAAAGCACTTAGTCGGGTTTCTTGCATTACTCACGCATATCGTGATCCCATTGTGGGGCGAATTAGAGGTGCAGGCGGAGCCGGGCGATTCAAAAAGGCAGATCACGGGGTTCTGCTCCATCGGTGATGGAAAAGCGGTAATCATCGATCACCAAGCAATATCTAATGATTTGAGTTTGCAAGTCAATAAACTGATAACTGGTTTGCAACAAATCGATATGCCGGGCTTTGGATATTCGCCAACAATGAAAGGAGAATGTTTCGCGCCGCTCTTAGCATCACAGAAAATCGGGAGTGGCTTGGTGGCGGACCACGGACTTGTGATGCCGCAACAGGTACTAGAGCTGGTCAAATTGGGACCTCGTGCTCTGCCATTTCTACTTAAGAACTTGGACAATAACAGTCCAACACAATTACGGGTCGCACGGGCGGGCGCGGAAAGTCAATCTGTTGTCGACTTTATTTGCTTCGCGCAAGAGATCTGTGCCAACCCCCTAAGCGACATAGAACGGCGTGTCTTGGGGGATTTCGTAAATCCATACTACCGGATGCCGCCTGATACTCCTACGGCTGGGCCTGCGAGCTATGTGGTTACTGTGGGCGATGTTTGCATGGTTGCAATCGGCCAGATCGTCAATCGCAACTACACGGCCATGTATTACCAAATGACGTCCATCGTTGTAATAAATAGCCCAACAAAGGACGCTGAGATTGCTCGGAAGCTACGCGATATTTGGAGCAGGACATATCCGCACGATCGGCATTGGGGATCGCTCATGCTGGATTACCAGACTCGTTATTGTGGAACATCAGAGGAGAATCCAAGCTTAATAGCGCACTCGCCCCATTGGGAGTGGGCAAGCAAGTTGCAAACCGGGGCTGCTATGCGACTCTTGTATTATTACCCTCAACAGGCGGCACCAACGATAGCAGAGCGACTTCGAAAGCTCGATGTTGAATATGACGAGTCTACGCCAGGCACTTTGAGGGACCGAGACGCCAGGAACGGAATACGCACCTCGGATTTCATAAGGGCCGTTGCTTGGTCCCAAGAGCCACAAATTGAGACAGAGATCGAACGGATCCTTGCGTCTTCGAACGACGAAAGGATACTTATCGAATGCATTTTGGGAACAAGCGATGATGACGAGAAAGAATTCGAGAGTCGTTGCGAGCGTCTTTTTCAACGCTTTTCAAGTGTAAGGAATACTCCTACTAATGCAACCATGGAGCTATTAGGCCGGATTGCCCGCGGTTCTGGCGATGGCGGGCAAAAGCTCCTTTCGGCTTATGCTCACGATCAAAGCGCCAATCGACGCTTTTGTCTTTGTCGAGTCCTGCGGGGAACGCGTTTCGAACACACTGCGGAGGTGCTCGCACCATTGCTCGATGATCGTCGACTATTTCCTCCATCATATTGGGAGCGCATTTGCGACCAAGCTGCCGAGGTGATCAGAATTCAGCACCCCGAGTTTCAGTCAAGATGGGTTGGAGACCTAGAAAGTAAGGACCGACAAATAGCGGAAATGAAGAAGAATATCGCCAGGAAGTGGCCGAGAAAACTCGATAGGTGAAATCGACATTCTTGGCAGGCAAGAGCCATCTAGTTATCTACTCAACGGCCTGCTTCTACCCCGGCTCTTTCACACTTTCCCCACCCTCCCGAATCTTCTTCAAATTCAACCCCCCAATCGCATCCAGCGACACCTCCCACGTCTGACCCATCTTCACCGGCACGGCCGGCGCTTCGCACTGCGCCACGCGCACGCCGAGCGTCTTCGCCAGCGTCGGATTATCAACCACCTCCCAGAAACGATTCCACAGCGCGCGATTGGGCCCGTTGTCGCGCTCCTCCACCGTTTGATTCATCGTCAGGTCATATCCCCACTGCGGATTCTGTTGATCGCCAAACACCCGGCGAAACACCGCGATGCTTTCCCCGCGCCCCGGCTCTTCCTTCTTCACCAGTTCTGGATCGAACTTCACGATCATCGCCTCGACATAAAGTTGCTTGCCGATGATCTCCGCCTGTATCGGAGCCTTCAGGCTCCCGTCGGCGGCCATCTCCTGCCAGCGTAGTCGTGTGAAAGTCTGTCCCGCCTCGGTGCTGTGCTGCCCGATGATGTCAATCTGCGCCACCCGATGCGACGACCCGAGCCGACGAATGTGATCGTGCAGCTCACGCTTCTCCACCTCCAATTGCTGCGTGCGCTCCGTGAGCCGAGCCACCTCCCGACTGCCGAACATCACCAACGACCACACCGCCGCCACGACGACGAGGCATCCGCTCGCCGTCAGTCGAAACCACTTCATGCGATCTCCCGTGCCTTGCATACAGCTATATACCCGCATCCGCGCCCCGCGCCGCCAACGCTCGTCCCGCCACGAATCCGCCCGACCAGGCCCATTGAAAATTGAATCCGCCGATCCGGCCATCCACGTCCAGTATCTCTCCAACTAGAAACAAACCTGGGCACACCCGCGATTCCATGGTCGTCGGATCAATCTCATTCAGCGGCACGCCGCCCGCAGTCACCTCCGCATAAGCATAGCCTCGGCTGTCACGCACCGGCATCGGCCACGCCAGCAGGGCGTTGACCAGTCGCCTGCGGTCCTCGCGCGAGAACTGGGACATCGGCGTCACGCCGCGAATGCCAAGGGTGGCGAGGATCGACTGCGCCTGCCGTGCCGGAAGCAACGAGGCCAATGCCGTGACGAGTTGTCCCTTCGGATGCTTGGTAGCCAGATCAAGCAGGCGTTTCTCCAGTCCCTCGAAGTCCAACTCAGGGAAGAAACTGGCCGTCACGGTGACCGGTTTTTTCTCCAACCGGGCGCGATGCCACACGCGCGAGGCATTCATCGCCACCGGTCCGCTGATCCCGTGATGCGTCCAGAGCATCGACCCGCGAAGCCGTTCCGGCGAGTCGCCCTCGACGCGAAGCGTTAGTTCGACATCTTGCGTCAGTCCGGAAAGCGGTGTGTGAAACGCGCCATCCAACAAGAGCGGTGCCAACCCCGGAGTCGTCGGTGTAAGACTGTGCCCGAGTTTCCGGGCCAGTGCATAGCCGCTGCCGTCACTACCGGTCTTGGTCAGAGAAAGTCCGCCGGTCGCAAGGACAACGTGCATTGCGGAATAGATTCCGGCGTTGGTCTCAATCTCGAAAGATGCCGGAGCAGCGGTGCGAATGTCAGCGACCCGATGCTCCGTCAGAATGCGAACCCCGCGCCCCGTCGCCTCACGGACCAGCGCATCGAGAACAGTTCGAGCCGAGTTCGAGTCAGGGAACAGCTTTCCATTCTCCTCTTCGTGCAGCGCGACGCCAAGCTCTTTGAACCAGGCAACGGACGTCTCCACCGACAACGCACCGAGCACCTTCTTCATCGTGTTCCGGCTGCCGCCCCAATAGTCGCCGGTCGTCACGCAAACGTTGGTCACGTTACACCGACCGCCCCCGCTCACGAGGATCTTTGCGCCGAGCTTCTTCGCGCCATCCAGGATGCCAACGCGAAGCCCCGGTGCGGCCCGCGTCGTGAAGATTGCGGTCGCCAGTCCGGCCGCGCCGCCGCCAATGATGGCGACATCCAGATAGGGCGTTCCAGTTTCCATGGGGGCAGCATAGGGCAAGTCGTGTGGCGTTGACTCGGCAAGATTCGCCAGTCAGGTCGGATGGCGATGTAAAGATCGTTCAAGGCAATCGTCCACCACTCGACCATCAGGATTGCTAAGCGAGATTCCGTTATTGGACGCTCATCCTCCGCTGCGCTCAATCCAGGCCAATCATTTCGGCCTCAACGCGCAGCAACCACCGGCCGATATTTCAAAGGCCATAAGGAGTATTCACACCATGTTCAAAAGAAGCATCTCGATACTAATCGTCGTCCTCACCGGGTTCGTGATGACCAGTGAGGCCCAGGCCCAATTCGGCAACCTCCAGCGATTGCTCTTCAGAGCGACCGAGTACAGCGGTGACCGTGACTTTCTCTCCACCCCTCAGGGCGGTCCGCTCTTCGACAATAATCTCTTCGAACAGCGAATCGAGCAAAACCGTAGCGGCGACGGGTTTTCCTACGATTCGTTCCGCTTTTTCGGCCCCGATTCGTTTGACAATCCCAACACCATCGACCTCGGTCCGCTCAAGGTGCAGCTCGGACGCGACCCGACCATTCTCGGCTCGACCCAGCCCGTAGGCATTCAAAATCACATCGGCTTCACCACTGCAATCATCCCCGAAGTCACCTTCAAAACGCGCACCGGCCAACGTGCCTTTGACGTTTTCAGCGGTCAGACGAACTTCGTCGCCGCACCGGTCAATTACAACGTCATCTTTGATACCGGCGTACAAAACTTCAATTGGAATGGAAACCTGCTCGTGGACACCAACGGCAAGGTCAACGCCATGGGGTTCTATGACTTCGACATGCGACTGACCAACGTCGGCAACGCCACGGCCGAGGGTGTTCTACTTCAGAATGAGCAGATCACCGACTTCGACACTGGCCCGATTCACGTCACCGGCAATCTTCTCTTCGATGCCATTGGCTCGGCCCTCCAATCCACCGGAAACACACTCGGTGCGGCACCGTTCTCGATTCTCTCCAGCGCCCCACCCAAGGACAAAAAGGCCGACGAACTCATGGCCCGCATCAACAGCGGCGAAAAAATCGCCGACGCCGACATGCAATACCTCGTGCAGCAGATGCTCATCACCGCCTTCAAGAATGACCCACTCGGCTTCTTGACCAACGGACTCCCCGATTCCGTGCCGGGTTTCGAGGGGTTGAACCTAAAGACCTATGATGGGTCTCCGACCAGCATCGATCCCGCCTATGTATCAGCCGCCGAGGCTGCTGGGGCCGGTGGTCAGACCGCAAGTGCGGTGTCCGGATTGCCCGACCCGAATGGGACAACCGTCCCAGAGCCGGGCACCCTGATCCTGCTCGCCGCTGCGGCTGGGTCGATGCGGCTGTTACGCGCGGTCGAACGGCGACTGCGTTAATCGCCTCGCCGGTCGATGACCTCAACGCTTTCAAAGCCCCTTCCGGCCATCGGACGGGGCTTTTTCATGCGCTCCACTATTGAGTCGGCCCGATATTCCAGAGGTGACATGGATAGCGACCGCAATCCGGAGTCCGAGTGTGGAAAGGAATCGCCGATGATGGAACCATCACGCCATTATTCGTAGACTGGTAGACGGTCGCTAAGGAGTCGAACTAGGATTCATTAGATTGCTCACGCTGTCAGCGTCATGAGGAACAAAGCGTCGACCTGTGTTGGGCAGGTGCTCAACGGGTCATGGCAGGACGAGATCATGTTGGAAATCCAAGCCATACGAGCTGACATGCCGGTCACGCGGCACTACAACTTCATGGATCACGCCGCCGTCTGTCCGATCTCCGGCCGCGCGGCGACCGCCATGCGCCGCTTCATTGAAGAGGCCGAAAGCCACGGATACGCCCGCGGCGGAATCTACCCCGAGGCCAAGCGCGTTCGCCAACTCGCCGGCAAGCTCCTGAATTGCCACTCCGAAGAAATCACCTTCGTGCCCAACACCAGCACGGGCATCTCCTACGTCGCCAACGGCCTGCAATTCTCCAAAGGCGACAACATCGTCACCACCGGCGTCGAGTTCCCGGCCAACATCTACCCCTGGATGAACCTCCGCTCACACGGCGTGCAAGTCAAAATGGTGCCCGAAGACAACGGGCGCATTCCCCTGGAACGACTCGTCGAGTTGATCGACGAACGCACCCGCGTCGTCACTGTTTCCGCCGTGCAGTTCGCCAGCGGATTCCGCACCGACCTCGCCGCGCTCGGGAATTATTGCCAGCAACATGGCGTGCTCTTCTGCGTCGACGCGATCCAAGCCCTGGGATGTATTCCGATTGACGTGCGTGCCATGAAGATCGACTTCCTCGCCGCCGATGGCCACAAGTGGCTCCTCGGCCCCGAAGGCGCGGGACTCTTCTACTGCCGTCACGAACTGCTCGGCCTGCTCCGTCCCTCCAGCGTCGGCTGGGTCGGCATCAAGGAAGCGCAGAACTTCGGAAGTTACCGCCTCGAGTTCCGTGACGACGCCCGTCGTTTTGACGGCGGCAGCTATAACATGGCCGGCATTTGGGGCCTCGGTGCATCCATCGAATGGCTCCTCGAACTGGGCATCGATACTATCTGGGAGCGTGTGCGCATGCTCACCGAGCGCCTTGCCGACGGCGTTCGAGCGAAGGGCTATCGCGTCGTCAGCTCGCGCCAACCCGGCGAAGACAGCGGCATCCTTGCCTTCGTCTCCGCCAAGCACGACCACGCCGGCATCGTCGACCACCTGCGCCAGGAATACCGCACCATCATCGCCACCCGCATGGGCCGCCTCCGCGCCAGCCCCCACTTCTACAACACCGAGGACGAAATCGACCAATTGGTCGACCACCTCCCCGCGCATTGATACCGGCGATCAACACCGCTAAAATTAACATTGAAGCAGGTTCATATGGAAATATTCCCAGGCATCACAGTGGAGTCGGATCAGTGCGGCGGAAAGCCCTGCATCCGCAACCATCGCCTGACAGTGGAACACGTCTTGTCGTTGTTGGCCGAAGGCGCCTCTGCAAATGACTTGATCGCCGAGTGGGACTTCCTTACGCCCACTGATATTCAGGCGGCACTGCGATTCGGCTCCCATCTGGCCGCCGAGCGCCAAATCGCCATTGCGTCATGAGATTCCTGGGTGACATTCCGATCGGGCGCGTGACCCTCACCCACTTGACCTCGCTGGGCCACGATGCAATTCATGTCAGCGCGAGATTACCGCCCACCGCCAAGGATTCGGAAATCATCCACCTTGCCGCGACTGAGCAGCGTATCGTCCTTTGTTTCGACTTGGGCATGGCGGAATTAGTGGCGCTATCCGGGCTGAAGCTGCCCACGGTCATCACTTTTCGGACAACTCGGCGTAAAGCCGAACACATCAACCGCCACATGGATATTCTTCTCGCGGAGTTGGGGGACGAATTACTAACAGGGCTTCTTGTCACGGTGGAGGATTTGCGTCTACGTGTTCGCCCCCTCCCAATCATCTCCATGCCCCGGAGACGAAATCGACCAGCTCATCGACCACCTGCCGGCGCATTGATATTTGTCGTCATGGTCGCGATCACGTCTAATGGTGATCGTGCAATTCCGCAGCCTCATGATCGAACGAGCGATTAAGAGCGTCACCTTCAGCATTGTTCTCTTTTGTGCGTGGGGATGGGTGGCGTTTCAAAAGGGCAAAGGCATGCTCGTGCGCTACGATGCGGTTGAACTGGCCTGGTTTGGCTACAACATCGTGATCGCCGTACTGTTCCTCATACGGACGCGCCCCACCATCGTTAGTTTGGATCCCGTTCACTGGTTGGTGGCGCTGACAGCGTCTTTTTCCGGGTTCTTTTTTCACACGTACGATGTCTCCCTGGATAGTTGGCATGGGCGCGTCGGCAGCGCTCTAATAATCACCGGAATTCTGTCCGGGATCATCGTCGGCCTGAGCCTGGGCCGAAGCTACGACTTCTTGCCCGCTTTGCGCGGCGTGCAAACCGGCTGGGCCTATCGGTGGGTCCGCCATCCGATGTACGTCTCCTCCATTGTGATTCGGCTTGGGTACCTCTGCGTTCACCCTTCGCTCTTCAACCTGGTGGTTTTTGCGGTCATGCTGGAGTTGTATGTCATCCGGTCCAACATTGAGGAAGCCGTCATGTTGCACGACCCGCAGTATCGTACATACCTCGAAAAGGTTCGGTGGAAGTTCATTCCCGGACTGCATTGACTCATGGACGACCTGACAAAGTACTGCATCAACAGCCTTCTCAACTACACCGGCGTGTGTAGTGCGACCCCGCGCATTGATCCCAACACGGGAAACGGGTAGCACATACCCGTATGACCCCCGCCACCCTCTGGTCCATCCTCTCGCTGCTCAGCACCGTCGGCGCGCTCGCCGCCATCGAGCACATGCTGCGCACCCGCCGCGAGCCGCGCGGCATGATGGCATGGATTCTCGCGTTGCTCTTCCTGCCCGGTGTCGGCCTGGTCCTGTACCTCCTCATCGGCAGCGTCCCCGTGCAACGAAAGGTGCGCAAACGAACCCGTCGCCGTCGCGCCATCGCCGACTCACTGGCCCATCGCGCCCACATCCTTGCCGAGGGCCATGATGCCCTGCGATCCCTCGAACTAGACGCCGCTCAGCGCTCGCTCCTTCGCCTCGCCACGCGCGTCGGCGAATCCGTCGTCACCCGCGGCAACGACGTCACCATCTACCACGACGCCGAGAACGTCTTCCTCGCCATGTCGCTCGCCATTCAGGAAGCCGTTCACCACGTCCACCTTGAGTATTACATCTTCGCCCCGGATGAAACCGGCCAGGCCATGCGCGACCTGCTCATCCGCAAGGCAAAGGAAGGCGTCGAAGTCCGCCTCCTCATCGACGCCGTCGGCTCCTGGTGGATGAGCCGATCCTTCATCGCCCCAATGCGTGAGGCGGGCATCAAGGTCGCCTGGTTCCTGCCGTGGGGAGTGTCGAGCCGCAGGCTCAGCCTCAACTTTCGCAACCACCGCAAGATCGTCGTCATCGACGGCCGCGTCGGCTTCACCGGCAGCCAGAACGTCGGCGACGAATACCTCGGCCGCAAGAAAAAGTTCGGCCCCTGGCGCGACACCCACCTGCGCCTCCTCGGCCCGAGCGTGGCTCAATTGCAGGAGGTCTTCGCCGAGGACTGGCACTTCGCGACCGGTGAGCCGGTCGTGGCCGCTGATTATTTCCCCGAACCCCGCGCTGTCGGGCAAATGGCCGTGCAGATCGTGCCGAGCGGGCCGGATCGTCGCCCAAACGGCCTGCATCAGCTCCTGCTCGGGGCGGTCGCCGATGCGACCAACTTCGTCAGCTTCCTCACGCCGTATTTCGTGCCGGATCAGGCCATGATGCTGATCATGCAGACGGCGTCGTTGCGCGGCGTGCGGGTGCGCCTGCTGGTGCCATCCAAATCGGACCACCGATTGATCCTCTGGGCCGGACGGGCCTCGTATGATGACCTCCTCGACGCCGGCGTCGAGATCTACGAATACGAGCACGCCCTGCTGCACTCCAAGGTCGTCGTCGTCGATGGTCGCTGGGCGATGGTCGGCTCAGCCAACATGGACGAGCGCAGCTTCCGCATCAACTTCGAAGTCACCACCATGCTCTACGACGCCGACTCCGCCCACCAACTCCAGGCCGACTTTGACCAGCTCCAAGCCAACGCCCGCCGCATCACCCGCGCCGACGTCGCCGCCTGGAGCTACGGCGACCGCCTCACCGCCGGTCTCGCCCGACTGGCCACGCCGATGCTGTGACGACGCCCGCCTTGCCCTGATGGACATCGCGGCCTTCAATAGTGAGACATATTGGAGGCGTTCCATGTTTGAACGATTCACCGATCGCGCCCGAAAGATCATGGCATACGCAAATCAAGAGGCCATGGGCGCTGGCTACGGGCTCATTGATCCGGGCCACATTCTGCTCGGACTCATCAGGGAAGGTACCGGCGTCGGACTGAATGTCCTCAAGAATCTCGGCCTGGACCTTCACAAGGCGCTTCAAGATATTCTGACTCATCTGCCGCCGTTGAAACACCAAGACATGATCGGCAAGCTCCCTCAATCAGGCGGCGCAAAGAAGGTCCTTGAATTCGCAATCGAAGAGGGCCGAAACCTCAATCACAATTACGTCGGCTCCGAGCATCTCCTGTTGGGATTGCTCCGCACAAAGGACAGTGTGGCGGCCGAAGTCCTGGCGAATCAAGGGATAAAAATCGAATTGGTGCGGGAAGAAGTGATAAATTTTCTTGGCTCCGGCACAGAATCGGGCTCGACGACCAATCCAACGAGAGATTCCCTTGGTTCAACAGGCCCTTCAGTCAACGAAGCAACTGAAGACGCCTTAGTCAACTCACTTCTCGTTCGATTTGATCAACAGATAGCACAACTCGTGGCTCAGAAGGATACAACCATTGCCGCAGCTGACTACGAGCGTGCTGCCCATGTCAGGGACATGATTCTTGTTCTTACCGACCACAAGTGTTGGATTATCCGTCGCCTCATTGAGCTACGGCTACCCGAAGAAGAAATCTCGGGAGGTGACTGGAGTGAACGCCTTGACCGCATGCTTCGTGTTTTCCTCGCTGCTCTCATCGAAGCGTCTCCCGACCTCCGCACCGAATTCGCCGATGTCGTCTTGCGGCTTCGTACACCCCCTCTCTAGACAAAAAATGGGCTCCTACGACGGGCCTACTGGCTCGATCTTCCAATTCGAAATATCATCTGCCGTTCCATCCACTCCATCAGGGCCAACGCTCCACAGATCGAATCGCCCGCGATTATGAATGGCCTTGGCCCCGCCGAGATATCTGACGTCATGTCCCCACGGATCCTTGAGGACGGATCGATCATCAAGGTAATGCGTCCACTTCTTTTGCAATTCCGGGTCAGTGGGAGGTGTAAACAGTTCGTCCAACGACTCCGGCAACTTCCCCAAGTCGTATTCGTACATCCTGATCCCCTGCGTGATCGTCCCGTTCTCGCCGACAGCCGCTCGGCCTCGGTTCACAATCAGCGGCTTACAGTATTGCCCCAATGCAAACGAGAGCGCAACCAAAAAAAGGCAAACGAATACGCCGCACGCCAGACAGGCTTTCACAGTGATCTTGAATCGCCGCTTCACACAACCTCCCGCCTCAGGGGTATACGACTCGCCCACACCCCGGTTGCATCACTCCACCACACCACCCACCGCCTCGAACACGCTGGCAGATTCGTTAAGATGCTCCTACCGGCGACAATCCAAACCGCCGACAGACTGCATTCGATCCACAGGAGCCCCTCCCCATGTGCGCCGCCCACTCCTTCGACGAACCCACCGCCCAACTCATCGCCCAGGCCCATCGCTGCGACGCCCTGCCCGTCATGGAGGACCACCTCCCGTTCCGCAACCTCGGCGAGATGTGGCAGTCCCTCGCCACCACCCGCGCCGACAGCAACTGGCTGACCTACTACCCCTGCCTCGCCGACAACGAAGAGCCGACCCGTTACTCCTTCGGCCAGTTCGGCGAGCTCATCGAACGCGTCGCCCACCTGCTGGAGCACGACTACGCCATCCGCGCTGGCGGCAGCGTCGCCACGCTCACCATCAACCAACCGCTCACCGTCGCCCTCTACTTCGCCTGCTGGCGGATCGGCGCCCGCGTCGTTCCGATCAACCCCAGCGAGGACGACGCCCGCGTCGCCTACATCCTCGAAAACAGCGAGGCCACCCTCTTCGTCGTCCACACCAGCACGCGTGAAGACCTCTCGCACCTCGAAAAACTAATCGACGCCATGCCCACCAACCCCGCCGGCGATCTCCAACTCGCCCTCGTCCTCGATGGTGCCGACCGCTCCACCGCCCTCGAAGTCCGCTGGGACGATTTTGCCGCCGCCCTCGCCGACGTGGCCCCATGCCAAACACCCACCCCGCCGCCCGCCGTGTCGTGGGACAGCGAGGCACTCGTCGTCTACACCTCCGGCACCACCGGCAACCCCAAGGGCGTCGTGCTCACCCAAAAGCAAATGTTCGCCGACGCCCACGCCATCAGCCAATGGCACAGCATCGACGAGCACACGGTGATGATGAACGTGCTCCCCATCCACCACGTCAACGGCATCATCGTCACCCTCGTCACCCCCGCCTTCGTCGGCGCCCAGGTCGTCGTCAACAAACGCTTCCGCACCGGCGGCTTCTGGGCCAAGCTCGCCCGTCACGACGTCGCCATCGTCAGCGTCGTGCCCACGCTTCTGCAATTCCTCATCGAATCAGGCGAAGAGTTCGACCCCGAAACCGTCCCGACCCTCCGCCACTTCATCTGCGGCGCAGGCCCGCTCTCCGTCGAGCTCGCCCGCGACTTTCAGGACAAGTTCGGCGTCAAAATCATGCACGGCTACGGCCTCTCCGAAACCGTCTGCTACTCCTGCTTCCTCCCCACCGACCTCGAGTGGGAGGATCACTGCTCGTGGATGTACGACCACGGCTTCCCCTCCATCGGCTGCCCCGTCATCGCCAACGAAATGGCCATCCACGACGATCAAGGGCAACCGGTGGAAGATGGCACCAAGGGCGAAATCGTCATCCGCGGCCACAACGTCATGGTCGGCTACTACCGAAACCCGGAGGCGAATGCCACGGCCTTCAAGTTCGGCTGGTTCCGCAGCGGCGACGAGGGCTTCAAGCGATGCGCAGAAGATGGCCGCGACTACTTCTTCATCACCGGCCGCATCAAAGAGCTGATCATCCGCGGCGGCATCAACCTCTCGCCCTTCGAGATCGACGAAGTCCTGAACTCCATGCCCGGCATCCGGGTCGGCTTGGCCGTGGGGTTCGACAATCGCTACTGGGGCGAAGAAGTCGGTGCGTATGTGCAAACGCAGACCGGCACCACGCTCACTCAGGAACAGGTCATCGCCTACTGCAAAGAGCGAGTCCCCTGGTCCAAATGCCCCAAAGTCGTCCTCTTCGGCAACGAAATCCCCGTCACCAGCACCGGCAAATACCAGCGCGGCAAACTAAAACACCTCTTCGAGGCCTACAAGGACAAACAGTTTAAGGATTGACCGACCCGAAACACCCCATTTAGCCCCCGGTCAATGACCGGGGGGCTTGCCTTCGCCCAATGACCCGGGGTATGACGCCTTCGCCACCCAATTGCCGATGGTTCCGTGAAACCACGTAACGAGGCACACGCGCAAGCCGCACCCTCGTCGCTGCAAACATAGCACTTGCCGTATTTACGCATAGCCGCATAGTGCGGGAAAAAGCATAGTGGGTGGGTGGAATTCCGCGTAATTTGGCTTCGCGATTACATCCAACCGATACCGCTCCGAGAATCGACTGGTACAGAAATTGCCAGTGTAAGGCTGGATTCTGTGTTTAGGACAAGGGTATGGCCCGCATTAGGGTCACCTTGTTTTTGACACCTGAATTCTGCGAGAACCGCATCACCAATTGGTGCCTTCGGTTGATTGATGAGGGCCACGTCCTTGATCTGATCTGCCCGCCTAAAGGAGTGCAAATCGTGAAACGGCTTCCCAGACTAATGCTGCTTTCGATTGTATCTATGATGGCCAACCCGCCTGTCGCAATTACACAAGTCCAGGAATGGGTAGCGCGATTCAATGGCCCCGGCAACGGCCGGGATGAGGCATACGGGATAGGCACGGACGGCGATGGAAACGTCTATGTCACCGGTTTCGCAACTCTCGCACCTCCTGCGATTTACACTGATTTCACCACAATGAGGTATTCACCGAGCGGAAATATCGACTGGATCGCCTATTACGATGGACTTTCGCACAGCACAGACGAAGCACGACTGATTCACGTGGACGGGGTCGGTAATACTCATGTGTGTGGAACTTCCTTCGGTGGCCTTCCCGGCAGCGCAAAGGACTACGCGACCATTCGATACAACGCAGCAGGAGTGACGCAATGGAGTAGTCGTTATAATACACCGGCGTATCGCGATGATTATGCCCTCGCAATGGCCGTGGACCGAGATGATAATGTTTTTGTAACTGGCGTACATAATACTGGATTAGCTGATTTTGATGCTGATTGGACAACCGTTAAATACAGTGCGTCCGGTGTTCAACAATGGGCCGTTCATTATGGCGGCCCTGCTCAGTTTTTTGACGTACCCCGCGGAATCGCGGTAGACAACATGGGCGGCGTGTTCGTCACCGGCGAAGTGTGCTTCGCGAGTCAGAATTGGAACTTTGTTACGATCAAGTATGATCGCGTGGGCATTCAAGAGTGGCTTCGCGTTTTTGACAGCGAAGGCAGCGGATACGACGCGGCTCATGACATCTGCCTTGACAACGATGGAGCCCTCTACGTTACAGGGTATTCGAGCTTCAACGGTCTGGGCCGTTCTTATGCCACCACCATTAAGTATGATTCTTCTGGGACGCAATTGTGGGTCGCTCATTATGGCGACGAAAGCAACGCTCAGGCTGCAGCATTCCATATGCAACTGATCCCCCTGGATGGAATCTGCATAGCGGGTCGAACCGGGGCGTTCGGCGAATACAAAAAGTGGGACTTCCTCACGATTCGGTATGGACCTGATGGAACCGAGCATTGGGCACAGCGATATGACGGCCCCGCATCGAGCCGGGATATCGTAAACGCGCTCTCGATTGACGCCGCCAGCAATGTCTATACTGTCGGCTCTTCATACACGACGGCCTCCGATTACAGTTCTGATTATGTAGTGATCAAATACAATCGAGATGGAGCGCAACAGTGGATTGTCAACTATGATGGGCCTGGCAATTCGTTAGATGAACCTACTGATTCAGTCGTCGACAACGCAGGCAATGTCTGTGTCACCGGGTATTCGTATTCAGGTGCAGATCAATCCTCCTCCGACTACGCCACCCTCAAATACAGCCAGCCAGGCTGGCCATCGATCATCCAACAGCCCAGTTCGAGCGGGGTTTGCGTCGGCGGTACCGCCACGTTCAACACAATCGCCGCAAGCCCAACGGGAATTACGTACCAATGGCGAAGTAACGGAGTTGCCCTTGGTGAGAACGAACGCATCGCCGGGACTGACACATCGACTTTGTCGATTTACCCTGTTCTAGTCTCCGATGCGGGAAGCTACGACGTCATCGTCGGTAACGAAATCGGAGCAGCCGTGAGCCGGGCGGTGACGCTCGCTCCGGCAGGCGGTGGGGACGGAAATTTTGATGGCAAAACAAATGGCCTCGATATTCAGGCCTTCGTTCAGGTTCTAGCGTCGGGGCCAACAACAGAGGCAAATGCCTGTCCATTCGACATGAATGCCGATGGAATAGTAGATACATTCGATGTCCAACCATTTGCAACAATGTTAATGGGACTGTGATGGACGAAATGCCAATTGAGTGGGGTAAAGTTTGTAGGGTGGGTTCTTCCTTGAACCCACCTCATCTTGACATTCACGTTAACTCGCGACTCGAATAAACGCCAATTCGCAGTGAATTTGCCAAGTTAGCAGGGAACACACTTCGACTCGCCCCTCACTCTGCGTAAACCCTTGTCGACAGCGACCCCAACCCCTTCCCCCACAACTACTTACCAACATTTCACAGGCTCCGTGAAGCGCTGAGCAAGATTAGTTAGGTGTACGTTCGTGTGGAACCCCCGCGTCGAAGACCTCGCCGTGGCGGGCGCGAACCGTTCACCCGGTCCCGGTCCGCGCCCCTGCTCTTTGACAACCTGACCCATCGTTGCAAAGCAACCCCTTCCTCCCCGCAGTTTACCCGCCGCGGCGGGTGCCTATGTGCCTTCGTGCCTACGTGCCTTCTACTACGAAAGGAAACCCAATGTCCGAAACCACCAACCCCACTACCGCGCCTCAAGACTCAGGACTCAGGTCTCATCGCTCTCCGGGCCGCCCCGCCACCCACGGCCTCCGCCGCCGAAAACTCTACATCGCCCCCGAAGATCACGAACGCTTCATCCACTTCCGACACGACATGATCCAAGAGATCGATCCCCAGGATCACACCGAGCACTTCTTCGCCGAGCAGATCATTGCCAAACGCTGGCTGCTCCTCCACGCCGACGAAGCCGAAACCGCCGCCATGCGAAACGCCTTTGCCGCCTCCGAGGCCCATACCGCCTTACTCATGGAATCCAACTCGCCGCGCGCCCCGAAAGATGACGACGAGCGCTACGACCTCGCCCTCGCCGCAACCTGCACGAACGAAAAAGTCCACCTCGTCCTCCGCTACCGCACCACCCACGAACGCGCCCTCT
>JBBTET010000032.1:0-61340 GCA_038042195.1 Planctomycetota bacterium | reverse complement strand
CCCCGGCGCAGCCCGCGCATCTCCGGCGCGCCGTAGGGAATCTCCTTGCCGAGAATCTTCACCGTCCGCCGATGGCTGCTGATGTGCACCGACGACATCATGGGCATGTAATTGCGCCGGTCTCGCGTGAGAAAATCAAAGATATTGTGCTTGCCGGGATTGCAGCCGGTCAGGAAACTGGACCACGCCACGGGCGATAGCGGGGGCGTCGTCGTGCCAAGCAGCTTGTAACAACCTTTTTCCTTGAGCCGCTTCAGATTCGGCATCTTGCCTTCAGCCATGTACCGATCCACCAGGCTCGGTTCCATCCCATCAAGACCAAGAATCACCAGCCGTCGGATCTTCGCCCTCGCAAACGCCCGGCGGCCTCGGATGCTGCGAATGACCCATCGGATAGGCCACACGAGCAGCGTGAGCATGGCGAGAAACATCGTCCAAAGAATGACTCCCAGCGACGAGACAATGGCGAATCCGGCCCCAGGCCCGATGTAGCCAAAGGCGGGCGTCGCAAGCGTCAACCCAACGAGCGTCGCAATGATGAGGATTGATCTGGCGCGAATGTGATTCTGCATGAGGCTGTCGTGCGATGAATTGAATAACACGACGGCGACATTTTACCCGCGCGGCGGGTATCGGCAAGACGTGAAGGGGGACATCCGCCCCCTGATGTCGGTAATATCGCGTGGGTTGACGCAGCGTTCGGCTCACCCGGCTCACGCCAACCCACGGCGGGAGTAGGACACCCCAAGCATACCATTCGTTTTCGGAGCAGGCCAAGAAAAAATCGCTTAGATTTGCATGGGAAGGCAACGGTCTTTAGGCCGCAGGCGCGTTAATAATCCACATTCTGAGGTTTGTGCATGAAGGTTTTGATGCTGGTCCCCGACTGCCAGATGATCGACCGGCGCGTCTTGCAGCAGGCACGGACGCTGGTGGAGACCGGTGCGGAGGTGACGCTGCTGGCCGGCTTCGAGTGTGCCAAGGCGGAGGAGTACAACTGGCAAGGCGTGCAAATCGTGCGATGCCAGTTCGACTGGGACGACTCGCGCCTGCGGCGAATCCGGGCCAGACTGCCGGACAACGACCGACTGAAGACGCTCGTCAATCGCATCTGGATGAAGGTCATCATCCGCTTGCTCTCGATCAAGCCGTATGACACTTATGTACTGGCTCAAGCCGAGCGATTCTCGGCCGACGTGATACACGTCCACGACCTGCCGCTTCTCAAACACGGTGCGATCCTTGCAAAGCGGTGGGGTGTGCCGCTGGTGTTCGATGCGCATGAGATTTACTACGAACAAGAGACGCTGCCACCGCGCGTCCGACGCCGGCTCGCACGGGAGGAGCGCCGGCACGTCCCCGACACGTCGCTCTTCATGACGGTCAACGGTGCAATCGCCGACCATTACAAGATGCTGTACGGCAAGCGCCCGTTGGTGCTGATGAACTGTGCAGATCGCCCGCAGCCGGGATTTGATGCTACGAGTCGTGCGGACCTGCGAGCGATGGCGGGGCTGCCGACCGATGCGCAGGTGATCCTGTATCAAGGCTGGATCAGTGCCGAGCGAAATCTGACCACGCTGGTCCGCGCCGCCGAGCTTCTGCCGGCGGACTCTTATCTCGTGATGATCGGCTACGGCGTCCACGAGGCGGACCTGCGAGCCATCGTCGATGGCAAACCGTGGGCCGACAAGGTGCGATTCCTCGGACGCGTCGAACCGGATCGAATCCTCTCGCTCACGGCCGGTGCGGACGTCGGCGTGATTCCATACCAACCGATTGACTTGAATCACACGCTCTGCTCTCCGAACAAGTTCTTTGAGTATGTGCAATCCGGCGTTCCCATCGTGGCCCACGATCTGGTCTTCTTTCGCGAGATGCGCGAACGATATGCCGTGGTCGAGGTCGGTGATCTATCAACGCCGCTTGGCATGGCGGCAGCGATCAACCGACTGGCCGCGGACACTGCAACATTGAAACAGATGCGAGCGGCCTGTCTTCGCGCGGCGGACGTCTTGAACTGGGACACCGAAGCGAAAAAGCTGCTGGAGGGCTACAACCAAATGCTCGGCCGACAATAAAAGAATGATCGCGGCATAATCAGATCTTGCTGAGCGTCACGCCACCATTGTCCGTCGTGATCGTCGTGGAGCCGATGGTCAATATGGTGGAAAACTTCCCGTCGATGATGTTCTTCGCCTCATTCAGCGTCCCCTCGAAGACGTTATTGTCCGATGTCTCGATGCGCACGTTGTTCCCCACCACGCGCGTGAGGCGATGCACATCTTGCTGCGAAAGTGTCGTGGCTCCCACCGTGATTCGCCGTTCGATCAGCCGACCCGATTCGTTAAAGAGGAGTATCTCCGACAGTCCCGGATCGGTGGCCAACGCCACGTTCCACGCCCCGAAGAGTACCGCCTCGGCAGGCGGGGTGATGTTAAAGCCGATATTGCAGTTGGACCCGCTGACGAGAACCAGCCCTGCGAGCAGAGTACTGTAGGAACGAATTCGATGACCGGACATGTCGGCACCCCTCAAAATAGTGGCGAGGCACGAAGCAAACCTGCAGCGTGACTATACCCCTTGTGCGTATAAGGTGTTATCGACGGAATGTTCGCCGTGCCTTTTTCATGAGATCGTGATGCATGATGCCCGCCTCCTTGACGACGGTGTCGGTTTTCGGGCCTAATGCCGGGAATAACCGCTGGTGGCAGCGGGTGATAGGTGAGGAAGAAATGCCGACTGGGCCTCAAGACGCCCCAAGGACAACAACCGACGGTGCGGCCGCGCGCCAATTCAACGAGTTGGCTCTGCCCCATCTGGACGTGGTCTATCGGGTAGCGTTGAAGCTGTCCGGTCGGACGAGCGAAGCCGATGATCTGGTGCAGGAAACGTTCCTGCGTGCCTATCGCAGCTTTCAGAAGTTCGAGCTTCGGGACTATGGCGCGAAGCCCTGGCTGCTGAAGATCCTGCACAATGTGTTTTTCACGCGGCGTGGTCAACAGCAGCGTGCCCCGGTGCTCTTGGACGATCTGGGCGTCGACGATGTGGCGGCCACCGTGGAGGTGGAGCCGATCGGTCCGCTGGGCCTCGGCGAGATGAACTGGGAAGGCTTCGACGACGAGTTGAAGCATGCTGTGGAGAAGTTGGCCCCGGAGTATCGCTCGGTGCTGACGCTGTGGGCGCTGGGTGATTTGAGTTACAAAGAAATCGCCGACGTGCTGGACATTGCGTTGGGCACGGTAATGAGCCGGCTCTATCGCGCACGAAAGCAACTGACTGAAACGTTGAAGGATTATGCTGTGAAGCGCGGCATTCGGCCGACGACGGAGGTATGAGTCTTTTTCCCTCTCCCAGCGGGTGAGGGCCAGGGTGAGGGTTTTGTATCCCTCAAGCATCATGAACTGCAACGACGCACGAAAACATCTCCACGCTTTTGCCGATGGCGAACTCCCTGCGCCGCAGGCCGATGCCGTGGCGAAGCATGTTGATGCCTGCCCCACGTGTGACCAGACGGTGAAGGACCATCGCACGCTTCGGTCCGCCTTGTGCTCTGTCATTGTTGCCGCTCCTGTTCCCGAGGCCCTGAAGTTCAAGATCAACGCCGTCGTGTCTAGCGATACCACTGCCGCTCCGTCGGCGTCTGGCGGCGGCATGTTTGGTACGCGCCTACGCGCATACTCGCTGGCTGCGTGCATCCTCTTCGCGTCGGGCCTGTTTCTCTGGCGAAGCCTCTCGCAAAGCGGCGCACCGACCAACGTGGCGATCGGACCGAAGCAGATTGCCACCGTGCCCGGCCCTGCCACGCTCGTTGCCGACGTACACAACAAGTGCTGCGACCACGGCCCAGGCCATCACAGGAAAGACCTGCCGACGAAACTCGCCGACCTCGGCCCGGCCCTCTGCTCGCACTTCAATGACAAGATCAAGGCCCTCGCCCCCGACCTCAGCGCCCACGGCTACCGCTTCGAGTCCGCCAACCTCTGCGGCATCCAAAACACGCCCGGCTCCTCCGGCGGCCATCTGCTCTACGCCAACGACACCAAGCCCTCGCGGCTCTCCTTCTTCAGTGTCCCGCGCTGGGACGAACTCGGTGACTGCATGACGGCCTGCGCCGAGCCGGCCACGGGTTGCCGACAGTGCGAAGTCCCGGAAAAAGACGGCGGCACGCTGGCCATCCTGACCTGGACCAAGGACGGCACAACCTATGTCTGCTGCGGGGCCGAGCCGGCTGCGGTGATCGCCTCGATGATCTCGCAGGCGCGGATGGCCCTTGCCAACCTCAACGACGAAATCCGCCTCACCATCATGCTTCCCCAGCGATAATGCACTGCGAACGCACTGTGGTGAGTCGAGCGTTAAATCATCTTCCCCTCTATTTCCTCTCGCGTTAGACTCCTTCTCGGAGACCAACTCGCCATGAACCCGCCTACATCCTTGCCACTCGCCGCCGCCGACTTGGGCTATGGCCCCATCGGCCTGCTCATCGCCTTCGTCATGGTGGTCGCGACGGCCATCCTCGTGGTGACGCAGTGGATGCCCAAGGCCAAGCGCAGCGGCCCGCGAAAGGATGCGACCTATGAGAGCGGCATGGAGCCGATCGGCGACGCTCGCCGTCGGTTCAACGTGCGGTTCTACATGGTGGCGATGCTGTTCCTCCTGTTCGACGTGGAGCTTATCTTTATGTACCCGTGGGCCAGGGTCTTCACCCATGCGACGGCCGCCGCCTCGGCCGGCACAGCAGGCGGGGCCGACACGACGTTCCTCTTCTTCGAGATGGTGATCTTCTTCGCCATCCTGCTCGTGGGCTTTATCTACGCCTGGGGCAAGGGGATTTTTCAGTACGATTAGCATTTCGGGCCTGGGGCTTGGAGGTCGCCACATGGTGCCGAGGTTCCGCATGATGGGGTGGGTTTTTGCGCCCGGCGAATTTGGTTCATTTGTCTTTTGATTTGTTATAGGCGGCACGGGCTTCCCAAGTTAACAATTGTTTGGTTTTTGATTGGGTTGGGGGAATTGCGGCAGTTGGTCTGAAGATCGCGCAAGTCTTTGCGACTGCGGGAGTTGGGGGAGTGGAACCACAGATTTCGCAGATTGCATCGATTTGGATTTGGGGGTGTTTGATTTGGATTTTGAATTGCGGCAGTTGGTCTGAAGATCGCGGCGGGGCCATCCTGGGGGTTTGGTATTTGAAAACTGCCGTCGTTTGCTGGCGTTTGCTGGCACACGGGGCGAGAGCTGAGGCATGTGACCTGAGGGCGTTCGTCGGAAAAGAACTGGGACAAAGTGGGACAAGGTGGGACGGCAGCCTCGGAGAGGGGTTGAGGGGTCAAGGGTCCGAGGAGCCGAGTGGAAGACGAAGTTGCTTCGCAACGATGAGCGGCTGTATGGGCGCGGCATCTCCGGGGCCTCCTTTCGGGGGGCTTGGCGGGTACGAACTTATACCTAACTAATATAGCGCGGGGGTTGGGCGGGGGCAAGCGGGAAACTCAGGGAATGCACGAAGGGGAATAGAGACGCCGCTGGTGCGAACCATACACCATGAGCGTCAGACAGTTGCGGATGTCGTGGGGGTGCCGCATTCGGGGCAGATGCCGCTTGTATTTCCTGTCAGATTATATCCACATTGACTACAAGCCAGCCGATCGCTTTGACGCTGATTGTCTCTCGCACTCCTTATCCGAAGAGCGATTAGTATTGAACTTGCCAGTACGACTGGAATCCAAAGCGGAAACTCAATGGTAAGCGCGGTCTTTGTGACTTTGAACTCCCCAAGGGACACAAAGGGGTAGTGCAAGAGAGCCCTAAGGCCGAAGCCAGAGAAAATGGAAAAACCGTTTTTTTCCTCAAGTGCGACTTGCCGGAACAATAAGTCATTACCCGAAAGGTGCTCGCACAGCATTCTCCCACTGTAGAGACTTAACTTTAGACCTCCATGCACGAAGCTGATTGGCCAGAGTGCGCCTACAACCGCGAGTAAGGGACATGCAATAATAACGATGATGCAAATCCATGTAGAAATTCTCTTGAACAAGGGTTGAACGCGCACTAAATGGAATCCTTCCTCAAGTAGCCGACTGGGCAGTCAGGCTATGTTATGGGTTCAAGGCTTCTTCTTTTCTGTCGCCGCCGTCGTTGGGGCGCGTTCTTCTTTTTTCACCTGCTCTCGGATGCGCTTCAGGGCGTCGACGTAAGGCTCGCCGATGGCACGTTCCTCGGCCGTGGTGTTTTCCATGACCCATTGCTGCATGTCGTCGGTGCGAGTGCCGGAGTTGGTTTTGAAGAGGACGGCGAGGTCTTTGAATTGCAGGGCCTGGTCGCGGCCTTCGATCAGCTTCTGGCGGCAGTGAGCGTTCTTCTCGCCGGCGGTGGTGAGGGATGCAAACTTTTTGGCATCGTCGAGGAATGATTTTTTGATCTGGCGGAGCAGGGCGTTGAGGAAGGCCTTGCGGGTGTCCTCGTTCACATCCTTGATGAACACCTTCAATTCGTCGCGGGCCTTGGGGTCGTTCAGGTGACGCTGCCACTCGTCGAGCAGTTGTTTCTGTTGCACGTCGGGCAGCTTCACCATGCCGCGGTCGTTGGCGATGAAGTCGACCATCTCGGCGGCCGACGCCTTGGTGGGGATCGGCGTGGTCGGCGTCGATGAAAACTCGTACATCACGAAGCCGCCAATGAGGAGCAGGCCCACGATCGCGCCGATGAGCAATGCTGGGCGATGGTGTTTGACGACGTGTTGCACGTGTTCGGTGGGCATTCAGGGTTCCTGTCTATTTCTAGAACACTTATTAAAACTGTATACGAGTCTTTTCGATCCGCTCTTTCGCCCCGCCGGGGCTTAAGTATTCGCGACACCTTGTACCCAGGACTTACGTCCTGGGCTATTGTCTTTTACCCCTCCGGGGCTGGGATAAGATTCTGTCATCAGTACACCCCGCTGAGTCGGACACGCGTTGATTGTTGTATTCTCGTGAATTGAACATAGTGTTGTTGTGTTAACGAGCGCCCGATGATCGGGCGCGGGAGGTTCGCGGTTTTAGGTCGGCGTTGAGCGTGTTGATCGCGCCGAGGTCGTCGCCGGTGTGGAACGGTTCAAAGTCGGAGAGCAACGGCTGATCGGCGCGGCCCATGCCGAAGCCGCCGGACTTGCCGAGGGACTCCTCGCCGACCTTTTTTCCGGCGTAGGCCTCGCCGAACCACCATTCGTAGCTGGTGCCTTCGGTTTGGTAATAGGTGGTATTAACGCTGAATTGATTGCGCAGCGGGGTGTCGGTAGTTAACGTCCTCCGGTCGGCCGGGCATCTGAAGATGTTGGGATTCCCACCGGTGTGTTTGGCCAGCACCTCCGGCATCGTCGGCCACGGGGCAGCATCGGTTTTGACAGAGGCCAGCTTAGCGACATGGGGCCAGCGGTGGCCGTTGTCGGTGAGGTATGACTGAATGGCTTTGCCTATGGAACCGAGATTTGCCAGACACTCTGCCCGGCGACTGGCGGTTCGGGAAAAGGCTCCGTCGCTGATTTGGAGAAATACGATCAGCAGGGCGATCATCAGCACGGTCAGGAGGAGTTCGATCTTTGTAATGCCTTTGTGGCGAAGGGATTGCGGTTGAGAGTGGGAGGGTTTCACAGGCATCGCCGTGGCCATCAAAGCCAAACGGGCCTGCCGACCTCGTATCACGAGTCAGGCAGCCCGAAGAGGCGTCGCACGGTATATCGTGGTGGGGTGGCCGTCAAGTATTAGGGGTACACTATTTCGGATCGACGGCATCCTTCATTGCCTTGGTCAGCGCCACAAGTCCTTTATTTTCAGTATCTTGGGCGGCATCGTAGCCGCACCAGACCCGAAGGTCGGTGATCTCATGGGTCATGGTGACCACGTCGTCGTTGTCATAGTGGCGGATGGAGAATCGGCGGGTTTCCTTGGGGAGCAGCGGGCCACGCCAGTCGCCGTCGAGCTGCATGGGGCTGGCGGCCCAGGTCTTGCGTTCCAGGACGGGGTCGCCATTCTTGTCTAGGCCGACGATCCGCATGGTGAGCAGGCTGACGGTTTGATCGCCTTTGTTCTCGATTTCAACGACCGTTCGGCCGTGGCGCGACTCATCGGACTCGACCAGTTTGACGGAAATACGAAGATTATCGCGATATTCCGGTCGGCGTTCATCATCCATGGCGTCAAGGATGGCGGGAGGTAGCGAGTCTCGAAACTCGGGCAGGTGTTCGGAGATTTGGCCCATCAGGCCGACCAGGCTGTCGGACTTGCGATCGATGAACCTCAACCCGTAAACGCCCAGCCCGGCACCACTTACGATGGTGGTGATGATGACGGCCGTGGCACAGATGGCGGAGACGGAGAGGAACGACATTCGCTTTTGGACGACCGGTGGTGGTGTGTCAGAGAACATGGCTACGACTCCTGTACGGCCGGGGTTCATCGGTCGGCCGTGCGAAGGGGTATTGTAGGGTGGTTGCTCGATATTTTGGGGGGCGTATGGTCGGCGACGGAATGGTGAACAGAATAGGTCAACATGGGGGCCGTCTGACGATACTCTATGCAAAGCCCGCGCGGGGGAGCGGGGCGGTTATGACCCTTAGAGAGTGAGTGGAAATCGTGCATGGCGGATGACAGGTGTATCGGCGTGTTCGACTCCGGCATCGGAGGCTTGACGGTGGTGCGCGAGCTTCAGCGCCGACTGCCGAATGAGGCCATCGTCTATTTTGGCGATACGGCCCGGGTACCGTATGGCATCAAGAGCACGCAGACGGTGTCGCGTTTCTCGCGGGAGATTTGCGAGTTCCTGTTGCGGTTTGATCCGAAGGTGATCGTCGTGGCCTGCAACACGGCGAGCGCTGTGGCGCTGGCGGAGCTTGAAGGGACGTTGCCGGTACCGGTGTACGGCGTCGTGGAGCCGGGGGCGCGCGAGGCGGTGCTGCATGCCGAGGGGCATACGATCGCGGTGATTGCGACGGAGGCGACGATCCTGTCGGACGCGTATCGCAAGGCGATGTCGAAGTACAATCCGTCTGCGCGGGTGTTGCAGAAGGCGTGCCCGTTGTTTGTGCCGTTGGTCGAGGAAGGGCGAAGCTGGGACGATCCGATCACGCGGGCGGTGGTGCGAGATTATCTTGAGCCGGTCGTGCGGTTGGACCCGAAGGTGCTCGTGCTGGGATGCACGCACTATCCGATGCTCAAGGACGCGATTGCGGAGATCACGGGGCCGGGGATACGGTTGGTGGACTCGGGTGAGCAGACGGCGCGGGTGGTGGTGGAGCGACTGACGGCGCGTGAAGCGCTCTCGAGCCGCACAATAAGAGGGACACTGAGTTGTTACGTCAGCGACAATCCTCAACGATTCAAGGAACTGGGGCAGCGGTTCTGCGGGCACCCCATCACCGACGTGACGTGGGTACCGCATGAGCAATTCCTTTCACATGACGCGGCCATTCCGGTGGCGTGACGTGGGGCGACTCGTTTGCATCGTCGCGGTGCTTTCGTGCGCCGGTGGTTCGGGCTGCGCTAAGAACACAAGCGGCAAGTGGTTTGAGAAGCCGCGGACGAGTCGGGAGTGGATGGACCTTGCCCTGGAGGCGTCGAGCGCGGATGAGCGGCGTCGGGGGGTGATTGGATTGGCGCGCAGCGCGGATGCCGGCAGCGATTGGGCCATGAAGGTCTTCGACACGATTGCCCGGACCGACAAGGATGCGATGGTGCGCAGCGCGGCCGTGCGGGCGATGTGGCCTCACGCGAACGATGTCCAAGTGGTCACGCTTTTGAAGATTCTGGGTAGCGCGAAGGAACACTACAGCGATGTGCGCGCGGCGACCGGCCCGGTGCGCTGGTCGGCGGCGCAGGTGTTGCTCGCGATCATCAACGATTCTCGCTACCACGAGGAGCAGCGACCGGAGATTGTGCGGGTGTTGATTGATCGTTTGGGGAATAACTCGGATCGCAACGTGCGATTGATCGCGACAGAGGCACTCGCCTACTTCGCGGAACGGCCGATCCCCTCGGCGCTGGCGACTGCGATGGAGGAAGAGGACTTTGCCATTCAGCGCGCGGCGGAGAACTCGTTGATCGCGCTCACCGGTGTGACGCATCACTACGATGCCAAGGCGTGGAAGGCGTGGCTGGCGACGGTGAGTGATCCATTCGAGAAGGCGGGCCAGACGCCGGAGGGGTTGCAAGCGGCGACCAAGCCCAAGGGGTGGCGTTGGGATTGGCAGTTTTGAGTTTCGGCGATGTCACATGACGTGATGCACTATGCCCGGCAGACGAGTTCGTAGAGGTTCGCACCAACGCGGCGGACCACCCCTTTGAGTTGCAGCGACGTTAGTACGGCGGCCACCTTGGACGGCGGAAGCATGGAGAGTTCACAGACCGCATCGACCGGCAGCGGTTCGGGGCCGAGGGCGGCGAGGATGCTCCGTTCATATTCGTCGAGAGGAAGCTGAGTGGGTGGACTGAGCTTGTCCTCGGTGGGGGTGGATGTGACGGCGAGCGGGGCCAGGCTTCGGCCGACGTCGCCAAGCTCATCGAGAATGTCGGAGAGGTTGGTGACCAACTTGGCCCCGCCGGACTTGATGAGGTCGTTGCATCCTTCGGCATAGGGGCCGTCCACGCGACCGGGCAGGGCGAAGACTTCGCGGTTGTATTCCGTGGCGAGGCGGGCGGTGATGAGGGCACCGCTTCGACGGGCCGCTTCGACGACGAGCACGCCGAGCGAGAGGCCGGCGATGATACGGTTGCGCGGGGGGAAGTTTTGCGGGTCGGGAGCGATTCGCATGGGGAGTTCGCTGAGGATTGCGCCGCTCTTGATAATGCGCTCGGCCAGTTCGATTGCGTCGGGCGGATAGAGGTGACACAGGCCGCAGCCGAGGACGGCAAGGGTGCGACCGCCGGCGAGGAGGGCGCCGTGGTGGGCGCAGGTGTCGATGCCTCGGGCCATGCCGGAGACGATGACGAGTCCGGCGTTGGTGGCGAGGGCGGCGAGGCGTTCGGCTTGCTCGGCACCGTAGCGCGAGCAATGGCGGGAGCCGACGATGCCGAGGGCGAGGGCGTCTTCTTTTTGCAGCGAGCCGCGCACGTAGAGGCACAGCGGCGGGTCGGGGATGTTTTTGAGAGCGACGGGATAATCGGGGTCGGCGATGCAGAGGATGCGGACGTCGTGCTTGCCGGCGATTTCGATTTCCTCGGCGACGCGGTCGGCGCTGCGGTCCCGGGTGATTTGCGAGGCGACCTTTTCGCCGATCTTGTTCACGCGAAGCAGGTCGCCGCGCGTTGCGGCGAGCACGGCGTCGATGTCGCCCAGTTCGGAAAGGAGATTGGCGGCACGGATGGGGCCGACGCCTTCGCAGAGGTGGAGTTGGAGGTATTTTTCGGCGAGTTCGGAGCAGACGGGGCTGACGGGCATGGGCGGCCTTTTGGCGGAAGCGTGGACCGACCACGGCCACGTTCAACGACGATCATCATACTGTGATGCTCTACACGCTGCACGCAACAGACACAGGCTTCTATTGAATGGGATAGCCGGTCAGCATCGCGACCAAAATAAACTCCGGCAGCCGGACGATGCTCTCGTCCGAGATCGCGCCATAGTAGGCGTGAACGGCCTGTATGATCTCCGACGCGGGTGTTTGCGCGGAGAATCCACGATAACGGGTTAGAAAGGCCTTGCCTGGGATGGACTCAAAATTGAGTGCCATTAAGTCCGTGAAGGACCCCTCGAAATCTCCGCCGATGCGCGGCGCGACCAAGTCGATGACATCGTACGGGTGATAAAACAATGCCGTGCGCACTTGATCCGGGGAGAGGTAGCCGTTGACCGCACGCAATTGTGACAGTTCGGCGGCACGCTGATCCAATGTAGCGATCAGATCGGCGGCGTAGCCGTGCGAGGTCGGTCCCCACACTTCTCCGTCTATGACCCAACTGCCTCGTTCGACCCTGGCCGGCATGTAATAGGGAACTCCAGCGACCGTGGTGAAGTAGGTCGCAATCTCGTGGCGGGAACTGACAAACAGGTATCCCTTGGGGGTTGGCAGCGTGGTCGTGAAGAGGAAGTCATCCGAATAGAGCCCTCCATGTGGATCAGCCAAGAACAAACGCTCGGGCAACGCGAAGAGAAAGCCGCCGAGGATCGGTGGAGTTCCTCCGGACAACTTGGTGAGCGTACGGAATCCGGCGTTATAGACACCGCCGAACACGTTGAGCCGCCAGCAGCCGATGCACGCGGGAAACTCCCAGTCGTCCCCCCGCACCACGGGCAGGTTCGCGCCTCCTGAACCGTCGATTCGCTCCCGAAGGTAATCCCATTCGTTCGGGACCCGGTTGACTGATTTTATCGCGCGGAGTCCGTCGGCATCATCCTTGAGGACGACGATGCGGTCTTGGGCCTCGGACCCAATGAGGATCGTGTCTCCATTTGCCACGGCGCAATACGGCATGACCAGGAACCGATCACTCGGTCCGTTTCGTCCAAAGACGGTCGTCGGTTGGAGCGTCGCTAGAGGAATGATGTAGATTGCGCCACCCAACCCATCTGCAAGCAGGAGTTGATCGTCCTTGTAAGGGTAAACGTAGGTCGGCCAGATCGTCTCGAACTTTTGGTCGCCCAACCCCTTTGAGCCGACGCGGCGCAGGACATTGCCAGTCTCCAATTCCATCTCAACCAGACTGCTGTCTGCGAGGACCGTGGCGTACACCTTGTCACCGACGATGCAGACGCCATGGCAGAGTCCGAAGATCTGAGTCCAAAGCTCCTCTCCGGTGTACGGATCGAACATCTGGATCGACTCTCCGTCGTAGGTGGCGACCCCCAGTCGACGACCATCCGTGGAGATGAAAACGCCTTCAGGGCTGAGGTCCGTATTGATCGATCCGACGTGATGAAAGTTGTTCCCGGTGGGTTTGAATATCAGGATGTTGTTGCCGGAATAGTTCGCGACGTACAGAAGGTCGTTGAGTTTGGAATACGATACGCCGGTCGGATTCCAAAGCCCTTGGTAATCCGTCGTGATCCTGCACGAGGTGCCCGCCGCGATATCGACGAGGATCAGGTCGGTGTAGTTGGCGACAAAATAGGCGTCGCACTTATACGGCTCGATCGAAACGGGGTCATGGAAGTACTGGGTGGGATCATCCCCGCAGTTGGATATGAGCGCGACTCGTTCATCGCCCCAGAACGGAATGTCATTGATTGGCGGGAAGACGAGTAGCGACAGCACGTCGCAACCCACGAGCATTGACATCACCCAACAGATCACCAAACACGTTGCAACAGTTAAGCCGGAGTGACGAGGTGAGAATCTTCGCCAGGGAACATAGGATGCTTTGTTCGCGCGCAACATCTGTGGCTCCTCCGCGAGCAAGGAAGGACAATGATAATGGAATTTGGAAGGCCTTTTGCTAATTTCGAATCAACGGATGATGTCGACATGCCACCAGCCTTCGCCGGGTGCTCGGATTGATGGCGAAGGGTCAGGCCGGGGTGCAGGCGGCGACGTCGGCGGAGAAGAGGTCGTCGATCAGGTGGCGGCCGGGGAAGCCGGCGCCGATTTCGTGCCAGTAGTTGACGCGCTCTTCGCCGAGGTGCCAGCAGAGCTCGACCTCGCGGCCTTGATAGAGGGCGGAGAAGTCGATGAGGCCGCGACGCCAGTCCTTTAGATCACAGCCGACGGCGGTGAGTTCCTCGGCGAGTTCGCGGAGTTTTTCAATTTCGATGGCGTACTGCCGGCCGAGGCGCTGCTGCTCCTCTTCGCTGACAGTGGGGCGGCGCATGTGGCAACGTTCTTCGAGGGCGCAGACCTTTTTATGCTGACGAACGATGTCAGACACGATGCGCTGCACGAGGGGCAACGCGCGATTGGCTTTTTCAACGGTGAAGAGGGGCTTGCGCGGCGCGCTTTTTCGCGGGGGCTGAGGCTGTTGTCTGGTAAGGTGCGTCTGCTCCATGGATGCGGATCTCACTTTCGGGCAGGTGCCGTCGCGGCGTTCCCCTCCGTCGTCGCGTTCAAGCAGACATCGAAAGTACCAAGATGGGAATCGCATGTCAATGCGAAGATCGCGATTCCCTGCGCGAAATCAGGAGTTCTCGGCCAGTTATTCGGACATCGTGCTCGCGTCCGTTAATACGCCGAGTTTTTTTGTGCGACACTGGACGAGAGCCGTCGGCTGTGGCGCGCGTGTTGGGTCCGTCGGTTCATCGTGTCGCATTTACCGGACATTCACCGTGCGCGATGACGGGTACTGGTACAGTTTGAGTAGGAAACACAGCCGAGACGGCTGTGCCACAGTAAGCTGCACCAGTGCGCGAGGACGGGGTGCGTTGGTTTATGGCTTTTTGGCGGCGGCGGCGGTGGCGATAGCCAAGAGTAAGCCTGCGCAGCCAAGCACGACGATTCCACCATAGGTGACTAATGCGACAATGGCGGGCCAGATCGGTTTCATGCGCTTCACAAGTGCCGCGATCCCGAGGCCAATTCCGACGACTGGTATGACGCACCCGCCAAGGAGAAACATCGAGAACATGATTGGACCTATTGGCCGATCCTTAAGAGCTTCATTGATCTGTTCATGCGTTGGATTGGGGGGCAGGGTTGCTGCGAATGAACTGAGAAAGATAAAGAATCCGATTAGGCTGACAAGGCTGATCATGGCGCAGGCGAAGGCCGCCCAACTGAGTTTGTTGCCCTCCTCTAGCGGTGGGATCGGTAGGGGGGCGTTGAGCGCTGCGAGGGGCTGTGTCGGCGATGGGCCGGTGATGCTGGGGGGCGGTGGTGGCGGCGGGGCCTTTGCCACGAGTGCCACGGCGGGATCGGATTCGCCGGGGACGTTTGTAATCTGCCGGCAGTAGGGGCAGGTCACGGCCTGATTGGCGACGTCGTGATCGACCTCGATGGGTTGGCGACAGGAGGTGCAGAAGAACTGGATGGCCATAGTGTTGAACGCCAGGTTCGATGTACGGGGCCAAACCTTTAGCCACCGTGGTCGGAGAACTCTAATGGGAGGATGGGGTCGAGAAAAGGCGCGGCCCGAAGATGAGGGTTACTCGTGGCTGAAGTCCAGGGCAAAGGTGAGTGCCTTGCGAACCTCGGCCAGTTTCACGGAGTGAAGCCGAGTCAGGATGGGGCCGATTCTCGACTTGGAGACGGTTTGGAGGTGGTCGAGGTTGATGGCGCAGTCGCGCGGCATCCCGTCGGCCGGTGTGAGCATGACTTCGGACGGGATGTCGCGAATGGTGGATGTGATCGGGGCAATCGTTAGTTCGGCCAAGTAGTCGATGGCGGAGTCGCGCGTGAGAATCAGCACGGGCCTGCGCTTGTCGGGTGCGGCAAAGCGATACCAGCGAATGTCGCCACGGTTGATCAGTCGGGCCACGCTTGTTCTCCGTGCCAGCGGTCGAACTCGCCTCGCTTGACCGGCTTTGCGGTGTAGCCGGCGCGATGGCGTCGTTCGAGGCTCTTCTCTTTGATCCGATTGAGGGCGACTTGTATCGCGGCGCGGGTGAAGGCTGATCGCGACGTACCGAGCGTCTTGACGGCCTTGTCGAGGCGTTCGACGAGCTTTTCATCGAGGGTCATCTGAACGGTGCGCATGGGGGCCTCTCCGGGGACTAGCTATTCCAATAGCTATTGTAGTATGGGCTGCACTGTTTTCAAACCGCGACGCTTCGAAGAGGATATGATCTCGGACGCATGGTGGAATCGTATTGTGGGAAGAGGAGTTTCCGTTGTCCTATCCTGATTTGCAAACGTTCGTCCAGGCCCTTGAACGCGCGGGGCAGCTTAAGCGCGTGGGGGCCGAGGTGGATCCGATGCTGGAGGTCTCGGCGATTGCAGATCGGGTGAGTAAGTCACTTGCGCCCGAGGGAGCGGCCGGCGCGCCGGGGACGGATCCGATTCATGGCGGGACCGGTGGGCACGGGCTGCTCTTTGAGCGGGTGAAGGGAAGCGCCATCCCGCTGGCGATCAACCTGTTCGGCAGTTATCAACGTATGCGGATGGCGCTGGGGTGTGAGGATTTCGAGGCGCTGGCTGCGAAGGTGCAGAAGCTCATCAAGCCGGAGCCGCCGGTGGGCTTTATTGAGAAGATGAAGATGTTGCCGGAGTTGGCCAAGATCGCGGGCTATGCGCCGAAGCATGTGAAGCGGGGGATGTGCCAGGAAGTGGTTCACACCGACGACGCGGATTTGAATGTCCTGCCGATCATCAAATGCTGGCCGCATGATGGGGGCAGCGATGAGCGTGTAATCGTGGGCCGAGCACCTCAAGCCTCAAGTCTCAAGCCTCAGACCTCTTCTGAGGGACGGTATATCACGCTTGCCGGGATTTACACCACTGCACCGGATGGTAGTGAGCCGAACATCGGGATGTATCGCATTCAGGTGACGGGGCCGAGGTCGGCTCTGTTTCACTGTCACATGCATCATGACGGGGCGCGGCACCATCGGATGTGGGCGGCCGAGGGAAAGGACATGCCGGTGGCGATCGTGCTGGGCGGCGAGAGCGTGTTGCCATATGCGGCGACCTGTCCACTCCCGCCGAACGTGAGTGAGTTGTTGTTTGCGGGTTTCTTGAACGACGGCGGTATTCCGCTGTTGCCGGGCAAAACGGTGCCGATTGAGGTGCCAGCCAACGCGGAGATCGTTATAGAAGGGTGGGTAAGTGCCACGGAGACGGCACGCGAGGGGCCGTTTGGCGATCACACCGGGTTTTACAGTCTGGCGGATCAATGCCCAACGATGCGTGTGACGGCCATCACGCATCGGGAGAATCCGATCTACCCCACGACAATTGTGGGCTTGCCTCCGATGGAAGACTACTACATGGGCAAGGCGACGGAGCGCGTGTTCCTGCCGCTGTTGCAGATGCTGATTCCCGACATCGTGGATTACAACCTGCCGCGGTGGGGGGCGTTTCACAATTTCTGCTTCGTGAAGATACGCAAGGAGTATCCGCTGCAAGCGCGCAAGGTGGCGAGCAGCATCTGGGGCGCGGGGCAGATGATGTTCAGCAAGTTCATCGTGATCGTGGATGAGGACGTGGATGTGCATGATGAGCAGGCGGTGATGTTCGCGGTGGGGGCGAATGTTGATCCGCGTCGGGACACATTTCTCGTGGATGGGCCGATGGATATTCTGGATCACTCGTCGCCGTACCTGGCGGCGGGCAGCAAGATGGGGATCGACGCGACGCGGAAGATCGCGGGCGAGGGCGTGGTGCGCGATTGGCCGGTGAGGCTGGCGATGAGTGAGGAGGTGACGCGGTTGATGGAGGGGCGTTGGGGGGAGTATGGGCTGGAGTAGCGAGGCCGGCATGTCGGACGGACAGGAAGAAAAACCCGCACGCATTGAGCTTCAGCCCGTTGTTTCGGAGATGATCAAACGCCACATCCCGGAGTCGGATCGCGCTGCGTTGGCCGAGGCGGGGCTGCCGGAGTCGTCGCCGATACCGGATCGGCCGGCGCATGTGTGTCCGAGTTGTGATTACAACCTGACGGGGCTGATGTCGCGGCGGTGTCCCGAGTGTGGCGAGGAGTTCACGTTGCTCGAAGCGCGGATGCGCGGTGTCGAGGTATCCGACAGTGTCCGCCGGATGATGCGTTCGGTGCGAATTGATCAGATCAAGACGTATGTCGGCGTGGCTTGCATCGTTGTTTCGTTTTGGTATCAGAACGTGACGCCCGGCAGTGTCTCCGGTTGGCTCGGCTTGCAGATTTCTCCGATCGGAGTCTTGATGCTTGCATTGATGCCAATGATGTTCATCATTATCTGGGGCTACAAGCATGTGTGGGATCGGTCGTGGTCCGACGCGATCTTTCTGGCTGGCGCGGCCAGCGTGGCGCTGGCGGTCTTTCTCGGCAGCATTTGAGTTGCGGCCTATACTGGTGCTTCATTGGGAGACCGCATAGTCATGGCGCGATCGACAACGGCGAACGACAAGGGCGTGATCGTTTCATTTCGGGTGGATCGGCATCTGGCCGACGTATTGAAAAAGGTGCCGGATAAGTCGGCGTTTATTCGTGACGTGATTCTTCGCAGCTTCTACGACACGTGCCCGGTGTGTCGGGGGCGCGGCGTGTTGCCGAAGGAGGTCTCGCGCTGGGCGGCGGGCCGGATGAAGGCCGACGCGGCGGTGGAATGCGCGTGTTGTTTGTATGGCTATCCGGCGAAGACGCGCGGGGCGGCGCGAACGGGGAAGCAGCGGTTTGTTTGTCGGCATTGCCAGGATCACGAGCATTCGCATTGAGCGTGTATCGATAGACCAAGCGATGGCATCGACTAATAGTCTGTGCCACAAATGTCATGGGACGCACAACCGAGGTTTAAAGGTTGAGTGAACTGAGGCGGGGTCCTTTCGTAGTAACCGTATTGTTTCAGGTCGTATGCCTCAGCGGCGCGGCTATTCACAGGGCTGTCGGCTTCGTTGAAAAAACGGCGTGATGCGGTATCCTTACCGGGCTGGGGCGGTGCTGACTCAATGGATGAGTCGGCGGTTGGGGCAATTTCTCAGGAAGGCGTGACCAACGATGGCAGCAAGACGCGGCCCGACGTTGTTTGAAGCGATGAGCAAGGCACCCCAGACGGTGAGCGAGGGCCGTCGACCGGGGTTGTCCGCTTTGTGGGGCGGCGGGAAGCCGGCGGCCGGTCAGAAGACTGTAGTAGCCGAGGCGCTGACCGAAGATCAGGCGCGCGACGAGTTGTCTCGTCGACAGGCTGATCTTGATGAGCGGCGGCGCGCCGATGAGGCTCGTCTCACGGAGAAGGCGGCTCGCAAGGCGGAAAAGGTCGCGTTGAAAGCGGCCCGTGCCGAGGAGCGACGTGCCAGTGGTGCGAATACGCTACCGAGGCTGAAACTGTCGCTGAGCACTGCGAGTTGCGTCGGACTTGTTGGTTTGATGAGTGTGCTGGTGCTTGCGGCCTACTCGCTGGGGCGACAATCGAAGGAGCAGTTTGGCTCGCTGGGGACGGTCGCGGCGGTGGGTCACAAGTCGGAGCCGGTGGAGCCGACTCCGAAGAAAGAGAACACGAAGCGGACGCCTGCCGTGAAATCGTCAACGGCTGCGACGAAGACCCCGCCGGTGAACTCGGAGTTGTCGGAGCTTTTGAAGAAGCCTGAGTTGAAGAAGGACAAGTCGGTGCTGGCGAATCAACCTGTGCGGCTCAATGCCGACGAGCAGACCACACCGACGTTGGCTGAGGATTTGAATTACTTGCAGATCGAGTCGTTCGTGGTGACCCGCGAGCGAAACGGTGAGCAACTGGCGGCCGACGTGGCTCATGTGCGGAAGTTCCTGCTCGACAAGGGTGTGCGGACCTTCGGGCGAAAGCGGTCGAATGGGTATGTGTTGTTTTGCGAGCAAGGTCTTGCTCCGGCCAAGGATCATGCCGGTGAGCGGGACGGGCTTGTGAAGAAGATACGCCAGCTTGGCGCAGAGTATCGCGCGGCCGGCGGGCAGTATGCGTTTAAGGGTTGTTTTTTCGTCAGCTATCCGGCGACCAAGTCCGGTGATCCAGTTTAGGAAAGGCAGGAAGGCGTCATCATGTCCATGGATCGTTCACTCAAGAGCAAGGCATCGCTCAGTCGGCATCGCAACGTGCTCACTCGCCCCGAGCGGATCAAGGCGCTCGAAGAGAAGGAAGCATTCAAGAAGGGTGAGACCAGCCCCTACGGTTTGCCCAAGGTGGCCCATCGCAAGGCGGCGGTCGGCGGCAAGACCAAGAAGGCCGCGCCGAAGGAAGGCGAAGCAGTAGCAGCGGCAGCGGCTCCGGCGGCAGCAGCGGCACCTGCGGCGAAAGAAAAGGGCAAGGGCAAGAAGTGATCTCCTTGTGACGACCATGGACGTTGCCAAGCTGCTGGCTGATCGCACGCGCAAGGTCGAATTCTCCGGCATTCGCAAGTTCTTCGAGATGGCCGCCCGGATGAAGGATCCGTGCGACCTGTCCATCGGTCTGCCGGACTATGACGCTCCCGAGCCGGTGAAGGCGGCGGCCATTGAAGCCATCCGCGCGGGAAAGAATCGCTACACGCCCAGCGCCGGGATGCCGGACCTGGTTCGACGGCTCGGTGAAGAAGTCCATCGCACCACCGGCGTCGATGCGTCGATCCTGGTTACGTCGGGCGTTTCCGGCGGCTTGACTCTGGCCTTGCTGGCGACGATCAACCCCGGCGACGAAGTACTCTTTCTCGATCCCTACTTCGTTTCCTATCTGCACCTCGTCAATATGGTCGGCGGCACGCCGGTACCGGTGTCGTCGTATCCCGATTTTCGCTTTCGTCCCGAGATGATTGAGGCGGCCATCACGCCGCGCACCAAGGCCTTGATGATCAACACGCCGGCGAATCCCACCGGCCGCGTGATGACGTTCTCAGAGGTGGAACAGGCCGCGGCGATTGCCCGGAAGCACGATTTGGTGCTGATCTCCGACGAGATCTACGACAAGCTTAGTTACGACAGTGAAAACCCGTCACCGCTTGCGCTCGCCCCAGAGCGCACCATCGCAATGAGAGGATTCGGCAAGACTTATGGCATCACGGGGTGGCGCATGGGCTATGCGGCCGGCCCGGCGTCGCTGATCGGCGAGATGACCAAGCTGCATCAGTACACATACGTGTGTGCGCCGTCGCCGATGCAGGCGGCGACACTGGTTGCGTTGGAGACGGATGTCTCAAACCATCGTCGGGACTATGCCGCGAAGCGCGATTTGGTGTGCGAGCTGTTGGAAGACAAGTTTGAGTTCGTTCGCCCGACCGGCGGATTTTATGTGTTTCCACGCGTGCCGTCTCACTACCCCAGTGCGTCGGCGTTTTGCGAGGCCGCCAGTGAGCAGGGCGTGCTGATCATCCCAGGCAGCATCTTTTCCTCGCAGGATACGCACTTCCGCATCAGCTACGCCACGACCGACGACATGCTTCGACGCGGGTGTGATGTTCTCTGTCGACTGGCCGGGCGTTGACCCTGGATGGCTGTGAAGATAAAGTCGATTGGCAGATGTCCCGCCTGGTTGGGTTGTTTGTGAGCTATCCCTCATACCGGTTTCGCCGCATGTTCGTACTCGTCGTAGTCGGATACGTTTCGCTGTGCGCTGGGTGCAAGCCTCCCGATTCAAAGGTGACGATGGACGCGGCAAGCAATCGTTCGCGGAATGCGCCATTTTCCACGCCACCAGCCTCTGAGCTGAATCCCGTTTTCGATCGTCCCGCCCAGCGATTAATGGTCGAGTTCACGGTTCATCGCATCTCCGCGCGACAGGGCACCTTTACGACAGATGGCGGCGTTTGGAAATTGGTGGCCGGCCCGCTCCCCAGCGCCGAGATGACGCTGCGCCTCGCGGCCAATGGGTTTCGCGCTGTCATTGGCCGTGAGTCGGATCGCACGACGCTTCTCGCGGAACTGAGCAAGCTGCCGGATCATCGCATTGCCCTCGATCACGCGACGCCGGATGCGACCAAGGTGGTGGAAGTGGAGTTGGGGCCGCCGTCGCCCGGCATGACGCTCTTTTTTTTCGACGATACGGGTGCCATGCAGGGCAACGATTTCGTCACTCCCAAGGCTCGGCTGCGAATGGCCTATGGTCTGCGCCCCGCGAACTTGCAGGAAGTCATGCTGGAAGTCGTCCCGGAGATTGAAGAACCGCCGGGGCCGCGACGCTGGGTGAAGCCGCCGGTCGGACCGCCGCGCGAGGAAGAGGAGGAACGCAAGACGACGTTTGCGTCGCTGGCCTTCTCGGCACGGATACCGGCCGGGGGGTTTTTGTTGGTCGGTCCGATGACGTCGATCCATGACCAACCGGTTATCGCTCGGCCTTTTTTTGTTGAGGAGTTACAATCGGCGACCGGAGATTCGATGGACATCCGGGAGAGCATCTACGTCATCAGTCCGCTCGTGCGGGCCTATTCACAGCAGCGCTCGCCCGAGGCCCGCGGGCCTGCCGAACCGATGACATCAATGCCTTGATTGATTGGCCTGGCGCAACGGACCATGGATTCGTCTGACGACACTTACTTTCAGCAGCTTTGCGACAGCCTCGGCTTCATTTGCATCGGTGTCGATCCCGATCTGCGCGTGCGCTATTGGAATCGCCAGGCCGTGAAACACTATGGTCGCACCATCGAGGAAATCCGCGGCCACAGCGTGCTGGAGGTCTTTGAGGAACCGGATCGCGAGCCGGCGGAAAAGCTGTTTCGTGGTTGCCTGGAGACCGGCAAGTCGAGCGACCTGGAGATCAAGTACGACCGCGAGTCGGGGTCGCCATCCACGTTTATTGCGATCATCTCACCCATCGTGGATGCATCGGGGCAGTGCATTGGTGCATCGGCAGGAATGCGCGACATCTCCAACCGCAAGAAGCTCTCACAGGAACTGGCCCGCAGCAAGCGAATGGCGTCGCTGGGCAACATGGCGGCGGCCGTGACACACCATTTCAACAACATCCTCGGAGGCATGATGACCAGCATCGACTTCGCCCTGCCGAGCGACAGCCCGCGTGAGCTGCGCAAGACGCTGCGCCTGCTCGCGGAGACGATTGGCCGGGCGACGCGCATCACGAAGCAACTGTCGGCCTTCGCCGAACAGGAGAACGTGCTTCTTGATGAAATGTCTCCGCTGGCGAATCTGCTGGAACGATTCGTGAACAAGGCGCGGGTGCTGGCCAAGTCGGCCAATGTCGACGTGGTCGCCGCGGTGGAAGAAATGCCGTCGGGGTTGTTCGAGGCTCAGCGTGTGCTGCCCGTTCTGGAGAGCCTTGCACAGAACGCGATCGACGCGATGCCGACGGGCGGCACGTTGACCATCACAACGCACCGCGACAAGGATCATGCCATCATCATTCTCACCGACACGGGTTGCGGCATATCCGAATCGGCTCAGGAGCACATGTTTGAGCCGTTCTTCACGACGAAGGGCGAACTCGGCGGCGGCGATTCCGACAACATCGGCCTTGGGCTTGCAGCCGTGCATGGGTTGGTCTCGGAAATGAGCGGGACGATTGGGATGACTTCGAAGGTCGGCGTGGGGACGACGGTGAGGATACGGCTGCCGTTGCGGTTGGAGGCGACGCCAAGCGTGGTGAAGTAAATTCGCTACGCTCTTATTCAAAATGACCCACTACCTCATGTGTGCGTAAGTAACAGCCAATAATGCACTTAGAGCTTAGCCGTGGGGCGGGCCAGTTGACATAAACCCCCGTTGCCCTTCTACTACAGTGCTCGACACTTGGCGGCTTGCTTTTCATGCGGCCCCGTTGCTGTAACCCTCATGGCGGAGTGATCCTTGCGACGACCTTTTGTCGCCGGCAATTGGAAGATGAATCTCGACCTGCCCGCGGGACGGGCGTTGGTTGCGGAGCTTCGTGCGCGGATCAGCGGTGCGCCGCCGGTGGATATCGCGGTTTGTCCGCCGACGATCTATCTGTTTCCGATTGCCAAGGCCATTGCGGATTCGCCGATTCGGATGGGTGCGCAGAACTGCTGGCATGAGGCCAATGGTGCCTTCACCGGCGAGGTGTCGGCCGCGATGGTGCGTGAGACCGGATGCACCTACGTCATCCTCGGTCACAGCGAGCGGCGCCACACGATTGGTCCGAAGGGGTCTGACGGCAAGGTGCATGGCGAGACGGACGAGATGATCTCGAAGAAAATGCTCGCCGCGATCAAGGCGGAGCTGGTCCCCATCGTGTGCGTAGGCGAGACGCTCTCCGAGCGCGACGCGGGGCAGACTGAGGCCGTGTTGACGCGACAGATCGAGGGCAGTCTGGCGGGGTTGGATGCCGGAGCGGCGGCGCGCATTGTGATCGCGTATGAGCCTGTGTGGGCCATTGGCACGGGACGCAACGCAACACCGGAGCAGGCCCAAGAGGCCCATCGCCACATTCGCGGTCGACTCGTGGAGCGATTCGGCCGCGCGACAGCCGACGGCATTCGTATTCAATATGGCGGCAGCGTGAAGCCTGACAACGCAATGAGTCTGATGACATGCCCCGATGTGGACGGGGCGTTGGTCGGCGGGGCGAGCCTGAAGGCGGGGGACTTTTTTGGAATTATCGACGCGTGCATACGCGCGAAAGGACAGGGTTGATCTCATGTTGATGCTTGGTAGTTTTGGCACGGTGCTCGTCACCATCGGAATGGTCTCCGTCGCGATCCTCATGATCGGTCTCATCCTCTTGCAGAAAAACCGTGGGTCGGGCCTGTCCGGGGCCTTCGGTGGAGTCGGCGGCCATACGGCCTTCGGCACCAAGACCGGCGATTTCTTGACGTGGGTGACGGTCGGCCTGACGACGGTGTTCCTGCTGTTGGCGATCATTGGGAATTATGTCTTTGAGCCGGTTAAGTCGGTGACGGCAACGCAAACGCAGACACCACCGCCGCCGGGGGCAACGCCTGGGCAGCCAAGTGGCGCGCCGCCGGTTCAGCTTCAGACGACGCCCATTCCCAACGCGCCGGGTTCAGGAGCACCAGCGGCGCCGGTGACCTTGACCCCAGTGACAACGCCCTTGACGGCCGCACCGACGACCCAGCCTTCCTAATCTCGCACGGAGTCGCGGCGCATGATTCAGAGCATGACGGGTTTTGGTGCGTCGGCGGGCGAGGTGGGGGGCGTCACGTACCGCGTCGAAATCCGCAGCGTGAACAACCGGTATTTCAAGGCATCGCTCAAGCTGCCGGAGTTGTTTCAGCGGTACGAGTCCGAGATCGAAAAGATATTGCGTGAGGGATTGGGTCGCGGCAGCGTGGCACTGTCCCTGCGGGTGAAAGACCCGAACGCGGCGGGATCGTATGAAATCAACACGGCGGCCCTGACGGCCTACGCCAAGCGGCTGTCGGATATCGCCGCGACACTGCCGGGGACGCGGGTCGATCTCGCGGGTCTACTGGAAGTGCCGGGCGTGTGTGACGCCGGCGAGATGGATGAAAAAGAATTGCAGGCTCGATTCGCGGTCGTGCAGAAGCTGACGGCCGAGGCGGTGCAAAACGTGGTCGCCATGCGTCGAATTGAGGGGAGTGCGTTGCAGCAAGACCTCACCGATCAGTGCGGTGACATTCGCACACGACTCGGCTCCATCGGCGAACGATGCCCGTTTGTCGTGGCTGAGTATCAGAAACGCCTGACCGGCCGTGTGCAGCAATTGCTGTCAGGCGGCACGGTGGAATTGGATGAAGGCGTACTGGCCCGGGAGGTGGCGGTCTTCGCCGAGCGATGCGACGTGAACGAGGAATTGTCACGATTGACGTGCCACCTCGATCAGTTCGCCGAATTGTGCGGAGGCCGTGAGGACGCCGGCCGGAAGCTCGACTTCCTCGCGCAAGAGATGTTGCGCGAGGCGAATACGATCGGCAGCAAGGCGAATGACGCCCTGATCGCCCGGCAGATTGTCGAGATCAAGGCGGCGATTGACCGGATCAAAGAACAGGTGCAGAACGTAGCATAGACGCGGAGCGCAGTGAAGGCAGGGATGACGGAGCCATCCGGGAAAATCGTGGTCATCAGCGGACCGAGCGGCGTGGGGAAATCCACGATCTGCCATCGGCTGTGCGCGAGGCTGCCCGGTGAGTTCAGCGTGTCGGTGACGACGCGACCGAGGCGGGCCAACGAGGCCGGTGCCCGTGACTATCATTACATCTCGCGGGATGAGTTCATCCACATGCGAGACGAGGGCAAGTTGCTTGAGTGGGCCGAGGTGTACGGCCAGATGTATGGCACACCGCTTGAACCGGTGGAGCAGGCGGTCGAGTCCGGGCGGACGATCATCCTGGAGATCGACATTCAGGGCTGCATCCAGGTGCGTGGGAAGGTGCCGACCGCGAGGACGTTTTTCCTGCTGCCGCCGACGCCGGATGAGCAGCGACGCCGGATTGAAGGGCGGGCGACGGATCCGACCGACGTGATTCGTGAGCGGCTGTCCAAGGCGGACGGCGAGATTCGGTATGCCAGTGAGTCCGCGTGTTACGACGAGTTCATCGTCAATGACGACCTCGATGGCACGGTGGAAAAGATATTCAGCAAGATCAAGGGTCGCTAGACCCATTGCAAGAAGGACGTGACGCATGATTCGACAACTACGAAGCGAAGACCTCATCAAGAAAATCGGCGGGCGGTTCAAGTTGACCGCGCTGATTCAGAAGCGCTGGCGCGAGCTGATGATGGGCGCTCGACCCATGATCGAGCCGGGCAACATGACACCGATGGAGATCGTTGTCCGTGAGATTGAGGAAGGCAAAGTCATCCCGGGACAGCAGACGTCGAGTAGCTCTTCCGCCGACTGACATGACCGGCACCACCAAGCCTGATGCGTCTGAGTTGGCCGGCTACGAGGTGCTCGTGGCTGTGTGCGGGGGGATTGCCGCGTACAAAGTCGCGACCCTCGTGTCGTCACTGGTGCAGGGCGGCGCGGGGGTGAGCGTGGCCATGACCAAGGCAGCGCGCAAGTTCATCACGCCACTCACGTTTGAAGCTCTGACGGCGCGGCCCGTGTTTACCAACGTCTGGCAGACCGCCGACGTGCAACAGCATCTTTCCCTCACTGAGATGGCGGACCTGTTCATTATCGCCCCCGCCACGGCGAACACACTCGGCAAGATGGCGAATGGGATTGCTGACGATCTGGTCTCGAATCTGGCGTTGTCGGCCGCGAGTCCCATCCTGATCGCCCCGGCGATGAACACGCGCATGTGGGACCATCCAGCCGTGCAGGCGAATTTGCGGCTCCTCGTGGAGCGCGGGGCCATGACGGTCGGGCCGAACGAGGGCTGGCTGGCTTGTCGCGCGGTCGGCAAGGGTCGCATGGCCGAGCCGGATGAGATACTTCGAGAGGCCGTGGGGATGCTCAAGCAGGCTGCGCCGAAGCGAGCCGCGTCACGGTGACGATTGAAACGAACGATTCGCAATTATGGGAGGCGCGAGGTCGTGTTGTCACTTCGCGTCGTCATCACCGCCGGGCCGACTCGCGAGCATTTTGATTCCGTACGGTTTATCTCAAACGCATCGTCGGGGCGGATGGGATATGCCATTGCTGAGGCCGCGCGTGATGCGGGGCATCGGGTCACGCTGATCAGCGGGCCGGTGGAGATCGCACCGCCGCGCGGGGTGAAAACGATTCGCGTGGTCAGCGCTGCGGAAATGGCCCGCGAGACGAGGCTTGCATTCCACGACACAGATGCCGCCATCTTTGCTGCGGCGGTGAGCGACTATCGGCCGAAGGCGCGAGCGAAACGGAAGGGGCCAAAGTCCAGTCGCGACCAGCGCATCGTGTTAGTACCAACCGTGGACATCGCGGCATCCCTGGGGCGGATCAAGGGGCGTCGCGTGACGATTGGATTCGCGTTGGAGGATCACAACGGTCGCGCCCATGCAGAGGCAAAGCTGGCGCGTAAGTCGCTTGACGCGATCATCCTGAATGATCCGTCGAACATCGGCTCAGACCGTGCGTCGGCAGAGTTGCTGCGTCGAGATGGCCCATGGGTGAAATGGCCGCGCTCATCGAAGCGAGCAATGGCCAGGCGAATCGTGGCGGAGCTGGAGCGATTGGCTCAGTTCTCAAAGGCCCGTGCGGCTCGCGGACCCATCTCCAGACCGACGAAGTTGTAGAAGCGATCGGCCGGCAGTCGCGGAATGGCGAACTTTTCGGCACGGAGAACGGCGTCGTCGTACTTCTCGCGCTCCGTGGCCGCGGTGCGAATGCGCGGCTCGGCCGTCAGGTCGGTCTCCTGCTTCTTTTCGATCTTCGGAGCTTCGGCCTTTTCTTCGGCGGGTTTTTCCTCTTTCGCTTCCTCGGTCTTGGCTTCGTCGGCTCCTTCTTCAGCCGGTTTCTCGGCTTCGCCTTCAGCCTTTTCGTCGGTCGCGGCCTCTGCTTCAGCGGGGGCTTCTTCTTTGGGCTTGTCGGCGGGCTTGTCAGCAACCGGACTTTTCACCGCTGTGTAGGCCGGCTCGGCCCCCATGACGAGATAATCCGTCTCGGCATCGACCGTGTCCACGACTTCGCCGCCCCACCGCTTCACCAGCGCGGCCACGGCCATCGCGCCGCGGGCATCCACGTTGCCGTCGAAATCAATGTCGAAGTTGCCCACGATGCAGAAGTGCGGCTTCTTGCCCTTCTCGCGGGAGAGAATGATGTTGCCGACGCGGTCGCCTTCAAGGATGGGATCATCGGGCGGTGCAAGCGACGTGACACGACACTCCGCGGTTCGCTGGCTCAGGCCGACGACTTCCACCGCAGCCTTGCCGCGCCCGTCCATTGGGATGCGTTCGTCACTGGAATAAACGGTGAATGTCATGCCGAGCGTGACGTTGGCATCCTTGCCGAGGCTGATATGCACCAGCGAATCGCCGGGCAACGCACGGAGCACTTCGCCGATGGGCTTGCGGGCCAGGGCCAACTCTTGTGCGCCCACGGCCGCCGGTCCGCGCAGGTTGGCCAATGCGACCTTCTGCTCATCCAGGAGCCGTTCGCGCTGGTTGATTTCGGCCTTTAGGTGGTTGCCCATCTCCACGGCTTCCTTGCGGATCGACTCCATGGCGTCCTGCTTGGCGTTCATTTGTGATTTGAGCGAATCGATGTCGGCGGTTTTGAGCTTCTCGAAATCGGCCTTGGCGACCTGCAAGTCGTCGACCTTTTTTGCGAGAGCTGAGACTTCGTCACCGAATTTCTTCTGCACCGTTGCGAGTTGATCCTGCGCCGACTTGGCCTGCTTGACGGCCTTCTCACGTTCTGACTCGGCCGACTCGCGGCCGGATCGTTCGTCTTCATAGAGCTTGTGGATATTTTCGACGATGGCGGCGGCGCCGAAGGGAGCGGTGAGCTGGTCCTTGTTGGCGACCTTCTCATCGGCCGCGATCTTGGCGAGGGCGTCGTCGAATTTCTTGATGGCGGTTTGAGAGGCATCCTTGTCGCTACCGCCGAGGCTGCGACAGAGTGTGCCGACGGTCTTATTTAACTCGTCGTTCTTCTTGGAGATGCTGGTTCTGTCGGAGTTCGCCTTCTCGGCGGTGGTCCGAAGCTGCTCCTGCATGGTGATGAGCCAGATCAGCGCGCCGAGCAGAAGGACGGCGACGACGATGGAGATGACCATGACGACGGTGCTGGTGTTGGAACCGCCGCGTTGCTGTGGGACAGCGCCTGCCATGGATGTAATTCCTCCCAGAGTGGTCGAGGGCGAGCCGCTCCCAGCGGTCTATCCTCCCCATCGACGTTTGTAGGCCTACTGTGGTGCTTCGTTCGGCGGGGCAAAGTCCGGTATGACAGTACTTCTTTGCGGAGCGAAGTCCATAGGAGTATCGGCGATTCGAGGCGGAATGTCAACCCTGACAGGGACTTAGATTCGCGGACTGATAATCGTTCACCGGCCGAGTGGCCTGGGCGGATGTCGGCGGACGATGATGGAATCGCGTTGAGAATCAGGCGTTTTCTCGCCGGTTGGACGCCAGGAAACCTGTCGGATCATCGTCCGATGCAGGTCTTTTACGGCTCCCGTATCAGCGGTCGAGGTGGCCGCATCGATGAGACCTGTCTCGACTATCGTCCTGCGCCGGAACCTTCCGACGCATCGGTGGGACGATTGAGACGCGAAGCGGGGAGCCGTGAGTCTTCGTGCGAGGCGGCGGCGACGCGGTGGATTTTTTCCTCCTCGGTGAGGTCGATTCGACGGCGGTGGAGATCGACCTGGGCTGTCATTCGGTAGGCGTCGGCCAGGCGGTGCAGGGTTTGGGGCGTGGCCTGATCGGTCAGGAGGGCTTCGACCATTCGTTGACTCACCAGTTGGGGCAATAGCATATCAGGCGTTTCGGTGCCGGTGACGCTGTGTTTGGCGAAGGTCGCAGCGCGAAGCCCGCTACGGATCCGACGGGCGTATCGGTAGAAGGCGTCGTAGCTGATACCAAGGCTGCGGAGTTCGAATTTTTCGTAGCAGGCGGTGAAGGTGGGCGGATCGCGGAGGACGATTGCGTCTTCAAGATTGGCAAGTTGTTCCTTGGTGAGCTTCCGGTAGACCGTGGAGGTGTTGTCACGGTTGTTTGCCATGAGATTCATGGGTCGCTCCTTTCAAAGCTCCGGGGTGCAAGTGCCCGCAAGTGGCCGCAAATGCCCGCAAAGAGAGGCCGGGGACTTGAGGGAAGAGAAGCCGCAGATGGCAGATTGGGTTGGGGCGGGGTTGAAACGTCGAAAAATCGAAACGGCGGAGTAGGGACCGAGGGGCTGGGAATGGAGGCACCCGCCCCGCCCAGGCGAGGTGTTCCACGCGGCGGGTAAACTGCGGCACTGAGGGGAGGAAGGGGTTGATTTGTAACGCGGGCATTTGTCGGCCTCCTTTCGATGAGCCAGCTAACCTAACCTGTACCTAACAAATATAGCGTGCGGGTCGGCGGAGGCAAGGGGGATTTTGAGTTTTTTTTCGTGGGGGCGGAATTGCGGCAGTTTGTCTGAAGATCGCGCAAGTCTTCGCTGGTGCGGGAGTTGCGTGGAGCAGTAGGGCTGGGGAGTGTAACCACAGATTCGGCAGATTGCGCCGATTTGCGACATAGGAGGAGGATGGAAAAAAAGTTTTTTTCATGGATTCTGTTGGTGGAGTTGCGGCAGTTGGTCTTTTGATCGCGATGGGGATAGCGCCAATGCGGTTTGGTTGTCGAGGGGCGCGGAATCTCCGGGGTTGGTCGCACACGTGTAACAATCTTGCGCAGCGCTTCAGGCGGGTTGTGAATTGTGGTAGGTTGTTGTTAGGGAAAGAGTTGCGGCTACTTATCACGGGATTGCTGCGATAGACTTGCGTTGCGAATCGTGATTAGCCAAGCGAGGTGGGTTCAGGAAGAACCCACCCTACACGACTGTAGTATTAGATGGCGCAACTAGATTGGGGCCCCACATTCAGGGCAACGAGGAGTTGCTAATCCCTTTAGAGGGTACCCGCAATTGGCGCAGCAGGCCTCTCGCCAATTTCGTGCGGTCAGGCAATAATAGGTAGCGATTGCCACCGTCATCGATACAAAAGGCCGTGACACAGGAATTATGTAAAGTTCGGCGAACCATGCCCATGTGGGTAATGCCTGTTTCGCGGAATGTATGTCTCCTGAGATTGCCAAAGCTTGGACTACTTTTGGGGCCTCCGGAAAACCGATCACCCCAAGTAATCTGTATAGCAGAATGTGCAAGCTTTTGCTAACAACGTCGATACCCAAGAGAATGTAAATCAATTGCGATGCAATGATGGAGATAATATACGCGCGCATTTTGATTCCGTGATTACACGTCACTGGTACGGAGATATATCCCATACTATTATCCCAGCATAAGACTCGCCATGTGAGTCCTTGGGCGTATTCCCTAAAGTTGTGTTCCGCAGAACTTGCATTTTGCTTCAGACAAATCACATAATAACTCGCTGCAATTCGAGCATCGTGGCGCAAGGAGTTTTTTTGTCGCGAGATAGTGAAATGAAAGCAGAGAGAGAGAGTTTCCCATGAGAAATACGAAATTCGGTATGAGCCGCCATTCCAGGCGGCAGGCCCAATCTGGGGGGCCATGCGGCGACGCCCGGAAACAACCATTGCTGACCCGCAGTGAGTGAGCAGTTGACGCTTCAGGGATTCCGATCCACTCAAACCCGCTGTAGGCGCAATCCCATACCCAATCACGAAGAACAAGAGTTGCATCGCAATTGAACAGCCCTATCAGTGCGAATCCCAAGGCCAGCGAAACACACGTGGATTTCGCCACGAGAGACGGTACATGAAGATGATGTTTTTGCCTGAAATTAGGAACAGTCACCTATTTATTCTCCCGCCGTTCGCATTCCGATCGCTAAAGTGGTGCCAATGACGCGTTCAATGACTCCAATCGTGTCAAGGATTACCCACATCATCGTAAAGTATACCACGAGGTCCGGGCCGGAGGCGAGAGCCAGCCCTGATTGTCCGAGTTTAGGGTGGTGATCAGACGATTGGCGGTGTCGTAGGTGCGGGACATCCCGGCGGCCAGGTTGGTGCCGGCCCCGGCCCAGGCGCCGGAGAGTTCGTTGGAGGCCGAGTCATATCCGTAGTCCCACGTCCCCAGGTCGCCATAGGTGCTGCCGGCCTGGTCGAGCGTGGTGTGTTCGTTGGTCAGGGTGGTCACCCGCAGGAGACCGTCCCGCTGATAGTCGCTCTTGAACTTGGGCTTGGTGGAGCCGGGGTAGTCGCAGGTCGTCTCGCGCTTGCTGACGGCGTTGCCTAGAAAAGTAAAATGACCAGATTGGCCCCTTTACTGCGAGTAGCGGAACCGGCGGCGACATCGGGTCGCTGACGAATTTGTGAACGGCGGGGCACCGCTTTTCAACTTATCTGAACGTAATGGAGATCGGCGTAGCCGATCCGACCGCGGAACCGCCGACCAGGATGTCGGCCGTGATGCTGTCCGTCACGTTGGCCGCGCCGCCGGGGATGGACGTGCCGGTGACCGTGCCGGTCGTTCCGTCGCCGGTGAGGGTTTCGGTTTTGGAGAAGCCGTCGGTACCGGTGATCGTGTATCGAATGTCGGCCGAGGGCGGGATGAAGTCAAACGTGACGCTGTATGACTGTCCGGCCGACGGGGCCGGGGGGCTGGTACGAACGTTCAGGATACTGGCCTCGGTTTGCGCCGCGAGAATCATCGTAAAGGAGCCCGCCGAAGTGACGGGATCGCTCGTATTGAAGAGGTCGTACGATTGATCCCCGGAGCCGACAATGTTGAGAGTCGGGTGCGAGACATTCACGGTGACTTTTTGCTGTCCCTGGCCCGAACTGACGGCTGCATTCAAAATCAAATCGTCGCAGGCATAATTGGCCGCAGTCGCGGTGCCACCTGCGCCAGCGACACCCATGCCGATGATCGCTCCGCCCGGCCCGAGGATGAAACCACAGAATCCGCCCGTCACGCCGATACAAATCGCGGCCAGCGCGGCCAGTGCGACACCGGCATAGGTGAAGAACGCGGACGAATGGCCCGTGACGGCTGCGCACTCATCGATCAGGACTTGCAGATTCTCAACGCGATGGGGAACGGAGAATTCGTAGTAACCCGATGCGCTGTTGTAGCCGACGGGGATGATCCCATCGAGGTTCGTGGCGGTGACGGAGAGCTTGGCATCCTTGAGGGTGCCAGCCTTGAAATTGTCGACATACAGATCGACCCGGACGAACCCACGAATGACCTTGACCGTCGTTTCCTTGGCTGCGGAGGCTTTCGCCGAGATCGCGTCCAAACCAGCGCGGGCCTTTTGCAACGCGGCCTCACGTTTAATCTTCGCATTCGGATCCAACGGGAATGTCTCGACGGAGACTTTGCCGTCGACATCCTTGAATGTGACCGACACATTGTCGCCATCGTAGGTGAGGGTGGCCACCTGCCCTTGTGGTCCGGTGATGAACACGGGGTTTGTGTTTTCGTCGTACTGAATGGTGTACGGTTCGCTCGACCCCGCAGCGTAGTATTGCATCAGGTCGATCTTTGTGACCAGGCCGTTTGCATCTTTCGTGCCATAGAAAATGATGGTTTCGTTGGTGTTCGGATTAAAGAGTTGACCGATCATCGGATCGTTCGGATCGGTATTCATCTGGAGGAACGCCTTGGCCCCGGCCGGCAGCGGTTTGAACACGTTGCAGCCGGCCATCGGCGCGATCAGCGGTGTCGCCAGCATGAGCCAGGCTCCCAGACAAGCCGTGGCTTGGTGACGAAGAATCCGAGCCGTTAGGAATGAGGTGCGCGACTGCATTTGTGTTCTCCAATAGCAATGGCGAATCGCCATGACGATCGATCATCCTCCGGATGGTGTTTACACCGGCCCAAACACAAACGGAACGATCAACCAACCCATATCCAATCACCGCGTACAGACAGGCCGCAATGGCCTATTCCGCCATTATACCGCGAGGCTTTGTGAATCCGAATGGAGGTCGGGTCTCATCGCGACGACGATTTAATAAAATGAGGTCCTCGCAAAAGGAGGAAAACCGCAAATCGCGGTTTTTGGCCGAAAGAAATCAAAAAAAGCAGTCCTGAGTCTCGAGATTTGAGGCCTGAGTTTAAGGCCTGAAAAAAAAATCCTTTGGCCCGCCAAGGGGGGTGCGATTCTCGACTGCCGACGCCGGGGCATGGGCCGCCATTGAATGGCGACGTCACGCAGTCGTGCTAAAATGCCGGTCGTGCCGGTTCAACGCCCTATTTCCATCTCGTATCGCTGCCGGGACGATGCGTGCCGAGCTTGGAATCAGGCCGACCATGCCGGGGGCACTTTCTCGCGGCCTTGTCGGTCATGCGGAAAAGACGTGGCACTACATGTCCCGGCGACATTGACGAATGGCGACCGGATCGACCGCTGCGCTGTATGTGACGGCGTCGAGTTCTTTATCCGGCGCGACTTTCCACAAAAGTTGGGCATGGCCTTGGTGGTGGTGTTTGGCGTGGTCGCGTCGGTCTTTTTCTATTTTGAGAATGTGCTCGCGACGTATGGCACGCTGGCATCGCTTGCGGTGGTCGATGCGATTATCTACTTCTTTGTCGGCAAGGTGACGGTGTGCTATCGCTGTCGGGCCGAGTATCGGGGACTGGTCTATAATCCCGACCACGAGGGGTTCGATCTGGCCACGTCGGAGAAGTACGGTGTCCATTAACTCGTCGCCTCCCGTTTTCAACCGGAGCATACCAACATGAAAACACCTTCCGATCATTCGGTCGACCTCAATCGCATCGCCGCAGCCGTGCGCGAAATCCTGCTGGCCATCGGTGAGAACCCCGAGCGCGAAGGGTTGAAAAATACGCCGACGCGCGTGGCGAAGATGTACGCCGAGATGTTTAGCGGGATGCACGTGGACCCGGCGGTACACCTGCGTACCGTGTTTTCGGAAAAGTACGACCAGATGGTTGTGCTCAAGGACGTGCCGTTCAACTCCATGTGCGAGCATCACCTGATGCCCTTTGAAGGCAAGGCTCATATTGCCTATCTGCCGGATGGCAAGGTCGTGGGCTTGTCGAAGCTCGCCCGCGTTGTCGATGCCTTTGCCCATCGGCCGCAGGTGCAGGAACGATTGACCACGCAGATCGCAGACATTCTGATGCAAGAGTTATCCGCCAAGGGCGTCGCCGTTGTGATGGAGGCGGTTCACACCTGTATGACCTGCCGCGGCGTTCGCAAGCCGGGCAGCGTGATGGTGACGTCGGCGGTGCGGGGGGAATGTTGCACGAGCGGACCAACTCGGGCGGAAATCATGAGTCTGCTACATCGGTAAGGATGCGGAGCGCCAATGGACTTGCCGTCGATGAGAATCAAAACGCTTCTGACTGGGTGCGCCGTTTTTTTCACATATTCCACCGTTGCACGATCAGAGCCGCCCACGTCGCAGGCGGCGGTGAAGACACACATCTCCCTTCGCGTCAATCCGTTCATGGACATGCACTACTTTGTACGGGAGCTTGTGGATGGCAAGGATGCGATGCCGCCAAAATTGCCCGGCATCGACAGAGCGATTGAAACGGTCAGGAAGATCAACGACGAACTGGGCAGCGGGTTGGCGTGGGGGTTCGTTGAGGGGAGTTTCGCGGCGTGTGAGAGCGTGAAAGAGGCGGCGGAAATGGTTGCAAGGCTACCTCCGAGCTTCAACACGCGCGACGGCCGGGAGATTCCGGTGAAGAACCTCGCCCAGCGGATTGTGCGGGCTTATGAGCCACTTGAAAAAGACTATCTGAAGCGCATCTGGCCGGCCCATCAGAAGGAAATTGAAGAGGCCCGCATACGGATCGAGAAAGAACTGCTCCCGGCACAAGAAGCGTGTTTTACCAACATCCTCCGGGCGTTGGGCATGACGGACCCCGCGATGGAGATTCCCGTTTGCCTTGTGGCCGAGGCCCCGTTCCCACAGGGATTCACGCATCGCCGGCACGGAAATGGCGCGGTGTGCATCGTCGGCGTCAAGTCGCTGACCGGCTCGACGATGTGCGAGGTGATCCTTCACGAGTGCATCCACGCGCTGGACATCGCCACGGAGCAAAGCGGCTCTGCGTTGCAGGATCTGCGCGGAATGATGTATCGATACAAGGTCAAGCCGAAGTCCCGCGAGTTCCACGATGCGCCGCACACGCTCATTTTCGTGCAGGCGGCTGCGACGGTGCGGGCCGTCATCGATGCAGCACACAAGCCTTATGGCGTGACCGCGGGGTACTATGCCAAGGTGCCGGCGATTGCCGAGATCGTGACCCGGGCGTGGCAGGATCACGCGGTTGGCAAACTCGGGCGCGAAGAGGCGATTACTCAGATCGCACGTGATGTGTCACGAGTGAACAACTGAAAGGCCACTACGTCTTCAAATACTCCAAGGCGCGACCGCAATACCCATCGGGAGTCGATCATTCCATGAGACACTACCTACTCTGCGGCATCCTCGGAATCGCACTGTGTTCGGGTTGCGAGAACCTGAGTCCGGCCGTTCTTGGCAGTGGCGTAAGCAAGACCGAGACTCGAACGGTCGCTGACTTCGACGAGATTGAGCTGCGCGGCATGGGCAAGGTCGAGGCGTCCATCGGCGCCTTGTCACCGCTCATTGCCACCGGCGACGACAACATTTTGCCGCTGCTTCAAACCAAAGTGGACGGACGACGGTTGATCGTGAGCACGGACAAACTGGTGAAGCCGAAGGTCGATCTGGTCATTCATGTGACCGTTCCAAACGTGAAGATCGTGGAATCAAACGGCATGACCTCGGTCGCCCTCAAAGGCATCGCCAACGACTCGCTAGCGATCACATCCAACGGGATGGGCGACGTTTCCGCTGAGGGGCAAACCAGGAAGCTCTCGCTAAAGTTGCGCGGCATGGGTGACATGCAAGCGGAGAAACTCGTTGCGCAGGCCGCCGAAGTCGAGGTGAGCGGTCAGTCCAGCGCGACAGTCCACGCCGTCAATTCGCTAAAGGTCGATATTCGCGGCATGGGCACGGTGCGCTACAAGGGCGATCCCAAGATTGATTCAAGTGTCAGCGGCATGGGCAAGGTAGAGCGACTTCAATGAGCCGGGGCAGGGGTGATGCCCAGCGGAATCGTCGCACCATGACGCCGAGATAGACTTCGATTGCCGAGCTGCCCGCAGGCCGCCATGTGCGAGCGCCCCTTCGTCTCGCGCTTCTTGCTGAATTGGCCGGCCTCCTGCAACCAACCCAGGAACTGTTGCACATCTCGCTCTTCAGGGGCCGGCCACGGTGATTCTCGAATGGGGTTGTAGGGAATGACATTGACGCAGCACTTGATTCCGCGAAGGTAGTCGGCGACTTGTCTCGCATGGTCACAGGCATCGTTCACGCCGGGGATCAGCACGTACTCAATCATGAAAAACTGGCACGTTCGCAGCGGATAGTCCAGCAGGGCCGCGCGCAACTCCGCCATCGGTTCGACCCGATTGATTGGCATGATCCGCGAACGAATCTCATCGTTCGGAGCGTTGAGTGACACCGCCAGATTGATCCGTCGCCAGCCCAGGGCTGCGAGTCGTCGAATGCCCTCCACTCGGCCAACCGTTGAGATGGTGATGCGCGACATGCCGAGCGACATCCCGAGTGGATCGGTCATCACGCGTACAGCTTGCACGACCTCGTCGAAGTTGTCGAACGGCTCGCCCATGCCCATGAAGACGACGTTGTCGATCTTCGCGCTAAAGTCGCTTCGCGCGGCGACGATCTGTCCGACGATCTCCGCAGCGGACAGGCTACGCAATTTGCCGAGTTGGGCCGTCTCGCAAAACGTGCAACCCATCGCGCAGCCGACCTGCGAGGACACGCAGAGGGTGGTCCATCGCGACTGCTTTTTCCACATGGGAATGATGACGCTTTCGATCTCCAGGCCGTCCGGCGCACGCTGGATAAACTTGGTGAGATCGCCCTCCTGGACATGCCGCGACACCGGGTAGGCCCCGTTGCCAGTGCCATCACCTTTGCCGGTCAAATGGGCAAGATAGCCCTGCCGAATCGCGGAGCGCGGCGTGGCTGCAACCCCCAGATTGCGGCAAAACTCAATAAAAGTGAGGCCAAGCGGGTTCACAAGGCATACAGGATATCACAAACGGACGATTTGGCAGGCTACACGCCTCCGTGCATCTCACGAGATTGAAATGGCACTTCCCTACTAAATTGGGGTAAACACCCTATGGAACGGAATCGCGCGTTCTGTCAGGATACTTTCTAGGTTCCCCCCTAAAGCAGTTGGGGGCTTCGCAGCAATTGCGAGGCCCCCACATTGCCTTTTCACCACTCGACTTCCTACTTCTCGGGCATTTTAGGATCATCTCCCACCTGTCCACGAGCGACTGGTGGGGATGGTCTTGCGCCAAAACAGACGACCAAGCGACTTAGGCATCGGCGAGGCCCTCACGAATTGCGAATCGCACGAGGTCCACGGTGGTATGAATGTCGAGCTTTTCCATGATGCTCGAGATGTGGTTGTCGACGGTCTTGACGCTGATGTTGTTCCGGAGCGCGATGAGTTTTTTGTTCCATCCTTGGGCCACGTAGCGAAGCATCTCCATTTCGCGCCGTGAGAGTGTCGCGCTGCGTGAACGCGCCCCCGCGCCCAGACGCAGGCCGCTACCGTCCACGACAATGCGCGACCGCACTTCTTCGGAGAAATAGGCCCCACCGGACAACACCTCGCGGATCGCGGACACCACCACGTCGGGCGATTCCGACTTGGTGACATATCCGTGTGCTCGCACGGCCAGAGCTTGATCGATGTAGGCGTCGTGAAAGAATGCACTCAGGAAGATGATCTTCACGGCGGGGTGGGATTCGGTCACACGACGGGCCGCTTCGAAGCACAACATGCCGGGCATGTCGATATCCATGAGAATCAGATCAGGCGCTGAATCCGCGACACGTGCGAGGGCCTCTTTCGCGTCGGGTGCCACAGCGGCCACGATTAGATCGGGCTCACGCATGAGGCGTTCGGCGAGCGCGTCCCGAACCAGGGCATGATCATCCACCAGCAGTATGCGACACTGTTTGGTCACGGCACAATTCCCTCCGGACCATCCGTCAATGCGAGGCACGAAGACGCCAGATGAACCAAGTCATGCAATTGGAACGGCTTTCGCAGCAAGTGCTCATCTTTACCGATGTGCTCGGTGAGTGTGCCGGGCGAACCGGTGACACGTATAACCGGAATACGTTGCGGAGTGTGGATACGATTCAAAAGCTCGGTCATGTGGCCCTTACGAGGGAGATCGTGATCCAGCACGAGGAGTTGCATCGTGGATTTGTGGGACTCCATCGTTGTGATCGCGTCGGCGGCATCCCTGGCGGCAAACACGCTAAATCCCCTTGAACGCAAGGCCGAGACCATCAACGCGCGGACATGCTCATTGTCCTCGACGACCAGCACGCGCTCGCCAATCCCTTGTCGCGGTCGCGGCGGAGGGGCGGTCGTAGCCGTCGCCGGGGTCGGGCACCCCTGAAAACGAACAGACACGGTCGTCCCCTGGCCGGGAGTGGAGGTCACGTCAATGCTGCCGCCATGATCTGAGACGATTGTGTGAATGATGGACATGCCAAGCCCGGTGCCTTTACCGCGCGGCTTGGTGGTGAAGAACGGTTCATAGAGTCTTGCCAGTACGTCAGGTGTCATACCGGTTCCGGAGTCGATTACGCTCAATTCCGCAATGGCATTGGGACGCTCCTCGGTTCGAAGCAGTCGCAGCCGAATCACCAGGGGGCCGCCGTCGGGCATGGCGTCGCGACTGTTGATGCAGAGATTCATGATGACTTGTTGCACCTGCGTCGGATCCGCGAGTATCCAGACGTCGTCCTCCGTGAGGTCCAATTTCAAGTCGATCGGCGCCAAGAGAATGCGATGGAGCATTCGCGCCGTGTCGCGGACGACCTGGCCCAATTCGATGGAAGACGTCTGCGCCTTTCCTCGATGCGTGAATGCGAGCAGGGCGTTCACGACGCCGCGTGCCTGCCGCGACGCCTGCTCGACCATTTCGATGCTGACAAGTCCGGGATGCTCGGCGGGCAGGGTCGTTTTCACCATTTCGGTGTAGCCGGAGATGGCTTGAAGCAGGTTGTTGAAATCGTGTGCCACTCCGGCGGCGAGCGTTCCCAGGGCTTCCATTTTTTGGGAATGGCGAAGCTGTTCTGCCAGGGCCAGTTTCTCCGCCTCGGCGCGCTTGCCCGGAGTGATATCCGTCGAAATACCGCACAGCGCGTACAGTTGATTGGAGGCGTCAAACAGAGGGAACTTCGCCGAAATGTAACTGTGCGGGCCGTCGTCGTGCTGCGCGACTTCCTCAATCAGCAGTGGAGATTGAGAATGACGCACACGCTCATCGTTTCGCTGAAACTGATCGGCCATCTCCTTCGGAAACAAGTCATGGTCCGTCTTGCCGGCGATTCGCTCTCGCGTGATGTGAAAAAGCTCTTCAAATTTGCGATTGATGGAGATGTATCGCCCGTCTAATCCCTTCAGATACACGACCGCCGGTGTGTTATCCACGATCGCTTGCAATCGCTGCTCGGACGCCGCGAGGGCTACTGCGTGCCGCCTACGCCGTGAAACCAGGAGCCACATCAGTGTCGCAGCGGTCATGGTCAGTAAGAGGACTGGGAGCATGATCCGGGGCTTTAAGTACGCAGGCGCCGTCACGCTGAATTGGGCGACCGTACCGTGTTCAAATGTTTCTCCAAACATCCCGCGTGCCTGAACTTCAAACTGGTGCGTTCCATGTGGCACCGACTCCATTGAGAATGTCCGACACAGGTTCCAATCCGACCACGGCCCGTCGTCCAACCGGAAACGATTAAGGATCAAGTGTTCCGGAACGGTTCCGAGATACGAATACGAACGCCAGTGTGCCACGATGTATCCGCCTTCTGTGGCCGGTGGTCTGATCACCACCAGCGGCGGCTGTCGATCGTCAAACGTCTTTCGAAGTACAGCCGTTCCGGATCCATCCGTCCCGGCAAGGAGCTGATCCTCGAGCGGCAAGAGGGTCCAGATGCTCGGGTTTTCAAGCCCAACTCGACGTGAGATTTCAGACCATTTGCCATCCTCATACCAGAAGATGCCCCGATTCGAAGCCACCCAAAGGCAGCCCGTCGGCCCCACCTTCAAATCGGTGACATTGATTCGTTGGAGGTTGGCAGGTCCATCGCGGTAGTACCGAATGATGTCATCGGGGTCCACATATCCCAACCCCTCCCCTTGTTGGCCGAACCAGAGGCGGCCGTCATTGCTCACGATCGCCGCAAAGATCTTTGAATGCCGAAGGCCATCCGCCTGCGTCCAATGCCGCCATTGGCCGTCTCGGAAACGGGACAAGCCCAGCATCGTTGCAAACCAGACCGCGCCGTCGGGTCCATCCGCGACGGCATAGACACGACCGGCGAGTAGACCTCGCGCCTGATCAAACGCCTCAAATCGATCGTCCTCCTTCAGCAGAAATGCTCCCGGACCGTCGTCGAGGCCCTTCATGGGCGGTTCACCCAAGCCGGCGAACCAAAGACGGCCATGGCGATCTTTGAAAATGCGATGCACAAATGGGGCGGTCAACCCTTCCGCCGGCCCCCTGTGACTCCATCCCGCGCTGTCTCGCCGGAAGGCACCCCGGAACTCCGATCCGCTCGTAACCCAAATTCTGCCTTGCTGATCTTGCTGTAGTCCCGTGATTCCGGAAAGCGGGACATCCTCCACGCGATCGACGAATTCAATGATCGATCCGTTGTCGGCACGGTGTTCGAGGCCGCTGCCCGTCCCGATCCAAAGGCTGCCGTCTCGGTCCTTGAGAAGGGCATTAGATTTGTCGCGTTGGGTTGCATGGCCTTCCCGCCAAAGCGTCCACCGATTGGAGTTGAGATGGCAAAGCCGCAAGCCCTCCTGTGTTCCGACCCAGAGATTTCCATCCCGCGCATATCGCAGAAACGATACCACCTGGAGTTTGAGTAGCGTTGGTGGCAACTGCCGCCATGTTCCATTCTGTCGAATGACGACTTCACCCGTGCGGCTCAGAGAAATGGCATCGCCTTCGTCATTCACGTCCCCGGTCATCAGCGGTTCAATGCAGGTCGTCTCGGCACGCACCATTTTGCCACCGGGCTTCCAGCTCCATGTCCCAAGCACCTCCGCCGGGTACGTCGTGAAGCAAAGACCTTCCCCGCTGCGGTTCTCCGCCACGAAACTCTGTCGAAACCAATCCGATGTTGACGATTGGCGCGATATCCACGCGCCCCGGTCGAACTGGAATAGGCCGAGATCGGTCGAAACGTAGATCGCACCACTTCGTGTCTTCCAGAGACGTCGATACGGAACCGTCAGAATCTGTCCAGGCAAGTCACACTGGGTCACCAAAGAGCCACGAACGTCATAGAGTCGATTCAAAGCGTCCGACAGCCGACGCCCGAGGACCAATAGGCGTTCATCGTCAGCAGGGACTGCCGCCACGACTATGACCTGCTCGCCGCGTTCAAGAATTGGGATTGGACGAAATTCTTGCTTTCCGCCGCGCCAGAGTTGATCGTTGACCACAACGAGGACCTCATCCTCGCCAATCGGCTCAATCCACGTCGCCGGCCCCTCGGGCAGTCCTTGGCCCGCGTTCACCGCGAGCCATCGATAGTTGTCAAACCGGGCCACGCCGGACTGAGTGGCGGCCCAGGTTGTACCGAGAGGTGTCTCCACAAGATCGAGAATGTCATCGGAAGGCAGGCCGGCGTCTGTTGTGTAAACCACCCACCGCCAGGCGTCATTGAGACGATCCTTGGCGAGTGCGGGGCGAGTGGCCGCGACGCAAAGTAAGAAATGACAAAGGCAGACGCGAGCGAGCACGGGGACCCTCTCCGATCGTCGCTCTCACCAAATGGGTGAGAATCCACCCCCGAATTGTACCGAAATGGCGTCAGAAATGCAGCAGGACCGGATGTCCCATTGCAGGGGTCCGGTCCTGTGGTTTTTGTGTGTTTGGATTGGCTTAGTCTTCGTTCTTCGCGTCGCCACGGGCAAAGATGCTGGCGACGTAGTTGAGGACGTCGGTGGCGCTGGTCTCGTTGTAGCCGAAGTACTTGATCAGCCGCTGCTTGACGACGTCGATCTTGGCCTGCGTCTCGTCGTCGACGACGCCGCTGACGACGTTTTTCAGTTTGATCGTGTCGCGTTGATCCTCAAACATTTTCAACTCAAGGGCTTTTTGCAACCGGGCGTTGGTGCCGTATTCAAAGCGCTTTCCATCGAGGGCCAACGCACCGATGTAGTTCATGATCTCCTGTCGGAAATCGTCCTTGCGGCTGTCGGGGATGTCGATCTTCTCTTCAATGGATCGCATCAGGCGCTCATCCGGCTCCTCGTCCTTGCCGGTGTATTTGTTGCGCACCCGCTCCCGCTGGGTGTAAGCACGAACGTTTTCAATGTAGTTTGTGGCCAGTCGCTTGATGGCGTCCTCGTCGGCGCTGATCGCCCGCTGCACCTCGGCTTTGAGGATGTCCTCGTATTCCTCGCGGACGACCGTGAGCAGTTCCTTGTACTGCTTCTTCAATTCCTCATCAGCAATCAGCGAGTGATGCGACAGTCCGCTCTCCAACTCGTTCATCACCATGAACGGGTTGATGCACTTGTCCTGAATCGCCTGATCGCTGACCAGGGCGTTGGAAATCTTGTCCTGTATATATCGCGGGCTGATGCCCTGCATGCCCTCGCGGCGGGCCTCTTCCATGATCTCTTTCACGGAATCCTCGGTGTAGCCGGGGATGCTCTTGCCGTTGTAGAGCTTGAGCTTCTGTAATCGCGTGAGGCCGGCCTTCTTGGGGTCTTCCACGCGGGTGAGTAGCGCCCACATGGCGGCCGTCTCGATGGTGTGCGGGGCGATGTGGATGCCGCGAATGCGCTCTTTGTTGAAGTCCTTCTCGTAAATCTTGATCTCTTCATCGAGGATGATGTTGTAGGGCACGTCGATCTTGATCGTGCGATCGCGAAAGGCCTCCATCAACTCATTGTTCTGAAGCTTCTTGTACTCCGGCTCATTGGTATGGCCGATGATGACCTCGTCGATGTGCGTCTGGGCGAATTTCTTCGGCTTAATGACGTGCTCCTGCGAGGCCCCGAGCAGATCATAGAGAAACGCCACGTCGAGCTTGAGCACTTCGATGAACTCAATCATCCCGCGATTGGCGATGTTCAATTCACCGTCAAAGTTAAACGCCCGTGGGTCGGAGTCGGACCCATACTCGGCGATCTTGCGATAGTTGATGTCGCCGGTCAGTTCGGTGGAGTCCTGATTCTTTTCGTCCTTCGGCTGAAAGGTGCCGATGCCGCGCCGGTCCTTCTCGCTGATGAGAAGCCGCCGGACGACGATGTGCTCCATGACCTTCTTCCAATCGCCGTTGTATTGGCGAAGGAGGTCGTCATAGGTCTTTCGGCAGAAGGGATCGAGATCGCCTTCGACGACGATCCGCTGTTCGGGGGGGAGCGATTCATTAATCATCTCCAGCACATCCTTGCGAACGTCGCGCGGGATGAGCTTGAGCGGTTCCTCGTGCATCGGGCATTCGGCGATTTCGACCTTGCCGTCGGGGCGTGGAATCCGCCACGAGAAGGTGTACATCGCGCCCTCATCGGTGCGCGAGTAGGCCTCCAACCCCTTCTTCAGAAGCCGACACATCGTGGACTTGGCCGATCCGACGGGGCCGTGCAGAAGGAGAATACGATGCTCCGTGCCATAGCCGTGCGCCGCTGACTTGAAGAAATCGACGAGCTGCATGAGCGGCCGTTCAAGGCCGAAGATGGCGTCGTCGCCGTGGCCGATCGGATCGGAGAAGAACTTGTAGCGCATGTGATCCTGGCGGAACTTGGAGTACCGCTCGGCGCCATACTGCATGAGCATGTCGTAGATGCGTTGGAAGGCATTCCGCGCGACGCGCGGGTTCTTGGTGACGATGTCGAGATAATCGTCGAACGTGCCTTCCCAGTGTTCGTCGCGAAACGTTTGCGGGTCCAGCCGTTTGTCGACCAGTTCCCAGATTGCTTTTTTGTTGACCATGTCCCGTGCCTCCCGCTTGTCGCGGTTCCTCAGGTCGTCCAACGGCTGGTGCCGCTCCAGATTGATCGGTTGCGCGTCGCAGCCACGGCCACGCCAATCCGACCGCTCCTCTTTTCATATTATTGGACGACCTGGGTGAAGTCAACGTAGATCGAGTGGTAAATCACTGTCACTACACGACATAGCACGAGGCAATTCAGGAAGTCGGGCGCGGGATATTTCTTAGTACGAACGATTGGGTTGGCAGAGGATGCCAAGGACGATGAGCAGGACGCCGCCGGCGAGGGCCGTCTCGGGATGAGCCATGATGGCGTCGCCACTGGGGACTTGGGTCATGAATTGGTAGACCTGTCCGACCCCGACGTAGCAGATGAGGCCGGAGACGCAGGAAAGTAACAAGCCGATTGTCAGTGTCATCGTTGTCATCAGACCCATTTGAGCACCCCTTTCACAAGTCGCGTATCTGGTGTCCGGTCCGCCGGACGAGAGTCAGGGGAGCAACACCCGTGCCAGCCGTGCCCTGAGTCCGGTGTTTTCGAGATGCGCGATAAGAAGTGTTCACCGCGGCGATGCATGTTGAATTCATTTTCGGAGCACTACGCATAAAGATTCCACGACGAGATGTGGGGAAAATTGCGCGGAAGTGGGTGCGAATTACCCGAAAATGGTTGAAGTCGGAAAGGGTTCTTATCGGCGTTGGGGAATACTCAACGATTTTGCCCAACCGGCATCGCCGCCCAGGTGTGCAGGGCTTGTTCGGAGGCTTGGTTCAATGCCTTGCGCAGGCGAAGGACGAGTACGAGCGACCAGATTCCGAAAACAAGAACGAGGACGCCGGCCATACAGCCGAATACCGCAATGGAACCAATCCCCCATGTTCTCCCGCCTAAAGCATGGAATACACCAGAAGTGGTGCTCGTGTAGGTAGCTACGTAGGCAGTCCCCGTCGTGGTCGTCATGCTGGACGTCACCGTGGTTGGGAATTGGAGCATCGTTCCCGACCCTGCTGCACGAGCGAAGACGTAACCAACGACTCCCATCAGCATTCCGAGCGTGCTCACGACTGCCATGCCCCACATCGTCGTGCGAAACCCCTTGGCCATCGTCGGATCGGGAATGCGTAGTGCCAGTTGTCTGGCAAAACTAAACATCGCAATGGTCCCCACAAGACCGACCAAACTCAAAATGGGAAAAACGAGTAGCGCAACAGATGGGTATTGTCTGAGCGAATATTGCACCAGTGGATTAGCCACGTAGTTAATGAGGATCGTTGCTCGCGTCAACTGTCGTGCATTGATTCGCGCGGTTTCGCCAAACCCGCTGGGGTCCGGCGTTGTAACCCTCCAGTAACCGTACGTCGTAATCAATCCAAGTGCCGTGGTAAGCCAAATCATGACATCTTGCGGCAATTGGAGCACGAAGACTAAGCCTGCGCCACCAGCGCCTAAGAGCATCACGAACACCGTTCCGCCGACGATCCAATTTATCCCCGACGCCAACGTCTGTACCCACGCCGGATCGGCGAACTTCAGATAATCCCCGTGCATCGACCGGCCCACCGCTGTCGCGCATTCCGGGCAGCGACCATCGGGCAGCAACCCGCGCAGGTTGTAGCCGCACCGTCGACAGGGCAGATCGGTGTCGATGCGTCCCGCGCTATCCAGCGGTATCGCCGATGACGCGAACGCGCTTGGAATCGCGTTCGCAAAGATCGGTCGTGCTGCAGGATTCGGCCCTTCGGGAGAAACGTTCACCGCTCGCCTCCAGCGTAGGGTCCGTGGTGCGGACCATTCGCTTACCCGCCCAGCTTCGCCATCACTTCATCTGACATGTCGAAGTTCGTGTAGACATTCTGCACGTCGTCGTGATCCTCAAACATCTCGATCAGCTTGAGAATCTTCGTGCCAATCTCTTCGTCCACCGAGATCGTCGAGCCGGGGAGCTTGGTGATCTCTTTGTTCTGCACGGGGATCTTCTTCGCCTCCAGGGCCTTGCGCACGCTCTCGAACGTCTGCACGCTGCACGTCACCTGAAAGATATCTCCATCATGTACCACGTCGTCCGCACCGGCCTCCAGCGCAGCCTCCATGAGCGCGTCTTCCGTGGTTTCGCTCGTCCCAATTGAGAAGACGCCCTTTGTCGTGAAGTTCCAACTCACGCAATTGGTCGCCCCCATGTTGCCGCCACCGCGTTCGAAGAGCTTTTTGATTTCCGGGGCGGTGCGATGCGGGTTGTCGGTGAGGGCGTCGAGGATGAACGCCACGCCGCCGGGGCCGTAGCCTTCATACGTCACCGGGGCGTACTCACTGCCCTCCAATTCGCCGGTGCCCTTCTTGATCGCCTTGTCGATGGTGTCCATCGGCATGTTGGCCTCGCGGGCCTTGTCGATGGAATAGCGCAGGGTGAGGTTCATCGCCGGATCGCCGCCGCCCACTTTGGCCGCGACGATGATGTTTCTCGCCAACTTGCTCCACAGCCGCCCGCGCTTGGCGTCGACCGCCCCTTTGCGGTGTTTGATGTTCGCCCAATGACTATGACCTGCCATGCCAATCCCTCATGCTCTTGCGGCGTAGTTTATCTCAGACTTATTGAAATGTGTTAGCCCGTCGCGCCTCACGACGCCGGTCGGGTCGTGACCGCTACTTCCGCCGGCGTGGCGACATCGACCGATTCCCCGGCGTCCAACCGTTGCAGCTTCGCCTCGATCTTCGGCTTGAGCGTGCGGTTCTGAATCCCGTCCAGCCCCTCGGTCCGCGCGTTTAGCAAATCCATTGCCTTGCGCCATCGTTTGCCCGCGTCGTTTTTTCGCTCGACGCGATACAGGGCGTCGCCGAGATGATCGAACAACACCGCATCTGTCGTCTCACCCATCCGAATGGCCCGCTCCAGGTAAACCACGGCCTCGCGGTACTTCCCTTGCTTGTAGAGCAGCCATCCCAGGCTATCGAGATACGCCGCCTCGCGGGGTCGCTCGCGCACCGCCAGTCGTATCATTTTCTCTGCCCGCTCCATATCGGTGTCAGCATCGACCAGCGTGTAGCCGAGGTCGTTGTTGATCCCCGGATCGGCCGGGGCCATTTTGAATATCTCTACTAGCTGCTCAATCGAGGCGTGATCCCTCCCGGATAGCTGATAAAGATTGGCCAGGTGCCGACGCAGCCGAATGAGCGCGAGCGGGTCGAGCGGCTCGCCGGCCTTGCCGCGCCCCAGCATCGGTGTGAGCACCGATTGAATCGTCTGTTCGGCATCCTTCCATCGTTCGGCGGCCATCTGCGCGGCGATCAACTCTTCAAAGGCCGTGTCGCTGCCGGCGGATTTCAGTCTCGCGCGATAGAAATCAATCGCCTCGTCAAATCGTCCGGCCAATCGGTAGGTTCGCCCAAGCGACGACAGATACGCAGCGCGGTTTTCCGTTACCTCGGCCCCCGTCTTGGCCAACTCAATCGCCCGGTCCCACTGCTTCGCCCGCCATGCGATGGTCAGCAGTGCCCCGTTGAGGTTGATGTCGTCGGGCGTGGTGTTGAGCCAGGCGAGCACCTTCTGCTCGGCCTCCAACAATCGATCCGCCTGGAGCAGTTGATCGATGTAGATGAGACGCAGTTCGCCGCTCGTCGGATCGTCGGACAACCACTTCGCGGCCTCGGTCACGCCGTCGGCGGTTCGCTTGGCCGCGCGAAGGGTCGTGAGATACGCCTGTCGCCTCGCCGAATCCGTCGGTGCATCGTCGAGCCATTTTCGCGCCCGCTCCACGGCCTCGTCGATGCGCTCCGAGAGGATGAGCAGGTCGATCGACTGTCGCATGAAGGCATCTCGACCGCCGCGAAGCTCGTCGCGGGCCATGAGGGCGTCGAGCAATTTCACCGATTGCGGCCAGTCGGCGAGGTTGATGGCGAGATCAAGCTGATTGCGCAGGAGATTCAGATCGCGCGGATGCTCGGCAAGCAATTCTTGAAAGACCTTCGCTGCTCCTTCATAGTCGAGCAACTTCATGAGCAGCGTTCCTCGCAGCTCGCGCGCCCGAGGATCAGCCGCGTTGATCTTGAGCGCCGTCTCCACGTCGGTCAGTGCAGAGGCAAAGTCCGACGCGAGGACATGGCTCATGGCCAAGTCGACGCGCGTTGCCGAGTCGTTCGGAAACGTCTCCGCGATGTGCTTGAGATCGTTTCGATAATCATCGAGCCGACCCTGGCCGCTGACGTTCTGGCTCGTCGCCAGCTTGATCATCGCTCGGCATCGCTCGATCGCGGCACCGCTCTGGCCGAATCGCTCGAAGTCGGAAAAATAATCCCTGGCCTTGTCGAGCTTGTCGGTGTTCAGATACATCCGGACCAGCCGCTCGCGCGAGGGGATGTGCCGGGGGTCAACGTCGTCGAGGATTCGTTTGTAAATCTGCTCGCAGCGCCGCTTCTCGCCGCGGCGCTCCGCCTCGGCCGCGAGCATGAAGAGCGGCTCGGGCGATTTTGGATCGAGCCGAAACGCCTCCAGCAATGCCGTCTCCGCGCTCTCCGTCTCATCGAGATATTGATGGGCCTTGCCTTTGCAAAGGTATGTCGCCGAATCTGCCGCGTTGTTCTTGATTGCCTTCTCGGAAGTGGTTATGACCTCTTGCCATTGCTTGCGATCGGAATGAACTCTCGCCAACGCGGCCCACGCCGGCCCGAATGAGCGATTGAGCTTCACGGCCGCGTTGTAGGACTCAACCGCTTCATCGGCGTGCTGATTCTCACGTTGAAACTCGCCAAGCAGAAACTGAGCCGCAGCATCCTCCGCGTTCTCTCTCGCGAGCCGCCCGGCCTCGTCGAGCAGACCACGACGCAATTCCGCCGATTCCACGCCGGTGATGACGGATTGAACCTCACGATAAGCCGACGGTTCCTCGCGTAATAACTTGCTGATCCCGTCCAATGCCGGACTAATGTCGCCCTTCTTCAGACGTAATCGAGCCAGGAGACAGTGCGCCTTCACGTCCGATGGCTCTTCCGCAACGACCGCCGTCAGTATCTCCATCGCCGCGTCCGTGCGATCACGACCCAGAAGCAATTCCGCAAGTTGCAATCGAACGGCCTGGCTTTTCGTGGATCGTGCCAGGGCAGTCAGATGTGCGTCGTATTGTCCCGGCTGTTTCGCAAGATCGCAGACGTCCTTGAGCAATGCCAGGTTGTTCGGCGCGTCTGGTGCATTCGTTAGCAACCGTTGCACCTGAGTCATGGCTGCATCGAACTTCCCCGCCCTCGCAAGCGACCGCGCCAATCGCGCTCGCAGATCGGGCGCGTCGGGCGACTCTTGCAATGTCTCCTCATACGCCTTGGCGGCCAAGTCGTGTTGCCCGAGTTGAGCGTGAAGCTCGCCGATCTGTTCCGTTGCCTTGCCCTTGAAGAGAACCAGCATGTCCGCCAATTCTCGATGCTCGGTCATCTCTCGCGTGGGGTTCTTCGACGCCGTGTAAAAGGCCGCCAACTCTGCAATGGCCGCCGACAGGTAGCCTTCCTTGCGAAGGGCCGTTGCCAGCGACAGATGGGTCAACACCCGCTCCGGCAACCCCGGTCGATCCGCGCTGGCCAGTAACGCGAGCCGCAGATTGGAAATTGCCTCTGTGGTTTTGTTTTCATGCAGGGCAAGATCGCCAAGGAGTTGATAGGCCGCGGCATTTCGTGGGTCCAGCCGGAGGACTTCGCGCAGGTGACTTTCCGCCAAACTCTGATTTCCCTGTCGCTGTGCAGCGCGGGCCAGCAGCAGGCGCGCCTCGACCGAGTTGGGGTCCATTCGCAGTGCGTTATCCAGCGCGGCCATGGCGTCGGTCCAAAGCTGCTCGTTGATGTGCTCTCGGCCTTTCGCCAGATAACGCTCGACGGCGTCGGATGGTCGAGACGTCGCCGTTGGTCTGGCATGTGGGAGGGTAGGTCGTTGCGGAATCTCGTCGAGCTTGAGGAATGCCCTGCGCCGATCAATGGACTCACCGTTCGTCACCGACGGCGCAGGCTGTTGGCAGGCACTGACGAGAAGCAAAAAAACTAATACGACAGTACCGGCCGACGCGCGACGCCAATGTAGAATCCGCATGGTTCGTTCTCCGTAACGACGCATGATCCGGCGCAACGCACGGGCGAAACTTCAAGGGCCGCTCGCGCCGTTACTTCTTGCGACTCGACGCCTCGGCCTTTCCCCGCTTGGGAGTGCCGGCCTTCTTTGAGCCGGCCTTTTTCGCCATCGCCTTCAGAGCCAACACACTCTTGGCGGTCGCCTCATCTTTTTTCGGGATGGGCACGGGCGCGGGCACCGGCACTGGCTCCGGTGCCACGGGAGAGGCCGTCACCGGATGATATTCGAGCGGCTTCTTCGGGGCATGGGCGGCAGCGTGTCGTTTGAGCAACACGGAAAAGGCCGGCACCTCGGATTCTCGCACCTGTTGGGCCAGGAATTTCTGCGTGTCCTCCATCGGTGCTTCGGCAGGGACGAATTTCCCCTTGCGCAGGAACATCAACATGTGAAGATCGATGGGCACCAACGCCGCCTTAAAGCATCGCTGCAAGATCGACGCCTTGGCATAGGGGCCGATGCCATCCAGACGATTCAGAAACGTCTCCGCGCCCTTGCGCGATTGCTTCATCAGAAACGTGAGGTCCAGCTTGTGTGTCCGGTTGTAAAGCGAGAGCAGCGACCGAGACAGTTCCTCGGCGGCGGCACGGCCCATTGGGTAGTCGGCACCGACCATCTCCACGATCGAGGCCACTGACGTCACCCGCAATTCGTTCATATCTACTACGCCGGCCTTGATCTTCGCCACGGCCTGATGGGCGCGCGACTCTGCGGCATAGTTGCTGAAGACGGCTTCCAGAAGCTGGTCCATTGGATCCTCGACCGGCTCCAGATGAACGGTGCCCGCCTCTTTCTTGAGGTCCTGCCAGAGCCTCTTCACGCGACGGGCATGGTCCGCGTCGAACTTCATTCGTCATCTCCTTCGTTCGGCGCGTCGTCCTTGTCGGAGACGGCCGGGGTCAGATCGGAACCGGTGATGGCCTCTGTGTGCCGTCCGCCGGATTCCTGTATGAGGTTGAGAATCTCCGCGCCTTTTTTCAGGCTCAGGTCGAGGATCAATCGAATCATCGGGGACTGACGCATGTCCAGATTCTTCGCGACACGCGTCTGAATCATCCCACGAGCGCTTTCCAGCCCCTTCATCGTCGTCTCGCCTTCGATCGGAGTGCCCATGACGCTGACATACACATTCGCCTGGCGCATGTCGGGGCTGAGTTCGACGCGCGTGACGCTCGTGAATCGGCTGACGCGCGGATCGGAGATCCGATTGCAAATCGCATCGCTGACGATGTCGCGAATAATGTGGGCCACTCGGCCTGGTCGATGTGACATGTCTCTTCCCGCTCACAGTCTTCCGAGGGTCGTCTCCGTTACAGCAACTCGATCTCATAGGTCATCAAGACGACCCAGGGCGACCTCCGAACTTCATCCACGATCTTCGACAGGCAACTGTCCACGAAGCGCCGATCGTTCGCCACCAGGGCGATCCCAATGACGCTGCTGCGATGTTCGTCCAGGTCGTCCACCTCGGCCACCGAGATGTTGTGCCGACCGCCCAGGCGATCCTTCAGGCTCTTGATCGCGCTCCGCTTGTCCTTCAGCGACATCGCGTCGGGGATCGAGAGGTTCAACGTCAGCACGCCGACCACCATGTCAGCCTTCGAGCTTGCGGGCGATCTGCACCACTTCCAACGACTCGATGATGTCGCCCGGCTTCAGATCGTCGAAGTTGGCGATGCGAATACCGCACTCGAAGCCGGCCTTCACTTCTTTCACGTCATCCTTCACGCGACGCAGCGAGTCGAGGTCCATCAAGTCCTTAATCACCACGCTGTCGCGAATGATGCGCACCTTGTGGCTACGCTGAATCACGCCCTCTCGCATGAAGCAGCCGGCCACCTTGCCAACGCGCGTGATGGAGAAGACCTGTCGCACCTCGGCACGGCCGCGAGATTCGATCTTCTGATCCGGCGTGAGCAGACCTTCGAGGGCCTTCTTCACGTCGTCAATGAGATTGTAGATGACGCGATACGTGCGAATGTCCACGCCGAGGCCGTCGGCCATGCGTTGAATGTTTGAATCGGGGACGACGTGGAACGCCACGATGATCGCATCGCTCGCCTGGGCCAGCACCACGTCCGACTCGGACACCGCGCCCACGCCGCCGTGGATGATGTTGAGCTTGACCTGGTCGCTGGGGAACTCGGACAGGCTCTGCCGGAGCACATCCACGCTGCCCTGCATGTCAGCCTTCAGGATCACGCGCAGATCCGGAATGTCGCCTTCCTTCGCCGTGGCCAGCATGGCTTCGAGCGTCGTCGGCTTCGCCGTGCGCACCAGCTCCGACTCGCGCTTCCGCATGGCGGAGTCTTCGGCAATCTCTTTCGCACGCTGCGACGAATCGACGACGTAAAACTTGTCGCCCGCAGACAGGACATCGCTCAGGCCGGTCACTTCAACCGGCGTCGACGGTCCGGCGGACTTCAGATTCTTGCCCCACTCATCCTTCAATGCCCGAACACGGCCATAGCCACAGCCGCAGACGATCATGTCGCCCGCCTTCAGCGTGCCTTCCTGCACGAGCACGCGTGCCACGTTGCCCAGGGCGTCGCTGCGCTCGGCCTCGATGACCGTGCCCGTCGCCGGGATCGATGCATCGGCGGTCAACTCCATGACTTCGCTCAGCGTGGCCAGGTGCGCCAACAGGTCGTCAATGCCTTCGCCCTTGATGGCCGAGACCTTGACGACGTCTGTTTCGCCGCCCCAATCGCCGCTGGGCGTCAGGCCATGCTCGGCGAGTTGGCCGTATATCTTATTGATGTCGTGCGGCAGATCGATCTTGTTGAGGGCGACGACGATAGTCGTCTTCGCGGCCTTTGCATGGTTGATCGCCTCAACAGTCGTCGGCATCACGCCGTCATCGGCCGCGACGACCAGCACGACCACGTCGGTCAGATTCGTGCCGCGTGCCCGCATCGCGGTGAACGCGGTGTGGCCGGGCGTATCAAGGAACGTGACCCAGCGGTCGCCCACCTTCACGCGATAGGCACCGATGTGCTGTGTGATGCCGCCCGCCTCGCCGGCAGCCACCTTGGTCTTGCGTATTTTATCCAGCAGCGTCGTCTTGCCGTGATCGACGTGGCCCAGGACCGTCACGACCGGGGGCCGAGCGACGATGTGCTTGCGTTTCATCGCGGCGAATTCATCCGCCATTCGATCCATGCCCGTCTTGGCCTTGGCAACGGTCAGTTCGATGCCTTGTTCCGTGGCCATCGTGGTCGCCAACTCGGTGTCGAGCGTCGTGTTTACATTTGCGAATTGGCCGCGCTCCTCCATCATTCGCTTAATGACGGCGGCCACTGGGATGCCCGTCTCACGGGAGAAATCCTTGAGCAGGACCGGTTCGGTCAGCTCGACCTTGTCCTTCTTGACGGGGCCGGTCTGGCGGGGCGGGGCACCATGTTTGCCGTGAGAGCGTTCTTCAATGGCGCGCAAACCGCCGATGCCTCGCCCGGAGGCGTGTGCCAGGCGGTCGCGCCGCTCGATCAAATCACGATCGCGCCATTCCTTGAGCTTCTCCGCGACATCCTCGGCTTCGTCGCGAATGGCGCGCTTGGTGCTGGGTCGCTTCTCGGCCGCCACATCCGCCACGGGGCCTTTTGCGCCGCCGCGTTTCCATCGATCACGGGCTGCTTCTTCTTCCGAGACCGGACCGGCCGGACCACGCGGGGGCATTCCTGGCGTGCGCAAAGGCGGACGCATGGGAGGGCGCGGACCCGTGCGGGCAGCGGGTCGGGGACGATCCACCACCTCGGGCTTGTCCATGCGCACGACGCGCGGACCGGACAGCTTCGCCGGCGCGGGAACATTCATGGGGCCGGCCGCGATCCGTGGTTTGTCGGAGTGTTTTGGAGGATGTGAATGCGAGGGCGCATGCGCTGCATGGCGAGGCGCTTCGGCAGGTGCAGGGGCCTCTGGCTCACCTGCATCCTCTCCCGGCGCATCGTCCATCGGCGTTTCGACTGTGTCAGTCAGATCTTCGGTGTCGGTCATCAGAGCCGGCGTCACAACCTCGCCAGGCCCCTCGACAACGGTCTCCGGCTGAACTTCTTCCACCGGCGAATCAACGACGGGGGCCGCCTCCGCAACGACCTCCGGTTCGGTCGGCTTCTCTTCCTTCTTCTTGCGAGGTCGGACATTCTTTCGGGCGACGACCAGATCAATGTGAACGCTCTCCTCCACCGCGGTCGTGTGGGGGCCTTCACTGAACCATTCACGAATGGTCGCGGCAAGGCCGGGGATGACAACATCCATGTGGCCCTTCAGCGCGATGCCTTCTGCAAGGCACTTCTCGATGATCGTCTTGCTCTCGACCTCGAGTTCCTTCGCCAGGTTATGCACTCGCAGCTTCTTTTCAGCCAAGCATTCGCTCCATGACCCGAAGGTCGTAAGGCCCGTTCCGCTTCACACGACACCAACCTCGTCGTTATGAAGGCTCCGTCGTCGGCGCAACCGCGACCGGCGTCTCTGTCAATTCGTTTTCAGTGGGTGCCTCGGCATCGGCCACGGACGCAGGCTCCAGCGTCGATGCTTCCTCACTCGCCCCGGCCTCGTCGGCCAATGCTGCATCGTCGACCACCACGGTTTCCGCAACGAGTTCAGTCGGTTCAGCCGTCAGCCCTGCCGCATCCGCCGCCAGCTTCGCAGCCTTTGCCGCATCGGTGGCGATCTTCTCAATCGCCTTTTCCTCGGCGACGAGCTTGGCCTCTACCTTGCAAATGTCGACCACGCGCTGAGCCAACTCCGGCTCCATCTTCAATTCGTCGACCAGCGGCTTCACGCCGACCTCTTCGACGTCCGCCACGCTGATCATGCCCATGAGGGAAATCTTCTCGGCGAGCATCTCGTCGATGCCTTCGATCTTGCGAAGCGTCGTCGCCAGGCGATCGAGGCCTCGGTTGTAGTCCTTCGGCGTCTGAATATCGATATCCCAGCCGGTCAGCCGGGCCGCCAGTCGCACGTTCTGCCCGCGCTTGCCGATGGCCAGGGATAGTTGATCCTCCGGCACGACCACGGTCGCGCGCCCCAACTCGAAATTGAGTGCCGTGTCCTGAATTTCGGCGGGCTTCAACGCATTGGATATCAGAATCTGCGACGACTCATTCCATCGCACGATGTCGATCTTCTCGCCGCCAAGTTCCTCGACGATGTTCTTGATTCGGCTGCCGCGCACACCGACGCACGCGCCGACCGCGTCCACCTTGGTGTCAATCGACGACACCGCCACCTTCGAGCGATACCCCGCCTCGCGCGACAGGCCCTTGATCTCTATGATCCGCTCGGCCACTTCAGGCACTTCCAACTCAAACAACCGCCGAATGAAATCGGGATGGCTGCGGGAGAGGATGATCTTGACCTGGTGCGGGGCTTCACGAACGTCGAGGATCAAACAGCGAATGCGCTCGCCGGGCTGATGGGCCTCGCCGGGAATCTGTTCGCTGCGAGGAAGGAACCCCTCGGTCCGACCGAGGTTGACCAGCAGCGCCCCGCCCTCAACGCGAGCGACTGTTCCGGTGACGACAGTCCCCTTGCGATCCGTATATTCCTCAAAAATACTGCCGCGCTCGGCTTCGCGGATGCGCTGGATCATCACCTGCTTGGCCGTCTGTGCCGCGATGCGACCCAGCTCCGACATGGTGATCGCCTCGCCATTGAGCGATGCGCTAATCAAGCCCGATAGCCGGTCGATCGAAACCTCCACCTGCTCGTCTTGACCGTACTTCTTGTGGATGGCCGACTGCATGGCGGCCTCGAGATCGCCAAGCACCAATTCTTTATCAATGTTCTTGTCACGGGCCAGGCCGTCCACAAGGCGAATCAATTCAGCATTCATCTGTCATTTCCTTAACACGCCGACCGCGAAGGGCACGATCGGTTGAGTTTTGTCGTGGACACCCGGCGGCCACGTTCGCCTTGATTACCGTCGCCGATGCCTTTCGCATCGCGACCCGATACAAACACAAAGAGTGGGCCGTCCTCGCGGAACCCACTCTGGCGACAGTCGGTGGCGGGCCTCACTGCACCCGCCGGCAAACGCGTGTGGCGATCACACTCTCATTGATCGCCTCCTCCGCGAAGCTCCAGGCCCGCGCCCATTTCGGCGCGAAGCGACCTTGCTGTCGCCAAGTTATGCAACACTGGCGTAGGCTCCATGCGTCGTGATCGCGCGACCGGCCTCGCCGGATTCAAACAGATGAATACGCCGCAGGTCCACGTGGACCTCGACCTGGTCACCCTCGCGCACCATCACCCGGCCATCCACTCGACCGACCAGGCTGCGTCCGGATTCAGTCGTCATCGTCACGTCCTTCCGGTCGCCCAATGGTTCGACCAGCAACACTTTCACTTTCAACGTCTCGCTGTCCGTCGCATCCGACGGTCGGCTTAGCGACAGCACGTCCGGCCGAATGCCAATCGCCAGCGGCTGATTCAGGTACGGCGTCAGCCGGCCACGCATCGCAGCCGGCAGCCGAACCCGCAGCCCCGATTCCTCAAGGGCCAGTTGGTCCGCCGCCGCCACGAGCCGCCCGTCGATGAAGTTCATCGGAGGCGTCCCAAGAAAGCCGGCCACGAACCGATTCGCCGGAGACTCGTAAATCTCCATCGGCGGCCCGAATTGGTGAAGAAGGCCGTCCTTCATCACCGCCACCCGATCACCGAGGGTCATCGCCTCTTCCTGATCGTGTGTGACGTAAATCGTCGTCGTGCCGAGGCTGCGCTGGATCCGTTTGATCTCACTGCGCATCTCGACGCGTAATTTCGCATCCAGGTTCGACAGCGGCTCGTCGAACAAATACACCTTCGGGTCTCGCACGATCGCGCGACCCACCGCCACTCGCTGCCGTTGTCCGCCGGACAATTCCTTGGGCCGACGCTCCAGCAGCGGCTCGATTCCCAGCGTCGCCGCCGTCGATCGCACTTTCCGGTCGATGTCGGCCTTGCTCAGCCCCAGCTCGCGCTTTCGCAGCGACAGGCTGAACGCCATGTTCTTGTATACCGTCATGTGCGGGTACAAGGCGTAGTTCTGAAACACCATCGCGATGTCGCGATCCTTCGGGGCGACCTCATTCACCACGCGGTCGCCGATGCGGATCGTGCCCGAGGAAATCTCCTCAAGCCCCGCCACCATGCGAAGCGTCGTGCTCTTGCCGCATCCAGAGGGTCCGACCAAGACCACGAACTCGTGATCTTGGATCGCCAGGGTGACACGATCCACGGCCTTCACGCCGCCCGGGTAAACCTTGGTGACGTCCGACAGTGTGACATTCGCCATAAGGATACACCGGCTGCGCGGAGGTGGTCCACGTGCCAAACCGATTATAAGTCGCCCTTAGCCCCTGTCAAACCGGATTTTATGCGCGGAATGGCCACCGGAAGCCCCCCCGTGTTCTTGTTTCATTGAGCAGGTGAACGCGATTCCTGCCCACTAATAACAACTCATCCCATATTGTCACGGATGCTGTTGGCCGCCGACGCTCCCTTTTTTGCACCCCACACAACCTAACAAAAGGCCAATCACCTCAGTTCCCTGGCTCAAAGCTGGACCAGTCGCTGACCAACAAAAAAATCAATTATTACATAGATAGGCTGTGGGACCCGCCCTATTTAGTTTTGGAGGCAATTACCCCCAATCCTCCGGTGGCCCAAAAACAACCCCCGCCGATGCTTGGCGGGGGTTGAGCAAATGGGTTGAGTGTGTTTTTGCGCTCAGCAGCGCGGGCTACTTCTTCGCCATTGCGCACTTCTCACACATGCCGGTGCATTTCATATCCTTGCCGCAAGCGCATTTCATTTCGCACTTCATCGGCTTGCCGCAGGCGCACTTGCCGTCCTTCATATCCTTGGCGTCGCAGCATTTCATACTCTTGCCGCAGGCGCAGGTCATCTTCATATCGCTGCACTTCATCATCTTGCCGCAGCCGGCGCACTTGGCCATCATGTCGGCGCATTTCATGTCGGCGTTACAGCCCTTGCACTTAATCGCCTTGTCCGGGCAACAACCTGAACTCGAACAGCCCTTGCCGGCACCTTCGCAACCGGTCATTACAAAGGCCATCGCGAAGAGGACCGTCGTACACAGAATCATTCGTCGCATGTTCATCTCCTTGGAATTTCAATGTCATTTTTCGCGAGGGCACGCTCCTCGCCGCTGTACTGTATCAACGCCGGCCCGACAGTGCCAATAGCCCCCCCGGCCCGCAACTGAGCCAGGCCCGCACGGAAAATTTGGATGCCGCAATAGACCATCAGTAGCACAAACGCCCACCGGACGATGCCTACAGGCCAGCGGTGAACCTTGGCAGACGTGAACCATGAGCCGATCATCGCGGACGGGATCAGGCAGGCCGCGATCAAGCAGGATTGGCCGATGGTAAATCCATGACGCGTCAGACTCGTATTCTTCACTACCGCCCCGATCACGCTGGACCAGAGAATGGTCGAGGCCGAGTTGGCAATGGCATTGGTCAGCGGGACGGACAGAAACACCTGTTGCGCCGGCACCGCCACCAGCCCACCGCCGACACCGAGCAGTCCGCCGGCTAACCCCGCTGGCAGGCCCACGAGGGCGATGATCTTGAACCGCGACAGCTTGGTGGCATCCTGTTCATCCATCTTTGGCAGCCGCTGCTTCGATTGCAATCGCAAGAGGTTGTAGAGAACCGCATATGCAAGGAATAGTGAGAATACGATCTGCAAGTAGCCCTGACCGGCCCCGGCGAATTGCGGCAACTCGCTGAGGAAAACGCCTGCCAGTGCGCCGACCACCGAACTGGGGACGGTCCATCGAGTGATCGGACGGAGCGTGGCTCGCACCTGCCAATGCCGAAGCACGGCCGGGGCGACGACAAAAAAGTTCACAATCATCGCGGCGGCCTGGTACAGATGCTGTTGACCCGCCCCGAACAGGACGACCATGCCGGGGATCATCACCGTGGAGCCGCCGATGCCGAGCAGCCCGCCGCTCGCGCCGGCGATGAGACCGAGGACGACGAGTGCGATGTAATCGTTGATGTCGAACACGAGCGGCGCAACCTCCGGCGGTGATGATACGATAAGCCGCCGGCTTCGACAGGGCAGAACCTGTTTTGTAGAATTGCGATGTGAGGGAACTCAATGACCTGGATGACGCTTGTCTATCTGCTGGGCTCCATCGTACTGATTCTGCTAAATGGTTTCTTCGTGCTTGCGGAGTTTGCGCTGGTCAAGGTCCGTGCCACGCGTATCGAGGAACTGGCCCGCGCGGGAAATCGGCGTGCACTCGTGGCACGCGAGATGGTTGCTCATCTGGACAACTATCTGTCCGCCACTCAGCTTGGGATCACCGTGGCCAGCCTGGGATTGGGCTGGATTGGTGAGCCGGCGTTCGCAGGTCTCGTCAATGCCGTCATCGGCCTGCCGGGATGGTGGTCACCGGCAACAAGTCATTCTCTGTCCGTCGTTGTTGCCTTCGTGATCATCACGTTCTTGCACATACTGATCGGCGAACTTGCTCCCAAGAGTCTTGCCATTCGCCGACCGGATCAGAGCACGCTGGCGATTGCATATCCAATGCGATGGGCGTATTTCGCATTCTATCTGCCGATGCGTGTGCTGAACGGTGCCTCCAATTGGCTTTTACGGAGAATGGGCCTGGAGGCCGGGCACCATGAAGTGGCGCATTCAGAGCAGGAACTAAGAATGCTGCTCTCGACGGTGCCGTCCAGCGGCGAAATCTCGTTGAATCGATTACTCGTCCTTGAGAACATCTTCGATCTTGGTCGTCAAAAGGTGCGCGACGTCATGCTGCAATGGCAGCGCGTCCAGTATTTATCCCGTACGGCCACTCGCGAGGAGGTGTTGCGTCAAATCGCGGAACATCGATTTTCACGATGGCCGGTCATTGATCCACTCACGTCCAAGCCCGTGGGCTATCTGCTTGCCAAGGATTTGATCGATCCAACTGGTAGCGACTGGACCAGGCACATTCGGCCGCTCCGGGTGGTGCAGCCACAGGACAATCTTGAAGCCACGATGCTTCAACTCCAACGTGAAGGTGCAAACACGGCGGTCGTGATGTCCCAGGGCAAGCCGGTAGGTCTGATTGCGCTTGAGGACATTCTGGAGGAAATTGTCGGTAGAATCGAGGATGAATACCCGCGCCTTCCCAAGGTTTTCCTGAAGGACGCCTTGAAGGCGGGGGGAATCGTGCTCGACCTTGTGGCCCAAACGCCAAAGGAAGCCATCTGCGCGCTGGCCGCCGAATTCCGGC
>JBBTET010000031.1:0-28242 GCA_038042195.1 Planctomycetota bacterium | reverse complement strand
CGGGGCACCGCATCAATCACTATTTGACTCTCACCCCTCGGAGCACCGGCCATGACCGAACGCGTGCGTGAAATCCTCAATTGGTATCGAAGCGATAACCCCGGCACCCTCACCAACCTCGCTCGCATGTTGAATCACGGCCGTCTCGCCGGCACCGGACGCATGGTCATCCTACCCGTCGATCAAGGCTGGGAGCACGGCCCTGTCCGCAGCTTCGGCCCCAACGATGCCGGATATGATCCACATTACCACTTCAAAATGGCCATCGAGGCCGGTCTCAATGCCTACGCCGCGCCCCTCGGCTTCCTGGAGGCCGGCGCTGCCGACTTCGCAGGTGAAGTCCCGCTCATTCTCAAAGTAAACAACCACGACAACCTGGCCGACGAGAAAGATTCCTGGCAGGCCCTCACCGCCTCCGTCAAAGACGCCGTCCGCCTCGGCTGCGTCGGCGTCGGCCTCACTATCTACCCCGGCTCCGCCCTTCGCAAGGAGATGTACGAAAACGTCCGCGCCTACGCCGAAGAAGCCAAGTCCTGCGGCCTCGCCGTCGTCGTCTGGAGCTACCCGCGCGGCAGCAGCCTCAGCAAGGATGGCGAGACGGGCATCGACGTCGCGGGCTACGCCGCCCAAATCGCCTGCCAACTCGGTGCTCACATCGTCAAGGTGAAACTCCCCACCGACTTCATCGAGCAGGACGCCGCCAAAAAGATCTACGAAAAAGAAAAGATCGCCATCGGCACCCTTGCGGACCGCGTCAAGCACGTCGTCCAATGCTCCTTCAACGGCCGACGCATCGTCATCTTCAGCGGCGGTGCGAAGAAGGATAACGATCAGGACGTCTTCGAGGAATGCAAGGCCATCCGCGCCGGCGGCGGCTTCGGCTCCATCATCGGCCGCAACACCTTCCAGCGAAAAAAGAATGACGCCCTCAAATTCCTCGACGAAATCATCAAAATCTACGCCAAGTAATTTCAGCCCCAACAAGGACCATTAATGCCCGACGACGACCGAATCGCCAAGCTCCGTTCCCTCGCCGAGGCCGACCCCTCCGACGAATTGTCCCACTTCGCCCTCGGCCAAGCCCTCATGGAAGCCGGCCAACACAACGACGCCGGCCCCTCCCTCCAGCGCGTCATCGCCCTCAACAGCCAGAACTCCAAGGCCTACCAACTCCTCGGCGAAGTCCAAAAAGCCACCGGCCACCCCGACCTCGCCATCCAAACGCTCACCAACGGCTACCACATCGCCCACCGCAAGGGCGACCTTATGCCGATGAAGGCCATGGGCGAGTTGCTCACCGCGCTCGGCGCGCCCGTCCCCGTCATTGCAGAGAAGAAAGACGCCCCCGCCGGCGGCGTCCCCGGCGAAGCAGGCTTCTCCTGCCGACGTTGTAGCGGCCCCGGCCCCAAACTCGCCGAGCGCCCCTTCAAAGGTCCACTCGGCGAAAAAATCCTCGCCACCGTCTGCGTTCAATGCTGGCAGGAATGGGTCGGCATGGGCACCAAAGTCATCAACGAACTCCGCCTCCCCATGTTCGACCCCGCCGCGCAGGAGCAATACGACAAACACATGAAAGACTTCCTCCTGCTCGATTGACATGGTGTGGCACAGGTTTCCACCCCGTGAATCTCAACGACCCAACCACGCGTCCCCCCGCGTGTCATTCATAGTAAGAAAAGGACTCGCCCTTGACCCGACTCACGCGCACGGATGCGACCGCCGCCCTCGACGCCCCTTCGCGCCCCGTCGCCTACGCGCGCCGCGCCGATGTTCCCGAGCCGCTCCGCTGGAACCTCTCCGATCTCTATAGCGACGACGCTAACTTCGAGTCCGCCTTCACCGACGCCGACCGGCGCATCGACACGCTCGCCGCGCTCAAGAGTACCCTCGCCAATTCCGCCGACGCACTCCTCGCCGCCCTCCTCCTCCGCGACGAATCCTTCGCCAGTCTCGACAAAGTCATCCTCTACGCCGGCCTCTCCTACCACGAGGACATGAGCATCGCCGCCATGCAGGGCCGCTGGGATCGCGTCCAAAGCCTCAGCACCAAAGCCTCCGAAGCCGCGAGCTGGATGGTCCCCGAAATCCTCGCCATCGAACCGCCCACGCTCCGCGCCTGGCTCGATGCGTTTCCAAAGCTTTCCGTGTATCGCCACCACCTGCACGACATCGAGCGCGAACGTTTCCACACCCTCTCCCCGCGCGAGGAGCAACTCCTCGCCATGGCCGGTGAAGTCTGCTCCGCCCCCGAAAATATCTACAGCCGCTTCACCAACACCAATCTCGACTTCCCCACCATCACCGATGAGCACGGCGAATCCGTCACCCTCTCCGCCGCCAAGTACGGCCGCTTCATTTATTCCGCCGACCGCCGCGTCCGCCGTGAGGCCTTCGAGGGCATGCACCGCACGTATCTCGCCAAGGCCGGCACCGTCTCCGCTATGCTCTCGGCCCATGTGAAGCAGCACATCTTCCACGCCCGCGCCCGTGGCTACTCATCCTGCCTCGAAGCCGCCCTCTCCGGCCCGAACATCCCCGTCGCCGTCTACGACAATCTCGTCACGACGATCCGCGCCCACCTGCCCAAGCTGCACAAGTATGTCGCCATGCGCAAGCGACTCATGCGCCTCGACGAGATTCACGCCTACGACCTCTACGTCCCCATGGTCCAGTCCGATGGCGACCGCATCGACTTCGCCGATGCCCAGCGCACCATCCTCGACGCCCTCGCCCCGCTCGGCCCCGACTACACCGGCACCCTCCGCACCGCCTTCGACTCGCGCTGGATCGACGTCTATGAGACACCGAACAAGCGCAGCGGCGCCTATTGCTGGGGCAGCTACCTGTCCCACCCGTATCTGCTGCTCAACTACAACGGCACGCTCAACGACCAATCCACCATCGCACACGAACTCGGCCACGCCATGCACTCCTGGTACACCGTCAAACACCAGCCCATGATCTACGGCCACTACGCCACCTTCTGCGCCGAGGTCGCGTCAACGGTGAACGAGGTGTTGCTCGCCGATTATCTCTTCAAACACGCGACGACCGACGCCTTCCGCCTCGTCATCCTGCAACAGCAGATCGACGAAATCCGCACCACCGTTTTCCGCCAGTCCCTCTTCGCCGAATACGAGCGACTCATCCACGCCAACGCCGAGGCTGGCCAGCCGCTCACCAGCGACGCGCTCTGCCAGTGGTACGCCGAACTGGTCCGCGCCTACTACGGCCCCGAATTGGCAATGGACAACGCCGCCCCCGCCGAGGGCCTGCGCATCCCCCACTTCTATCGAAACTTCTACGTCTACACCTACGCCACCAGCCACTGCGCCTCCACCAACATCGGCCACCGCATCCTCGCGGGCGAACCCGGCGCAATGGACGGACTCCTCAAGTTCCTCTCCGCCGGCAGCAGCAAGTACCCCATCGACATCCTCAAACTAGCCGGCGTCGACATGACCACCCCCAAACCCATCGAAGACACCATGCAACTCTTCGATGAGTTGCTGAATCAGTTCGAATCTCTCTTTCGCAAGACCATCAGCGCATAACCAGACGCTTTTCTTAATATCATCCGATCCTCTTTCAACCCCTCAATCGTCCACCACTGCAAACTACCCGACCTGTCGCAAAAGCGTGAGATATCCGCAAAGCCCGCGAAACGCGGATCTTAGTTCGCCACGGCCTCTGCATGCTGTGCGTCTGTCGAGTGCGCATCCCGCACCCATGTATTCATTACGTCCGTATTCACCACCCCATCCCGAAACGAGACGACCCGCTGCGCATACTCCGCAATATCCACTTCGTGCGTCACCAGGGCGATGGTCACGTAGCTCTCGCGGTTCAAATCCTGCAACAGTGCCATGATCTCCCGGCTGGTCTTGCTGTCGAGATTGCCAGTGGGTTCGTCCGCGAGGACCAGCACGGGATTGGTGATGAGTGAGCGGGCGATGGCGACGCGCTGCTGCTGACCGCCGGAGAGCTGATTGCTGTAATGATGCGTACGGTCGCTGAGTCCGACGCGGTCCAGCACCTCACCGGCCCGTCGTCGCCGTTCACGTCGATCCACGTCCTGATAGGTCAACGGCAAGGCGACGTTGTCCAACACGCTCGTTCGTGAAAGCAGATTATAGCTCTGGAAAACAAACCCAATCAATCGATTCCGCAGGGCCGCCAGCTCTTTCTTGTTCAGCGAATTGACCAGATTCCCGGCGAGCCAGTATTCGCCTTTGTCCATCCGGTCGAGGCAGCCCAGAAGATGCATGAACGTGGATTTGCCCGAACCGCTCGGCCCCATCACCGCGACGAATTGTCCCTTCGGCACTTCCAGATCGACGCCGCGAACTGCGGGCACCTGAATCTCACCAATGTGATACGTCTTCCAAGCGTTGCGCACTCGAATCAGTGCTTCGCCGGGTGCCGCATCATGGAGAAAACTCGTCCCGGAAGCCATCGCGTTACCTTCCCGGCATGCGCATGGCCTGGCTCACGTCGGGCTTCTGGTTCATGCGGCCCTTCCAGCTGCGCTCGACGATGACCGGCGTGCTTTCCTTGATCTCCCCGCTGACGAGTTGTGTGTTGGCTCCGTCGCTCATGCCGACCTTCACATCAACCGGCTTCGGCTCGCCCTTCTCCAACACCCACACCTGTGGAACCTTTGGACCGCGACGCCCCTGCATGGCCTGCATCGGGTCGGGCGGGAACGGTGTGAACCGCAAGGCCGCATTGGGGATGCGAACGACGGCCTCCGCCTTGCCGACTTCAAACGTGATGTTCGCCGTCATGCCGGGGCGCAGGAGCAGTTCATCATTATTCACCGAGATGACCGTGACATAAGTGACGACGTTGTCGAGAATGGTCGGGTTGTAGCGAATCTGAGAGATCACTCCGGTAAACACACGGCCCGGATAGGCATCCACGCGAAAACTCGCCTTACCACTCTCTTTAATAAGCCCCACGTCCGACTCCGCCACATTCGCATTGACCTGCATCTTCGCCAAATCGTTGGCGATGATGAACAACTCCGGTGCCTGAAGCGACGCAGCAACGGTCTGCCCAACGTCGATGCTTCGAGAGATGACCACGCCATTAATCGGGCTGCGAATCTTCGTGCGCCCCAAATCCACCTCCGCCGCGCCAAGTCCCGCCTCAGCCGACTTCACGCTGGCCTGTGAACCATGCCACAGGGCCAATGCCGCCTCTTCCGCGGCCTTGGCGACGAGCATCTCGTTGTCACTGGCGTTGCTGGTCTCACGAAGACTTTCGATCCGATGGCTCTCGCGCTGAGCGTCTTTGTAGCGAACGATGGCCTCTTCTTCACGAGCCTTCGCAAGGGCCAACTCGGCCTGCGACTGATTCCGAATGCGGACGTATCGATCAGCTTCTATCTCAGCGAGGACGAACCCCTCCGCAACTTTCGCATTAAAGTCGGCGTGCCAACTGATGATGTTGCCGCTGATCTGCGAACTGATGATGACCTTCGTCACCGGCTCAACGGTTCCGGTGGCTGAGACGGTCTGGACGATGTCGCCCTTGTCCAGCGCCTTCGTAACAAACGCATCCTCAGTGTTCGCGCCGTAATACTTGGAATAGCCGGCCCAACTGGCGCTGATACCGACGAGAATGGTCAAGAGAATCCCGGGAATCTTCATGAGGGTCAACCCACTGCCACAAAAACTAGCTACACCCTGATATCTCAAACGAAAACCGACGGTAATGCTTTCGGACTTTCGTTCATAAGCTCGTCAAATTGCATGTGTTAGAATCGATGCCGACCGTAATAACACGGCCGATCAACTCGCGGGAATGATAGCATGGATCACGCTGTCGTGCCTGCTCAGTGGCCCGTATCACTCCGCCTCACCCCAGATGCGAACCTCACCGCTGTCATCAAACTCGACGTGAATCACATTCGCACGGCAGCACACCGGGCAATCCTCAACATACTCCTGCGACGCGCCAGCCGATGGATCGAGCGGCACCACGATCTCCTCGCCGCAGGCCCCGCAGAAATAAGATGACTCGTCGATCATGCGTCTCGCGGGAATTGTAACGAAGTGTCACGATTCCGCGACCACATGGACCTCCTCGATCCGCGCTTATTATCGTCATGGCCAATGCCATCAAATAACACGACACAACGATTCGGCTCCCATCTTTCTGTCGCAGGTGGATTGCACCTCGCCTTCGACACCGCTGTCGCGGTCGGCTGTGACTGCCTTGCCATCTTCGTGAAAAACCAGCGCCAATGGAAAGCCCCGCCGCTGACGCAAGAGTGCATTCGCTTGTTCCGCGATGCGCAGGTCCGCACAGGCATCCAACCGGTCATCGCCCACGCGAGCTACCTCTTAAACCTCGCCTCACCGACGTCCAGCGGCCGCGAGCAATCCATTCGCGCCTTGATCGACGAACTCCAGCGATGCGAGGCCCTGGGCGTTCCGTCACTCGTGATCCACCCCGGCGCGCACATGGGCGAGGGTGATGACGCCGGCATCGCCCGTATCGCGGCCTCGCTCGACGAGGTCCATCGCGCCACCACCGGCATCACGGCACAAGTGCTCCTCGAATCCACCGCAGGACAGGGCACCGCCATCGGCCACGAAATCTCACACCTCGGCCGCATCCTCGAATCAGTTAAAACACCCGACCGCCTCGGCATCTGCATCGACACCTGCCACCTCTTCGCCGCGGGCTACGATCTACGACGGAAGGAGAAGTATGACGCCACCATCGACGAATTGGCGAAATGCGTCGGACTGCACCGCATCAAGTGCATCCACACCAACGACTCCAAAACCCCCTGCGGCAGCCGCGTCGACCGCCACGAAAACATCGGCAAAGGCAAAATGGGCAATGCCGCCTTCGTAAATCTCGTCAATGACCCGCGCCTCGCCACCGTGCCACGAATCCTGGAAACGCCAAAGGGAGTGGACGGTCGTGGAACAGACCTCGACCGAGTCAACCTGAAACGATTGCGCGGGTTAATCCAGAAAACCTGACCACCTGGTAAAGCATCAAGGTAGAACTGCGGTCTTTCCCCCACCCATCCGAAACGGTTTGTTTTTCCGATACCCGGCCAATCGTTCGGTAATCTTCTGCTCTGCAACCGACTGTTTGGCCGCCCGCGCCAATGCAAGCGCCCGGTTCGTCACCCGAATTGCGTCGGAGAATCGCCCCGCGCTTGCGTACGCCGTCCCCAGTGTGTCGAGCATCACGAAGTTCTTCTGCTCCGTCGCTTGGCACGCCGCCTCGCCCAGTCGCACCGCCTCCTCCGCATTTCGCAGCGTCTCGTCCGGGTTGGTCGCCAGAATCCATGCCAGTTCGCCCTGCGCCTCCACCAGATTCGGATTCAACTCCAGTGCCTTGCGAAACTCCGGCACCGCTGTCGCAGTATCGCCCGTCTGCACCAGAGCCTTGCCCAATGCCAATCTCACTTCTGCATCCGCCGGAGCGTCACGGGCTGATAGCCGCAGCGCGATTAATGCTTCCGTCGGCCGTCCCGCGGACAGCCGAGCCAACCCCAGCCGATACCGCACCGACACATTCGTCGGGTTGAGCCGCAGTGATTCCTCAAAACGATCACCCGCCTCGGCGAATCGACTCATCCTGGCGAGGATGCTGCCCAGTTGCATTCGCAACGCCGCATCCTCCGGACTTGCGGCAACGGCCTTTTCATACAGGGCCACGGCGTCATCCAGTCTCCCCGTCGCGGCCAACACGATTCCAAGAGCCGACAAGGTGATCGGATCGTCCTGTCGTATCGACAAGGCCTTCTGATATAACTCAATAGCCTCTTTCAAACGACCCTGGGCGACGTGTATCCCGCCCAGGCCGACCAGCGCCTGGTAGTCCTCCGGTGTTTGATGCAGGACGAACTCGTATTCATTCGCAGCCTCGTCATGCTGCCCTAGCCGATGTAGGTCTTCCGCAAGATTGAAATGAGCATCGACATATGCGGGGCGCAGCTCAATCGCCCTGCGATAGAACGGAATCGCCAGGGCGGGCCGCCCCTGCGCTGAACAGACATAGCCCATCGAATTCAACGCCCGCGGATTCATGGGTCTCTGTTCGAGCGTCTTCGACCATAGTGTGTCCGCGCTCTGATAATCGCGATTCCGCTCGACCGTCCTGAACATCAATGCCGCGCACACTCCGACGAACACAGTGCCTCCCACGAACCGCGCTGCCATCGCCCCACCGGTCGCCGCCGATAGCCGAGCCAACCCTCGATGCGCCGTCACCACCACCAGCGTCAGCACCGCAGCAAGAGGAAGATACATCCGGTGCTCCGACGCGATGATGTTGATCGGCACGAAGCTCGACGTGACCGACAGCACAAGGAAGAATAACACCCCGACACTTCCTGACGTCGCCCCGCGCATCATTCCCCGAATCGACAGCCCCATCAGAATCAGCACTGCCGCAACGGCCGGAACGATCTTCGCCACCGACGTTGCAATCGGCCAATCGTAATCAATCACCAAAGGGTGCGGCCAAGACGCCAGCATCAGATAATGCAGAATCACTTCCGGCTGTGTTCGCGCATATTCCAAAACTGACCAGTCTTTCAACCCAAAGCCGGCCGATCCACTGCGAGGCCCCGATATCGCAAGCACTGCGAGAATGACCCACGAAAACGCCAGCCCAGCATACAAAGAGCCACGACGCTTTACCGCTGCTGCAAACGAACCCGACAGAAAGGTGCGATCAAACACAAGCACCGCGAGTGGCGCTGTTGCCATGACTTCCTTCGTACCCATGCCCACGATGCAAGCGGCGACCGCGCCGATCTGCCAGCCGACCGGTCGAGCCTCGGTTGCCCCACGCAAAGAACAATACATCGTGAGCAAATAGAAAAGAGCCATGAGCGATTCGGCCCGCTGCACGATGTACGTCACGCACATCGTCTGAAGCGGATGCACGAGCCACAATGCCGCCACAACAAACGCGATCCATGCCGCCGACGCCCGAAACACTCCGCCAAACCGCTCCACAAGCAATGTCCGACGGATCAATCCAAACAGTACCAGTCCTGCCAGAACATGAATCGCCAGATTCACGACGTGATAACTGCCGACGTTGAGCCTGCTCAGTGCGTAGTTCACCGCGAACGACAGATTCAGGATCGGCCGTCCCGACGTGCCGATCTCTGGAGGTGGCAATAGCGCCGCCGAGAATGAACGAATCGATCCATTGCGTGCGATCGACTCGAAATCGTCGAACTGAAACGGCACTGAAAACGAGTTGTAATACGCCCCCAGCGCCAGCGCGCACAGCACCAGCCTCATCCAAACCGGCGATCGCGCGACCCCCAACCTTGTCACGCTCGCTTGCTCGACGTCCGTCATCGACTACTTCCCAACGATCTCGCGGGCCAGCGGCGCAGCGTCATACAACTTCGTCAGCGCCTCAATGATCGCCGCGGAATGCACGCCCACGGCACGCCCCTTTTCCATGTCGAAGATGAAATCCCATACCAGCCCCGGCAGATTGCCATCAAACACCAGCCCCGTCACCTCCGCTTTCGCGTTAAACATCGGGCTGCCTGAATTGCCACCGATGATGTCGTTCGTGCTGATGAAGTTGAACGGCTTCGAGAGGTCCAACTTCGACTTACCCTCGGCCCAACGCTTCGGCAGATCGAAAGGCGGCGTCCCGTCATGCTTGGCTGCCAACTCATACAGCCCCGAAAACTTGGTCATCGCCGGCACGCGCCCCGACACGTCGTCGTAGCCCTTCACCGTGCCGTCGTTCAATCGCAGCGTAAACGTCGCGTCGGGATAAACCGACTCGCCATACATGTCGAACGACGCCTGCGCGATCTTTGCATACGCCGACCGCTCAACCCCCTCGTAGCGATCCTCGTACTGCTTCCTCGCCTTCCGCGACTGGCCATCCAGCTCACGGGCATAGAGAATCATCGGGTCTTTGCAATCCGCCAATGCCGCCGTGCCGCCCTCATAGAGCTTCTTGCGAAACGCAACATCCTTGAGCTTCGTCCCACTGATCAACTCGGCCGCCCGCGTGTGTGCATCCTTGCCGCCGAGGGCCGCCTTCACCGCAGCATGATCCCCACCCAGGAATCGACCCAGCCGAATCAGCCCATCTTCCAGCTTGAACTGCTCCAGTTCGTCATAGATTGGCGCAGCCGAAAACAGCCCCAACTCCAGCGTCGGCAGATTCGCCTCGCGATATTCCTCAAGCCGTTCCCCATCGGGCTTCCGCTTTTCATCAGCCGCGCGGACAAGCTTCCGGGCTATGTCGAACTGCCGGCACAAGTTCGCCCGCCGATTCTCAATTAAGAAGTACTCCGCGTAAAAACCCCGAAAGTCCGCAAGCGCGCTCGCCAGCTCATTCCACGCCGAACCATACGCCGCCTGGCGTTTCGGGTCGGCATCGACAAACGCCCGCAGCTTGTCCTCCGCTGTCTGTTTCCGCTGCATCAATCGCGCATCCAGCAGCCCCGACACGATGCCGCAGAATGCCTTACGGCTGTTCTGCACGCCGAGCAGGTCTTCCTTGCCCGTGCGAAACGGCTCCGCTCCGCGCGACATGAACTGAATCAGCCCCACCTCGCGCTGATTGAGTGATGAGAGCGTCATGGGTAGTTGGACATCCCGCAAGAATCGCAAGTGATCCATCGTGTACAGCCGCTGCGTCCGACCCGGATGACCGGCCACGAAGATCAGTTCGTTCTCCTTCGGCCCACCCTCGCTCCACTTCAGATAGTGCTCCACGTTCGCCGGCTTGCCATCCTCATAGGCCCGCAAAAAGGCACAGTCGAGGTTGAATCGCGGATACTCGAAGTTGTCATTATCCCCACCGAAGAACGCGATCTGCTGTTCCGGTGCAAAAACCAGCCGCACCTCTGTGTACCGCTTGAACAAATACAAATCGTATCGTGCCCCCTGATACAGCGTCACGATCTCCGGCTGCAACCCTGTCTTATCACTCGCCTCCTTCTCAATCGCGGACTTCGCCTTCTTCCGCGCCACCTGCGCATCGGCCGGCGACATCTCCGGCGTCACCTCCGCATTCACCTTTGCCGTCACGTCCTCGATCTTCATCAGGACCGTCAGCTCCATCTGCGGGCATATCAACTCCGCATCCTTCGTGCGGGCATAGAACCCGTCGCGTGCGTAGTCATGCTTCTCATCGGACACGTCCCCAATCGCATCCGACGCCACATGATGATTCGTCATGATCAGACCATCCGGCGACACAAAAGACCCCGACCCGCCCGCGCCGATCCGCACGCACGACCGCCGCACATGCTCAACCCACGCATCATCCGGCGTGAAGCCGTACTTCTGTTTCCACTCCTGCTTCGGCAGCTTGTTGAGCAGCCACATCCCCTCATCCGCGACGGCCGATGCCGAAAGGATGACACTCACGCACAATAAAAAACCGATGCTTCGAATCATTTCAGTCTCCATGTTGGGGCATCGTCCGGCCCAGCGACGCGAAGCCACGTAGTTTAACGCTTTGCCGAGCCGCCCCCAACGGTCACCAGCGAGATTTCCGGCGGGCAGAGAAACCTCACCCGCGGTGCCTGCCCGCGCTCGCACCCCACGCCCCGGCTCACGTAAATCAGATTGTCGTTAATTCGATGCAGCCCACCCGCTGCCACGCGCCGCGGCACACTGCTCAGCGTAATAGGTGGACCATAAAAAGGAATCACCACCTGCCCGCCATGCGTGTGACCGGCAAGCACCATGTCGATCCGAGACCGCTCACGCAGTCCCAGCGCCACGTCCGGCCGATGCCCAAGAAGGATGCGAATCTCATCAGTCCCCGCGGTGTCTTCTAATTGCCGCACCACCGCCTGCGCCGCATTGCTTCCATAATTTAGCTCAACGCCGCCGATCGTAATCCTCCGATCCCTCACGTTCGTCCGCACGACCTCGTTCTCCAGCAATCGAATCCGCGTCCCCTGCACCATGCGATGCACATGATCGTCATTCCAATCCACGTCGCCGCGCACGAGAAACACCCCGCCCGGCGCATCCAGCCGACCGAGCAACTCCCGTAAGTGCCCTACCTCATCCTCAAACCGCCGCGCCGTCCCCTGGAAAACGTCACCCGGCATCACGATCACATCCGGTCGCAGCGCCAACAGGCGCTCCACGGCCTGCCGCTCGTAATCCGTCACACGCTCCAACTGTATGTCGGACAGAATCGCAATGCGAAGGGCTTCACGACCGACGCGCGCGGGGTCCACGTCAATCGTCGCCGTCTCCAGTTGCAATCTCGCGGGTTCAATGTACGTCGCATAAATCCCGACTCCGACCGCCATCAGCGACGACCACGCCGCGATCCTCGCCTGCGTCGTCAATCGCCGAACCGGCCCCAATCGCGGATCGAACCACCCCCACGCAAGCACCGCCATCCCCATCGCTGGAAGCAGCACGACGAGATCGACATAGATCAGGTGCAACACCCCGAACATATGCAACCCGCGCATCGAAAAGAACGGCACCTTCACCACCAGTGCCACCACGATGGCCACCAACGCCCCAAGCATCCTGCGAAATCGTATCGTCCGAGTCGGCACGCCAGTGCGCGCATCAACTCGCACCGTGAACAACACTGCCCCACCAACCAGGGCATCGATCGCGGTCGAGCAAAATAAGAATTGAAGTAGGACTGGTTCCACGATGCTGCGGCGCTTGGCTCCGAATAGCCCCTTCACCAGGCGGCAAAACAGGGCGGACGTAGTGTCAGCCCGATCCCCCGCGATTACAATCTCCCCATGCGAAAACTACTACGCCCATTCGTCCTTCTCGTCGTCCTCTTCCTGCCCACCGCCCTTTCCGCCGACCAAGGCCTCTCCTTCCAACTCACCTTCGACCCCAAACTCCACAGCGAACCCTTCACCGGCCGCGTGCTCATCTTCATGTCGGACGAATTCGGCCAACAGCCGCGCCTCCAACAATCCTGGACTAGCCGTCAACCGATCTTCGGCGCGCAGGTGAAAGACTGGAAGCCCGGCGAGACGCTCACCATCACCGACCCCATCGGCTACCCCTACGCCCTCGCCGATCTCCCGCCCAAGAAATACGCCATCCAGGCCGTCATGCACCTCAACCCCGACCAGCCGCACTCCGGCAAGGCCATCGGCAACCTCTACTCCAAACCGATCAAGCAAGACCTCGACCCCGCGTTGGGCGGCAGCATCGAACTCAACATCACCAAGATCGTGAAGGAGCCGACCGACCGACCACTGCCCCCCCGCGCCAAGCTCGTCGAGTTCAAGAGCAAGCTGCTCTCAGGTTTCCACCATCGCGACATCACCATGCGCGCGATCGTCATGCCGCCGACGGAGTACGAAACGAACCCCGACGAAAAGTTCCCCGCCATCTACGTCATCCCCGGCTTCGGCGGCGATGAACGACAGGCCGCCATGATGGCCGCGATGTATGGCAAGCCCGCCGCCCCGATGGTCAAGGTCTGCCTCGACGGCATGTGGGCGCTGGGCCACCACGTCTACGCCGACTCCGACAACAACGGCCCCTGGGGCAAGGCCCTCACCGAAGAGTTGATCCCGCATCTGGAAAAGGAGTTTCGCCTCATCCCCGAATCGCGCGCCCGCTTCCTCACCGGCCACTCCTCCGGCGGCTGGAGCAGTCTGTGGTTGCAAGTCGCCTACCCCGATTTCTTCGGCGGCGTCTGGTCCACCTCGCCCGACCCGGTCACATTCAAAGACTTCTGCGGCACGGACCTCTACGACCCCGAGGCTAATTTCTATACCGATGCGGACGGCAAGCTGCGCCCGATGATGCGGCGCAAAGGAAAGGTGGTGGTCGTGACGCGGGATTCGTGCCGAGCCGAGGAAGTGCTGGGTCCGGGCGATCAGTATTTCTCATTCGAGGCCGTATTCAGCCCGCGCGGGCCGAATGGGATGCCGCGCCAGTTGTGGAACCGCAAGACCGGCAAGCTGGATCGGAAAACGGTCGAGTCGTGGAAGCGCTACGACATCGTGGAGAAGCTAAAAAAGGAATGGCCGGAAATCGGCCCGAAGCTAAAAGGCAAACTCACCATCATCATGGGCGACGAAGACACCTTCTACCTCGAAGGCGCAACCAGGATTCTCAAAGACGAACTGGAAAAACTAGGCAGCGACGCCCGCGCCATCATCGTCCCAGGCAAGGACCACGGCACCATCATGTTCACCAAGCCGTTCCGGGCGATGATGAAAGAAATGAGCGAGCAGTTCACCGGCAAGCCGGAAGACGCCACAACATCCAAGCCGAGCGACGAAGAGTGAGGCCGCTGCATAAGCTCGACGGCTAAGCCACACATATAGAACTAATTATTGGTCGGCATTCGTAATTATTCAGAATGAACATACGCATGTACAACATGATCGACTTCTAGCCGAACGATAAGGCGTCTGTTTTTTTCGCCAAGTCCATACTCAATCTGCTCAAAGCTGTCTGGAAAACCAAGATATCGCACGATGTCTGAACGGCTCTTATCAGCAAGCAACTGACTTTGAAAGACGAGGCGACGCGCTATACCTAATCGTTCTTCCGGAGAGCAGCGCGGCCATTCGACAAGGTCATGAGGTTGACTCGTCTGCCGGTTTCGCGCATCGCCAGTTAGTCTAGCCTCTGCAAATACTCCGCGTTCCCAACGAATCGTTAGAGTTGCCAGACCTACCGCATATGACAATGCATCGTCATCGGGAATGCCCAATAATTGTAACGCGTAGTCGGTTCCAAGCCCTAACAGTTGTCCTGATACAACCAGATCATTTGCCATGTCGCCACGATCAGAGATGTGACCACTATTCCAAGCAGACCTGTCGAAGTGCGTCCAATTTCGTTGCAGCCTCGAATTCATGACAACCACGTAGGTCATTGTAATCGCTGCAAATAGTGCGATCGCTCTCAGTATCGCAGAAAGCACTCCTTGAGAGGTGCGGGGCGTTGCCTCCGAGACAATTAGAGTTGCAGGTACGGGATGCAGAATCGCAGTTCCACATTCAGGGCAACGGCCACTCGTATTGCCTCGCAAGCTATAACAGCACTTCTCGCACCCGAGATTCAAAGGATCGTCACGGCGAGGGATTGCAACGAGCATCGCCAATGCGACGGGAACCGCCATAAACGCAAAGGCTAATACGTGGCCTCCTAGCCAACGCGACAAGTCGTATGCCTTTCCGGTATGGCCGGATGCCGCCGCCAATCTAGCAAAGTAATTCTGGGCAACAGTGAGGCCCGCTCCAAAACAATAAATGACTGCTATATAGAGCCATTTGGATGACGCATATGACTTTCCACGAACGAGGCAACCCAACAGAAATGCCAATAGGGGTAGGAATACTGCCGTACCGAAGAAGCAAATGACACCACCGTGAGCAAAGAGTATCACGCCTTTACAATAAGTCCCTTTTGCTAAGAGAGATAGTCAGCATTTATCTTTCCACGAGATAACACACCACAAACCCGCCCTCCGTTTCCAAGCCGCTGCCACTCGCCTCTGTTTACCTAATAAACCAACCATCGAGATCCAAGCCCAACCCCTACGGCTGCCACGGCTCGCGCGGCCGCAGCGCAAAGAACCCGGCGACCACCAGCAGGATCGCTGTGAACGGTAAAACGATGAGGCCCACCGCAGCCCCCACGGCCGCGGCGCGCTTGGCGATATCGGACATGTTGTCTCCCCCTGCTCCTATCCATGCAATCCCAGTGCCGACGACCCGATAGACCTCACCACCATCGATGAACCACCTATTCTCGGCCACGTCGTCGACACGCATCATCCACGTGGTCATCCAAACACATCTCCGTCGAATCCACGCAACGCTTCGCGCCTGACGACCCTCGTTGTATGGTCCCTCGCAATGACGGTGATCTCGACCACGCTCTGCTACCCCAACCCCGCCGCCCCGACGCAGGGCATCTTCGTCCAACGCCGGCTGCGCGAGATTTCCAAACTGACTCCGCTGCACGTCATCGCCCCGGTCCCGTGGTTTCCCATCGTGGTGCCGACCCGATTCCCCCTCGGCCCGCTGGTGCGAGAGCCGCTGGTGCGAGAATCCCTTCTCGCACCCACCCCGGCGGGAATCCCTTCCCGCGAATCGCTCATGCGAGAAGGGATTCGCGCACAAGGTGCGGGCGAAGCACAGAGGCGAGAAGGGAGTCTCACACAAGCCTCACCACACATGCGAGAAGGGATTGTCGCACGAGCCAACCCACCCACTCACTACGTCCGAATGCCCTACCTCCCCGGCCTCCTCAAACGCCTCGACGCCCGACACTACGCCCGCGCCCTGCTCACCTGCATCGACCAACTGCGCCGCGACAAAACGCTCGACCGCATCAGCCTCATCGACGCCCACTTTGAATGGCCCGACGGCGTCGGCGCGTTCCTCGCCGCCCGCCGAATCGGCGTCCCCTTCGTCTGCACCCTGCGCGGCAAGCTCGTCAGCCAGATCGCCCACGCGTCCAAGCGCCGCCAACTCCGCGACATGCTGCTCGGTGCCGATGCACTCATCTCCGTCTCAAAGGCGCTCGCCGACCTGGCCAACGAAGTCGCGGGCAAAGACTTGAAAATCACCATCATCCCCAACGCCGTCGACACCGCCGTGTTCAACCATCGCCCCGACCGCGACGCCCTCCGCTCCGACCTCGGCTGGTCCCCCACCGCACGCCACGTCGTCTCCGTCGGCCACCTGCAAGAATTGAAGGGCTTCCACCACCTCATCGAAATCTGGCCCACCGTCCGCCGACTCGCCGGAGACGCCCGCCTCATCCTGATTGGCGGAAGCGCCGGCGAACCGTCCTACGAACGCCGACTCCGCACGCGCATCGCCGACCTCCAACTCACCAACTGCATCACCCTCACCGGCCGACTCCCGCCTGAGCAAGTCGCCACGCTCCTGAACGCCTCCGACCTCTTCACCCTCGCCAGCCGATCCGAAGGTTGGTGCAACGCCCTCGCCGAATCCCTCGCCTGCGGCTGCCCCGCCGTCGTCACCGACGTGGGCGGCAACGCCGAAGTGATGAACCATTGGGGCCTCGGCCGCCTCGTGCCCCACGGCGAATGGGCCACCTTCGCCCAACGCCTCGCCGACGCCCTGACCGAACCCTGGGACCGCCCCAAGATCGCAGCCTTCGGCGGCCAACGAACGTGGCAACAGGTGGCGACAGAATGCGTCGGTGTATTCAGCGCCTTAATAACTCGGCCTGTAACCTCGTAGGGTGCGATATCATCATCCCACCACGCTTGATATTCACGCTCATGCTCTAATTAACCATTCCCGAGCGATTTGTGACAATCCGTTAAGAATTGTGCGTTCCCTTTCGCCCATTTTTTTTTACCTTCTTGTCACATGCAGTTTTCATCAATGCCGGCCTCCGCATTGCATTCGCCCGACCAAAGTGCTACAAATGGATGTATCAGAGCGGGGATATCCCTGCCATGTTCGACCTTGGAGCATTAATGCCTTGAACCGATAAGTTTGAACCCAGGGTGCTGGTCGGTGTATGTCAGCCGGGCGAACTCCGCTACGTCGGAGCGGTCCAGCCTTCCCGCGAAGCGCCCACCTTGTTAAACGGGTTCAAGTCATTCCGCTCCGAACGGCATTGCGGCGGAGATGTTCTCACTGATGCGCAATCCGGTGCGCGATGGTAATCTCGCACCAGCGAATGCAAGACCCGCTTCGCCTCGGCGAAGCGGGTTCTTTTTTGATTTTAAGAGATTCGAGCAACTACGTGACGGAACCCGGCTTGCGATCCAACCGCGCCTTCGCCGCCTCTATCGCCGTGTGCATCGACCCATGCACAGCCACCCATCCCTGGCGATCCTTCCAACCGGCCCTCGCGATGATCCGTAACGGCTGCTTTTGCACGCCGGCCAGCACCACGAAAACGCCCGCCTTCCGCAGCCGCTCGATAGTCGACTCCAAGTTGACCAATCCCGTGGCGTCCATCGCCGGCACCGACTGCATGTCCAGCACAACAGCCTGAACGCCATGTTGCACTGTCCGCAAACTGCTCATGGCCTTTTGAGCCGCCCCAAAGAAAAGCGGCCCGGCAATCTCATAGATCAAAAGCCCGCTGGGCAGCTTCTCACCCGGCGCGATCGGATGCGAATCGACCAGCTTCACGCTCGAAAGGTCGGCCATCCGCCGCATGAGCAACAGCGCCGCCAGCACGACGCCAACACTCACGGAGACAACCATGTCGAAGATCACGGTCAGACCAAAGCAAGTCACCAGCACGAACACATCGCTGCCAGGCCCGACGCGAAGCAGATGCACAAAATGCTTCACTTCGCTCATGTTCCACGCAACAACGAAGAGCAACGCCGCCATCGCCGCCATGGGCATGTACCCCAGTGCGGGTGCCAACACGAGTACCGCTGCGAGAATGAATGCGGAATGAAACAACGCCGCCAAGGGCGATCGACCGCCGCAGCGAATGTTCGTGGCGGTACGCGCGATGGCACCGGTCGCAGCGATGCCTCCAAAGAAAGGGGCGACCACGTTGCCCGCACCCTGCGCGATCAGTTCAGCATCCGGGTCGTGCTTCAAGCCGGTCATGCCATCCGCCACGACGGCCGACAGGAGCGACTCAATCGCCCCGAGCATGGCAATCGCAAAGGCCGACGGCACTAGGCTTCGTAACAGGTCCATCGACAGGACGAGCGGCGCGCCATCCGCCCCTGGGAAACTCCACGGCAGGCTCGGCATCGGCGGCAATCGCGGAATCCCCGCATGAGTGATGCCGTCTTGCACATAGGTGAAACGACTCTGAATCGTGGCCACGTCGAAGGCGGGATACATTCGATGCAAGACATACGCCACGATCGCCGCGACTGGAAGCGCAACCAACGGCGAAGGGATTCTACGACTCACTCGCGGCAGTACGATTAGAATCGCAAGCGTCAACAGCCCGATGAGAAGATCATTGACGCGCATCGTCGGCAACGCCGCGAAAAGCGCCGAGACCTTCTCAACATAATGGTCCGGCATCGTCGCCACTTGCAACCCCAGAAAGTCTTTGAGTTGCAACGTTGCGATCACCACGGCAATGCCGCTGGTGAACCCGGTCACGACGGGATACGGAATGAACTCAATGAGCCGTCCAAGTCGCGCGATGCCTGCCCCCACCAACATGCACCCGGCAATCAGTGTCGCCACCATCAAGCCGCCCGGTCCGAACTTCGCGGAGATCGGCGCGAGGATAACCACGAACGCGGCTGTCGGTCCCGTGACCTGTACGCTCGATCCGCCAAGTACCGCCGTCACGCCACCGGCGATGATGGCCGTGTAAAGGCCGTGCTGCGGGGGCACACCCGACGCTATCGCGAGGGCCATGGAAAGGGGCAATGCCACGACACCGACAATCATGCCGGCGAGCAGGTCGCCCCGAAGATCGCCAAATGTGTATCCAGCGCGAAAGGTCCGACGAAGCGCCGCGGCCACGGTGAACGTCTGATCCGCCAACATGGCTACCGCAGCGCGATGCCGATCCGCCATGAGTTACGCAATCCCCTTCTGGAACAAAGCAATCGTGATCGTAGACTCCATTATATTGCCACGCTTGTCATCGACTAAACTCATCGCTATCCTTCGGTTTCCTATGATTGTCGATTGCCACACGCACATCTGGGACTCCCCCGAACAGGTCGGCCAGCCTTCGCCTGAAAGACCGGGCGCGATCCACAGGATGCCGCAATCCGTCCTTGCACGGGGGGGACCGTTTGACGCCTCGATGGAGCAACACCTCCTGGCCAGCGAGCCGGTGGACAAGAGCTTCGTGCTGGGCTTCAAGAGCCGGTACCTCGGCCTGGAAATCCCGCTGGAGCTGGTCTCAAGCTACATACGGCAACATCCCGAAAAGCTCATCGGTGTGGCCGGGATTGATCCGACGAACTTGGGCGAGGCTCTGGCCGACGTGCGCCGCGCCCATGCTGAACTCGGCATGAAGGCGGTGACGGTGTCTCCCGCGGCGCAGGACTTCCACCCCGCCGACAGCCGGGCCATGCAAGTCTTTGCCGAGGCGGCCCGGTTCAAGATGCCGGTGCTCGTCGATCAGGGCATCCACTTTTCGGCGGCGAGTAAGATGGAGTTTGCCCGACCCGCCTTGCTGGATGAAGTGGCCCGCGAGTTGCCGCAGCTCAAACTTGTCATTGCGCACATGGGCTACCCGTGGGTCGAAGAGTGCATCGTGCTGCTCGGTAAACATCCCAATGTATACGCCGACATCAGTTCGCTCATGCATCGACCGTGGCAGGCATACAACGCCTTGCTGTCCGCCTACCAATACGGCGTTATGGACAAGCTCTTGTTCGGCAGCGACTTCCCATACACCAGCGCCACCACCGCCATCGAATCCCTTTATCGTATCAATCAACTCGTCACCGGCACGAACTTGCCCACCGTCCCGCGACAGCAACTCGTGGCCATCGTCGAGCGCGATGCAATTGGCCTGCTCGACATCGACACAGCCGTCACAATTCGTGGTGAGTCCAACCGCAGCCTGCTCGAACCGACCGAGGCATAGAGAATGGCCCGTCGGATCATCGTCGCCTTCAACCCACCTTTGTACTGCCGATTGCTAATTGTGTTGGCGGTTGTAGCGCCGGGATGCGCAAAAGTGACAACTCGATTTGACGTGCTCTCATTCAAAAACTCGACGGGACAGGAGTTGTACAGCGAAGTCTTTCCTAACGGAGGGTACGCCATAACAGCTCATCGCAATCAAGTATTCACCTTCGAGATCGCGCCGCACAGTTCCCGTGGCGACTCCGATTTGTCGAACCCCAATGACGCGGAGTACCGGCAACTGGTTCGCGTGGAGGTCTTCTGGAAACCCCGACCCGGAGCGACCTATGCCGACAGTTCACAGACCAATGCCAACATCACCTATTGTCTTATCACCGGCAAGGACTCCATCACCTATGAAGGCGCAGGCTTTGTCTATCTGAAACGCTCCATGGACAATAAGACGATCACCGGCCAGATTGAATCCGCAACGCTGGTGCCGGCCCACTTCCAAGGCGAGCCGGCAGACCTGTTCGGTCCGTGCCACCTCAAGGGGAATTTCGTAGCCCGAGAAGACCGCGTCGCCGTCACCGCCATCGAACAACGGTTAAGTCGGTTGCGAAATGCAGCCACGACCCAGCCTGCGATTCAATGACCGGAACCACACCCTCCCAGCCGCGCGGTCGGTGGTACAATTCAACCGATGAGCGAGTTCCGTGAGAATCTCTGGGCACCCTGGCGAATGGAATACATCCGTTCGCTCGCGGAAGAATCCAGGGGCGGGTGTTTCTTGTGCGACTACGCATCGACTCCTGACCAGGACGACGCGCACCACGTCGTCTGGCGAACCGCTGACACGATCGTCCTAATGAATCGATTTCCGTACACCAACGGCCACCTGCTCATCGCGCCGCTGAAGCATGGTGGGGAGTTGGACAATCTGAATGACGCCGAATTGGCGAGTCTCTTGCGCAATGTCCGCGACGCCCAACGTCTACTGAAAGAGACCGTGAGCGCTCATGGATTCAACATCGGAATCAACATCGGACTGTGTGCCGGTGCTGGCGTGCCGGACCATCTGCATGTTCACGTTGTCCCCAGGTGGAACGGTGACACGAATTTCATGGCCGTACTCGGGGATGTTCGGGTCATTCCTGATTCGTTGATCAAGCTGCACGCCAATCTGCGGAGCAACGCGGCTCGATTGCAGGTGCCCAGCACGGCGAGCGGAGGTGGGTCGTGACCGCTCCTTCGTCACTGGCCAGCTACGCCGTGTCCGACGAGCACAGTCGAGGTCGGCTTCATGCGGACCCGCTTGCCCAAGCTCAGTCGCCTTTCGAAGTGGATCGCCAACGCGTGCTGAATTGCATGGCATTCCGACGTCTGATGCACAAAACGCAGGTGTTCGTCAGCGACAGCAGCGATCACTTTCGCACGCGACTGACCCACACGCTGGAGGTCGTCGCCCAAGCCCAGCGGCTCTCGAAGTTGTTACGCCTCAACGACCGTCTCGCCGGTGCCATCTCGCTGGCTCACGACCTGGGGCATCCGCCCTTTGGCCATGCCGGCGAGGTGGAGTTGGCCGAGTTGATGAAGGACCACGGCGGATTCGAGCACAATCTTCAATCGCTCCGGGTCGTTGATTATCTGGAGCATCCGTATCCCGAGTTTCGCGGCCTGAACATGACGTTTGAATTGCGCGAGTCCCTGCTCAAGCATCGCACGAAATATGACCACCCGGCGGGGGATGCAACGGACCTCTCACATAGGACGTTGATGGAAACAGGTCCACAGTCGCCGCTGGAGGGCCAGGTCGCCAACCTCGCGGATCAAATGGCCTACACCCTGCATGACATCGAGGACGGTCTTGTCGAAGGTGCCTTGACCGAGTCAATCCTCTCGCAAAGCCGCATTTGGCGCGAGGCGGCGGAGCGAGTGCGAAGCAACCATCCAGCGGTTCCCATCGCGGCGATTCGTCGCCCGATCCTCGACCACATCGCGACAAGGCTGCATGAGGATGCGTCGACCGAGAGCCTACGACGGATCAGGGCTGCGGGAGTGAACTCGCCGGACGAAGTCCGGCAACATCCACCCGACCTCATTGGATTCTCCGAGTCCTTACGCGGTGGGATCGACGAACTGCAATCCCTGTTGCTTCGTGCCGTGTACCGAAATCACCGCGTCGTCCGCATGGATTCCAAGGCGCGGCGGCTCATACGAGAGCTGTTCAAGGCCTACCTGGCGGAGCCGAATCTCATGCCGGAGCGCTTCACGGTGCGGCTGTCGGAGTACAGTCCGCACCGCGTGATCTGCGACTATGTCGCCGGAATGACCGACCGGTTTTGTCAGGATGAACACCGTCGGCTCTTCGCCCCGTTCCACTTCGGTTGAGCCGCTTCAATGGAGCAAAGCCGCCCTCGGCTGTGTTAATTGAGGCAAACCTGACCAGTACCCCTATTTGACGACGTGATTCAAGCGGGCGACAATTCCGACTGATGGCAATCAGGCCTCGACGGACGTCGAGGCACCGATAACGGCTTCTGACTCAAAGGCAGTCTTATGTACGCGTTCATCGTTCGAGGACTTGTGATTGTTGCTTCGTTTTCATCAGGCCTGATGGCACAAACAGCCGCGCCCGGTGGTCCGGTCCCATACCTCACATCCGCGGAACCCAATGCCGACAAGCTCTTGGCTGATCGTATTCGTTTCGCACGGGATATGTACACGCTCGATGCCCCAACCACCGACCGACTCATCAGTGAACTTCGCGGACTCACCTCGTTTCAGGAAAAGTACCTCACGGAGTCCTCGAAATCGATCTATCGTATCCAATTGGCCGGGACTCTCGTGACAAACGATGCCAACAATTCCGAGACAGATCGCGCTGCCAAGCAGGCCAGATTCCGGAGCCAATTAGAGGCCATCTATTCCCGCGCGCCGATGTCTCTATCCAAGACCACCGCAATGGTGGACAGCATGGTCGGCCCGGAAAAAGCGGAACTGGCCCATGCCAAGATGGCCGCAATATTCGCAAACAAGCTGAATGGGCAGCCTTTCAGCGTGGCGAAACTCGACGGCCTGATCATGCCGCCGATGAAGATGATCAAGCAACAGGATGTCATTGCCCAGGCGCAACCAAAGCCCGCAACACCGGCCAATCCAATCCAGCCCGACGGTAAAATTCCTCCGAAACAAAACCTCCAGCCGGCCATGCCGCCCATTGCCGCGAATGTGCCTCCTCCAGCACCCCCAAGCCCGCCGCGCGACATCAAACCTGCTCCCCCCGTCGCAGATTGGCAGAGCACGGTCGACGGGAGCGCCAAGAAATACAAGTACACACCTGAGCAGATGAAAGTTGCCGAAAAAGTCATGGCGCAATGCAAAGCACGGGCCGACGCATTGAAAGGCCAGCCGGACGCCGACAAGCCCCTTGAATCCAAGGACGGCAAGCACAAACCAATGGACTTGCTGTATGATGAACTTGTGCAGCGGGTTGAGGCCCTGGCCTCCTCCGAGCAAAAGGCCAAATTCGCGCCGGCGGCCACTCCGCCCGCCGCGCCTACAGGGAAGTAGGACATGCCGCCATCCATCGCCGCCGATGTGACACCGAGAAATCAAACGACATTCACACCAAAAGCCGGTCCCGCGACGTTGCCGGCCACCATGGTCGGCCTGCGCAAGCTGCGCGCTGAACCGGGCATGGATTTGTGTAAGGACATTCCGCTACCCGAACTCGGACCAGACGATGTGCTGGTAAAGGTCCAAAAGGCCGGCATCTGCGGCACCGACCGAGGTATCTATGAATGGGGTCCGTGGGCCAAGAGCCGCGTAAAGGTCGGCATCATCATCGGACACGAGGTGATGGGACACATCGCCGCAATGGGCCCACAGGTCAAGAAGAGCCTGTCCGTTGGACAGCGTGTCTCGGTTGAAGGGCATCTTGGCTGCGGCGCGTGCCAGCCGTGTCGCACAGGCAATGGGCACGTCTGCGACAAGGTACGCATCATTGGCATCGATCGTGACGGAACCTTTGCCGAGTACCTCGCAGTCCCGGCGTACAACATCTGGCCGCTCAACGATGCCATCCCCGACAACGTCGCCGCGATCATGGACCCCTTCGGCAATGCAGTGCATACCGTTATGGCCGCCGGCGTCTCCGGCAAATCCGTCCTTATCACCGGTGTCGGCATCATCGGACTGATGGCCGTCTCAGTCGCGAAGGCAGCCGGTGCCGCGCGATTGATCGCCGCGGACATCGACCCGCATCGTCTCGATCTCGCCAAACAACTTGGCGCGGACGATTGCATCATCACCAAGGGCGATGGCTGGGTAGATGATGTTCGTCGTATGACCAACGGGCTTGGCCCGGAGGTCGTGTGCGAAATGAGCGGCGCACAGAATGCGATCAACGGAGCGCTGGCAGCCGTTCGCAACTGCGGCACCATGGCGATTCTTGGGATTCCCAAGGACAGCGTACCGGTGAACTTCAACGATCACGTCATCTTCAAGGGCACGCGAATCATCGGCATCAATGGACGCAGGATGTTTGAGACGTGGTACCAGGCCGAGGAACTGCTGCTCTCCAACAAGGTGGACCTCCGCCCCATTATCACGCATGAGATCCCGCTCGCAGACTACCGACGCGGGTTTGAGCTGATGGCCAAGGGTGAGGCGATTAAGGTCATCATGAATGTGGGATGACAGGTCTGAACCGCATGACCACCTGGGACTTCATCGAAAACGACCTCTCCACGCTTCGAGAGGCGGGGCAGTTCAAGACACTTCGCAATCTGCTTCGACCGATGGGGCCGGTCTCGATCATGGACGGCGTTGGTGAGGTCGTCGTACTCTGCTCCAACGATTACCTCGGCTTGGCCAACCACCCCGAAGTGGTAGAAGCCGCTATGAGCGCACAAAAAACATGGGGCGCTGGCACGGGAAGCGTTCGCTTCATCTGCGGAACGTTCGACTATCACCGCATCCTGGAAGAAAAAATCGCCACCCTGTCCGGCACTCAGACAGCCACAAGTTACGTGTCCTGCTGGTGTGCCAATGAAGCCGCCATCGCCACGCTCATGTCCATCGGCGGTGACAGCGTCGTCGCCATCAGCGATGAGTTGAATCATGCCAGCATCATCGACGCCATTCGCCTCGGTCGGCAGATCAACAAGGCATCCAAGAGCGCGGTCTACAAACACTCCGACATGGACGGCCTTGAGGCGGCCCTCAAGGAGCATCACACCAGCAAGATGAAGCTCGTCATCACCGATGGCGTCTTCAGCATGGAGGGCGACATCGCCAAGCTAGACGTGGTGCATCGGCTCTGCGAAGCGCACGGAGCATTGCTGATCGTCGACGATTCGCATGGCGTCGGCGTATGCGGGCCGACGGGCAAGGGCGTGGCCGAACACTACGGCCTTTTCGGCAAGATCGACTGCATGACCGGTACGTTGGGCAAGGCCCTCGGCGGCGCGGCCGGCGGCTATGTCGCGTCACGATCCAACCTCGTCGAACTCATGCATCAGAAATCGCGACCACAGATATTTTCCAACGCAGTCCCCCCCGGCACGGCCGGAGCGGCGACAAAAGCCATCGAGATTCTGCTGCGTGATCCGTCGCGCGTCACCAAACTTCGAGCGAATGTGAACTACATGCGGGAGGGGCTTGCCAAGCTGGGGTTTGAAACCATGGCCGGCCCCAGCGCCATCACGCCGATCATTCTTGGGCAAACGTCGAAGGCGATTGCCGCAAGCAAACGGCTACTGGAGCTGGGCGTCTTCGTGATCGGATTCGGGTATCCGGTCGTGCCCGACAGCGCCGCGAGGTTGCGTGTGCAAGTGTCAGCGAGTCACGAAACGGTCCACCTCGACCGTGCCCTGTCCGCCTTCTCGAAACTATGATCCGGTGTTGTTAAGCGTCGGTACTGCGAGAAGCTGCACACGGCTTCGCTGAGGTGGATGTCGAGAACCGCAACCTACTGCGTCATTGGGCATCAGGGCAATCGTGACAACGATGCCGTCTTTACCAAGTTCGGTGCCTTACCGATGCGCTTGCTTGAGTGTGCGTTCGAATCGCGCGACAGAATGGACCTGCGTTTGAATCTGAAAGAGTTCCTTTTCAAATAGTAGGCAAAGAGCACGAATGCCGCGCCGAAGTCAAGGATGATTGCAGTGGTGTAGGCCGGATAGGTGTACCAATCAGGGCGGACAACGAGATCCGGTCCCTTATCACCCAGCAGGCCGTGAAGCGCATTGAAGGCCATCCACCGGAACGGGCCAAACCACTTGTAATTGAAGTAGTACGCTTTCTCAAAGTTGTATAATTCTCCGGAGATATATCGCTGGGTAGCCTTGGCATTGGGCCCCCACCCATATGCGAACCCTCTTTTGAGGTTCTCTTCAAAAAGCACCCGATTGGTCCGCAAATCCTTCAGCGTGGCGGGGCGACCGTCAGGATGCTTGTAAACGAGGCCATAGGTCGGCCCACAAATTCCGAACGTATTTGCGTAATCAACCTCAACAACGGAGTGAATGCCAAGCAAATCCTTATCGTGTTGAATGATGGTCCGTGACTCAATACCAAATGCGTTGAGCAACGCCTTGAACGCCCGGCTATTTGACTGACAGGGGCCAATGTGATGGGTGCCATAGGCCAGGACCGCCCCGGGGCCTGGGCGAAATCGACTGTAGAGGTAATTCCAGCGTACATACCACGGGAATTCGAGCACCTCTTCATAGGTTGGATGATAAATGCGATCACGGACATAAGCCGTTACCGCTTCAACGATCTCTACGTCAGAACTGCTCTTGGGAGCAATTTGAAAAGCGATTCCGGCGATATAAGCCTTGTCTAATTCAACGCTTAGCCAAAGGCCGGCGTTGACCAATAGAAGAAAGGCACCCCCTATCCAGAGGGCTTTTCGCACTTTGGGAGACATAGTTCCTTACCCTTCTGCGTCCGCCGAATCCGTGGACCAAGCGAAGACAGTGCCGTTGATAGTAACAGACTCCAGGCGAACAGCCAAGCATTTCTTATCTACCGTGCACTGACCCAACCCAATTCATTAGCTCATGCAATTCGCGAGCCATGCAATCGGCTGCGCAGAGACTTTGCGGATGCTCAATCAGTGAGATTATCAGACTGAATTGGTCGGGCGTCAGGATTGTGTGGATTCGCCACGCTGATGTGCGAAAAAAAAGCCCGGCACGCCTTTCAGCGCGCCGGGCCTCGTATCAAGAAACAGAGATCGTCGGACAACGGATAAATCCGCCATCAGTCGGTCGTTAGACCGCCTAAGAATGTGCTGACCATGTCCGTCGAGGCCTCCGAAGAGGCGTCGATCGGTCTAGGTATCCCCTAGAAAGGAGGTGATCCAGCCGCACGTTCCCGTACGGCTACCTTGTTACGACTTAGTCCCAGTCACCGGTCTTACCGTCGGCCGTCGCTCCCTTGCGGTTCGCTAAACGGACTTCGGGTACTACCAGCTCCCATGACTTGACGGGCGGTGTGTACAAGGCTCAGGAACACATTCACCGCACCAATGCTGATGTGCGATTACTAGCGATTCCAGCTTCACGCAGGCGAGTTGCAGCCTGCGATCCGAACTGAGGGACGTTTTTTGCGATTTGCTCTACCTCGCGGTTTTGCATCGCTCTGTACCATCCCATTGTAGGACGTGTGCAACCCCGGGCATAAAGGCCATGAGGACTTGACGTCGTCCCCACCTTCCTCCGGTTTAACAC
>JBBTET010000030.1:0-21283 GCA_038042195.1 Planctomycetota bacterium | reverse complement strand
CCGCTCACCGCGAACTGCTTCACGCCGGCCCCCTCCTGATCCACGTCGAGGTCCTTAACAACCTTCTCAACGCGATCGACTTCCTTTGCCTGTCCCGCGAGGATCACGCTGTTGGTGCGCGGATCGGCATTCACGCTGATCGACCCGCCACGACCCCGACCGCGGCCTCCTTCGCCGCCGCCACCACCACCACCTGCAACTTGTCCGGCAACTTCTTTCACAACGGTCGCAATGTCGGTCGCACGGGCATGTTCGAGCGGCACGCGCCGCATGACGATCTGCGTGGTATTTGTTTCTTTCTCTAGGTCGCCGATCAACTTGTCAATCAGGTCGAGCGTGTCCGTCGGCCCCTGCGCAATCACGGTGTTGGTCTGTTCTTCCGCCGTGAGCTTTACTTCGTCCGCAGAGACCAGTGCCGTCGCGCCCTGTCCCTGTTGACCGGCCATCTGGAACACTTGTTGCTGAGGCTGACCCTCCTGCGGTTGCGGTTGACCGGGCTGACCTTGTTGACGTCCGCCGCGCGCCCCGCGCGCGTTTGCTTCCAAGCCAAGCACCTCGCGCAAACTTGTCACCACCTGAGACGCCTCCAGATTCTGCAACCGGAACATGCGGATATTCTTGTTCGACGGTGCCACCTTCTGATCAATCGTCTTCAACACGTCAATGACCAGCGGAATATCCTGTGGCGGCGCGACGACGAGCAGGCTTTTCGTGCGCACGTTTGGGATCGCCTTGATGCGACTCGGACCGGCCTGCTGCTGCATCTGTTGTTGCGGCTGACCGGGTTGGCCGGGCTGTGGCGGCTGGCCGGGCTGTCCCTGTGGTTGACCGGGAACCGGTGCCTTGCCCGGCTGCACTGGGGCCGGTTGCATGATCGGAGCCTGTTGGCCGCGACCCTTCTTCCCAACCTGCGCCGTGCCCTGATTGAACACCTGCTCCAAAAGCGCCGCGGCCTTGTTCACATCTTCATACTTCAATGGAAACTGGCGGATTACCGGTGGCGAGTCGCCTTCGGTCAGGTCATCCAAAATGTCTTCCATGTCATCGAGGTCATCCTCGGAACCGAGGATAATGATCTTCCCCGAATCCGGATCAATGATCACGGTTGGTTCGAGCGATGCGTCGTCCGCGGGAGAGTCCTCCGTAGCCGGCTTCGACGGCGTTGTGACATGATTGTGCTGTGCAGCGTCGTTCTTTTTTTCTTCATCCTTCGGCGTGTCATAGATCGGATCGTCGAACGACGCGGTGATCAACGACTCTAGCGACGCCACCATTCCACCGGGCAACGTGCATGCGCTTTGCCGACAGATCGGACACGTCCCCGGATCGTGCAGCGGTTCGGCCGTCTGCGCCGGGTAAATCGAAGCCAGGCTGATCAATATGCTCGCGGGCAATACGCAGGGCGTAATCATCGACCGCGAGGGCTGCGTCGTCGGCTCCGGCGGCTCATCCGCGTGAATATCAATCGTCGGCACCAAACCGGCCGACAGGTCGCCGATCACCTTGACCTTGCGGCCGTCGGTGGACACATAGTTTTGCGAGATGATCTTCGCGGCAAGGGAAGGCGGAATCTTGCAATCCAGAATTCGCTTGTTCTTCGTCACACGTCCACGCTCCGGCACGTCGTACATCGCCACGACATCCATCACCAGTTGCTTCTGCGCCGGATTGCTGCAGTTCTTCACCAGCAGCGTCTTCTTGTTGGGTCCTTCATCAACCTTGATGCCGCCCGATTTGCTCTCCGGATTCACGAGGTCTTCCACGTCATAAGCAATGTCAAACGCGTCTTTGTTCTTTAGCGCAACCGTGAAGAACGGCTGCACGGCTCCTGATGGCCCCTTGGGCAACTCCGTCGGATCAGTGAACACAAGTGTGAGGCAGCTCTCCACAATCTTGAGATCGCCCTCCACCTTCGCACCAACGATCAGCGTATTCTCATTCGTGTCCGCATAGATCGTGATCGCCTCGGGGGCCGCGAGTTGCGCAGGCGGAGGCGTCCCCGGCGCACCGGCCGGCTTCGCACCGCTCGCCTTGCCCGACGGGCTCATCGCCAGCATCGCCCGCAGCTTCTTCTCATCCTCCTCCGCGTCCTGCACGCGATACTTGCGGAAGATCGGTTGGTCGTACGGCACATCGATCTGATCGAGCAACTGGAGACACTTGGCAACCTGATCCTGCGGGCCGTCGAGGATGATCGTGCGACCGCTGGGCAAAATCATCATGCTTCCCGTCGACGCCGGCGCGCCGGGTGCCTTGATCGCAGCCACCGGTCCCCCACCGCTACTCGTCAACGTCTTGAGGATTTCGGCCAACTCAGTCGCGCCGCGGTTCTTCGCCTCCACGATCACGCGAGCCGTCTGCGACTTTTCTTCCATGTCGGCCACGAGCTTCTGAATCTGCTCCAACTCCTTGGCCGGTGCTTGCACGAGCAGGGAGTTGGTGATCGGTTCAGCGACGATGCGCACCGAACCTGTGGCGCGAGGTGCCTGAAGCTGCGGCAGCCCCGGTTGACCCGGCGCAGCAGGCGCACCACTTGACCCCGCCACTGCCTGCGTAAGGATCGGCGCAATGGCCTCGGCCTTGGCGTGCGTCAACTTGATGACCGTCAAATCGCCCTTGGTCGGGATGTCGAGTTGCCGCACGATCGGCTCGACCTTCTTGGTGAACTCGGTCGAGGCGTAAATCTGCACGGCGTCGTTGTACTCATCCGCGAGAAACGCGGCCTGCGCCATGCCGACCGGTTTGCCCTGTTGCGGCGGCGGCGGCGGGAACATCATCTTCAGCGTATTCACCATGTCCGTCGCACTGGCATGTTTGAGCGCGATCGTCGTCAGCTTCGACTCGCCAATGCCGGTCTGCTCATCAAGTTGCTTGATGAGCGGCTCAACGCGCTCCCACTCCTTGTCGCTGGCATAGACAATGAGGTACCCGCTCGCATCATCCGGCACGAACCGCATGGACGTGCCACCAACCTGGCCCTGCATGGGCGGACGACCGGGAACCTGCGCCTTGGGCGGCACGATGCCCGGCGCGATCTGCAAGAGAATGCCCGACAAACCGCTCGGCGTTGCGTTGGTCAGCTTGACGAGGTGCTGCTTCGCTTCGTCGTCGGGCTGCACGTCGAGTTTGGCGATGGTGTCCTTGAGCTTTTCAAAATCCTGCTTCGAGGCCGACACCAGCAGCGTGTTACTCGTCCGTGCCGCGATCTTCGGCGGCTGTTGCCCCGGCTTGGCCTGCGGCGGAAAAATCGTGGCCATCGTCGCGGCCACCGTGGCGGCATCGGCATTCTTCAATTCGACAATCTGAGTGACGGTGTTCTCATCCGGCTTGTCCCACTCGCGCACCAGCTTTTCGGCGGACTCCAAACCATCCTTCGTCCCCAGCAGGATCACGGAGTTCGATGACGGATCGGCGAAGATGTCGCGCCGTGCCGCGGCCTTGCGCTCAGGCGGCACGTGGACTGTCGGATCCTGAATCAACTCCTGCTGCTCGCGCGCGAAAATCTGCTTGATGAGCATGGTCATCTGATTCGCGTCGGTGTATTGCAACTTGACGATTCGCAACTCAACAGGAGCTGCCGCGGCACCGGTGTCCAACTTTTCAATCATCTGCGAGATTTCATCCAGGGCGCGCTGCGACGCGATGACGATGAGCTTGTTGTTCTTCACATCGGGGATCATGTCGATCTTCTTGGCGTTCTCTGCCTTCGGGTCAACGCCGGGGCCGGCACCGGGCCGCACCGCACCGGCGGCCGTCACGGGGAATATCTGCCGCAACATGTTCTGAATGTCCGTGGCCTTCGTGACTTTTAGTTCGAATGTGCGCTTGGGTCGCGTGTCGGGGCCTTGCGGGTCGGACTCGCCGGCGAGTTTTTTGACGACCTTTTCAAAGCGATGATGTTCCAGAACGATGCCGGTCAGCTCAATGACATCGCCCTTGCACTGCGTGCCATAGGTATCCGAAAAAAACGTCCGAAACTCCTCAATGATCTCATAGCAACTCCATCCCGTCGGTGTCGGGAGATTCACCATGACGATGTCAAAGTCATCCGGCTTGGATGCGTCCATCTCCTCAAATGAACGAAACATCCGCTCCGGCGGAATCTCGCGCATCAAGTCGGGCAATCGCTTGATCGTGAGATAATTCTGCTGACGATGGATCAGGTACTTGTTGAGAGGCCGGTTGAGCAGCAACTCGTTCAACTGATGCAACGCTTCCTTGTAGGTCATGTCGCGCGGACTGCGGAATGTCATATTTTCCGTGATCGGCGGGTCAGGCTGATTCAGAAACGGCAGACCACTCATGCGCGAGAAGTCCGTGAGCACGTCATTCCACGGCGTCGCCTGATAGTCGAAGCGATACGTTCGTGCATCGGGATTGGGAGCGCCCACTTCAAATCGAATCGTGGTCTGAGTTTCGCCAATGGGTGACCCGCCCTCGGTTGCGGTCGGCGCGGCCTCCTTGGTCGCCGGCGTCGGCACCGGAGCCCCCGGCTTAATCCCTGGCGGAGTTGCCGCTACGCCACCCTGCGATGGCGTCGCCGCGCTGCCTTGCGGAGGAGTCGTCGCACCGCCCTCCGGCGTCTTTGGTATCAATGACTTCACCGGTCGTTCAGAACCCTTCTTCGCGGACTTCGGTTGTGCCTGTGGAGGCGGTGGCGTCGGTACAGCCGCATTCGGCTTGGTCGGTGAAAGACTCCCCGACTTGATTTGTGTGGGTCCCTTCTTTGCGTTCTCTTCGGTGAGGGCACGATTCTTTTTCGCCGACGCCTCCAGCACCGCGCGCTTCGCCGCCTCGATCTCATCATCCGTCGGCACGCCGGACTTCTTCGGCTCCGCGGCGACTGGTTGAGACGTGGGCGCGGTTGATGGTTGGGTCGTCTGGGCAGTCAGCGTCGTGCAAACAAGCAGGCAACAAGCCATCGCCGCGACGAGCCATTGAGTCATCCGAATAGTCATGCGAGTTCGCCTCGATTTCATATCACACGCCTCCACGGCCCTAGTGCTTCGACCACGTATCAATCGCTGTGGCCAGTTCCTGTTCTTCCATCGCCTCCAGCTTCACACGGTCAGTGAACTTCTTGCCGAGCGGATACAGATAAAAATTGCCGCTGGGCATCTTCACCACACCCCCGAGCGGATGAACGGCGAGCAATGCGCCCCCATCCACCATCCCCGGTTCGCCTGCGCGGATCACCTTTCGAGTGCCGCTTGCGTTGGCGATCATTTCCTGCGTCCCCTCATACGTGACCAACCCGGTCACCACCGCCCCCGCGTCGGCCGGCGGATCGTTCACGTTCTTTGGCCCTTCCACCACCGCTTCAGCCGGCTCCATCGGAACGGTATACGTCTGCTTACTCGCCCCGGGCGAAAAGGTCGCAGACGATGCCTTCTTACCGGATGCGTAAGTAGCTGTGATTTGCAGACTCTTGCACTGATACGCGTCAATATCCTCGCGCGTGCCGGCTTTGACGCGAATGGTGGGCTTGGTCTTGGCAGCGCCCTCGTTCGGCGTGACGACCAACTCGATGTCGACCGGGTCTTTGTCCTTGTTGTCCACCGCGAGGTCCACCACGACGGGCGGTGGCGCGGGACTATGAACCGAGACTAGAAATGTGAAGTCCTTTTTGATGTTGAAATCAAATCGCTCCGGCCCGATCGACTTTCCATCGGCGTAGGCCCCCGACACCTCGACGATGTCGCCTTTCTTCGTGTACGTGCGCTGCGACTTACTGGCGAGGGTGTCGACGACCTCTTCGTTGATCTTCCCGTCCCACAGATACACGATGCGCAGCGCCACCGTCTTCCAATCCTGATTGTCTACAATGATCACATTTGTCGGCGGCGGAACGTAGGGACGGAATATCAGTCGATCCGCAAGCAGCGGAAAATCCGTCGTCGCCTTGGGATTCAGGCGCGACGGCCCCATCGCGACATCAATCTCCTTCGGCAGCAACGCCACGTCGCCCGCCTCCGGTATCTGTTTCTTGTCAATCCTTGGTGCAACCGGCGTCTCAATCGTGAGTTCCAACTTCACCTCGTCACGGCCGCGCCCTTTTTGCAGGACCGGCGCCCAGGCCAGCTTGGAGACCTGGCTCAGGTAAGGTGACTTGTAGAGGTCAAGCAGGAACGAAAGCGTGTCCGCAAACTTTCCCTCGGCTGTCAGGCGATACCCCACCGCCTCAATGCCGGATTTGCTTCCGATCTTGAGGCCGCTCGCCGGCGCAATGGATGTCACGGTGATCTTATGCTGCTTGATGACGGCCTTGAGGTCCTGGCCAAATCGGTTCGACGTCTCCGCCGGGTCATAGGAAAAGGTGCGGGCGGTGAGGTCTTTCCAACGACGGGCCAGATTCTCGCGCGACCGCAACACACCGTTGAGGCGATTCGTCTCGTTCGTGATTTTGACAATCTTCTCGTTGGCTTCCTTGATTGGTGTGATGAATAGATACTTGACGCCGTTGTAGGCAACGAAGAGTCCCACGACGGACCCGATCACAAGGAGCAGTTTCCTCTCGCGCGGGTTCATCGCTCGGCCCCCTGTGTCGTCGGTGCCACCGCTTGGTCCGCAGCGTGCACTCGTTTTTCGTCAGGGATCACCTTCGGCGATGTTGCCGGTGCGTCAGGTGTTTTCGCCTGAGGCAGCTTCGCGGGTTCCGCAACCGGTTTGTCGGCGGGCTTGTCCTCTGGCCCATTGCCAGGTGCCGTGGCGTCCTCCTCGCGCGTCGGCTTCGGTACGAGGGCATCGATGTTCGTGTCGTACTTGTATCCGTCGCGCCCCATCTCGGACGGCGTCTCCTTGCCTGGCACGACGTTGGAGAAACCCGCCTCACGAAGTTTGGCGGCAAGCGAGTTGACCGTGCCGAGCGACGCCGTGCGGAAGCGAATCCGCATCAAGGCGTCGCGTGAGTTCGTTTTCGGATTCGGCGTGATCTCGAAGTCGGCGCGCGTCGAGTAGCCTTCGGTCTCGGAAGGGAAAACCTCCGTGAGCATCGCCAACACCGTCGGCCAGTGCTGTTCCGACGCCATCCAGCTCTCAAGCGACTCCACCTGATCCTTGAACTTGACGACCGGCTCTTCCTGTTTCTTCAGCTTGGCCCGTTCCCCGTCGAGCAGCTTCGCGCGATCTTGCAACGGCTTGATGAATCGCAGGTGAAACGTCACCCCCGATCCGATGAACAACAGCGCTGTCGCCACCGCCACTGGAAGCTTCTTCATCTGCACCGAGCGCCGACTCACCGGCTTCTTCGGATGCAGAAAGTCAATCGTCTCCAGCCCCTTCCGCGCGTGGCCGATGGCCAGGCCCAGCGCCGCGCTGAACCCGCGCAACTCCTTCGCACGCGGTGTGGCAAGTTGCATGGCACGATCAGGCGTGAAGAGCGCTGCCGTCGTCGCATAACGCGCCCCCAATGCCTGCGCCAGGTGCGATTCAAAGCCGGTCGCTCCGCACACAACGATGTGATCGAGACTTACCGTCGGATCAGTCGCGCGATAGGCTTCCACCGACCGAACGATCTCCACCATCAGATCGCTGATCGCCTGACGCGTGGTGTCGTCCTCATCTCGATCTGTCGGTCGCGTCGTCGAAATCCGGCTGTCGGTCAACGACTCACCATCAACGCTTACCTGCTCCGGCAGCGTCAACAGGGCGGCGCGACTGAACATCAATCGGCCGTCGCGCACGATGTCGATCTCGGTGTACTGCGGACCGATCTCCACGATCAGCAGCGCCTTCTGACTCAACTCCTGCGCCCGGGCCGTCACGGCGACAAGATTCGCAAACGGTCGCAATCCGACACGCTCGACAGAGAGACCGGCGTGCTCGACGACTTGCTGATAAAAGTTCAACTGCTCGCGCCGAACCGCGGCGACCAACACGCTGCACGGCAGTTTCGGATCGAAGGTGCCGCTGACCGCGAAATCCAGCGCGGCCTCCTCGGCGGCAAACGGCAATTCCTTGGTGATCTGAAACGACACGATCGCCGGCATGTCCTCGGCCGGCGTCGGCGGAAGTTCAAGTGTGTTCAGCACGACATGGTCGCGCGGAATGGAAATCATCGCCTGCGTCGCGCTGATCCCGACCTGCCCCATCGCCTCCCGAATGAATCCGCCGAGCGACTCGGCATCGTCATGACGAATCGTCGCCGGAATATCCACCGACGATGCCTTGAGCAGATCGACCCCATCGGCGCGCGGGCGCACGAGCACCATGCGCACCGTTTTGCGATCCCAGTCGAGGGCGAGAAGCTTGTTTTTTCCAAACGACAGTTTCATGGTCAGCGGACTCGCTCCGTGGTGCCTCGTTGTTCGATGCCGTGCGGTCGATAGGCCGGTCCAAGCTTCGCCAGATTGCGCGTGTACAGGTACTGCGGCATCGGGCCGCGCATCTCCAACACGACGTTGATCCGCTCGACAACGCCGGTGTGGTCGGCATAGCCCACGGATTCGATCGTGAACGCCGACGACCCCGTCGTGATCTTGTTGAAAATCTGTCTGAACTTGTTCTCGCTGATGGCGTTGCTCCGCAAAAGCCAGGCGGCCGTCGTACGATCCTCCGGTCTCAACGTCGACCGCGCCGCCGCGATCGCAGTGACTTGCTCCGGCGACAACTCTTCAATCGCCGCCAACACTTCGCGCGGCGCGGTACTCACATTGATCCGCCCGGTTAGGAACGGCGCGGGGTTTACCGTCAGCCGATCCAGAATCTGCGGCAGGTCGTCATACGTTCCCGGCGGCGGCGTTGGCGTCAGGTCTTTGAACACCGGGGCCTTGCCGCTCTTCTCGGACCCGGGTGCATTTTGATCGGATGATCCACTCCTGCCGTCGCCAGACATTCCTTTGGATGGTTGGGAAGTGGGTTGGCTCCCGGTCGGACGGCTCGTAACTGGCTGAGAACTGGGTTTCTTGGATTCGACTTCTCCCTCTTCTTCCGGGTCGGGCGGAGGTGCCGGAATGAGGTTCATGACACTGTTAAAGCGGGTACCCCCCGTGCGGACCTGCATAACATAGCTGGTAAGTTCGGGTCGGATTTCGGCCTCTAATGCCGCCTGCAAATCCTGCGTGTTTTCCATGTTGAGGTTGATCTTCGGTCGACCGTCGGCGGAGAGGTTCGTCTCGTTGGACCAAAGCGTCAGATACGGTGCGAGTCCGACGAAGAGTGTGCCGTCGGAGTTGTCCGGCGGAAACGTCGTCGTGCCGTCATCTTCGTTGGGGTCGAGCATCCCGTTGCGATTGTAATCCTCACCGTAAAGCACCCAGCCACTGAAGCCGCGCACCATGAGCAACTCTTCCACGGTCGCAAAGGGCGCGCCCTTGCACCGATACGGCGGACGCTGCGATTGGTAATAGTCGCTCTTCGCCCCGCTGGGTCGCGCGGCCTCGCCCGGTTCGCGCCAGTCAAGAAGCGATTGCACGAGCACCTCAATGTCGACCGGATGCTGACTGTCACGCGGGATGGTGAGGTCGAAGAGGCGACGAAGCTGTTCCTCGGTCGCCGTGTTGATGTTGATCTTGGAGCACTCGTCGGTGATGCCATAGCGCACCGTCGAACGATTGTCATAGTTCGGGGCCATGAGGCTGAATCGCCACGTCGGCGGCGCACTGGGGTCGTAGGTCTCGCGCTCAATCAACTCGGATCGCGCGGCATCCTTCGACTCGGTGTAGACAATCGCGCCGTGGAACACCGCCGGGTTGTCATACCACTTTCCGGGATCGTTGCGATTCTCGCGCAGCAGGACAACCGCACGCTCGATACCGCTCTGCGCTGCCATGCGCGCTTGAAAGTGATCCCGCTCCGTCATCGTCGCGCGGACATGCGCCTGGACCATAAACGTGTAACTCGCCGCGAGCAGCGCCAGCAAGACGACCACCACGAGCACGACGATGAGGATCAACCCGCGCGGATTCGATGAGCAACGTGTTGTAGTCATCTCAGCTGCCCCCTCCCGCGCTCGCCTCGCCACCCTTGTCTCCCGAGCCGATGCTGTTCTGCGCTCGAAGCAGGCGCGACCCCATGAACGCATCCGCCTGCGGAAGCCAGACTGTCTCGGTGTAGGTGCGCGAGTTATACGGCTCAGGCAGCGCGGGTGTCAGGTTCGAGTCGTCGAAGTCCAGCGCCTCTTCGTCCTCTTCTTCGGGCGCGACCTCGTCATATCCGACCGTGACCTCCACCGCCTGTGGGAGCGTATTCGCAAACGCCCCGAACGGACTTGCTCCGAGCTTCCACCGATCCAGCCACTCCGCCCCGTCGAAATACCGGAATCGCAGATACTTGATCTCGGTCGCCAACAAGTCGATGCTCATCGACTGCTCATTGTTCTCGTTCGGTGACGTCTGAAAGAGCGTCTTGACTTCGCTGCGCACCAGCCCCATCGGTGCCGATGCCTGCGTCCCATCGGGATACTCATGCGACACGTCGGCGTCATAGCCGAGGTAATACTGCACCATGCGCACGTCGCTCTGACTTTGAACTGGCGCGTCCTTGATGCCGCGAAGTTGAAACACGTCCTTGTCGGGCAACGCCGTCGTGTGAAGCGTGATGACCCGTTCCTTCCCATCAATGCCGGGACCAACGCCGGGCAGCGTTCCCCCCGCCGAGCGAATCTCGTCGGCGATCTTGTGCGCGATCACCCGGGCCAGCCGGCCATCGGTCATCATCCGTCGTCCATGCTCGCGTGTGCGCAGCGTCTGGTTGAAGAACAAAAACATCATCGATGAAACGAGCACGACGAGTCCCAGCGCCAGAAGCAACTCAATGAGCGTCATTGCCCGACGCCGTCGTTTCGGTTGTATAGCGAACGTTTTCACCGACCGCCTCCCCCACCGCGCGGCCGCTTGGGCACGTCATTCGGTCGCTGCGGTTGATTCGACGAGCCGCGCGGCGGTTGACCGCTCGGCGGCTGACCCGATGCTCCCTGTCCGGGTTGCTGCCCCCCTTGCTGCACCTTCTGAGCCAGGTCTTGCAAGCCGCTCGTGTCCCCCGTCTGCACGGCCTTCATGATGTCGCCGAGATTCTCCGCGACAGCCTGACCGCCAAACGCCTGCATGAGAATGGGGAGAAGCTCCTTGAGCATGTCCATGTCCAACCGAGCGATCGAAGCCGGATCAAAGTTCGTCGGATCGAACACGGCCTGCCCACCGGGGATCGCCTGCGTCAGTTGCTCGAGCTGCTCGGCAGTCATTCCGAAATCGCGCTGCATGTTGATCGGCACGAACACAGCCTGCTGCGAAAACGTGCGAAGGATCGTCTGGCGCTCCTCTTCTTTGCTCTCGGGCGCACCGTTGAAGATTTCGATTTCAAGATTCAGCAACCCCGGCAGTTGGTCGGCGACCGTCACCGCAACGCGCCAGCACATGTCCGGCGGATACTCGTCGCCAAAGCTGCCGGCCGCCTCCTTCTCGCCAACAACAGTCACCCTAGTTGAAAGCTCGCCGAGCAGACGCTGCGTCATCTGAATCGCCCGCGCCGTCTGCTCCGAGCGATCGACATTCATCGCCCCATTCCGAAACGCCATCCCCACCATGGCCATCGCCAACAGCAGGATCGACAACGCAACCACCACTTCCAGCAACGCTGCGGCTCGACGCGCGCGCGATGGCCCGCCCGCAATCCGGGTGATCGCACGCAGGTTGAGGAGACCACCACCTCGGCTCAAACTCGGTACAGCCGGCATCGCACACTCCAATGGGCTAGGCGAGATATCGTGCTCGTCGGGCCTCCTGCTTTTACCGACAAGCCCCTGTCAGGTCGCAGGTTACGTCGATTTCAATGACCTAAGCCTGCAACCCGATAAGCACCAAGCGCAGCCATAAGACGTGCAAATACCAGAGGTTAATGCTGAAAGGAGCTGGGAATCACAGTCTGGACAGGCCGATTCTCAGCCGCCAGAACTCTGTTGCCCCTGCTGAAATGTCTTGCGAATCTCGGCCTTTTCTTCCTCCGTCAGGCTAGTATCGGCCGCCAACTGCTTCTCCAACTCCGCCATCCCGTCGGTCGGAGTTTTCTGCCCCGCATCAACCGTCGGATCGGGCAGTTGCGGCACCTGCGCATTGGGCAACGCCGGCTGTCCTTGCGACTCGGGCGATTTCGTATCACCCAACCCCTGCCCCCCTTGTGCGCCAAACATCCCCGCCGCGCCGCTCAACTCACTGGAAATATTGAGCGTCGTGTCCTTCACATCGTTCGTCCGGGGCAGGATCAACTTCTCTCGCGCGATCGTGAACTCCGCACTGGCCAGCCGCTCCTGCGTGATCCCCTCAGTGACCTTTGCCAATCCCGTGCGCCCATCAAGAACCACCCAATATTGTCTATCCAAATCCGTAAGCTCCTCACTCGACGGCAACTCCGCGAACACCACCGTCGCCCAATCAGTCGAGCCGTCCGTCTCAAAGATCAGGTTTGGCCGCTTCTCATCGGACTTCTCATCGAGCGCCGTCGACTCGGCCTTCTGAATCTCTAGGTTTTCTTGCGCCTGTCCCTCGTTAAGATCGCTGGTTGTCTCCGCACCGATCAGATCGTCCGTGGTCTCCTCGCCATTGGTCGCCACGGGCGTCAAGTACGCTGGCCGACCGGGGATCACGGTATGAACATGAACGCCATTGAGCAGCGGCGGTTCAATCGCCCAATCTTCCTCGACCAGCGCGAACTGCCCCGGCTGCATGATCGGGTCCGGCTCAATCTCGATGAGGGGCTGTCGCTCGCCTGACTCAAAGCGAATCCGCACACGACGCTGTTCCATCATGGCGTGTGAGCGTACGAGATACATGAGCGAGCGAAATCGGTCGGCCGTCTCCGGCAACTGGGCGCTGGCCAGCCGTGCATACATCGCCGGCCATGCCGCAGCGGCCAGCAGCGACAACAGAAAAACGACGAGCAGAATTTCGAGAAGGGTAAACCCACGCGCGCGACGACGCCCCGTGCCACAGTTCGTTACCAAATGTCGACGCGCAGACACCATCCCCCGTACCTCACACCGGCCTGAAACCTCAAGTCTCAAGCCTTACTTATCCGTCTTCCAATTCACGATGTCGTCGTCGGTGCCGTCCTGACCGTCGGGTCCGACGCTCCAAAGGTCGAATTTGCCGTCGCCTTCGTTCTTTGATCCCTTGGCGTTGTAAAGGAAATCATGCGCCCAGGGATCCTTCAAGCCGGAGACGTCTTCGAGATACTTGGACCACTTCTTGGCGTCGTCGGAGTTGCTCGGTTTCTCGACGAGGTCCTTAAGCGTATCCGGATTATGCCCGATATCGTACTTGAACATCTTAATGGCCTGGGAGAGCGTGCCATTGGGGCCGATGGCCGCCTCGACCATCTTGCACTTGGCCTTCTCACCCTGGCCGATGAGCGCCGGAATGGCGAACGAGGCCAGCAGGGCCAGCAACCCGACAACCAGCAGAATTTCAAGGAGCGTAAAGCCCCTCCGCTTGCGAATGATTTTCTTGGACGTACGCACGTTCATGTCATGACTCCTTCAGAAGGATAATACCGTACACCAGTATCTTGATTGCAGCCAGTATGGCCGCCCTCTCACCTACATCGCAGCCGTGCTGCTCATGGTCAGGATCGGCAGCAACAGCGCCACGGCGATCACCGCCACGATACCCGCCATGCCGACCAACAGCAGTGGCTCCAGCAGACGGACCATCAAATCAATCTGCCGACCCGTCCGGGCCTCATACGAGTCGGCGATGTTCACCAGCACGTTTTCCAGATTATTGCTCTCCTCACCGACCGCGATCATATCAATGATATCCAACGGGAACAGCTCACTCCGCCCCAGCGGCAAGGCAAGGCTCGCCCCCTTGCGAACGCTTTCCGTGGCGCCCTCAATGACCTGCATCAACAGACGATTGCCCGCGGAATCCCGCGATATTTTCAACGCCTGAAGGATCGGCACGCCATTATGCAGCAATGTGCCCAGGATGCGGCAGAATCGACAAATCGCCACCAGCGTCACGATCTTGCCCATCATCGGGGCCTTGAGCTGAAATCGATCATAGAAGTCTCGACCGGCCTCACTCCGCAGCAGGGCCGCAAACGCCAGCACGAGACCAATCACGCCGCCCAGCGCGATCAGACCGTTGTCCTTCAGAAAATCGCACATCGCAAAAACGATCTGGGTCAGGACCGGCAGTTCCCCACGAAGGAAACCCCGCACCTTTGGCACGACGCTGAGCAACAGGAAGATCACGATGCCCGTGCCGACGAACATCAGGATCGCCGGGTACATCAAGGCCCCGGTCAGCTTGTTCTTCAATTCGTTCTGCCGCTCCGTAAACACCGCGATACGGGCCAGCACGTCTTCAAGGAAACCGCCCTTCTCACCGGCGCGAATCATGGAGACGTGCAACGTACCAAATGCGTTGGGATGTTTGTCCATCGCGTCGCCGAGCGTCTGGCCGCTGGACAGGTCTTCGCGGACTTCCTTCAGAATCTCCTTCAGCACGGCGTTGGAACTCTGCCGATGCAATACGTCCAACGCCCGAAGCGCGGGCACGCCGGCCCGCAGCAAATCGGCGAATTGCGAATACAGCACCGCGATGTACTTGGAGTTGACCTTCCGTTTCCCTCCACCCAATGATCGACCGGCCTTCCCGCCCTCGCGCACCTCTACGGGAAACAGCGACTGCTCATCCAGCGACCGCAGCACCTGCGTCTGGTTATCGGCTGCCAGCACACCAGTCACGGTCTGCCCCTGCAAGTTGCGAGCGACATAGGAAAAAGTCGGCATGGTTACGAGGGTTCCATTGGCGGAGGTTGTGAACTACGCACATAACCCCATGTATGATCGGCCATTATAGCGATTGCCCACTGGCAATCTCCTCCTGAGCAATCCCTGCCCTTCATGTATACATCAGCGAACCGGCTCCAATTGCAGTAGGAACACGGACTTACGCCAAATCACCATTCATGCGTGAACTCAGACCCGGTAGGACGATATAATTCAATAGTTGTTGAAGCATTGCAGGATCGCCATATGCTCGGTTTTGACAAGTCATTCAAGGCCCTCGCCGACAAGACTCGGCGACAAATCCTAACCGGCCTCCGAGATGGCCCCACCACTGCCGGCCAACTCGCTGAACAGCTCGGCATTGCCCCAAACGCGCTGTCCTTTCATCTCCGCGTCCTGAAAGAAGCCGACCTCGTCTTCGACCAGCGCCGCGGTCAGTTCATCGAATACAAGCTCAACACCAGCGTCGTCGACGACTTGATGCGTTTCCTTCTCGAACACTTCACGGACAAGTCCGCCACGGATCCTTCTTCATCTAATGGCAAGAAGTCCGGCGACGAATCAAACGGGAGCAACTCATGATTCCGCGAAAACACCTACTCTTCATCGCAATGGCAGTCCTCGCCAACGCCGGCCTGAGCGCGTACTACTATCCGCGCCTGCCGAATCCCTGCCCCATCCACTGGAACCTCCACGGCGAAGTGGATGACTACGGCTCACCCATGACCCTGGCCATGCTCGGCCCAGGCGTGTCGCTCGGCATTGCTGTACTGATGAGTGTATTGCCTTTGCTTGGCCCGATGCGCTCGAACTTTGAAACGTTTCGCGTGACCTATGGTCGTATCGCAGTCACTTTGGCAGTCTTCTTTTTCGGCATCCAAATAGTCCTGCTGCTCGCCGCGACGGAGAATCGGCTGCGAATCGGGCCGTCACTCTGCGTATTATTCGGGTTGATGTTCGCCGTACTCGGCAATTGGATGGGCAAGTTACGTCGGAATCTTTATGTCGGTATTCGTACTCCGTGGACGATTGCGAATGACGTTGTCTGGGAGAAGACCCACCGGCTCGGAGGGCGGCTATTCGTGCTGGCCGGCCTGATCTCGGCCGCCGCAGGACTCTTCGCCAGTGAAAAGGCTTGTTTCGTGACCTTGATGACCTCGATTGGCGTGTCAGTGATTTGGTCCGGGCTTTACTCCTTAGTTGTGTATCGACGCCTCGGTCAGGTCGATGATTTCGCCCCCGGCAGCACTGGACACGTAAAGTAGAGAATGATGCCATGAAAAACAAGCAGATGGTATTGGCGACGGTCATCATGGTCGCATTGCGGGCACCAATAACCTCGGCGCAGACGAGCAAGCCGGTCGGACAAGCCGCTCCGCGATTCACAGAGGAATCCACCGTCGTCAAAACAGGTAAGTTCAAACTCCCCGGCAAGATCACGCTTCCACTCGGCGACTTCAAAGTCCCCGGCCTCATCCTCGTACACGGCTCCGGCCCGCACGACGAGGACGAAACCATCGGCCCGAACAAGACCTTCAAAGACATCGGAGAAGGCCTGGCCGCTCGTGGCGTGGCAGTGCTCCGTTACGAGAAGCGCACGCACAAATACGGCGCGACCATGACCGTCGACGACATCTCGATCGACAACGAAGTCGTGCTGGATGCCGTTTCCGCCGTGAAGCAGCTTCGTGAGCATCCGCGCGTAGACCCGAAACGCGTCTTCGTGCTCGGTCACAGCCTCGGCGGCACCTGCGTCCCGCTCATCGCCGCCCTCGACCCGGAGATCGCCGGCATCATTAGCCTCTCCGGCACGCCGAGATCATTGCTCGACCTCATTGATGAACAATTCGAGTACCTCTTCAACGAGGACGGCAAGATCACCGCCAAGGAAAAGAAAAAACTCGACGAACTCCATACCGACACGCAACTCATTCGCGAAGGTCGCATCAGCGAAGTCAAGCAACCGCTGCTCGGGGCGCCGAACAAATATTGGGCGGAACTGCACAAACTGGACGTGCTCACACCCGCGAAGAAATACAATGGCCTTATCCTCATCCTCGGCGGCGGCCGCGATTACCAGGTCACGCGGGCCTGCTTCGATGCGTGGAGCAAGGGCCTCGAAGGTAAGCCGAACGTCACCTTCAAGTGGTACAAGACACTCAACCACCTCATGATGGTCGGCAGTGACCCGCCATCCCCGAGCGACTACATGACCGCCGGCCACTTCAGCAAGCGCACCCTCGACGACATCGCGGCGTGGATTTTGTCCGATGGGAAAAAACTGGCCGAGAAGAAAATAAAGGCATCGCCAAAAGAGTGATGGCCGCTAATCTTTCTTAGAGGGCTTCGACTCCGACTTGTCCGGCTTTGGCGTAGCCGGTTTCGCGTCCGTCGTCGGCGTGTCCTTCTTCGCTGAATCACCGGACTTCGCGTCCGACTCCGACTTGGCCTTGTCCTGATAGCCCTTGCTACGATAATCCGTCTGATAGAACCCGCTGCCTTTGAAGAGCAGCGCACCGCCCGTGCCAATCAACCGTCGAACCGGTTGTTTTCCGCCGCACGTCTCGCACTCCGCCTTGCGCAGCGGCGATGCCTTGATCGACTGCATGATGTCGAAGGTCTTGCCACATTTCTTGCATTGATATTCGTACGTCGGCATGGCAACTCCCATCGCTCAATTCGGCGGCGACTCCGGCGCAACCGGTGTCTCCTCCGCCGCGACGGCCACCTTTGAGTGACGCAGCACGCGGTCATGCAGCTTGTACCCCCGCTCGAACTCCTGCGACACCGTGCCCGCCGGTAGCATCGATTGTCGGTCGTGCATCAGGGCCTCGTGCAACATCGGATCGAACGGCTGCCCCACCGACTCAATCGGCGTGACCCCGTGATCGCGAAGTAGTTTCTCCAACTGCTCGACGATCAACTTCACGCCAGCAACGACAGGGTCATCGGGCTTCGCATCCTTCAAACTCGTCATGGTCCGCTCAAGATTGTCGTGTACGTGAAGGATGGAACGAGCCATCCCCATGTGCGCATACTTCATCGCATCGACGTTTTGCTGATTCAACCGCTTGACGATGTTGGCCTGCTCAGCCCGCGCCCGAAGCAATTGATCCTTGAGGTCGTCGCGCTCGCGCTGCAACGCGACCACCGGGGCGATGTCCGTCGCGCCGTACTTCGCCACGTCGGCCTCCCCGGCTAATTCAATTTTCGGCGTCTCTTCGGCCATCTTCATCATCTACTCGTGTCTACTCGTCGCCTCCATTATCCCAGATGCGACCAGAAGTCCTTCAGCTTGTCCAAAAACCCCTTACTCTCTGGCATGACATTTCGATCCTCGGTCTTGGCAAACTCCCGCAGCAAATCCTCCTGGTGCGAATTGAGTCGCTGCGGAATCTCGATCAACACACGCACCACCTGATGCCCCGGCTTCCGAGACCGCATGTCCGGCAGCCCCTTGCCCGACAGGCGAAACATCTCAGCATGTTGCGTGCCGGCGGGGATAACAACTTCCTCGCGTCCATCAAGCGTCGGCACCTCTAACTTGGCCCCCAGCGCCGCCTGCGTAAAACTGATCGGCACGTCGCACAGCAAATCGTTGCCGTGTCGCTGCAAGAAGGGATGCTGCTGCACGCGAATGTAGCAATGCAAATCGCCCCGCGTGCTGCCCGATTCGGCTGGCTCACCTTCGCCGCGAAGCCGAATCACCTGACCATCCTGCACACCGGCCGGAACCTTGATGCTGACTACGCGGCGTTTCGGCGTGCGACCCGAGCCTTTGCAATCCTTGCAGGCCTTGCTGAAGCGCGACCCGTGACCCCGACAATCGGGGCACACCGTCACGATCCGCGTGGAAAAGAAACCCATCCCGCTCGTCCGCTCGACCTGGCCATAGCCACCACATGTCTTGCACGACTCCACCTTCGTCCCTGGCTCGGCTCCCTTGCCGCCGCACCGGTCGCAGAAGTCGCTCCGGGTAAACTCAATGGACCGCTCCGTCTCCTTCGCCACGTCGGCTAGCGTCAACAGAATCTCGGTCTGCAAATCAACGCCACGCTCCGAACGCCGACCACCGGCACCAAACGGCATCTCAAAGATATCCCCAAAGATATCCCCGAAAATGCTGAAAATGTCATCGGGCCGCATGTGCGAGAAGTCGTGCCCCGCGACACCGCCCAAGCCCGCGTGGCCATAGCGATCATAGCGCCCACGCTTCTCGGGGTCGGACAAGACTTCATACGCCTCGGCCGCCTCCTTGAATTTCTGCTCGGACTCGGCATCGCCTTTGTTGCGGTCCGGGTGATGCTTCATCGCCGCCTGACGATAGGCGCGCTTGATCTCCTCCGGCGCCGAATCCTTGGCGACACCGAGCACCTCGTAATAATCCGCTTTCTGTGTCGCCACCGGCATCTCGTTCAGGCCAACCCGACTCCGCCGTATACGACAATCGGGACGCGGCTACTCACCATCGTCCCGACGTCGTGTCTTACGGTTCCATACGTTGTCTATCGGACAACGCCGGCAATCTCGTGCTCTTCATCCTTCAGCTCCGTCACCATCACGTTCGTGGTGAGCAGCACGCCGGCCACGCTGGCGGCATTCTGCAGGGCCGAACGGACGACCTTCGCCGGATCAATGATCCCGGCCTTGACCATGTCGCAGAATTCGTCACGACGGGCGTCGTACCCCATGTTGCCCTTCTCTTCGAGTATCTGTGAGACGATGACCGCGCCGTCCTTGCCGCCGTTCATCGCAATCTGCCGAGTCGGGAACTCAAGGGCACGCGCGACCAGCTCCATGCCGGTTCGTTCGTCACCCTTAGCTCGCTTCGATGCCTCCAGGATCGGCTCGATGCAGCGAAGCAGCGCCACGCCGCCGCCGGCGACCACGCCCTCTTCCATTGCGGCCTTGGTCGCATGAAAGGCGTCGTCCACCAGGTCCTTGCGTTCCTTGACCTCAATCTCCGTCGCCCCACCGACACGAATCACCGCCACGCCGCCGGTCAGCTTGGCGAGACGCTCTTGGAGCTTCTCTTTGTCATAGTCGCTGGTGCATTTCTCAATCTGTGCCCGAATCTGATCGGCGCGGGCAGTGACGTCATTCTTCTTGCCGGCACCCTGGATGATCGTCGTGTTATCCTTCTCGATGATCACCTTCTTCGCGCGACCGAGCATGTTGATGTCGATGGTTTCCAACTTGAGGCCGCGATCCTCGCTGATGAATTCGCCACCGACCACGACGGCCAGATCGCCCATCATCGCCTTGCGACGATCGCCGAAGCCCGGTGCTTTCACGGCGCACCCCTTGAGGATGCCGCGAAGCCGATTCACGACCAGCGTGGCCAGCGCCTCACCGTCCACGTCTTCGGAGATAATCATCAGCGGCTTGCCCGAACTGACAACCTTTTCCAACAGAGGCACGAGGTCGCGGAGCGAACTGATTTTCTTCTCAAAAAGCAGAATGTACGGGTCTTCCAACACGCACGACATTTCGCCCACGTCAGTGATGAAGTACGGCGAGATGTACCCCTTGTCGAACTGCATGCCCTCGACGACCTTCTTCTCAGTTTCGAGGCTCTTGCCTTCTTCAATGGTGATGACGCCTTCCTTGCCGACCTCTTCCATCGCCTCCGCGAGCAGGCGACCGATGCTCTCGTCGCCATTCGCACTGACCGTGCCGACCTTGGCAATGTCGTCAGACCCCTTGACCTTGATGGCCATCTTTTGAATCTGCTCGATGGCCACATCGACGGCCCGATCGATGCCGCGCTTCAGCATGAGCGAACTCGCACCGGCCGCCATGTTCTTCAAGCCTTCCTTGAAGATCGCCTCGGCCAGCACCACCGCCGTCGTCGTGCCGTCGCCGGCCACGTCCGATGTCTTACTGGCCGCCTCATTCACCATCTTCGCGCCCATGTTCTCGAACGGGTGCGGAAGCTCAATCTCCTTGGAGACTGAGACGCCGTCCTTCGTGACGCGCGGCGCGCCCCACGACTTTTGCAGGAGCACGTTGCGACCCGTGGGGCCGAGCGTGACCTTGACGGCCCTGGCGAGTTTCGACACGCCCTCGCAGACCATCTCGCAGGCCCGCTGATCAAAAAGCATCTGCTTCGTTGCCATAGTTCTTTCCTTCTATCGAAGAGGGCGGACGCACAAAGGCCCGCGCCGCGTTGATGGTTTCTTACTTCTCAATCACTGCAAGAATGTCGCTCTCGCGGAGGACCGTGTATTTCGTTCCGCTGATGTCCACTTCCGTGCCGGCGTACTTGCCATAGAACACTTCGTCGCCGACCAATACGCACATCTTCGCCCGGTTGCCGGAATCCAGCATCTTGCCGGGGCCGGTTGCTAGAATCTTGCCGCGCGTCGGCTTCTCTTTGGCCTGCTCAGGCAGAATAATTCCGCCGGACGTCACGTCCTCGGCCGCCGCCTGCTCCACCACCACGCGATCCTCTAATGGGTTGATCTTCAATCGTGCCATGACCATCTCCTGATATCTCTATTGACTGTTCTATTTTCGTTTTACATCAACGTGCCACGCAGGCAACGATTACAT